>NZ_JBVJEA010000012.1:0-253209 GCF_055581985.1 Streptomyces sp. NPDC042336 | reverse complement strand
GGCACCAACGGGCAGCACGCGTACTACCAGTTGATCCACCAGGGGACGAAGCTGATCCCGGCGGACTTCATCGGCTTCGCGCGGCCCGTCGGCGAGCTGAGCGACGAGCTGAAGGCCCAGCACGACCTGCTGATGGCCAACTTCTTCGCCCAGACCCAGGCACTCGCCTTCGGCAAGACCCCGGACGAGGTACGCGCCGAGGGGGTGCCCGAGGAACTGGTCCCGCACAAGACCTTCCGCGGCAACCACCCCACCACCACCATCCTGGCCCGGGAGCTGACCCCGTCCGTCCTCGGGCAGCTCATCGCGCTGTACGAGCACAAGGTGTTCGTACAGGGCGCGATCTGGAACATCGACTCCTTCGACCAGTGGGGCGTCGAACTCGGCAAGGTGCTCGCCAAGCGCGTCGAACCCGCCCTCACCGAGGGCGCGGACGTGCCCGGCCTCGATCCGTCCACGGCCGCGCTGGTGGCCGCCTACCGTGAACTGAAGGAAGTGCACTGACATGCAGATCGGTCTTGTTGGTCTCGGCAAGATGGGCGGCAACATGCGCGAGCGGCTGCGCAACGCCGGCCACACCGTCGTCGGATACGACACCAACCCCGAGCGGGCCGACGTCGACAGCCTGGTCGAACTGGTCGACCAGCTGGAGCGGCCGCGCGCGGTCTGGGTGATGGTGCCGGCCGGCGGCGCCACCCAGCACGTCATCGACCAGTTGGCGACGCTGCTCAAGCCCGGCGACACCGTCATCGACGGCGGCAACTCCCGCTGGACGGACGACGAGCGGCACGCCGAGGACCTCGGCAAGCGCGGCATCAACTTCGTCGACGCCGGTGTCTCGGGTGGCGTGTGGGGTCTGAAGAACGGCTACGCCCTGATGGTCGGCGGCGACAAGGAGACCGTCGACGACCTCAAGCCGGTCTTCGACGCGCTCAAGCCGGACGGTCCCTACGGCTATGTCCACGCGGGCCGGGTCGGTGCCGGGCACTTCGCCAAGATGGTCCACAACGGCATCGAGTACGCCATGATGCAGGCCTACGCCGAGGGCTGGGAGCTGCTGGAGAAGGTCGACTCCGTGGACAACGTCCGCGAGGTCTTCCGTTCCTGGCAGGAGGGCACGGTCATCCGGTCCTGGCTCCTGGACCTGGCCGTCAACGCCCTCGACGAGGACCACCACCTGGAGAAGCTGCGCGGGTACGCGGAGGACTCCGGCGAGGGCCGCTGGACGGTGGAGGCGGCCATCGACAACTCCGTGCCGCTGCCCGCTATCACGGCCTCCCTCTTCGCGCGGTTCGCGTCCCGGCAGGAGGACTCGCCGCAGATGAAGATGGTCGCCGCGCTGCGCAACCAGTTCGGCGGACACGCCGTGGAGTCGGCCAAGAAGTAGACGGCCGTGAAGCAGGCGGTCCCGAAAGCGCGTTGACGTGATCGGCCGGTTCGGGTCAGAGTCCCTCCCTGATGGAGATCAACGACCTGACACCGGCCGAGTCGCGTCTGTGGCGGGCGTTCGCCTCGGGCACCGAGGTGGACTTCCGCACCGGCTCCCCCGCCGCGGGCCCCTCCTCCGCGGCCTCCTCCGTGGCGGACTCCTCCGTGGCGGACGCCGACGACCCCGCCCACGGCGGCACCTGGGGGCCCGAAAGGACCGTGCGCGCGAGCGTGGTGCGGTCCCTGCTCCTGGACGGCCCCCGGGAGGAGGGCCGGGTCGCGGCGCTCAGCCTGTCCGGCGCCCGTGTCACCGGGCAGCTGGACCTGCAGTACGCGACGGTCGACCACCCCGTGCGGCTGCGGCACTGCCACTTCGACGAGGCACCCAGGTTCTACGGGGCCCGGCTGCGCGAGCTGAACCTGAGCGAGTCCGTGCTGCCCGGACTGGTCTCGCACGCGGTCCGGGTGGAGGGCGTACTCCGGCTGACCCGGGCCCGGTTCGGCGGGACGGTGCGGCTCGCGGGCGCGGAGGTCACCGGCAGTGTGTACCTGGAGAGCGCCCGCATCGAGGCGCCGGACACCGAGGGGCCGGTGCTCCACCTGAACCAGACGGTGCTGGGCGCCGACCTGTGGGCGCCGGGGCTGCGCGCGGGCGGCGAGGTCCGGCTCACCGGCGCCCGGGTGGCCGGCACGGTCAACCTCAACGACGCGGTGCTGGACAGGCCGGGCGGCACCGCCGTCCACGCCGAGACGCTCGCGGCCGAGGCCGACGTGCTGATGCGGCGTGCGGACGTCCGGGGCCGTCTGGAGCTGCGCGGTGCCCGGATACCCGGCCGGCTGGACCTCTCGCACGCCCGGCTGGCCAACGCCGGGGGCACCGCGCTGCGCGCCAGCAGCTGTGTGATCGGCGAACTCTGGCTTCGGGAGGGCCCGGCGGTGCAGGGGGCGCTCAATCTGCGCCGCGCCCAGGTGGACGTGCTCTTCCTCCAACCGGAGGCGGTGCCGTCCTGGGTCCAGCTGAACGACCTCACCTACACGTCACTCATCCCGCACGAGCCCGCCGAGCGGCGGCTGCCGATGCTGGAGAAGGGCGACGGCTATCTCCCCTTCACCTACGAGCAGCTGACGGCCGCCTACCGGCGGATCGGTGACGACGACGCGGCCCGCCTGGTGCAGCTCGCCAAGCAGCGGCGGCGCCGACGCACCCTGCCCTGGTACGGCCGCCTGTGGGGCCACCTCCAGGACGTCGCGGTCGGGTACGGCTTCCGTCCGCTGCGCGCCGGCGGCTGGCTGCTCTCGCTGCTGGCGGTCGGCTCGGTGGCGTACGGGCTGCACCATCCGCCACCGCTCAAGCCGGAGGAGGCGCCCGGCTTCGACCCGGTCTTCTACACCCTCGATCTGCTGCTGCCGGTGATCTCCTTCGGCCAGGAGAACGCCTTCTCGCCCGAGGGCTGGTACCAGACGCTGTCCTACGTCCTGATCATCACCGGCTGGATCCTGGCCACGACGGTGATCACCGGCCTGACCCGCACGGTCAGCCGCCAGTGATGATCTCCGGGCCGGGGCCGGGCGTTCCGGGGAGGCGTGAACGGGGTATGCCGGACGCGTCCTGCACGAACGATCAAGGAGAACGATGGCGATGCCACCCCTGCGGCAGGAGGTCGACGCGGGTGCGGCCGGGCTGGACCCCCGGGCGCTGGACCGGCTCGACCTGCACTTCGCACGGCAGGTCGACGAGGGCCGGCTGCCCGGGTTCCTGGTGGCCGTCGCGCGCGGCGGCCGCGTCGCCCATCTGACGGTGCACGGACTGCGGGACGTCGCGGCCGGACTCCCGGTGACGGCCGACACGCTGTGGCGGATCTACTCCATGACCAAGCCGGTCACGTCCGTGGCCGTGCTGACCCTGGTGGAGGAGGGCCGGCTGGCGCTCGACGACCCCGTGGACCGGTACCTGCCCGCCTTCGCCGAGCCGCGGGTGTACGTCGGGGGGAGCGGCGAGGACGTCGTCACCCGGCCGGCCGCCGGTCCGGTGCGGGTCCGGCACCTGATGACCCACACCGCGGGGCTGACGTTCGGCTTCTACCACACGCACCCCGTCGACGCGCTCTACCGCGCGGCCGGTGTGGAGTCCTCGGTACGGCCGGGCGCGGACCTGGCCGAGACGGTCGACCTGTACGCGAGCCTGCCCCTGCAGTTCGAACCGGGCACCGAGTGGAACTACTCGGTGGCCAGCAACGTACTGGGGCGGCTCGTCGAGGTGGTGTCCGGGCAGCCCCTCGACGTGTTCTGCGCCGAGCGGATCTTCGGGCCGCTGGGCATGACGGACACCGGGTTCCACGTCACCGACGCGCAGGCGGGCCACCTGGCCGAACTGTACGGCGAGACGGAGGACGGCGGCATCACACCGGTACCCGGGCTGCCGCTGAGGGGCCGGCCGCGGTTCCTGTCGGGCAGCGGCGGCCTGGTCTCGTCCGCGTACGACGTGCACCGCTTCGCGGAACTGCTGCGGCGCCGCGGCGAGCTCGACGGGGTCCGGCTGCTCGCCCCGGCGACGGTGGACCTCATGACCCGCAACCACCTCCCGGGCGACGCCGACCTGCGTTCCCTCGGCAGCCGCCCGGCGCACGACCAACCCGGCAACGACGGTGTCGGCTTCGGCCTGGGCGTCTCCGTGGTGACCGACCCGAGCCGCACGCGGTCGCCCTCGGGGCTCGGCACGTACGGCTGGAGCGGTGTGGCGACGACCACCTTCTGGGTCGACCCGGGCCGTGATCTGACGGTGCAGTTCATGACCCAGGTGCGGCCGAAGTCCTCGCACACGGCCTACCCGGACCTGAAGCGGCTGGTGCACGACGCCCTCGCGGACTGATCCGGCCCGGCGGGAACCGGCACCTCGCGGTCAGGACGACATGTGCGCCATGGCGTCCAGGTGGGGCAGATGGTGGTCGAGTCGTTCCCGCTTGGTGCGCAGATAGGTGATGTTCGACTCGCACGGCGGTATCAGCAGCGGCACCTGCTCGGCTACCTCGATGCCGTGCCGCACCAACGCCTCCCGTTTGCGGGGGTTGTTGGACATCAGCCGCACCGACCGCACCCCGAGGTCGTCGAGGATGCGGGCGGCGACGCCGTAGTCCCGGGCGTCCACGGGCAGGCCCAGGGCGAGGTTCGCCTCCACCGTGTCCAGGCCCTCCGCCTGCAACGCCATCGCGCGCAGCTTGGCGAGCAGACCGATGCCGCGCCCCTCGTGACCGCGCAGATAGACCACGACCCCGCTGCCCGCGTCGGCCACCTGGCGCAGCGCGGAGGCGAGTTGGGCGCCGCACTCGCAGTGCTGGGAGCCGAAGGCGTCGCCGGTCAGGCACTCCGAGTGCAGCCGGGTGAGCACGCCTTCGGCGCCCGGGTCGCCGTGGACGAGGGCCACCTGCTCGTCGCCGCGTTCGTGGTCGAAATAGCCGAACGCCCGGAATTCCCCGTACACGGTGGGAAGCGGCGTGACCACGACGCGTTCCACGTCCGTGCGCTGGGACCGCTGTGCCGCCTTCTTGCCGAGTACACCGATTTTTTCTGTCATGATTCTCGCGTTCCTCAACAGTTTGCTCAACCGGGATGAAAGGCCGTGCGGGAATGGATGTTTCACTGGTGCCGGCGGACACGAGCGACGATGTGCGCGAACGCGGCTCGGCGGTCGCGGTGCTGCCGGTCGGGAGTTACGAACAGCACGGCCCCCACCTGCCGTTGGCGACCGACACGCTCGTCGCGTGCGCCGTCGCCCGGGAGCTGGCCGCCGCGTACCCGGTGCACCCGCTGCCGCCGGTGACGATCGGGTGCTCGCACGAGCACGCGGACTGGCCCGGGACCGTCAGCATCTCCGCGGTGACCCTGCACGCGGTGGTGCGGGACATAGCGGACTCGCTGCACCGTTCGGGTGTCGGGGCCCTGGTCGTGGTGAACGGGCACGGCGGCAACTACGTGCTGGGCAACGTCGTCCAGGAGTCCTCCGCGCGCGGTGAGCGGATGGCGCTGTTCCCGGCCGCGGAGGACTGGGAGACGGCGCGGCAGCGGGCCGGGGTGGCCACCTCGCTGCTCACCGACATGCACGCGGGGGAAATCGAGACCTCCATTCTTCTGCACGCACACCCCGAATTGGTCCGGCCCGGTTACGAGGCCGCCGATTTCATCGCGGACGACCGGCGTCATCTGCTCTCCCTCGGTATGTCCGCCTATACCGATTCCGGTGTCATCGGGCGCCCTTCACTGGGCTCGGCGGAAAAGGGGAAGGAACTGCTGGCGAGCCTGGCGGATTCCTTCGGGGAATACTTCGCGCTGCTGACGGCCGATACGGCGGTGGCAGCGACCGCCGCGGTGTCCGACGGGTCCGGCGGCTCCGACGGCTCCGACGGCTCCGACGGCGAGCGTGTATAGCGCACGTTCTGCCGACGTACGACGAGGACCGCGGCGCCGGGCAGGCTCGCCACCAGGCTGAGCACGCCGTACACCACCGCCACGCCCAGCCCGGTGTCCGCGCCCAGCCCCGCCGCGCCGAACGCCCAGGCGGTGACGCCCTCCCGGGGGCCCCAGCCGCCGACGTTCAGCGGCAGCCCCATGGCGAGCAGCGCCAGCACGGCCAGCGGGGTGAGCGCGGCGACGGAGGCCGCGCTGCCGGCGACCCGGGCGGCGAGCACGAACATCGTGAGGTGACCGGCGAGCACGACGCCGGAGGAGAGGGCGATCCCCGGCAGGTGCCGCCGGGACAACAGCCCGGCCCGTGCCTCAGCGAGCGCCGACCGCAGGGCTCGTCCTCGGCATGCCGGCGTCCGGTTCATGCGCAGGGCGAGGACGACGGCGACCGCTCCGGCCAGGGCCAGGGCCGCGGGCGGTGCGACCCGCCGGGCCTCGGCGAGCACCGGGGACGGCATGGTGAGCAGTACGGCGATCCCGGCACCGGTCAACGCGAGCTGCCCGGCGGCCCGTTCGAGGACGACGGCCCGCACGCCGCGCCCCAGGTCTCCCGCGCTCCGCCCGTGCCGCACCGCGCGGTGCACGTCACCGAGGACGCCGCCGGGCAGCGCCGCGTTGAGGAACAGGGCGCGGTAGTAGTCGGCGACGGCCGACGCGAGCGGCAGCCGGATGCGCAGGCCCCGGGCCACCAGGGCCCAGCGCCAGGCGCTGAAGACGGTGGTGACCAGCCCGATCCCGAGGGCCGCCGCTACCGTGGGCCCGTCGATCCGGCGCAGCCCGTCCAGGAGGGCACCGGTGCCCAGCCGCCACAGGAGCACGGCGAGGACAGCGGTGCCGACGAGTGTGCCGAGGTGGGCGCGCAGGGCGCGGCGGCGTGGAGTCCGGGCGTCGACGGGAGTGTCCGGGCGCGGCGGCGTCGGCAGCACCCGCGCCGGTACGGCCGGTGTCGTCGGCGGCGTCGGCAACACCCGCGCCGGTACAGCCGGTGCCGTTGGCGGCGTCGGTGCGCTCACGGGGCCCCGCCCGTCGGCCGGCACAGCGCCAGCAGGTCGGTGTGGTGGACGACCACGCGCAACTCCCCGGCCGCGCAGGCCGCGAGGCGCTCGGCCAGGTACCGGTCGGCCCGCTCCCGCAGTCCCGGGCGCTGTTCGACGGCCGCACCGACCCAGCCCCGCAGCCACTGCGCGGTCAGTTCGGCCTCGTCGGGGCCCAGCCGCCAGGGACTGGGGTGCGCTCGTATGGTGGCGCCGTGCCCGGCGAAGGCGTCGGCGGCGGCGGTGACCGCGTCCGGTCCGAGCATGCCGGTGCGCCGCTGGTGGTCGTTGAACGCCTCGGTGATCTCGGCGTCCAGCGGGTGGGCGGGGGTGAGGTCGACGCGTCCGGCGACGGAGAGGGTCAGCAGCGCCGGACAGCCGGCCGCGGCACAGGCGGCGGCGAGGGTGCCGACCTCGTCGGTGGTGAGGACGTCGAGCAGCGCGGACGCCGTCACCAGCGCGGCGCCGGTCAGGGCGTCCGGGGTGAGGCGGGCGAGGTCCCCGCGCCGTGTCTCGACGGTGACGCGGCTGCCGTCGGCGGCGGTGCGCGGGGCGGCGACGGCCGCGAAGTGCAGGAGGTAGGGGTCGCGGTCGTGCAGCACCCAGTGCTGGGCGCCGTCCAGCAGCGGGGCGAGCCAGCGGCCCATCGACCCGGTGCCGCAGCCCAGGTCGTGCACCACCAGCCCGTCCGCGCGCCCCGGCGGGCCGGCGAGCCTGCTCCGCAACGGGTCGAGCAGGTCGTGCGCGCGCGCGGCGGCGTCGGCGGGCTCCCGCAGCCGCAGCCACTCGGGGGCGTAGCGCGGGGGGTCGTCGGGCCGCGCGCCCGCCGGTGCCTCACGGAGGCGGACGGTGGTCCGCTCGCCGGCGGGCCGCCCGCGGCGGTCGGTGCCCGCCCCGGAAGCGCACTGCCCGTCGCCGTCACCGGCCGACCCGGCAGAAGGCCCCCCGCGACCGTCGGCGAGCACCCCCGCGGAGAACCCCCCGCGACCGTCGGCGAGCACCCCCGCGGAGAACCCCTCGCCACCGTGGCCGAGCACCCCGGCGGCGTGCCGTTCGGAAGGGTCCGGTGTCGGCTGGGCGGCGTCGTCCGGGCGTCGCGTCGCGGGGTGGGCGGGGCCGCCCTCGGGCCCGGCGGGGCGCCGGTCCGGCCGGTCCCCGCCCGGGCCGTCCCTGGGGCCGGCCGCAGGCCGCTGGACGGGGTCTCCGGCGGCCGGGCGGGCCGGGCCCGCACCCGGAACAACGGCGTCCAGGAGACCGGGCCGGGACGGCGGGGCGTCTACGGCAGGTGTGGTGGGCTTCCTCGTGCTCATGCCGCCCTCCTCGGTTCGCCCGGCAGCCGGTGCAGTACGCCGGCCAGGCTCTGGGCCGTGCTCGCCCAGCCGTTCAGGGCGGCGCGGCGGCCGCGGGCGGCGGCCTTCAGGCGGCGGCGCACGTCCGGCTCGCCGAACCAGCCGCGCAGCTCCGCGGCGAGCGCGACGGGATCCTCCGGCGGGACGAGAATGCCGGGCACTCCGCCGTCGGGTGCCCGTCCGACCGCCTCCGGGAGGCCGCCGACGTCCGTGGCCAGCACGGGGATGCCGCGCGCGAGTGCCTCGGTGACCGCCATGCCGTACGTCTCGGCGTAGGAGGTGAGGACCATCAGGTCGGCGGTGGCGTAGGTCGCGTCCAGCTCGGCTCCGGCCCGCGGTCCCGCCAGCTCCAGCCGCTCCTGGAGACCGTGCCGCGCGATCTGCGACCGCAGGCGGCCCACGTACTCCGGGTCCTGTCCGAGCCCGCCGACGCACACACAGCTCCACGGCAGGTCGGCCACTGTCGCCAGCGCCTCCACCAGCCGGTGCTGGCCCTTGCGGGGCGTGACGGCGGCGACGCACACAAGCCGGGAGACGCCGTCGGTGCCGGGCGCGAGGGGCGCGATGTCGGCACCGGGGGCGGCGACGTGGACGCGGCCGGGGTCGAGGCCGTGGTGGGAGACGAGGCGACGCACCGCCCAGTCGCTGGTGGCGACGACGGCCGGGACGGCACGCAGCACCGTGCGCTCGCGGGCGTCCAGTGCGGCGGCCACGGCGGGGTCGAGGCCGGTCTCGTCACCGAGCGGGAGGTGGACGAGGACCGCCATGCGCAGCCGCTCGGCCTCCGGGACGACGATTTCCGGCACCCCGCAGGCGACCAGGCCGTCGAGGAGGACGACCGCGCCGTCCGGCAACCGCCGCAGGACGCGCGCGAGTTCCGCGCGGGCCGCGTCGTCCGGCCGGGGCCAGTCGCCGGGCACGGGCAGCCCCCGTACCCGCCAGCCGAAGCCGGGCAGGTCGAGCCGTACCCGCCGGTCGTAGGCGTTCCCGCCACTCGGCGCGGCCGGGTCGTCGACACCGCCCGGCATGACGAAGTGCACGGAGCGCAGGGACATGGGGACGATACCCCCGTTCGTCGGGGCCGGGGCCGGGGCCCCGTCGGCCCCGGACAGCTGGGCGGGGACGTAGGCGAGCCGGGCCCGCCCGGCGGACGCACCGGTCGTCGGCTCCGCATGGGTGCCGGTCGTCGCTTCCACGGACGTGCCGTTCACAGCGCACGCTCGTAACTCGCCCAGGCGACGTGCGACTCGTGGAGCGTGACGGTGAGCCCCGCCAGCCCTCTCGCCCCCTCGCCGAACGCGCCCTTGTGCACCCGCTCGGCCAGCCGGTCGGCGATGACCTTGGCCAGGAACTCCGTGGAGGTGTTGAGGCCGGCGAAGTCGGGTTCGTTGTCGAGGTTGCGGTAGTTCAGTGCGCCCACGACGGCACCCAGCTCCTGGGTGGCCAGGCCGATGTCGACGACGATGTTGTCCTCGTCCAGCTGCTCGCGCCGGAAGGTGGCGTCCACCAGGAACGTCGCTCCGTGCAGGCGTTGCGCGGGCCCGAAGACGTCGCCGCGGAAGCTGTGGGCGATCATGATGTGATCGCGGACGGTGATGCTGAACAACGGACGACCCTCCAGGTGTGGCACGTCTGGTTCCCCCGCCGGTCGCTGCGCGGGTGCCGTCTATTACGGCTGGATGCCCTCCCCCGTTCAGTGGGCCGCACGTCTTTCCTCAAGGTCAGGCACCACTGCGGGCGCCCGTGCCGCTCTCCTCCCCGTCGTAACGGATCCGGTGGCACAGTGCGGGGATCTCGCCGGAGGCCAACCGGGGCATCAGGTCGGGCAGTTCGGCGAACGCGGACTCTCCGGTGACGAGCGCGTCCAGTGCCGGGTCGGCGAGCAGTTCGAGGGCGAGGGCGAGCCGGTCGGCGTAGCCGCGGGTGGCGGCGCGGGCCGGGGAGACGGTGCCCACCTGGCTGCCGCGCAGGGTGAGGCGCCGGGAGTGGAAGGCCTCACCGAGCGGAAGGGCGACGCGCCGGTCGCCGTACCAGCTCAGTTCGACGACGGTGCCCTCGGGCCGCAGCAGCTGAAGTGACCGGGCGAGTCCCGCCTCCGTCGCGCTGGCGTGCACGACGAGATCGCGGTCGCCTGCGGCGTCACCCGGCGACGCGAATCCGGCGCCGAGCGCCTCGGCGACCTTGGCCCGGGCCGGGTCGGCGTCGACCAACTCGACGCGGACGCCCGGGAACCGGGCCAGCAGGGCGGCGACCGAGCAGCCGACCATGCCGCCGCCGACCACGGTGACCCGGTCGCCGACCAGCGGCGCCGCGTCCCACAGGGCGTTGACGGCGGTCTCGACGGTGCCGGCGAGCACGGCCCGCCCGGCGGGGACCTCCGCGGGCACGGGGGTGACGGCGGCGGCCGGGACGACGTACCGCGTCTGGTGCGGGTAGAGGCAGAACACCGTACGCCCCACGAGCCGCTCCGGCCCCGCCTCCACCACGCCCACGTTGAGGTAGCCGTACTTCACCGGGCCGGGGAAGTCGCCGTCCTGGAACGGCGCGCGCATGGCCGAGTACTGGTTGCCGGGCACCCGGCCGTCGAAGACGAGGGTCTCGGTGCCGCGGCTGACACCGCTGAAGAGCGTGCGCACCAGCACCTCGTCGGCGCCTGGTTCCCCCAGCTCCACCTCGCGGACGGCGCCCCGGCCCGGTGCTTCGAGCCAGAACGCACGTGCCGTGCCTGCCATGCGTGCCATCGGAAGTCCTCCTGAACGATCGGGAAGCCACCCACGTACCGAGGGATGCACGTGCCGCGCACAAGGTAGCGGTGTCGATCGACCCTGTCACACGGCCGGAGGATGTTCGGTGGCCCTGATCAACCTGAACCACACGGACGACGCGTACGGCGTCTGTGCCGCGAGGTCCGTCCAACAGGAGACGGCGGTGGGGGCGGGCGCGCAGCTCGTGCTCCTGGCGCTGCTCGGTACCGCGATCGGCATGGGCACGGCGGGCTGGCTGACCGGCCTGGCGTTCGCGTTCGCGAGCTGGGCGGTGCTCTCCCGGGCCCTGCACCGCTCCCGGCTGCCGGTGTTCGGCCCGGCCAACCGGGTCACCCTCGGCCGGGCCACCCTGGTCGGCGGGGTCACGTCCCTGGTCGCCGACTCCTTCCGCGACGCGCCGCCGGTCCCCCTCCTCGTCGGCCTCACCGCCGTCGCCCTGGTCCTGGACGGCGTGGACGGCAAGGTCGCCCGCCGTACCGGCACGTCCAGTCCGCTGGGCGCGCGCTTCGACATGGAGGTCGACGCGTTCCTGATCCTGGTGCTCAGCGTGTACGTCGCGATCGACCTGGGCCCGTGGGTGCTGCTGATCGGCGGCATGCGGTACGTGTTCGTGGCGGCGGCCCGGGTGTGGCCGTGGCTGACCGCCCCGCTGCCGCCGAGCACGGCCCGCAAGACGGTGGCCGCGCTCCAGGGCGTCCTGCTGCTCCTGGCCGGCGCGGACCTGCTGCCGCGCGTGGCGAACGCCGGGGTGGTGGCGGTGGCACTGGGCCTGCTGGTGTGGTCGTTCGGGCGGGACGTGCGGTGGCTGTGGCGCCGGTCGCGGGTGCCCGCCACCGTTGCCGCGACGGTGCCGGAACTCGTCGTCCGGTGAGGTGCCTCGACGCGGTCGAAGCACTCGGTGCGGCGATCGCGTGGTGGGCGTGCGGGTGACTGCTGTCGCATGCGGCGATGGCCCTGCGGTGACGGGGCACCTCTGAGTAGCCTCGCACCATGGTCTCGGACACGGTCGCCGTGGGCGTACTCACCTTCGCAGGGACCGGGTTGGCCACGGCGGCCGGTCTGTGGCAGTGGCAGCGAGCCCAGGCCCGCGAGGCGCGGGCGAACTTCCGCGCCCAGCGGGTCGAGGCGCTGAGGGAGGTCTGGCAGGCGTTGTCCGACCTCGAGGAGGCCCAACGTCTCTCGCTCACCCGCCGGGAACCACCCGCCGCCGCGGAGGCGAGCAGGCTGACGCAGGTCAACCTCCTCCTGCTGCGGCGTTCGCCCTTCCTCCGGCCGGACGAGCAGGAATGGGCCCAGGCTTTCGCGCAGCACGTCACCGAGATCGACGCCCTGATCCGCGCCGAGGCGCACGACGGGCAGTCCGGTGAGAGCGACGCGGAGTGGTTCGTCACGACCGCGCGGCAACCCCCGTCGTCCCACGTCGCCGCCGTCGCCGCACACCGACTCTCCGAGCTGCGCCAGAAGTTGGGACAGCGTTACGCCGCCATCGTGCGAGGTGACAGCGAATGACGCCGGGTTGCCGAGCGCCGGCCGTCTCGCGGTCGGCGCCCGGCACGAGCCGTCAGTGGGCGGCCGGCCGCCCGGGCAGCAGCCCCACCGCCACCAGCGGTACGGCGGCCAGCGCCAGCCACGGCACCGCGGCCGGCAGCCCGGTGTCCAGCAGCAGGCCGGTCGCGGAGCTGCCGGCCAGCACGACGAGGCCGGAGACCGAGGACAGCGCCCCGGTGTACAGCCCGAGCCGCCCGTCCTCGGCGAGGTCCGGCACCCAGGCACGGGCGACGGGCGCGACGAGCATCTGCCCGACGGTGAGCAGCACGACGAACCCGGCGGCGGGCACCAGCCCACCGGTCCCCGTCCACCCCGCGGGCCGCGCCAGACCGACGACGGCGAATCCGACGGCGATCAGCACCAGCCCCGCCACCATCGATCGGCGCGGTGCCAGCCGCTCCCCCGCCCACCGGGTCACCGGCAACTGCGCGGTCACCACCAGCAGCGACGACAGCGCGAACAGCCAGGCCAGCGGCGCCTGCGAACCGGCGGCCCGCTCCACCTCGGCGGGCAGGGCCAGGTAGAGCTGGTTGTAGGCGAGAAGGTAGGCACCGTAGGCGCAACACAGCGCGAGGAAACGCCGGTTGCGCAGCACCAGTCGCGCCCCGCCCTTCATCCGGACCTGGACCCGTCCCGGAACGCGCTGCGGCAGCAGCCACGCGTGCCCGGCGAGGACCAGCACGAAGACCCCGGCCCCGGCCAGGCAGGCCGTACGGAAGTCGACGGTGAGCAGCAGCGCCCCCAGCAGCGGCCCGACGAAGGCCCCGGCCTGCCCGGCGACGGTGAACAGCGCGAGCACCCGCGTCCGGTCCCCGCCCCCCTCCGCTTCCCGTACGACGGCCTGCCGGGCGACCTCCGACTCGACGGCCGGCGAGAAGAGCGCGGCGGCGAAGCCGATCAGCAGCACGGCACCGACGACGGCCCAGGTCCGCTCGGCGAAACCGAGCCAGGCGAACCCGGCGATCCGCAGCACGCACCCGGCGAGCACGACGGGCCGGATGCCGTACCGGTCGGTGAGCGCCCCGCCGACCACGAACAGCCCCTGCTGGCTGAAGGTCCGCAGCCCGAGCACGAACCCGACCAGCCACCCCGCCATGCCGACGGACTGCCCCAGGTGCTCGGCGAGGAAGGGCAGCACGGCGAAGAAGCCGATGTTGAAGGCGAGTTGGGTGAGGATCAGCAGCCGGAGCAGCGGGGAGAGGGTGGCGAGCGGGGCGGTGCGGCGGCCGGATGTCCGCGCGGATCGCCCGGTGGAGGCGGATGCGGAGGTCACGTCATCACACTCCGGCCGGTTCCTTCTCCGCCGCCGCGACGGACCGCCGCTCGCCCTCGTCGGTCCCGTCGACGGTGTGTGCGGGGCGTCGCCGGGACGGCCGGCGCAGTCCTCCCGCGGCACTGACGGCCAGCGCGCCGAGCAGGGCGAGTACGGCGGCGGGGGCGAGGACGGCCCAGGGGGCTCGCTCGGCGTAGGGCTGGTTCTCGGCCAGGAGCAGGCCCCACTCCGGGGACGGCGGCTGGGCGCCGAGGCCGAGGAAGCCGAGCGAGGCGAGCGCGAGGGCGACACCGGGCAGCCGCAGCAGGGCGTGCCTCAGGACCGGCGGCACCACGGCGGGCAGCAACTCGTACCGCAGCAGATGGGCCCGCCCGGCGCCGAGTCCCCTGGTGGCGGTGATGTGCAGGGTGGCGCGCTCCTGCCGCAGCAGGGAGGAGGTGTGCGCGGCGAGCGGCGCCCAGGCGACGGCGCCCACGGCGAGCGCGGGGGTGGCCGCCCCGCTCCCGGCGACGGCGGTGACGAGCAGCGCGACGAGCACCGGCGGTACGGCGTTGACCGTGTCGACGAGCGGTGCGCAGACCCGCGGCACGAGTCCGAGCAGCAGACCCGCGAGCAGGGCGGCGGCGCTGATGGCCGCGGCGAGGAGCAGTGTGTCCAGCGCCCCGTGGCCGACGCGGGCGAGCAGGTCGCGCCCGAGGGCGTCGGTGCCGAAGGGATGGTCGGGGGAGGGCGCCCGCAGCCGCTGCCCGGTGTCGAGGGCGAGCGGATCACGGGCCAGGCCGAAGCCGACGACGGCGAGCAGGACGGCGCCGTACAGGAGCGGCAGCACTCCCCCGGCGGGCGGGGCGGGCCGGTGGAGCGAGGACAGGGCGCCGTCGCGCAGCGCGGGCCCGGTGAGCAGCCGCGCGGCGACGCGGGTGGCGCCGGTCGCGAGCGCGGCGAGGAGGACGAGGGCGAGGGTGCCGGCCTGGAGGACGGGGAGGTCCTGCGCGAGGGCGGCCTGGAGGGTGGTGCGGCCCAGTCCCGGGATGTCGAAGACCTGCTCGACGGCGACGGCCCCGCCGGTCAGCCCGACGACGAAGAGGGCGAGGTTGGGCAGCAGCGCGGGCACACACCGCCGTACGGCCTGGCGGGCGATGGACCGCCCGGTCAGCCCACGGGCCGCGGCGGCCAGCGCCCAGGGCTCGCCGAAGGCGCCGGGCAGCAGATCGTCGAGCAGCCGCCCCAGTACCGCTCCCGCGGGCAGGCCGAGGGCGAGCGCGGGCAGCACGGTCCACTGGGGTCCGTACCACCCCAGCGCGGGCAGCCACCCCAGTTGCACTCCGACGACGGTGGCGAGGACGGAGGCGACGAGGAACTCGGGCAGTGAGGCGAGCACGGCGGAGCCGCTCCCGCCCGCGCGTCGCCCACCGAGCCGTCGTCGGGCGCCCAGGCGCAGGGTGCGCGCGCAGACCATCCCGGCGGTGAGGACGGCGACGAGCAGCGCGACGCCCATGAGCAGGAGCGAGGCACCGAGCGCCCGGAGCACGTCGGGCAGTACGTCGGCGCCGGAGATCCACGACTGCCCGGCGTCCCCGCGCACGAGTCCGCCCAGCCAGCCGGTGAGGACGTGCACCGGCCCGCCGTCGATGCCGAGCTGCCGCCGGATGTCGGCGAGCACCTCGGGCGTGGGCTCGCGCTCGGCGGACCGTGCCTTGAGGACGGTGTACGCCGGGTCGGTGCGGGTGAGCCAGGGCAACAGCCCGACCCCGCACACGAGTCCACCCGCGAGCAGGACCCGCCACACCAGGGTGGCCACGCGCTGCCGCACGGTTCAGCGCCGGGTGCCGGTGCCGACGAGGGTGCGCTCGTACGGGTCGAGGATCACGCCCTGCACGGAGTCGGCGACGCCGGTGATGATGCGCTGGTGCACCAGTGGCACGACGGCGTCGCTGCCGAGGATGCGGGCCTCGGCGGCCATGGCGGCGTCCTGTCGCTTGGCGGTGTCGGCGAGCTTCTCGGCGTCGGCGACGGCACGGTCGACGCCCTTGTCGCACAGCTGGGCGATGTTGAAGTCGCCGTCGCAGGTGTAGTCGCCGGCGAGGACGGCGACGGGGTCACCGGTGTCGAGGAGCATGTTCCGGGCGAGCACGAAGGCGTCGAACTTCCCGTCGAGGGCGTCGCCTTCGAGCCGCGAGTACTCCCGCACGGTGAGCTCGACGGCGAACCCGGCCTTCTCCAGCTGCTGCTTGACCACCTGGGCGACCTCGGGCAGCTCGGGCCGGTTGTCGTAGGTGGCGAGGGTGATGGTGTCCCCGTCCCCGGGCTTCTTGGCCGCCGCCCGCCCGAGGGGTGCGGTGCGCTTCCCTTCCGCCCAGGTGACGGCGGGCCCGTAGATCCCGGCACCGGGATCGGCGTACCCCTCGTACACGTCCTTGGCGAACACGGAGGTGTCGAGGGCACCCCGGGCGGCGGCCCGCAGCCCGGCGTCCTCGAAGGGGCCGGAGGAGGCGTTGAGCAGCAGGCTGGTGGTCCGGGTGGTGGCGGTGTCCCGCCGGCTCTTCTCGTCGAGCGAAGCCGCCTGGGCGACCGGAACGGCCTCGGCGATGTCGAGTTCCCCGGTCCGCAGGGCGTTGGCGCGGGCGGTGCCGTCGGCGATGAAGCGCGCGTCGATGCCGGAGGCCTGGGCGCGGCCGCCCCAGTAGTCGTCGAACCGGTCGAGGGAGGCGGAGGTGGCGCCGTTGACCTTGGTCAGCTCGAAGGGCCCGGTGGCGTGGCCGACGGGGTCGACGCGGTCGCTCTTGCCGTACGCGTCCTTGGAGAGGATCGCGAGGCTGGGGCTGGAGAGCCGCAGCGGCAGTACGGGGTCGGGCTCGGCGGTGGTGATCCGGACCACCCGGTCACCGCTCGCCTCGGCGTGGAGTGTGACGCCGGCGAGGGCGGCGGGGGCGGGCTCGGCGTCGGTGGCGTGCGTGAGGGAGTCGGCGACCGCGACGGGCGTGACGTCGCCCCCGTCCTGGAAGGTGGCGTCGCGGAGGGTGAACTCCCAGGTCTTCTCACCGTCCCTGCGCCAGGACTCGGCGAGCGCGGGCGCGGCGGAGCCGTTGGCGTCCAGCGCGGTGAGCCCCTCGGTGACACCGAGGCGGCTCAGCAGGGTGGCGTCGGCGCCGTACGGGGAGAGGTTCTCGGCGGGCGGGAAGGCGAGGGCGACGCGGAGACGGGCGCCGTCGCCGTCGCCACCGTCACCGGACGCCGAGTCGTCGCCGCCTCCGGAGGAGAAACAGCCGGCCAACAGCGGGGCGAGCAGGAGGGGGGCGAGCAGCCGGGAGCGGCGGTGGGAGCGCATGGTCCTCGGATCGATCAGGTTCGGTGCGGGGCTGGGCGGGCAGAGGGGAGCGGATCGGAGATTACCTGAAAACGGTTTTCACGCCTATCTCACCCCAGGGGAACGTCGAAGTGCACGATCCCCTGCCCGCCCCCCGCGTCCTCCCGCTCGTCGTGCACCACCTTGGCCAACGACCGCCAGAAGGGCTCGGCCCCGGTGACGGCGGGGTCGGTGTGCAGGTAGACGGCCCGGTATCCCCCGTCGGCGACGGCGAACGCCAGCAACTCGTCGACAAGTCGACGCGCGATCCCCCGCCGCCGATGCTCGGGCCGGACGTACACCCGCCGCAGCTGCGCGGTCACACCGGAGGGGTACCGCTCGGCGACGTGCGCGGGGTTCGGCGGGTGCGCGGGGCCCCGGGAATCGAGAGCACCGGTCCCCACGACCTCACCGTCCGCGTCGACGGCGACGAGGAGGGTGTGCCGCTCGGGGGACAGATAGGCCCCGGCCAGGTCAATGACATCAGCATGCCAGCGCGGGACGTACCCGGTACCGAAGTCCCGGTAGACGGTGTCGAGCATGACGGCTCGGGCGGCGTCCAGGTCGGCGGGGGCGGCGGTCCTGAGGGTGTAGTCACTGGTGCGCACTTGCACATCATATGCAGGAACGATCCATTGCTGGTCAGGCAGGGGGAGAGCGGCGGCTCGACGCGAGCCGCCGTGGTCGCGCGTACGGCGGCACCCTCCCCTTTGGCTCGGTTCCGGAAGCAGCGCACCGGAGCTGAGACCAAACACCTCAAAGGGCCGGGCACAGCTTCCTCACTGATCTACGGTGACGCCATGACGACGAAACCCCTTCCCCACCTCACCCCCACCGGCACCTGCTGGTGCGGCTGCGCCAAGAAGACCGGCCCCGGCTCCTTCTTCGCACCAGGCCACGACAAAGTGGCGGAGGCGGCCCTCCTCGCAGTCGAATACGGCTCGTCCGTGGCCCAGTTACTGCACGGCCACGGGTACGGCCCCGGACACTCGGTGAGCGCAAGGGCCGTGTCCGAGGGGGCATGGCGAAAGTGCGGGTCCTGTGACTACGTCGGCGCACCGGCGAGCATCGCCAACCACACGAAGAAGGCGCACTCGGCCACTCCCTCCGCCGGGCAGGCCTGAGGAGCGAAACCATGACGGAAGGCCCCACCAACCAGCGCACCGACCTCGAGAAGGCAGTGCGTACGTTCGGCGGGCTCTGGGACACCGAGCGCGCCCTCCGCGCCCTACGCGACACAGGGCATGATCCCCACCCGAAGCACACCCGCGGGATCCTGCGCGACCTCGCGGGCGAAGGCTTACTGGTGAAGGTGGAGGACTGGCCCGTCCGCTACAGAGCTGTACGGACGGGCTGAAAGGCGACGCCCTCCACCTCAGGAGAGATCGGTGTCAGCGACGACGTCCTGCCGGGACGGCCGCATTGGGCCTGCGCCGGATGAAGACCCAGAGCCCCTGGGAGTGCGTGGCGCCCAGCACCCGGCCGTCGTCCAGGAGCCATGGGTTGGCCTTCTGGAAGGGTGCGCCGCGGATCGGGTCAGCGGTGGCGAGCATCCGGAGGTGAGCCTGCGCGCCCTCACCGAAACGGAGTCTCGGCAGTACCTCGAGGACCACGTGTCGGAGAAGGCCATCGCACGTCGAGGCGCCACGCGGTACGTCAAGGAGCTTGCCGAGGCACTGTTCGCCGACGTCGCCGTTCTGGTCGAGGGCGCCACGGACGAGAGCGTCCTCCTGGCCTTCGCCGAGCGCCAGGGCTTGAGCCTCGGCGCCGAAGGCATCTGTGTGGTGAACGCCGAGGGCAAGGGCAACATGATCCTCTGCCACGCCATCCTCACCGGGTTCGGCGTACGCTGCCACCTCGTCTTCGACGCGGACACCGGGCCGAGGAAGGTGGCCGACGCGGACACCGAGAAGAAGACAGCGAGTCTTCGGGACAACATCGCGAAGAACGCGAAGATCCTCAGCTATCTGCGGGTCACGGGCGAAGCCAGCCCTGCGAGCACGAGCGAGGCGACGCACACCGTTTTCGAGGACGACCTCGACAGCTACCTCAAGGACGACTGGCCCGCCTGGAACGCCCGCCGCCTTGAACTGGTCGCGCGGGGCGAGGGCTACGTGGACGGCAAGCACGGGCCGACGTACGCGGAGGCCGCACGCACCGCCGACGGTGAGCCGAAGTTGTTGCACGAACTGATGGAAAACGTGAGGGCCATGACGGGACCGCCGACGCCTCACGCCTAGCACGTACGCACAAGGTTCATGCCCTTCCGGTCGGCCTCCGACCGTAGGCTGTCGCTGGAGAAAAAGGGGAGACGATGACTGACGACCGCAAGGGGATCGTTCCGGTGTGGACGCTGGCGACCGGTGATGTCCGGGTGCCCGCATTGACCGGGGACGGGCCCATGACGGCTGAGCGCCTGTCTGAACTGCGCGGGGCACTGGCCGCCCTGGCCGACGAGCCGATCGCCACACTTGAGGCATATCCGCTGCCCGACAAGCTCGACCGCGGCCGGGGCATCCCGCTCGATGCCGCGAGCCCTTTGGCGCAGCACCTGTCGCAGCTCATCACGCAATCAGCGCGGAGTTCCTCGTCGGCTACGGCGACAGCGGCCGGCGAAGGCCTCTACCGCATGGTGATCCCGGCGAAGCTCGCCGCCCAGGTCGGCCAGGGCTGTCTCAGCCCGATGGTGGCGAAGGGCACGTCCGGTGCCCTCCGAAGCGCGCTCGTGGACTCTTCGGGGAAGATCGCCGGCGCCGCGACGTTCGTGCCGGTCGGTCAAGCGGCAACGGCGGGCGCGGTCGGTGGAGCCGGTGCGACGGCGGGCGTGGCGGTCGGCGGCAGTGCGATGCTCACCGTGGCCGCGCCGCTCGTGCTCATGGCCGTGGCGGTGGGGGTGAGCGCGCACGCCGACGGCAAGCGTCAGCAGGCCATCGAGCACATCACGGAAATGCTGGAGCAACTGCAGGAGCAGGAGCTCGAACAAGAGCACAGCACACTCGACGGCTGCCGGGACGCCATCGACAAGGCCACCGCCATCCTGCTCGACCAGGGCAGGCCCGGGGTCTCGCTGGGTCTGGACTCGGCGGTGCACGCCATCAACTCCGCGCTGGGCGCCGTCGATCGCCGCCTTGCCAAGTGGCAGAGCGCACTCGACAAACTGCCCGAGGGCCAGGCCGTCGATCTCGGCACGCTGACCAAGTCGTTCCCCGGAATCGACGACCAGGGTGGCATCTTCCGCGCCCACCTGGAACTGGCCACCCTCGCCATCGCGTTGAAGCGGCGAGTCGTCGTCCTGCAGGCCGTCGAGCACGCCCAGGGCGACCCCAACAACCTGTTCCAGAGCTTCACCCGTGTCCTCAAGCGCGACCAGCAGCGTCTCGATGCCCTGGAGTCGGGCCTTGCCGGCGTCCTGGTCCGCCTGTCGACGCTGGAGCTGGCCCGCCCGCACGGATTGCGGCCCGTCTTCACGAACGCGGAAGTCGATCGCTTGATGCGCGCGGCACACCGGGTTCGTCAGTTGGGCGACGGCGTCGTGGTCGACAGTCGCCCGACGGACGTGGCGATCGAAATCGCTCGCGAGGAGAACGGTTCGGTGATCGTGTTCCCCGCGCTGCCCGCGTAGACGCGGGCCGCCCCGCCGGAGCTCCTGAAGGGACCGGCCCACCGGTCGGTTCGGCGACGGGTCTCCTCGACGCGTCGACCGGTGGACGTCACGTCAGCGTGGCTTTCAGATGCTGTCGATGATGCGGGTCCAGTTGTCGCTGCCGTGGCCGTTCTCGATCGCTTGCCGGTAGTGGCCCTGGACGGCCGTCGGGAGGGCGAGGTCGAGACCGAGTGACGTGCTGGTGTCGACGATGTGGTCGGCCGTCGCGCCCATCATGGTGACCGTGCTGAGGTGGCCGGGGTGTTCGCCGGCGTCGAGCGCGGCGCCGGGGTGTTCCTCGCCCGCCCTCAGCATGTCGCCGATCGTGTCGGCGGAGGAGAGCAGCTCCGGCAGCGCCTCCGCGGCCTTCGTGCCCGCGGTGCCCAGCATCGCGGTGGCGTGCATCAGGCCGGACAGGGTGGTGAGGAACACCGCGAGCTGGGCCTGGTACATCAGCTGGGCGAGACCCGGGTCCCCGCCCAGGTGTTTGGGCGTGCCCAGCAGTTCCAGGGTGCCCCGGTGCCTCGCCAGCAGGTCCTCGGGGCCGCTGTAGTAGATGTGGGCCGCGTCCGTGCCGACCATGGGCGCGGGGACCATAATGCCTCCGGTGAGGAAGGCGGCGCCGTGGCGTGTGGCCCACGCTGCTGCCTCGCGGGTGCGATCGGGGGTGTCGGAGCTGAGGTTGACCAGGGTGCGCCCGGCGAGTGCTTCGGTGGCGTCGTCGAGGATGTCGTACATCGCCTGGTAGTCGGTGAGGCTGAGCAGCAGCAGGTCACTCGCTTCGACGGCCTCGCGGGGTGTCTTCGCGTGCGTCGCTCCTGCGTTGACGACGTCGTCGGCGCGGCTCGCGGTGCGGTTCCAGACGGTGACCGGGTGGCCCGCGGTGAGGAGGGTGTGTGCGATGGCCTGGCCCATCGGGCCCAGCCCGATCACGGAAACGGGGGTGTTGCGGCTGGTGGTGCGGTCCTTGTGTTCGTTCACTCCTTCATCCTCGGAGAGCGCGGGTAGCCTCGGAAGTACCCACTGTTTTCTGCGGTACTTACCATTTCGTAAGGGGCTCAGTGATGGGCAAGGCGCCAAGGTCCGGGCCGTACGTCTGCGGCATCGACGCTGCCCTCGACGTTGTGAGCGGCAAGTGGAAGGGACTGATCCTCTGGGAGCTCGACGCCCATGGTGTCCGCCGTTTCGCCGAGCTGCGTCGCGGACTGCCGGGCGTGAGCGAGAAGATGCTCACCCAGCATCTGCGGGAGATGGAGGCGGACGGGCTCGTGCACCGTGAGGTGTATGCCGAGGTGCCGCCGCGAGTGGAGTACTCCCTCACGGAGCACGGCCGCACGCTCAATCACGCGCTCGGACCGCTCGGTGTGTGGGGCACCGAGCGGATACGTCGCGAAGGCTGCGAGGCGGTCCAGGCGGTCGGAACCTCACCAGGGTGAACGTCCCCTCGGCACGCTCACCTCAAGAGCGCAGCCAGGCCAGTCTCTCCTCGGCGGCCCTGAGGCGGGGGTGTCCGGGGCCGTGCAGCCGGCGGTAGTCGCGTACGCAGCGGTCGAGCAGTTCGGCGGCCTCCGCGTGGTGGCCGACGTCGATCAGGACGTTGGCGAGGTTGTCCCGGGTGGCGACCGTGATCGGATGGTCGTCTCCGTGGAGTGCGACGCGCCCGCTCAGGATCACGCGCAGGATCGGCACCGCGTCCTCGTAGCGCTCCTGGGCGTGCAGGACGGCCGCGAGATTGTTGCGCGCGGTGAAGGTGGTTTCGTGGTCGGGACCCAGCGTCGCCTCCGTCGACCGCACGACGGCACGGATCTGCTCTTCCGCCTCGGCGTGGCGGTCCAGTCGGACCAGGACGGCGCCGAGGTTGCTCCGGGCCGCGATCGTCTTCTCGTGGTCGCGTCCGTACCGGTCCTCCAGTCGGGGAACCAGGGCGCGCAGGACGCGCTCCGCCTCCTGGTGACGGCCGCACTTGAGCAGGGAAGCGGCGTGCGCGTTGGTGGCGGACAGGACGTCGGGGTGATCACGGCCGAGCTGCCGGATGCGGCGTTCCAGGACGTCCCTCACGAGCGGCTCCGCTTCGGGGGCCCTGCCGAGGTCCTCCAGGACCGCCGCGAGCCGGGTGGCACTGCGCAGCGCGTCCGGGTGGTCGCGGCCGAGTGTCTCCGCCTGGGCGCGGAAGGTGTCGCGCCACGCCGTCTCCGCCAGGCGCAGTTGACCGGTGGTGTGGAGGGCGTCGGCCAGCTCGACGGAGGCGCGCAGGGTGTCCTCGTGGCGGTCGCCCAGCGTGGTCCACCGGGTGCGGGCAACATGCTGGAAGAGCTCGACGGCCTCCTCGCCCCGTCCGGGGACCGAGAGCAGGACGTGGGCGAGTTCGCGCATCGCGGTGAGGGCGTCCGGGTGCTCGGGGCCCAGGGTGTCGATGGCGGACCGGGCCCGCATGGTGTGGATCTCCTCGGCGGACAGCTCCACCCGGACGATCTCCTGCTCCGGCCGGCCCTCGGTGACTTCGGTGAGGGTGATGTGTCCACCGACCAGCCGTCCCTCGTTCCCGGACCGCCCCGCGGACTCCTGCCCGTCCTCCTGTCCCTGTCGGGGCTGCGGCTGTGCGCCGGCGGCCTCTCCTTCTTCCGCGGCTCGTCGCCGCCACCATCGGGTCATCGTGACCGCCTCCTCGTTGCTGCCGGTGTCGTCAGGCTCCCGCGTGCACGTGTGCCGCCCACAGACTGGGACTGGCCGCGAAGGCGGCGCGGCACCGGAGGACCGCCCGGTGCAGGGCGTGGGCCGTCCTCGTGTCGTCCAGCTCCGGACCACCGGCTCCTTCGGTGCACAGCTCCCGGTAGAGGAGCCGTGTGACGCGGACGGCCACCGCGTCGTGCACCGGCCAGAGCGTCCCGACGGCGTTGGCGTACCCGGCGAGCTGGAACGCGGACGTGATGTGGATGGACTCGTCGGCCAGTTCCCCGCCGCCCCGTGCCGTCTCGCACGCGGACATCACCGCGAGCCGTGCCGCCGGCAGTTCCAGGCGGGAGATCGCACGGACCGTCAGTGGACGGGTCGCGTGGTCGTGCACCAGGAGCCGGCCGTTCGAGGGCTCGGCGGGCTCGCTGACGCCGTGGCAGGCGAAGTGCACGCACGAGTGACGAGGCAGGGCGTCCATCACCCTGTCGAAGGTGGCCCGTTCCTCGGACAGCACCTCGGTGGGCAGGAGTCCACGAAGCACCTCCACCTCGCGCCGTGCGCCGCCGAGCGGCCGGGCGCCGGGCGTGGCGGGAAGCGCCACGGCGAGCACCGGGCCGTGCGGGCGGGGGGCGGCTGCCCGGGTCCGGGCGTACCGGAGAGCGGCGACGGTCGGCGTGTACGACGAGACCACCCGGTCCAGTACCGTCCGTGGCCCCGGCACGGCCGCCGGGGCCGGGGCCGGTCCGCCGTCCGGTTCCGCCGGGGCCGGCACCGGTCCGCCGTCCGGTTCCGCCCCTGTGGCGTCGTGGTGGCCGGCCGCGTGCAGCGGCAGCGAGGCCAGCGCGCCGCCCGGCGACCACCACAACCGGTGCCACTCGCCGTCGGACCTGGGTCCGTGCACCTCGAGTCGGTCGAGCACAGGTCCGGTGACGTGGTCCCACGTCCAGGCCAGCACCTCGCGGACGGCCTGCTGGGCCGCCCGGTCGCGGGCGGGGTCGACCGCGTCGGCGAGCGCCTGTTCGAGGCGGTCCGCCTGTTCGCCGACGGCCTGCGGGGTGGCGTACGGCAGGGGGACGAGGAGGACTTCACCGTCCCGCAGCACCAGGGCGTCGCTGCGGAACTCGCTGCAGTAGGCGAGCACCACCGGGCCCCGGTCGGCGCAGGACATCACCGCCCGCAGGTCCGGTGCGCCGAGGAAGTCGGAGAAGCCGGGCCGGGTCCGGATCTCGGCGACCAGTCGCTCCAGCTCGGCCGCGAGGGTGTGCCGCGCATCGGTGGGGCCGGCCCACGGACCGCCCTGGGCGGCGTCCGCGGCGGTCGACTCCAGCGCGTCGAGCTGCTCCCGCAGGCGGGAGAAGCGGCCGGCGAGTTCCGGGTGGGCGCGGCGCAGCCGTCCGAGCCCGTCGCGGGTGGCCATGGTCCGGCCCAGCAGGACGCCCCGGCCCTGTTCCAGCAGCAGCACCGCGTGTTCCGGCCGGCCGGCGTTGACCGCGCAGGCGGCGGCCTCGGCGGCCAGGCCACTCACCCGGGACAGGCCGCGTTCCTGGTCGCTGCGGACCAGTCGGCCCGAGGCGGCGAACGGCAAGAGCTCCAGGGCCAGTTCGTAGCCGGGCAGGGCGTCGTCCCAACGTTGGTCTCCTCCTGCGGCGGCGCCCCATTCCCAGGCCGCGAGGACCCGCTCGTGGGCGGGCAGGGACCTGGTCCCGGCGGCCTGTCGGTAGGCGTCCGCGGCGGCACGGAGTACTCCCGGGTCGCCGTCCCGGTGATGCAGGGCACGCAGCGCGTCGCCGTACGACTTCAGATAAGCGCCGTGGGCCGAGGTGCCCTCCGCGACGGCCCACACGGCGCGTCCCAGTTCGCTGACGGCTTGCTCCAACTCACCTGATTCACCCGTGGCGTGATGCTTGGTGAGTCGGACGGAGCCGAGGTTGGAGAGAATCACCGCGAGTGACGGATCGCCGTAGCGGACCTGTTGGGAGGCTTCCTCCAGCAGACCGGCGGCCTCGTCGAGGTCTGTCACGTCGGCGGTGGACGCGAACCGGGCGCGCAGGGCGTTGGCGAGGTGGTTCAGCCTGTCGGCCCGCGGCTGACCGGCCACGGGTGCGAGTGCCAGTGCCTGACGGGCGACGTCGATCGCCTCGTCGGCGGCTGCGGTGTCGCCGGTCGCTTGGTGCCAACTCTGCAGCACCACGCCCAGGTTGCCGAGCCGTCCGGCCTGGAGGACCGGCGCGTTCCGTGACGCGTGGAGGGCTTCCCTGGCCAGTCGGGAAGCTTCCCGCAGGGAGGTCAGATCGTCGGTCTGGAGGGCGCGCTCGCGCAGGCTGACGGCGAGGTTCGCCAAGGTCCCGGCGTAGGCGTCGGTGCCGGGCTCCTCCTCGGTGAGGGCGGTGCGCAGGGTGGCGACGGCCTCGTCCAGCAGCACCGCGTCACCGGTCCTCTGCGCCAGTCTGTGCAAGGTGTTGCCGAGGCTGTTCAGCCTCTTGGCGCGCTGCGGGGTGCCGGGGCGTAAGAGGGGCAGGGCCTCGCGCAGCAACGCCGCGGACTCCTCGAGCAACGGCAGCTCGTCGTCGGCCTCGGCGGCCAAGCGCAGGGCCACGCCGAGGCCGGCGAGCAGTTCGGCGCGTTGCGGGTGGCCGGGCGGGCACTCGGACAGGGCCATGCGGTGGACCCGCAGCATCTCCGCCCGGTGGGTCTCCTCGGGGGCGTACTCGTGCCACTCGCGCATCCCCTGGGTGAGGTTGCGCAGGATGAGCAGGCGGGCGGGCTCCCCTCGCGGGACGGCTTCCAGCGCGGCGTACCACAGGTCGAGGGCCTCACGCAGGGCGCCGAAGTCTCCTTGGAACAGATACGCGTCGTGGCGCATCGCGGCCAGGTTGCTCAGGTAGCCGGGCCGGTCTTCCGATCCGTCCGGCAGGGTGTGGATCGCCTGCCGTTGGGCGTCCGTCGCGTGCAGGAGGTCCGTGGGGGCGGGGGCGTCGGGGCCTGGGGGCCGGGGTTGCGTGGCGGGGAACTCCCCCGGGTCCCGGGCCGTGCCGCCACCGACGGTGATCTTGTGCCGCATGTGCAGCACCTGTGCGAGGGCGCCGAGCGACTGCGCCGCGGTCTGGGCCTCCTGGGGCAGGCGAGCGGCCCGGTCGAAGGCGTTCACCGCTCGGTCGAGGTCGTCGGGCCGTCCGTACAGCGCGAACCTCTGCTGGTACGCGAGACCCAGGAGCCGCACGTCCTGCGGGCGGACCGGTTCGTCCGCCGCCCGTTCACGGCCCAGGTCGACCAGTGCCTCCACGTCGTCCGGGTGCCCCAGCAGTTGGTAGCGGGTCTGGAGGGCGACCATCAGGTTGGCGGCGGCCCGGGCGAGGGCCCGTCCGGCGTCCGGCGCCGCTGAGGTGAGCAACCGCTGGTAGAGCGCGATCGCCTGGTCGAGGGCGGGCCGGTCGCCCGTCCTGAAGTGGTGGGACAGCAGCCGGTCGGCGCGCGATTCCTCGTCCCGCACGTCCGCCCCGCGAGCGCGATTCGCTTCGTGCACGCCCACCCCCCGGTGTCACACCGCCCGACCGAGGTGTCTCGGCGCTGCGCGGCCCCTTCCCACGATAGCGAACGGGCGGTGGGCGCGACGGTGTACGGCGGGCAGTTCGTACGGCGACCAGTTTGTACGGCGGGCCAGTCCGTACGGCGGGCCGGAGCGAGGATCCCGGCGTGCCCCGAACGGCAGCCGGACAACGGACGACAGCCGACAGCCGACAGCCGACAGCCGACGTACAATCGCGGCCGACCGGCGTCCGGCGTCCGAGGGGGAACGGTGGAGATCGAGACTGGCGGGCGAAGCGGGCCGGGCGGTGAGCACGCCCGGCTGGAGGGGCTCTGCCGACGGCTGACGGACGCGTCGGGATCGCTGGTGCTCGGCGAGCGGGGGCTGCGGCTCGTCGAGTCCATCGCCTCCGAACTGCGTGCCGGCCGGGCCCCCGAAGAACTCGACGACTCCTTCGACGAGTTGGAGGAGGAGCTGCTCGCGGCCGGGCACAGCGCCGGCCTGGGCTCCTACCGCACCACACCGACGCCGCTCACGCCCGGCTTCCAGCGACTGCCGGTCGCCGGGCGGGACCACCCGCCGCTGCACGTGCTCGCCTGTCCGCGGGGCCGCTGCGGGCGGGTGGAGGCGCCGACCGACGACGACCCGCACCCCGGCTGCCGGATCTTCGAGCAGCCGCTGCGCACGGTGCCCCTCCGGTGACCAGCGGCTTCCTCAGCGCGCTGGGCGGCCGGATCGCCGAACGGTGGCTGGCCGCGCTGGCCCTGCCCGGGCTGCTCTTCCTCTCCGTCCTCACCACGGCCATGGTCCTCGGTCACGAGCACTGGTCCGACGTCGAGTACCTGCGGGCCTGGCTCGACACGGTTGCCGACTCCCCCGTGTCCCGCAGCGCCGGCACCGTCGTCCTGGTGGCGGCGGGTGTGCTGGCCGGTGCCGCGGTGACCGGCGCGGCCGCCCAGTCCCTGGGCACGGGCGTGGAGCTGCTCTGGTGCGCGCAGCCGCACGGGACGGTGCTGCGGTACCTCGCCAACCGCCGGTCGCGCCGCTGGCGTGCGGCCGACGCGGCCTTTCGCACCGCGCTGGTGGCGGCGGGCCGGGCCCGGATCGAGGGAGCGGACGACGCCGACCGGCTCGCGGACATCGCCGAACGCCGGTACGCCGACCGCGACCGTATCGCCTCGACACCGCCCCGCCACCCCTTCTGGACGGGTGACCGCTTGGCCGCACCCGCACAACGGCTGTGGCGCGCTCAGGGGTTGGATCTGGCAGCCGCCTGGCCTCATCTGTGGCTCCTGGCCCCCGACGGCACGCGTGCCGAACTACAGGCGGCCCGCGTCAGGTTGACCGCGTCGGCCCGCCTGTGTGCCTGGGGCGTGGGATATCTGGTGCTGGCGCTGTGGTGGTGGCCGGCGGCACTGGCCGGGGCTGTCGCCGTCGCCGCGGGAGTACGGCGGGGCCGTGCGGCCGCGGATGCCTTCGCCGAACTCACCCAGGCCCTGGCCGACCTCCATGTACGCGACTTGGCGACCGCACTGGGCATCGAGTGCGCGGGCCTCGACGACCGGGAGCTCGGCGAACGCCTCACCCGGCTGCTGCGCAAGGAGACGCGAGCAGCGTAGGCCGGTCCTGACGGCCTCAGCAGCCCTGGCAGCCCTGGCAGCCCTGGCGGCTCTGGCGGCTCTGGCGCCGTGGGCTTGCCGCCCGCGGTCGTCCTCCCGGCGCGATCACGACGGACTCCAGCCCTGATGGGCGCGGTCCACCTCCGCCATGTGCTCCTCGGCCCACTCGCGGAGTGCGGCCAGCGGTGCCTCCAGGGTCAGGCCGAGCGGGGTGAGCTTGTAGTACACGCGCGGTGGGACGGTCGCCTCCACGCGGCGGCCGACCAGGCCGTCGCGGGTGAGGCCCTGGAGCGTGGCCGACAGCATCTTCTGCGAGATGCCGGGCATCCTGCGCTGCAGTTCCGCGAACCGCACCTCATCCGGGGATGCCTCCGCCAGCACCTTGACCGCCATGGAGGTCCACTTGGTGCCGATCCGGTCGAGCAGGCGGCGCGTGGGGCACTCCGGGTCGAACAGGTCTCCCCGAGCGCCGTTCGGGGATCGCGACGCCCTTGGCGTCGGGGAGGGGGTCACCTGGAGCTCACCACCTGTGGCAGAAGTACGGTCTTGGCTCCCCCAGCCTAGTCACCTACCGTTTGGTTGTCACCATTGGTAACTGCCACAACTGCTACAACTGCCATATCTGCCTCAGGGAGTACCCGTGCCCACCGCTTCACCTCGCTCCTCCGCCCTCCACCCCCAAGGCGTCGAGCTTCGGCGCATCCCGGTCAACGGCATCGAACTCAACGTGGCCCTCCACGGCGAGGGACCCGCTGTGCTCCTGCTGCACGGCTTCCCGCACACCTGGCAGCTGTGGACCCATGTCATGGGCCCGCTCGCCGAGCACCACCGGGTGATCGCGCCGGACATGCGAGGGGCCGGGGCCAGCACGCGCGCGACGAGCGGCTACGACGCCGGAACGCTCGCGTCCGATGCCGAAGCGCTGCTGGACGCCCTCGGAGTGCGCTCGGCGGCCGTCGTGGGGATCGACGCCGGAACCCCGCCCGCGTTCCTGCTCGCCATGCGACGGCCGGACCTCGTCCAACGGCTGGTGGTGATGGAGTCACTGCTGGGCGGGCTGCCGGGGGCGGAGGAGTTCCTGGCTCAGGGCCCGCCCTGGTGGTTCGGCTTCCATGCGGTGCCCGGTCTCGCGGAGACGGTGCTGACCGGGCACGAGGACCGGTACCTCGACTGGTTCCTCGGCACCGGTTCTCTCGGGGAGGGCGTCGATCCGGCTGTCCGGGACGCCTTCGTCGGGGCCTACACCGGAACCGACGCCCTGCGCTGCGCCTTCTCCTACTACCGCGCGCTGCCCACGAGCAGCGAGCAGATCGAGGAGGCCGTCACCGGCGGACGGCTGACCGTCCCCACCATGGCCGTCGGCGCGCATCCGGTGGGCCGAGCCCTCGAACGCCAGCTGCGGCCGGTCGCCGATCACCTCGTCGGCCACGTGATCGAGGACTGCGGACACATCATCCCGCTGCACCGTCCGGAACGGCTGCTCGGCCTCCTCGAACCGTTCCTCCAGCGGACGCACCCCTGACGGACGTACCCCTATCGGACCCACCGATGATTTCCGGGCCGGCCGGCAGTCGTTACGGACAAGACAGCAAGGAGATCTGCCATGTCCAAGCAACAACGTGCCGCGAAGCAGCCCACTACCGACCTGGACGCCCGCTACAGCTCCGCCCTGAATCCTCGACCCGGCGCCGCCGACGTCACCGCCACGGAGTGGGTGGAGGCCCAACGGCGCATGGCGGCCGCCGAGATCTTCTGGGTGGTCACGATGCGGCCCGGTGGTGGCCCGCACATCACGCCGGTGATCGCGGCGTGGCACGACGGTGTGCTGTATTTCTCCACCGGACCGGGTGAGCAGAAGGCCCGGAACCTGGCGCACGACGCACACTGCGCGCTGCTCACGGGCGGGAACTCGCTCACCGAGGGCTTGGACCTCGTCGTCGAGGGCAAGGCGGAACGCGTCGGTGATCCGACCGTGCTGGAGGAGGTGATCGCGGCGCACGAGGCGAAGTACGGGGCACACATCACCTCGGCCGAAGGCACCTTCCACGGCCTCGGGGACTCCATGCGGAGCGGAGACGCGGTGCTGTACGCGGTGGCTCCGGTCACCGCGTACGGGTTCGGCCGGGACGACGGGGTCTACAGCCATACGCGGTGGAGCTTCTGAGTCACCGGTCGGGCAGCGGGGAGGTCTCCCTCATCTCACTGCGGCCTGCCCAACGCCCCCAGCAGCATCGGCAGCGAGGCGTGCAGTTCTCGTTCCCAGTAGGCCCAGCCGTGGGTTCCCGGGCCGTAGAAGTTGGTCGTCACGTGCCGGGCGCCCACGCGCTTCAGCTCGGCGGCGAGTGCGTGGTTCTGGCGGTTGAAGTCGGCCTCCAGGGCGCTGGTGGCGCCCGGTGCGTCCAGGGGGCCGGTGGTGCCGTCGCCGCAGGAGAGGTAGACCGGGATCGGCCTCAGTCGCTTGGCGAGGTGGAAGGGGTCGTGGGCCTGCCAGATCCGGCGTTGGGCGACCGGATCGCCCCAGACGCGGAGCGGGTCGTTGCCCTGGCCGGCGAAGAAGCCCATGATGCGGTCGACCGACTCGTCGTTCAGAAGGGGGTGCGCGGAGCCGGAGAACGCCGCCGTGGCCTTGAACATCCCCGGGTGCCGGGCGGCGTACAGCAGGGCCCCCTGGCCGCCCATCGACAGGCCGGCGACCACGCGGTCCGAGCCCGCACCCCAGTCGCGTTCCAGGAGATGGCGCAGTTCCTTGGTGTGGAAGGTCTCCCATGCCGGGTCGCCGCCGGCACCATGGTTCCACCAGTCGCTGTACCAGCCGTTCCAGCCCGCCTCGGGCATCACGACGAGGACGTCGCGCAGGCTGTCCGTCTCGGCCACGTCCGTCATGCTCGTCCACGACGTGTAGTCGCCGCAGCAGCCGTGCAGGAGCCAGAGGGTGGGCCAGTGCTGCCGGTCGTGCGGGTTCCAGCCGTCGGGGGTGAGCAGGCGGACGTCGACCGTGCGGCCCCCGAGGGCGCTCGACCGTACCGACAGGTCGACCTGGCGGTCCGCGACCTGGGTGACGGCGACGACCTCCGCGCCGGGGCGGGTGGCACCGGTCTCCGGTTTCCCGGCGGCCAGGGCCCCGGGAGCGGTCGGAGTCAGGACGGCCAGCAGTACGGCGAGGACCAGGAGGAGTCTCGCTCGCAGCGGGCTGAGGACGCTGAGGAAAGTGGGCACGTTCGCGAACACGGCGGCTCCCGGGGTGGGTTGCTGTTGGTCGCGCGGTGGTGCGGGGGGTGCCGGGGGGGGTGCGGTGGTGCGTTTCGGCGGTCGGTCCGTGGAGGTCGGGGTCAGGTGCCGTTTCGGCGGGGCAGGATCAGGAGCGCGTCGCCGACCGGGCGTTCGCCTGCGGCGTCCGAGGGAGTGTTGAGTACGGCGCCGCCGGCCACCATCGTGGTGGAGCCTCCGCCGTCCAGGTTGACCGCGTCGCGCAGGCCGAGCGCCCTCGCGACGGCGGCGCTCTCCCCGATGCTGAGCCCGAGGGAGCCCGTGCCGCGTCCGTCGGCGGTGACGAGGACGGTGCGGCCCGCGGCGTCCACCCCGGCCAGGGTGCGCGGGTTGCGCTTGTGGACCCAGCCGTAGTACCAGCTCGGGTCGCCGGGGTGCACCATGCCGTCGGTGGCGGGGGTGACGTGGACACGGCCGTCGCGGACCAGTTCCGGACCGGCGTTGACGATGTCGGTGCGGGGAGACGGTGTGACCCGGCGGCCACGGGCGTCCAGCAGGGTCGTGCTGGCGCGCAGGCGGTCGCCCACGTGGGCCGCGGCGGTCAGGTCGGTGCCGCGCTCGCCCGTCGCCTGGACGGAGCTGCCGCCCGGGGGGATCGTTCCGCCGCGCGGCGAACGGAGTTGCACGACCCTGTCGTGGGCGTCGAGTACCGCTTCCACGCCTTCTCCCCCGGGTGTGTGACCGCCGTAGTCCGGGGTGAAGGCGACCAGCTCGTCGGGGTTGGTGCAGGTGACGTCGTGCAGCGGGCGCGAGGTCGGGGCGTCGCCCTTCGTGCCGCCGCAGTTCCTGATCAGGCCGGGGACGCGGTTGATGCCGTTGAGGGGCAGGGACGAGGTGCGGCTGGTGATGCGGCCCTGCCAGGTGACGCGGGTGATCTCCGTGCGGCGGCCGTTGCCGTGGACGACGAGGGCGGGGCGTCCGGCGACCGGTTCGCTCAGCAGGCGTCCGTCGTAGACGCCCACTCCGGCCGGGTCGCCCGGTGCGCCCGCCTTGGGGTCGAGGACGAAGAAGCCGCCGTTGACCGCGGCGGTCGCGGCGGCGGACGTCGAGAGTGCGGTGGTCGTCTCGCGGTTCTCCAGGTCCGGACCGTACGACGCGTCCAGGGTGCCGCGGAACGTGCGCGGGTCGATGGTGAGTACGTCGACGTGCCACGGACCGCGGTCCGTCGCCCCGCCGTCCCAGCCGGTGTGGACGGCCGATCCGGTGTGGCCGGCCGCTCTCAGGCGGGTGCGTTCGGCCGTCGCGGCGGCCTGCGAGTCGAAGCTTCCGACGCGGACCCGCCAGCCGAGGCTGCCGCCCGTGTAGTCGGCCGTTCTCGGTGTCCTCACCTCATCCGCCCGGGCTTCGAAGCCGTCCCGTCGTAGTTCGGCGGCGAGTTCGTCGGCGCTCGCCCGGTCCTTGAGGGCCGTGGGCGGTGCGTCGGGGTCCGGGGAGGTGTCACCGCCGGGGATGGACACCTCGACGGTCCAGTGGAGCGCCGGGTCGTCGGCGATTCCGCGCACGATACGGGTGAGGGTGACGCCCGGCTGGAGGGTGGTCGTGGTGCGCGTCTCGGGGAGGCCGACGGGCCCCAGGGGGAGCGCCTGCCGGGCCGGCGAGCGGTGTCCGGCGGGGTGCGGGGACGCCTGTGCGGCCGGCGGCAGTGCGGCCGGCGCCATGAGGACGCCGAGAACGGCAACCGTGGCACACAGTCTCTTCTTCATCGTCGTCCCGCCTCGCGCCGACCACGGACACCGACCGACCCGTGCTGCGCACAAGTATCGGCCGGTTCCGGCCCGCGTCAAGGCGGCCCCGGCAGGCGGCAGTTCCGCCTGCCCCCGCCCGGGTCCGGCTCAGGAGACCCGTGCAACGCCGACGTAGAAGCCGCTGCGCTCCCGCGCCGGTGCCGGTTCCTCCTGGTACCACTCGGTGGCGAACACCAGGCCGGGCTCGACGAGTTCGAGCCCGGCGAAGAAGGGTTCGACCTCGCTCCGGGTGCGCATCCGCAGCGGGATGGCGCCCTTCTTGTACGCGGCCTCGGTCTCCTGCTTCAGCTCCGGGTGCTGGTCGGCGGTGCCGTGCGAGAGGAGGAGGCAACTGCCGGGAGCGAGCGCGTCCACGAGGGTGCGCACGAGGCGGTAGGGGTCCTCGTCGTCCGGCAGGAAGTGCAGGAGTGCGATCAGGGAGAGGGCGATCGGGCGGTCGAAGTCCAGTACCTCACGGGCCCGTTCGAGGATCGTCTCGGGCTGCCGTACGTCCGCGAGGAGGAAGTCCGTGGCACCCTGCGGGGTGCTGGTCAGGAGCGCCTCCGCGTGCCTGAGGACGATCGGGTCGTTGTCCGCGTAGACGATGCGGGCGCCCGGGCTGACCGCCTGCACGATCTGGTGCAGATTGGGTTCGGTGGGGATGCCGGTGCCGATGTCCAGGAACTGGTCGACGCCGTTCTTCGCCAGCCAGGCCGCCGCGCGGTGCATGAACGCCCGGTTCCGTGCCGCGTTGCCCCGGGCCTCCGCGGGGAGTGTCTCGCCGACCTGCTGGTCGACGGGGTAGTTGTCCTTGCCGCCGAGCAGCCAGTCGTAGACGCGGGCGGGGTGCGGCTTGCTCGTGTCGATGCGGGGTCTGGGTATACCGGCGGTCACAGGACACTCCTCCGTATGCGGAACGGCACCGTCAGGATGCCAGCCTAGCCGGATTCGGCCCAGGTCACAGGGCGCTGTCAGTGGCCGCCGCTAGATTCGATCTCGTTCCGCCGAGGTGGCGTGAACGCCCCCCTTTCGCATGCATGGGAGATGGTGCGTTGTCCGTCTGGGAGAAGTCGAGCACGGTGCGTGTGGTGCCGTCCGCGCGGCCGCGCAAGCTCGCCAAGGTGCCGTTCGTGGAGCTGGCCGACGGGCGCTTGCAGGGTGTGGTGTCCAGCGGGTCGGACATCGGGCGGGTGTACGTGTCCTCGGTCGCGGCGTCGTCCTACGCCTTCTCGTGCAGCACCAACAACAACCGTCCCTGCGGCGGGGCGCGCGGCTCGTTCTGCAACCACATCCGCGCCCTCGTCGCTGAGGCGGTGCTGCAGTACGGCGCCGAGCGCGTCGCCCGCTACCTGAAGGTCGAGACGGGGGACGCCGTCGACGCCCAGTCCCTCACCTCCGCCATGACGGCGGCGCGGCCCGGGGCCGGGGACGCCTCGGCGGCGGCGCAGGTGTTCAGCCGGTTCCTGCGACAGCTCGCCAACCTCGAACTCGGACCCGTCACCTCCCCGTTGCCCGAGATGCACTGGTTCCCGACGACCGGGGCGGTGGCCGCCTGATGCGCGCCGACCTGCTGCTCGACGACGTCGAGGGGCTCGACGAGGCCCTCGCGGCCGTGGACGGGTTCGACGCGGTGCTCGTCGGCGGTCTGCTCCGCCCGCAGCCCGCGCAGGCGGGTGGGCTGTCCGGACTCGCCGACGCCCTCGCCGGGACTCCACTGGCCTCGCGGGTCGCCGAGGCCGCCGAGAAGACGTCCGCCGGGGGCGGTGACGAGGGGCACTTCGTCGCGCTCGCCGCCGCGCGTACCGCATTGCTCGGCTCCGTTCACGACGCCCTGGTGACACGGGTGGACGAGGTCACCGGCCGCCCCGCCGCCGAATCGGTGCCCGCCGCACCTGGTTCCGGCGTGGAGCGTGCGGCGAACCTGCTCGTCGCCGCGCGCGGTTGGCTGTGCGACCTGGCCCGGACCGGCTGGCAGGGCATCGACCACGAACTCGTGGGCGGCGCCGCGCCCGTCGTCTCCGCGATGCTGCCCGACCCGGCGCTGCGCCGGCTCGCGACGCTGCTCGACGGGTTCGCCGCCGAGCTCGCCGCCTGCTGTCCCGGCGCGACCCTGGAGCGGGTGCCGGTGCGCCGCTGGGCCGACCTGTGGACACGTGCCCTGCTGCTGACCCTGCCGGGGGCGGCCTCCGCACCCGCCGCGGGAGAGGTCACCGGGCGGCTGCTGCCGCTCGGCGTCGACCTCCAGGAGCACGCCACCGCCGTACAGGCGCAGGTGCACGCGGTGTTCGAGCCCGCGGACGGGGGCGCGTCCCGGCTGGTGCGGGCCTCGGTGTCCGCGCCCAAGCCGGACACGGTCGTCGGGGCCGGGCTGTGGCAGTTGCTGCGGCCGCACATGTCGCTGCTGGCGGCGGTGGGCGAGGGCCGTGCCGTCGAGGTCGACACGATGCCGCTGACCGCCGAGGGCGATCTGCTGTGGGACGACTCCCGTGCTCGTGCGGGTGAGCCCGCCGACGTGTTCACCACCGCCCGGGTGGCCCTGCCCGCCGCGGCCGCGTCCGCCGTGTCGCCGCTGGACCGGCATCCGGCCAGGATCGCGGTGCCGGTCCTGGTGGAGGAGTACGGCGTGGCGGACGCGGAGGACGTGGCGGGCGAGGTCGTGCTGGACGTCGCCGGATACCGGCTGCGGGTCGACACGGACCGGGTACCGGCCGCCGGACCGCTCACCCCCGAGGCGGTGGCGTCGTCCGGCGCCTGTCTGGGGCTGCTGCGCTGGGATGCCGGGGAGTTCCTGCTCCAGCCGCTGGCCGTGGAGCGGACGGTGCGCAAGAAGGCCGTCGCCGTGCACGCGGGGGCCTGGGCCGGGGGCACCACGGACAAGGCCGGGGTGCGCGCCGAGAAGGCCGCCACCGACGCCGTCACCGTGCTGCGCGAGCGCGCCGGAAAGCTGCTGCGGAAATGACCGATCACTCCCAGCCCACCGGGCAGACCCCCGGCTCCCCGGACGGTCACCACGACAACCGTCGTCAGGTTCTCTACTGGCGCCTGCTGGCCCGGCTCTTCGACCCCGAGGAGCAGCCCGCGCTGGAGTCCGCGAGCCTCGCCGTGGTCGAGGACATCGGCCTGCCGGCCGCGCTGCTCGACCCCGGCGCCTCCGTCGGCTCCGTCGTCCAGCGGCACCCGGAGCTGGCGGCCGAGTTCGAGGGGCTGATGGTGCCCGAGCCGGAGGAGGACGACGCGCGGGACCGGGCCGCCGAGGTACGGCGTGCGGCGCTCGTGTCCAAGGTGCTGCTCAACGTCTTCTCCACCGGCTCCGGCAACGTGAGCGCCGAGCAGCTGGCCCGCTGGCAGTCCGACGCGGACTGGCTGGAGCGCGCCCTCGGCTGCCGGCCGGGCGAGCTGCGGGGCGGACGGGGACCCTCGGGTGGGCCGAGCCGGTCCGGCGGCGGTGTCAGTCCCACAGGCACCGGGGTCGGCGGGCCCGCTCCGGACCTCGGTCGCCTCCTGCCCGCGATCGGCCCCGAACTGGGCTCCATCGAGGCCGGCCTCGTCAAGCGCATGCGCCTGCGCGAGGTGCTGGCCGACCCCGCGCTGGCCGCGCGGCTGACGCCGAGCATGTCCCTGATGGAGCAGTTGCTGCGCGACAAGGACAATCTCTCCGGAGTGGCGCTGGCGAACGCCAAGGCGCTCATCCGCCGTTACGTCGACGAGGTCACCGAGGTGCTGCGCACCCAGGTGGAGAAGTCCACGGTCGGCGAACTCGACCGGTCCGTCCCGCCCAAGCGCGTCTTCCGCAACCTCGACATCGACCGCACCATCTGGAAGAACCTCACCAACTGGAGCCCCGAGGAGGAGCGGCTCTACGTCGACCGGCTCTACTACCGGCACACCAGCCGCAAGACGACGCCCCAGCGGCTCGTCGTGGTCGTGGACCAGTCGGGTTCCATGGTCGACTCGATGGTCAACTGCACCATCCTGGCGTCCATATTCGCCGGGCTGCCGAAGGTGGACGTCCACCTCATCGCCTACGACACACAGGCGCTGGACCTGACCCCCTGGGCGCACGACCCGTTCGAGACGCTGCTGCGCACCAAGCTCGGCGGCGGCACCGACGGCACGGTCGCCATGGCACTCGCCCAGCCGAAGATCGCCGAGCCGCGCAACACCGTGGTGGTGTGGATCTCCGACTTCTACGAATGGCGGCACCAGGAGCTGTTCGACTCCATGGCCGCCGTCCACCGCTCGGGCGCGAAGTTCATCCCGGTCGGGTCGGTGACCAGCTCCGGACGCGGCAGCGTCAACCCGTGGTTCCGGGAGCGGTTCAAGGACCTCGGTACGCCGGTGATCTCCGGCCACATCAAGAAGCTCGTGCACGAACTCAAGACGTTCCTCACCTGATCACCGGGCCGTTCCGGCACGTTCCGCCGCGTTCCGTCGCGTTCCGTCGCGTTCCGTCGCGTTCCGCCGCCGCCACGTCTCCGCGTTCGCCCCGATCACCGTACGAAAGGCCTCTCCCTCATGTCCGAACTGCTGCGCGCCCCCGCCGAGATCAAGTACGCCGAGGAGCTCGACTGGCTGGAGTCGATCGACGACGGGCCCAAGCCGTTCTCGTGGCGGCTGTCGCCGAAGATGGTCCGTCTGTTCATCCTGGGCTCCGAGCGTTCCGACGGACTGGACCGGGAGGTGGCGCAGAAGTGGTTCGGTGACCGCAGTTTCGTCGAGCGGTCCATCGTCACCCTCGCCTCCGACCGGGGGCTGCTGCTCATCGGCGACCCGGGGACCGGCAAGAGCTGGCTGGCCGAGCTGCTGTCCGCCGCGATCAGCCGCAACTCCACGCTGGTGGTGCAGGGCACGGCCGGCACCACCGAGGACCACATCAAGTACTCGTGGAACGTCTCCATGGTCATCGCCAAGGGGCAGTCCAGGGAGTCGATGATCCCCTCACCCATCATGACCGCGATGGAGACCGGCTCCATCGGCCGCTTCGAGGAGCTGACCCGCTCCACCAGTGACGTGCAGGACGCGCTGATCTCGATCCTCTCCGAGAAGTACATCTCCGTTCCCGAACTGGAGAGCGGCGCCGGCGACGACAACATCGTCTTCGCCAAGCCGGGTTTCTCGGTCATCGCCACGGCCAACAGCCGCGACCGGGGTGTCAACGACCTGTCGTCCGCCCTCAAGCGGCGTTTCAACTTCGTACGGGTCCCGGTGGTGACGAACAAGAAGAGCGAGGCGGAGATCGTCCGCTTCCGCACCGAGGAGCTGCTGCGCCGCCACGCGATCGACCTGGAGGTGCCGCCGACGCTGCTCGACGTGCTGCTGCAGAGCTTCGCCGACCTGCGCCAGTCGGCAGCCGCGGCGGGCAGCGACGACGAGAAGCTGGAGTCGGCCCTGTCGACGGCGGAGCAGATCGGTGTGCTGGAGGACGCCGTGCTGCACAGCAACTTCTTCGGCGAGAGCGCCCTGACCGCCCGGACCCTCGCCTCCTCGCTGGTCGGCTCCCTCACCCGGCGCGAGCCCGAGGACCTCGCCATCTTCAACAAGTACCTGCACGGAGTGGTCGAGCCGCGCAGCAAGGAGCAGGGCGGCTCCTGGCCCGAGTTCCTGGAGGGCGGCCGCGACGCGATCGCCACGCTGTCGTGAACGGGGACCGGGAGAGCACGTCGTTCGCCGCGCTCCGCGGGCAGCTCCAGGAGGCCGCCGCCACGTTCGCGGGCGGGCCCGACGCCCTGGAAGGCATACTCCTCGGCCTGGTCGACGACGTCGACCGCGCGGCGCGCGAACCGCTGGAGATCTTCCCCGTCTGCCACCACTCCCCCGCCTCGGCCACCGCCATGGCCCGTCGGCTGCGCGAGAAGCAGCCCAAGGTCGTGTATCTGGAGCTGTGCGAGGACATGGCGCCGCTCCTGGCCGAGCTGCGCAACTGCCGGCTGCCGGTGGCGGTGCAGGCGTTCGCCGGAGACGTCGACGGCTTCCCCAAGGAGTGGGCTCCGCTGTCGGTCGTCGCGCCGATCACCGAGGCGTCCGCCGAGTACCAGGCCATCGCCTACGCGCTGGACACGCCGGGGGTGGAGCTGGTCCTCGTCGACCGGTCCGCGGACCACGTCTTCCAGTGGGACGGGCGGCACGAACAGGCCCCGGAGGAGCCCGGAGCCGGGCAGGACTCCCCGGATCCCGAGGCCGCTCTGCACGGGGAGGCCGTCGGTGTCGAGATCGGCGACCTGCGGCCGCGCTTCGCCGAGCTGGAGGAGCACCTGCTGCGCCACGGCAAGGTGCGGCACTGGTCGGAGTGGTGGCACCAGTACGTGGAGGTGCCGCTCGGCGACAGCAGCGCAGACGCCGCCGTCGACCACGACACCTACCGTCAGGTCATGTTCCTCGTCGGCAGCCTGTTCCGGCGGCTCGCGCCGGGAGACGGCGCCCGGGTCCGCGTGGACGAGGACCGCGAGCGGTACATGTGGACCCGGATGCGCGAACACCTCGACGCGACCGGCACCGATCCGGCGGACTGCCTGTACGTGTGCGGGGCGTTCCACGCGGCCAGCCGCGTCGAGGAGTTCGGGGTGCGGGGCAGGAGGGGAGCCTTCACCATCTCCCCGCGCACCGCCACCTCCTGGCGGTACGGGCTGATCCCGTCCAGCCACGCGGCGATCGAGGCGCAGTTCGGGCTGGCCGCGGGCTCGGTGTCGATCGCGGCGGCGGAGTGGGCGAAGAGCCTGAAGCGGACCCGGGTCGAGCCGTACCGGCTGGCGGGCCAGGCCGGGGCGAAGAAGCCCGGTGCGCGGAAGTCAGCCGCGAAGAAGGCGGCGGCTCCTGCCGTCGCACCGGCCGGGGATCCGGCCGCCGCCGACCGGCTCTCCGGCTTCCTGCGCCGGCCGCCCGTACTGGACTCGCTGGACGAGGCGGAGCTGCTCGGCTGGTCGGTTGACATCGTGCGCGCGGCCCGGCGCAGCGGCTATCTCGCCTCCACCGCCGACGCCGTCGCGGTCTTCGAGACGTCGATCCTGCTGGCCGGGATGCGGGACCGGGCCAAGCCCACGCCGTACGACTTCCAGGACGCGGCGGTCACCTGCATCGAGAAGGACGTGGTGCCGGGGCGGCGGGACGTGCGGCGCCTGGTCGAGATCATGATGGGCGGCGACCGGATCGGCCAGGTCGGCTACGAGGCGCTGCCGCCGCTCGCCCGTGACGTGCACGACCGGCTGGAGCCGCTCGGGCTGCGGCTCCAGCAGCGCGGGGTGCGACGGGCGCTGCTGGACATGGCGTCCCGGCCGGAGCTGCGGGCCTGCTCGGACGTGCTGTGGATGCTGCGGCGGCTGCTGCCGCACGGCGCTGCCCGGCCCATCATGGGTGAGCGGCGGCTCGGTGAGCGGTCGATCCAGGAGTCCTGGGACCTCGCCCTCGGCACCCACCAGCGGGCGCTGATCGAGCTGGGCTACGAGGGCGTCAGCATCGAGCAGGTTCTGGAGCAGCGGCTGCGGCGCGAGGCGTACGGCCCCGGGGCGACCACCGCGACGGTGCTGGCCGCGGTGGAGGACGCCACCTTTTACCTGGGCAGCCGCCGCCTCGCCGACGAACTCGGCACCCACGCGCTGAAGGTGCTGGCGGCCGAGCGCACGGTGGACGGCGCGCCGGAGGTGCTGCGCCGGGTACGCGCGATGCTCGCGTACTACCGGACGAGTGAGCCGGTGCTGCCGTCGTGGATCGAGTCGTTCGTCAAGTCCGGGTACGCCCACTACTGCACGCTGCTGCCGACGGCGTTCCAGGACGAGGACGCGACGGTCGGGCAGGTCGCGGCGATGCTGGGCTTCCTGTTCAGCATGGAGGGGCTCGCGCTGTCGCTGGGCTGCGACCGGACCCAGCTGGAGCTGGCGGTCGGGCAGTCGCGCCCCGAGGACCCGTCGAAGACGGCCCTGCTGTGGGCCGCACAGGTGCAGCTCGGCACCCTGTCGCGGGGTGAACTGCGGGCGCGGTGCGACGCGTTGCTGGCCGACCCGCTGGTGGTCCCCGCCTACCCGCGCTACCTCAGCGGTTTCGTCCACGCGCTGGAACCCGTGCCGGGGCTGGCGGACGTGGTGGTGGAGGCGGTGTCGAACGCCTTCGGACGGTTGCCGGACGCGGTGCTGCTGCCGTGGCTGCCACTGCTCGTCACGACGTTGCGGTCGAATGCCGCGGAGCTGGCCCCGCTGCTGATCCGCGAGGCGGGCCGGATCTTCCCGGGGCGGCTCGCGGCGCTGGACGCCTGGGTGCCGCCGTGGCGGACGCCGCCCCCGGTCGCACCGGGCACCCGCCGGGCGGAGTCCGCCGGCCACGCACCGCGCGGTGCGGCCCTGCTGCCGGCCCATCCCGCGGCCTGCGACGCGCTGGCGGAGCTGCTGGGCTGCACGCAGGGATGGGCGGACCCGGGCGGCCCGGTGGACCCGGCCGACGCGTCCGGCGTCGCGTTGCTCGCAGCGCACCCGGCGGCCTGCGACGCGCTGGCCGACCTGCTCGGCTGCGACGACGGGTGGGCCACGGACGGCAGCCGGCAAGCCCTGGGTTCCGTGCTGACGTCCCGTCACCCTGACGCGGCGGCGGCGTGGGAGGCCGTGCTGGCGCGCGTCTGACGGTGCGCGGCGGGTTCCGGCCCGGCCGGGGCCCGCCGTGCACCCGCTCCCATGCCAAGATGATGTTCCGACAGGCACTCACCCGGGTGCTCACCACGCGTGTGCCGTGGGTGGCCAACGAGTTGAGGACGGAGTCAGGCCGTATGACCTCCCTGAGCAGTGGCGAGAGCGCCGCCCATCCCGACCGGATCGACACCAGCAGGCCCCATCCCGCCCGCATGTACGACTACTTCCTCGGCGGCAAGGACAACTACGAGGTCGACCAGAGGGCCGCCGAGCAGTTCATGAAGTCGGCGCCCGAGGTGCGCGAGGGGGTCCTGGCCAACCGGCACTTCATGCACCGCGCGGTGCGGCACGTGGTGGCCGAGGGCGGGATCCGCCAGATACTCGACGTGGGCACGGGCCTGCCCACCGAGCCCAACGTGCACCAGATCGCACGGTCCGTCGCCCCCGGGACCCGGGTCGCGTACGTCGACAACGACCCCATTGTCGCCACCCATTCCAGGGCCCTGTCGGACGACCCGGACACCACCGTCGTCCTGGCCGACCTGCGCGACCCCCGCGCGATCCTCGACCACCCCCAGGTGCGCGCGGTCATCGACTTCGACCGACCGGTGGCGCTGCTGCTGGTGGCCGTCGTGCACTTCGTCGCCGACGCCGAGGACCCGGCGGGCATCGTCGCCACGCTGCGCGACGCGCTGCCGGCCGGCTCCTACCTGATCCTGTCGCACGCGACGGGCGACGTCCACGACGACCGGCGCGAGGACGCGGCGGCCGTCTACAACAAGGCCACCGCGTCCCTCAACCTGCGTACGCACGCCGCGGTCCTCGACCTGTTCGGCGACTTCTCGCTGGTCGAGCCGGGGCTGGTCCGGGTCACCGACTGGCGCCCCGAGGAGGCACGGCGCCCCGACGCCCCGCCGATCGGCATCTACGGCGGAGTGGCGAGGAAGGACGCCTGAGGCGCGGGCGCCCGCCCCCGGGGGCTCAGGCGGCCTTGCGCTCCCTCCCCCGCGCCCGGCCGATGATGTCGGCGTAGTGGTGTCCACTGCCCTTGATGGTGCGCACCTGTGTCGCGTAGTCGACGTGGACCAGGCCGAAACGCTTGTCGTAGCCGTACGCCCACTCGAAGTTGTCCAGCAGCGACCAGGCGAAGTAGCCGGCCAGCGGGGCACCCCTGCGGGCGGCGGATGCGCAGGCCGCGAGGTGGGCGGTCAGGTACTCCTGGCGCTCGGGGTCGTCGATCGTGCCGTCGGGGCGGACCACGTCGGGGAAGGAGGAGCCGTTCTCGGTGACGTACAGCTTGCGCGCCCCGTACTCCTCGGTGAGGCGCAGCAGCAGGTCCTCGATGCCGCCCGCGTCGATCTCCCAGTCCATGCCGGTGCGCGGCACCCCGGCGCGGCGGACGGTGCGGACGTACGGCGCGGGTGCCGTGGGGTCGGCTGCGACGGTCTGGGGGAAGTAGTAGTTCAGGCCCAGCCAGTCCGGACCGGCGCCGATGAGCCTCATGTCGCCAGGGTGTTCGGGGAGTTCGACGCCGTAGACCTCGCGCATGTCCTCCGGGAAGCCGCGGCCGTGGATCGGGTCCAGCCACCAGCGGTTGGTGTGGCCGTCCATGCGGCGGGCGGCGGCCAGGTCCTCGTCGCGGTCGGTGGCGGCGTGGATGGTGGAGAGGTTGTTGACGATGCCCACCTGGGCGTCGGGGGCCGCCGCGCGAATGGCCTCCATCGCCAGGCCGTGGCCGAGCAGCAGGTGGTAGGAGGCGCGGACGGCCGCCGTCAGGTCGGTCCAGCCGGGGGCCATCTTGCCCTCCAGGTGGCCGATCCAGGCCGAGCACAGCGGCTCGTTGAGGGTGGCCCAGTGACCGACGCGGTCGCCGAGGCGTTCGGCGACGACGGAGGCGTACGCCGCGAAGCGCTCGGCGGTCGCGCGCTCGGGCCAGCCGCCCCGGTCCTGGAGCGTCTGCGGCAGGTCCCAGTGGTAGAGGGTGACGGACGGGGTGATGCCGGCCGCCAGCAGGTCGTCGACGAGCCGGTCGTAGAAAGCGAGGCCCTTCGCGTTGACCGGGCCGTCGCCGCCCGGCAGGACGCGCGGCCAGGCGACGGAGAGGCGGTAGGCGTTGGTGCCCAGCCGCCGCATCAGCTCGATGTCCTCGTGGGTGCGGTGGTAGTGGTCGCAGGCGACGTCGCCGTGGTCGTTGTTGTCGATCTTCCCGGGGGTGTGCGAGAAGGTGTCCCAGATCGACGGCGAACGTCCGTCCTCCGCCACGGCTCCCTCGATCTGGTACGCCGATGTGGCCGTGCCCCACAGGAAGTCGTCCGGGAGTGCGGCGAAGTCGATGGTCACGAAGGTCCTTTCGGGTTGGGGAACAGCGGAGTGCGGCGGAACGGCGCTCACTTGACGGCTCCGGCCGTCAGCCCCGCCACGAGATAGCGCTGGAGGAGCAGGAAGCCCGCGACCACGGGGACGCTCACGACCAGCGAGGCGGCCATGATCTGGTTCCAGTACACGTCGTTCTGCGTGGAGTAGCCCTGGAGTCCGACCGCGAGGGTGCGGGTGGCGTCGTTGGTCATGACCGAGGCGAACAGGACCTCGCCCCAGGCAGTCATGAAGGCGTAGACGGCGACCGCGACGATGCCGGGGATGGCGGCGGGGACGACCACCTTGAACAGGGCGCGCAGCGGCCCGCAGCCGTCCACGAGGGCCGCCTCGTCCAGGTCGCGGGGCACCGAGTCGAAGTACCCGATGAGCATCCAGATGGAGAAGGGCAGGGAGAAGGTCAGGTAGGTGAGGATGAGGCCGCCGCGGGAGCCGAACAGGGCGATGCCGGTGGCGTTGCCGATGTTGACGTAGATCAGGAACAGGGGCAGCAGGAAGAGGATGCCCGGGAACATCTGCGTGGACAGGACGGTCACCGAGAAGACGCGCTTGCCGCGGAACTCGTAGCGGCTGACGGCGTAGGCGGCGAAGACCGCGATCACGACGGAGCAGACGGTCGCGGCGCCGGCCACGATCAGCGAGTTCACGAAGTACTTCGCCAGCGGGACCGTCGACCAGATGTCGATGTAGGGGCGGACGGTGAGGTCGCTCGGCAGCCAGTGGAACTGGCTGGAGACGTCCTCCAGCGGCTTCAGCGAGCTGGAGACCATGACGTACACCGGCAGCAGGACGAATCCGGTGAGCAGGGTGAGGAAGACGCGGCGGGTCCACGTGAAGGAGCGCGGCGCCGCGATCGGGGACCTAGACATCGGCCGTCTTCCTTTCCCGGGCGGTGCGGGGCGCCCGCGTGGTCCTGGAGGTCAGGAACAGGTACACACCCGTCACCAGCAGCAGGAAGAGCAGCAGCAGGACCGACATCGCGGAGCCGGTGCCGAAGTTCCAGGTGACGAACGACGACTGGTAGATGTGGATGGAGATCAGGTCGGCGGCCTCCGGTGCGGCCTTGCCGAACAGGACGAACGGCGTGTTGAAGTCGTTGAACGTCCACAGGAACAGCACCAGGACGAGGACCTGGTTGACGGGGCGCAGCGACGGCAGGGTGATGCGGCGGATCTGCTGCCAGACGCCGGCGCCGTCCAGGGCTGCGGCCTCGTACAGCTCCTTGGGGATGTTCTGGAGTCCGGCCATGACGATCAGGAAGGCGAACGGCCAGCCCTTCCAGACCGACACCACGAGCAGCGCGACGAAGCTGTTGTCGCCGATCAGCCAGAACGAGGGTTTGTCGGTGAGGCCGAGCTGGTCGTGCAGGACGTGGTTCACCAGGCCGTTGTCGTGCTGGAACATGAACGCCCAGGTGATGACGGCGGCGTAGACGGGCAGGGCGTACGGCACCAGGAAGATCGCGCGGAGCAGGCCCCGGCCGCGGAAGGTGTCCTGCATGCAGATCGCGGCGGCGGTACCGATCAGCCAGCACAGGCCGACGGAGAGGACCGTGAAGGCGCAGGTGACGAGGAAGGAGTGGAGCAGCGCCTCGCCGACGGGGGCGTCGAAGTCCACCGACATGGTGAAGTTGTCGAGGCCGGTCCACGGGGCGGTGGTCCAGTCGCGGATGTAGAACTGGGTGAGTTCCTTGAAGCTCATCACGATGCCGATGACCATCGGCACCAGGTGGACCAGGAGTTCGAGGAGCAGGGCCGGCAGGAGCAGCAGGTAGGGCAGGCCGATGCGGCGGATCCGCCCGGGACGGCGGCGGGGTCCGCGCGCCGTCCCGGGGGAGCTCTTGCCGACCGTCCGCTCGCCGGGCCGCGCCGAGGCGGTCGTGGTGGTCATGGCTGGGTCCGTGTCCGTGTCGGAGTCGGTGGAACGGGGTTCGGGATGGGGGTCGTGCCCCTGGTGCAGGTGCTCACTTGTTGGGCATCTGCTGCTGTGCCTTGGCGAGCTTCTCCTTGACGGACTCGGTGGTCACCTCGCGGCCGGCCGCGGCGTCGGCGAACAGTTCCTTGACGGCGGTGCCGACCGCGGTCTCGAACTGCGACTCGTCGGGCACCTGGGGCAGCGCGGCGGCGCTGGTGGCGAGGGTCTGGCGCAGCACGGCGGTGCCCTGGGTGTTGAACGCGGGGTCGGACTGGGCGGCCTTGACCGGCGGGATGGAGCCGTAGGCCTTGTTGAGGACCTTCTGCTCGGCGTCGCCGGTCATGAACTTCACGAACTCGGTGGCGCCGTCGAGGTTGTCGCTGTTCTTGAAGACGGCCATGTTGATGCCGGCGACCATGGAGTTGGTGGCCTTGCCGGCGCCCGGGGCCCCGGACGGGACGGGCGCGGGGGCGACGCCCCACTCGTCGTCCTTCATGCCCATGGTCTTGAAGGTGGCGGAGGCGGTCTGCCACAGCACCATCGCGGTCTTGCCCTTGGCGAAGTCGCTGAGGGACTGGTTCTGCGCGTACTCGGCGTTGCCGGGGGCGACGACCTTGTCCACGGCCATCAGGTCGACGTACTGCTTGACGGCCGCGACGACCCCGTCGGAGGTGAAGTCGGGCTTGCCTTCGGCGCTGAAGAAGTCGGCGCCGTGCTGCTTGGCGAGGACGAAGACCTGGTGGATGTTGTTGGACAGGTTGGAACCCTCGGCGCCCAGGCCCCACTTGCCGTCCTTGGAGATCTTCTTGCCGGTCGCGACCAGCTCGTCCCAGGTGGCCGGGGGCTTGGTGATGCCGGCGTCGGCGAACATCTGCTTGTTGTAGTAGAGCGCGTACGCCATCGAGTACAGCGGGACCGCGGCGGGGTCCTGCCCCTCGACACCGGTGGAGCCGAGCGCGGAGTCGACGAAGCGGTCCCTGCCGCCGATCTTCTCGAAGTTCTTCGCGTCCCAGGGCAGCAGTGCGCCGGTGGCCTGGAGGGAGGCGCTCCAGGTGTTGCCGATGTTCAGGACGTCGGGGCCCTGTCCCGAGGTGGTGGCGGTGAGGATCCGGTTCAGCAGGTCGGACCAGGGCACCACCTCCAGCTTGACCTTGATGCCGGTCTCCTTCTCGAACTTGTCGAGTTCGGGCTGGAGCACCTTCTTGTCGACCTCGACGCTGGCGCCCTGGTTGGACGCCCAGTAGGTGAGTTCCTTCGGCGAGTCGTTGGATCCGCCGCCCGAGGAGGAGCCCCCTCCGCAGGCCGTGGCGGCGAGTGCGAGAGACATGGTGACGGCGCCTACGGCCGCGGCTCGGATGCTGCGCATGGCTCCTGGGTTCCTTCCGGGAGTCGGTCGGGAAGTCCCGACGGCGGCCTCGGCTGTTCTCTTCCGAAGCCCCTCATGGCTTAATTTAGGACGTGAGTTAAACCCCGAGAGAAAGACTCGTCAAGGTCTCGCGCAGCTTCGGCGGTCTCGCGAGGGCACCAGAGGAAGGGGCCGGATGGCCAGGCACGGCGGGCGTACGGTCCGTGACCTGCGGCGGGAGAGCCGCAGCACCGTTCTGCAACGGTTGTATTTCGACGGGCCGATGAGCCGGCTCGCGCTGGGCTCGGCGGCGGGACTGAGTTCGGGTTCCGTCAGCAATGTGGTCGCCGAGCTGATGGCCGACGGGCTGGTGGAGGAGGCGGGCACCCTCGGCGCGGACGGCGGCCGGCCGCGCACCCTCGTCCGCGTCGCGGCGGACCGGGGGCGCCTCGTCGGGGTCGACGTCGGCGAGACCCGTGTGCGCGTGGAGCTGTTCGACCTGTCGATGGCCGAACTGGCCCGTACGGAACGCGCGTTGCCGGGTCACGGGTCGCGCTCGTACGACGTCGGTGTCGTCGCCGGGCACATCCTCGACGGCGTCGCGGAGGTGCTCGCCGCCCACGGCCCGGCGCAGGGCCCCAGCGAGCTGCTGGGCGTCGGCATCGGCGTCCCCGGGATCGTCGAGCGCACGGCCGACGGCACCCTGGTGCACGGCCAGACCGTCGGCTGGGACGCGGTCCCGCTGGAGGCGCTGCTGCGCCGCTCGGGCCGACTGGGCCCGCACGTACCGCTGTTCATCGAGAACGGCGCCAGGACGCTGGGGCAGGCCGAGATGTGGTTCGGCGGCGGACGCGGCGCGCACAACGCCGTGGTCGTGCTCTTCGGCTCCGGGGTCGGCGCGTGCGTCGTCACCGACGAGGTGGAGCAGGGGCGTGCGGTGGAGTGGGGGCACCTGACGGTACGGGTCCGGGGGCGCCGCTGCCGGTGCGGAGCGCGGGGGTGCCTGGAGGCGTACGCCGGCGCGGAGGCCCTGCTGGCGCGGTGGCGGGAGGCGGGCGGTGAGCCGCCGCCCGGCACCGACGAGGAGGCCGCGCTGACCGCCATGCTGGCTGCGGCCCGGCCCGGGGACGGAGGCGCTCCGGACCCGGTGGCGGCACGGGTGCTGGCGGAGACCGCCGAGTACCTGGGCGCGGGGCTGGCCGACCTGGTCAACCTCTTCCAGCCCGAGCGGATCCTGGTGGGCGGCTGGGCCGGGCTCCAACTCGGCCCGGTGTTCCTGGAGTCGGTACGGGCCCACACGCTGGCCCACGCCCTGCGGCACCCCGCCGGACGGGTGGGCATCGCGCTCGGCCGGCTCGGCCCCGACGCGGTGACGGTGGGCGCCGCGATCCTGCCGCTGGCGGCGTTCTTCGCCCGCGGCGGCCGGCGTCTGCCGGTCGACTCCCCCGCGCCGGCCCCGGCGTGGCGGGCGGCGCTCGGGGGGAGGCTGGCGGGGCAGCGGGGCGGGGGGTGAGGGGGCTGCGCGCGGCGCGTGCAGCGGCAGGTGCGTGGACTAGGCTGGGCCGACGGGGAGGGCGGACGAGAGCGACAGGGAGAACGACGAGATGGCTGGCCGCAGGCGTTGGTCGACCGAGCAGATCCTGGACGCGGCGGCGGAGCTGCTGCTCACGGGCGACGCCGAGACGTTCAGCGTGCGCAAGCTCGCCGCGGCGCTGGGGACCGACTCCTCCAGTCTCTACCGGCACTTCCGCAACAAGACCGAGCTGCTGCGTGCGGTCGCCGACCGGATCCTGCTCTCCGCCATGGACGGCTACCGGCCGGAGGGCGACTGGAAGCAGCGCCTCACCTCCGTGGCCCTGCGTCTGCGCGAGGCCTTCGGGCAGCAGCCCCAGCTCGCCGCGGTCTGGGGGCGCCACGGATCGGGTGGCACCGGTTCCCGGCTGATGATGGAAGAGGTGCTGCAGGCCCTGCGCGCCTCGGGCCTGCCCGACGACGAGATCCCGGCGCGCTACCACCGGCTCGTGATCCTGATCGCCTCGCTGATCACCGCCGAGGGCGGGTTCGGCGCCGTCGGCACCGAGGAGCACGAGCAGGGCATGGAGCAGTTCCGGGTCGCGGTACTGGGCGCCGATCCCGAGCGCTTCCCCGCCCTGGCCCACTTCGCCCGCGAGATCCGCCCGCTCGGTGCGGACCGCGGCGCCGCCTTCGAGGAGATCCTCGCCGCCCACCTCGCGCACATCGAGGCCGCGCTCCCCTGACCGTCCCTGACGCGGGCCGGAACGCGGGCCCCGGTGCTACGCCGAGTCCCGTACCACCAGTTCCGGGTCGAAGATCAGCGACGTGGGTTCGGTGCGGGCGCCCGTGATGTGGTCGTCGAGGAGGCGGGCCATCGCGGCCGCCATCTCCTCCACCGGCTGCCGTACGGTGGTCAGCCGGGGCCGGCAGGTGACGGCCACGCTGGAGTCGTCGAAGCCGACGACCGCGACGTCCTGCGGCACCCGGCGACCGTGGTCGCGCAGCACCTGTACGGCGCCCTGGGCCATCAGGTCGTTGGCCGTGAACACGCCGTCGGTGTCCGGGTGTTCGGCGAGCAGCGACGTCATCGCGGCCATGCCGCTGTCCACGGTGAAGCCGCCCTCCGCCACCGGCACGTACGGGTGCCCGTGCCGGGCCAGGGTGTCGCGGAAGCCGGCCAGGCGCTCCTGGCTGGCCGCGACCGCCAGCGGGCCGGTGACGGTGGCTATCCGGCCACACCCCCGCTCCAGCAGGTGCTCCGCGGCGAGCCGGCCGCCGTCGCGGTGGGCCAGGTCGACGTGGCTGAGCGGCACCGGACGGCCCGGACGGGCGAACAGCACCGCCGCCAGCCCGGCACCGGCGAGCAGCGCGGGCAGCGGATCGTCGGGGTGCGTGGACACCACCAGCGCGCCGTCCGCTCCGCCCTGCCTGAGGTAGGCCACCACCTCCTGCCGGGCCTCGGGCGTCTCGGCGAACATCAGCACCGGGTGCATCCTGCGCGGCCGCAGGTGCCCGACCACGCCTGCGACGACGCGACCGAAGAAGGGGTCGGCGAACACCCGGGTGGCGAACGCGTTGTGTTCCGTGTCCGAGGCGTCGCCCGCGCCCGAGACGACCAGGGCGACGGTCGTCGTGCGCCGGGTGACCAGCTGCCTGGCGGCCTGGTTGGGCGCGTACCCGGTCCGTTCGATGGCCCGGCGGACCAGGTCCTGGATGGCCGGGTCCACGTTGCGGACGCCGTTGACCACCCGCGAGACGGTGGCCCGGGAGACGCCGGCCTCCCGGGCCACGTCCTCCAGGGTCGGGGCCTGTCTGCTCATGCCCGCACCCTAACGGGCGGGGTCCGGCGCGTGGTAGAGCGCTCTCCGTCGCCTCACGCCGGGGGCGGGGGCACCACCTCCAGCTCCGCGACCAGCGGCACATCCCCCGCCGACCTCCCGGCCAGCACCCGGCAGGGCCCCGGCTCCGAGCGCCAGGCGTGCTCCGCCACCGACCAGTGGCACAGCGCCCGCGCCGGGACCCGTACCGTCGCGGTCACCGTCTCTCCCGGGCTGGCCCGCACGGCGGCGTACCCGCCGAGTGCCCGCGCGGGACGGTCGAGCGCCGAGGCGGGCCGGGCCAGGTACACCTGCACGACCTCCCGGCCCGCCCGGGACCCGGTGTTGCGCACCCGCACGCGCACGGTGAGGTCGTCGCCCGCGCGGGTCAGCGGCGGGACGGTCAGCGCCTCGTAGGTCCACGTGGTGTAGCCGAGCCCGTGGCCGAACCAGTAGGCGGGCGGGCGGTGGTGGCGCAGCCAGCCCCGGTAGCCGAGGTGCAGGCCCTCGTCGTAGTCGAGGCGGCCACCGTCCGGACGGGTGCGGGTGACCGGGGCGTCGGCGAGGACGGCCGGCCAGGTGGTGGGCAGCCGTCCGCCCGGCTCGGCCCGGCCGAGGAGCACGTCGGCGAGTCCGGCGCCGCCCTCCTGCCCGGGGAACCAGGCCAGCAGCACCGCGCCCGCCTCCTCCCGCCACGGCAGCTCCACCGGGCCACCGCTGTTGACGACGGCGACCGTGCGCGGGTTGGCGGCCGCGACGGCACGGACCAGCGCGTCCTGGGTGGCGCCGAGCGCCAGGACCGTACGGTCGTAGCCCTCCGACTCCCCGTGCTCGGTGGTGCCGACGACCACGACCGCCGCCTCCGCCGCCCCCGCCGCGCGGGCGGCCTCGGACAGCGCCGCGGTCACGTCCGGGGCGGGTGGCGCCGCGACGACGACGGTCGCCCGTCCGGTGCCGGGTGCCAGCTCGCGGCGGGCCACCAGCAGGGCGTCCCGGCTGACGGCGAGGTCCGCGGTGGCGTACTGGGCGGGCGGGTTGACGTGCACGACCGCCGGGTCGTCGGTGAGGGGCGGGAAGTCGCCCTCCAGCAGGGTGCGTCCGTCCAGGGTCAGGCTCATCCGGCCGAAGCCGGCCACGCCCAGGGTCCAGGAGCCCCCGGTGCGGGGGCGCAGCCGGGCGCGGATCTCGACGGTGTGCGCGCCCGGCACCAGGCGGGGCTCCAGCAGCCGCCCGCCACGACGCCGCTCGGCGTACAGCTCGCGGCCGTCCGCGTCCAGCATCCGCAGCAGCACGCCGGGCAGTCCGGAGCGCGGGTCGGTGCAGGTGCTCTGGTCCAGTGGAGGCGCGGGGCCGTCCGGCCGGGGGCCCGGGACGTGGACGACGCGGGCCCGGCCGCGCAGGGCGGCCCGGATGCCGTCCAGGACGGACACCTCGTCCTGCGGGAAGACACCCGCGCTGCCGCCGCCCTGGGTACGGGTCCGCGCGGCATGCGCGCCGATCACGGCGACCGTCCCGAGGCTCTCGGGATCGAACGGCAGGACGCCCTTGTTGTCCAGCAGCACGGTACCTGCGGCAACGGCACGCCGGGCCAGGGCACGGGCGTCGCCGACGCATGCCGGGTCCGGGACAGCGGACGTCCCCGCACCGGGCACCGCGACCCGGCCGGAGGAAACCTCCACGCCGGGTGCGAGAGCCGAAGCCGACGCGAACCCCGCACCCGGCGGCAGGACCGGGCCCGGCACCCGCCGCGCGCCGGGCGACGGAGCCCGGCCCGACGGACCCTCCGCACCGGACGCCGCGACCCGGTCCGAGGAACCCTCCGCACCAGGCGGACGAGCCGAAGGCGACGAATCTCCCGCACCGGGCAACGCGGCCGGGCCCGAGGGGCCCTCCGCGCCGGACGGCGAAACCCCACCCGGCCAGACCTCCGCACCGGGCGAAGGAGCCGAAGCCGACGCGAACCCCGCACCCGGCGGCAGGACCGGGCCCAGCACCCGCTCCACGCCGGACGACGGAGCCCGGCCCGACGCGACCCGGTCCGAGGGGCCCTCCGCGTCGGGCGGCAGTGGCGGACCCTGTGCGCCGGACGGTCTGTCCGGGGCCCCCGGTGGAGGCGCGTCGTGCCCGCCCAGCGCTCCCAGCCAGGCCGCGAGCCGCAGCAGTCGACGTGCCTTGTCGTCGACGGCCGCCTCGGGTACGTCGCCGTCGGTCACCGCCCGTGCCAGCGCCTCGCCCCAGGGGCCGTCGGGCCCGGGCATGGCGAGGTCGAGACCGGCGCGGGCGGTGTCGACGGTGCCGCGCACCGCGCCCCAGTCGGAGACGACGACTCCGTCGAAGCCCCACTCGCTCTTCAGCGGATCGGTGAGCAGGGCGTTCGCGGTCATGGTGGTGCCGTTGACCGCGTTGTATCCCGCCATGACGAGCCGGACCCCCGCGGCCACCGCCGCCTCGAAGGGCGCGAGGTAGACCTCCCGCAGCGCCCGCTCGCCCACCCGCACGTCGACGGTGAGGCGGTCGGTCTCGGAGTCGTTGGCCACGTAGTGCTTGGCGGTGGCGGCCACGCCGTGGGCCTGCACACCGCGGACCAGCGCGGCTCCGATGCGGCCGGTCAGTTCGGGGTCCTCGGAGAGGCACTCGAAGTGCCGGCCGCCCAGCGGACTGCGGTGCAGGTTGAGGGTGGGGGCGAGGAGGACGTCCACGCCCTTGCGCAGGGCCTCGGCGGCGAGCAGACCGCCGAGGCGTTCGACCAGTGCCTCGTCCCAGGTGGCGGCGAGCGCCGAGGCGGACGGCAGCAGGACGGAGGTGTTCCGCTCGTCCCAGGCCTCGCCCCGTACGCCCGCCGGGCCGTCCGACATCACCAGCTCCCGCAGACCCACGGCCGGTTCCGCCCGGGTGCGCCAGGTCGTGGCGCCGCTGAGCAGCAGTGCGCGGGCGTGCGGTGTGAGTTTGCCGAGCAGCCGGTCGATCTCTTCATCACTCGTGCCCACCCGGGTCTCCCCCATCCGATCTCGTCCCCGGCGTCAGCTGTAGACGCCGAACTCGTACAGCGAGTAGCCGTAACCCGTGCCGCGTGCGGTCCCGTTGACGCGGACGTAGCGGCCGGTACCTGCGACGTCGAGGGTGTCGACACCGCCGTTGCCGTCGGTCACCGTGGACACGGTCCGCCAGTTCTGTCCGTCGTCGGAGGTCTGGACGGTGTAGGCCTTGGCGTAGGAGGCCTCCCAGTACAGCTGGACGTGCCGGAACGCGGTGCGCGTGCCGAGGTCCACCTGGACCCACTGCGGGTCGCTCCAGTCACTGGCCCACCGGGTGTTCGGGTTCCCGTCCACTGCGTTGGCCGCGGTGCAGGGGCAGTCGCCGTAGCCGGGCTGGAAGGAGGACGCGGTGGCCGGTTTGCCGAGGGCCACGTTGGTGCCGTCCACGGCCGGCGGCACGACCCGCGCCGACACGGTCTCGACGCCTGCGTTCCCCTTGCCGTCGGTGGCCTTGACGTACAGCTTCCACACGCCCGGCCGGTCGGGGGCCGTGACCTTGAGGCGTCCGCCGCCGAGGTCGGTGGCGGGGAGCGTGGTCAACTGCTTGCCCTGGTCGATGTAGTTGCTGTTGGCCAGCACCTCGTACGCGATCGGGTCGCCGTCCGGGTCGGTGGCGCGCACGGTCAGGACCAGGTCCTTGCCGGCCTGCACCTTGCCCGCGTCGCCCTCGACGCCGAAGCCGCCGACGACGGGCGGGGTGTTGTCGCCGGAGGTGTCACCGCCGTAGGCCCGCTTCACGGCGTAGTACGACAGCCGTTTCTGTCCCGCGGGCAGCAGGTTGAACCAGATGCCGCCGAAGTCGTACTCGGTGCCGTAGTGGAACAGGGTCGCGCCCAGGGCGACGCCGCGGTGCCCGGTGACGCAGTCCCACGCGTCGGTGTACCCCTGTGCCTTGGCCTGGTCGGTGGGCTCCTTCGGTACGCCGTTGGCGTCGTCCGGCACCTCCCACTCGCCGGCCGGTCCCGACTCGGTGACGATGTACGGCTTGGTGTACCCGCCCTGTTCCCAGGCGGTCCGGACGTCGCAGACGGCGTCGTAGGAGTTGACGGCGTACAGGTCGAGGTCGGGGGCGTTCTTCTTGTAGTACGGCCATGCGCCGACCCAGGCGTCGGTGGAGGTGACCGGGTGGTTCGGGTCGACGGCGTGGATCTTCTTGGTGACGTCGTTGACGAAGGTGGTGTAGGCGTCGCGCTGGCGCTCCAGCTCGTCGCCGCTGTAGCAGTTCTGCAGGCCGAGCACCGACTCGTTGCCGACGTTCCACATCAGGACGCCCGGGTGGTCCTTGTACTCCTGCACCCAGCGCGGGAACTCGGCGAGCATCTGGTCCTTGTACGCCGTGTCCGTGAGGTAGTTGACGCAGCCGCCGCTGCCCGGGCCGCCGCCGGGCTGGAGCCAGAAGCCGGCGATGACCTTGACGCCGTGGGCGGCGGCGGAGTCGAGGAGCGGGCGGCTGCTCGCGTCGGTGCCCCAGGTGCGGATGGTGTTGACGCCCATGGACGCCAGGTCGGGCATGTACCGGTCGGCGTCGGCGGGGGACGGTCCCCAGGTGAGGCCCTTGACCGTGTAGGGGCTGCCGTCGACGGTCAGTTGCCAGTTGCCCTGGCCGCCCGTGACCTTCACGACGCTGCCGACGGCGTGTGCCTGCGCCGCGGGCAGGGCGGTGAGCGCGCCGAGCGTGAGCAGGCCTGCGGTCAGGGGGGCGGTGAGTCTGCGGGCCGGGGTGAGTCCGGTGGTGCGGGTGTGGGGTCGGCTCATCGGGGCGTCTCCGGTCTGCGGGGGTTGGGGGTTGGGGGGTTGGGGGCGGGAGGCTTGCGCTCTTCTTTGGGGGCGGCCCGGCCGTGGCGGGGCATGGACGGCCGGGCCGGTCTGCTGGAGAGGGGCAGGGTCAGGGCAGCTCGTAGTCCGCGTTGAGCGCCGCTCCGGCCTCCGGGTGGGTCTGGTCGTAGCCGCGCGCGTCGCACTGCAGCCCGCCGACGATGCAGTGGCCGACCATGGTGTCGAGGGTCCGCTCGTCCCAGGCGTTGAAGAAGTCGTAGTGGAACGAGTAGCTCGCGCCACTGGCCAGTCGCACCCGGGAGAGGTCACCGTTGACCGGGAAGGCCATCTTGAACTCGATCATCGGCAGGGCGACCGGGTGGTCGGCCGGGCAGACGTTGTTGTTGGTCCCCGGGTTGACCACCGGATACGCCATGTGGCTCTTGTGGTCCGGCGTGTCCAGGTTTCTGCCGTCCCAGCAACTGGGCGCCTGGAAGCGGATGTTGACCTGGACGTCCTGGCGCTCGGGGCAGTCGGTCGGGAAGTCGACGTTGAAGAAGCTGTCGCCGCACTCCCAGCCCTCGACGAAGCCCGGGTGGTCGCGGAACTCCTGGGCGCTCTGCATCGGGCTGGCGACGACGTAGCGCAGCCCCTTCGGGAAGGGCCGCACGCTGGTGTAGTCGGTGACGCCGGCCTTGTAGTAGATGGTCTGCGGGCCGACGGGGAGCACCGGGCGGTCGCCGTCGTACATGGTCGGCATCCAGTAGCCCGAGCGGTCGCCGGGCGCCAGACAGGTGGTGGACCCGGCGTCGAGCGAGGCGGTGGTGCTGTACGCGTTGGTCGTCGTGTTGCCCATGAAGGTGTGGTCGTGCGACTTCCCGGGCTGCTGCGCGTACACGATCGGGTCGTCGGGCGCCGTGTGGCTGACCGCGCAGTTGGCCTGGAACTCGTGGAAGTAGCGGTGCGGCGGCTCCTTCGTGGACGGGGTGACGCCGGTGACCGGCGGGTTCGCGGGGATGTAGCCGTCGCCGTCCGGATCCTCGGGCGAGGAGGCGGTCGAGACCGCCATGGTGTGCCCGGCGTGCGTGGCGGGGGCTGAGGCGGTGGCGGGGGTGTCCGCGTTGGCCGCGACGGTGCCGATGCCGATCGAGGTCAGCAGTAACGCGCTCGCGACGAGGGTGCCGGACAGAACTTTCGATCTCCGTGGCATGGAGACCTCCTGAGAAGGTCGGGGAAATTCTCGGAGAGCGCTCTCCCGAGTCGGAGTGTTGAGGGCGCGGAGGAGGGTGTCAAGGGATTCGGCAGAAGGGACGGGCGAACGCCCAACGTTCCACGTGTCCCCACTTGTTGAACGCGGCGCACAAGAAACGGTCGCAACTCTTGACGTCCTGTGGCGGGCGGATGAAGCATGCACACCCAGAGAGCGCTCCCCCACCCCCACTTCGTTCACTTTCCGAACAAGGAGAGCCGCCCGCATGCCCGCTTCTCCCACAAACTCCCCCACACCCGAGCCCTCCGGGGTACGCCGCCGCAGCCTCCTCGGAGCGGCCGCGGCGGCGCCCGTGCTGGCCTCACTGGCCACCGCGGGTACCGCCTCCGCCTCCCCCCCTCCGCAAGCACCTCCGCCGCCTCCGCCGTCGGCTCACCCGACGGCCCTCGTGCGCTGCCCGGCGGGGGCGACCTCGGGCCGAACGTCATCGTCTTCGACCCGTCCACGGCCGACATCCAGGGCAGACTGGACGAGATCTTCAAGCAGCAGGAGTCCGCCCAGTTCGGCACCGGCCGCTACGCCCTGCTGTTCAAGCCCGGCACCTACGACGGGCTCAACGCCCAGCTCGGCTTCTACACCTCCATCGCGGGCCTCGGCCTCTCCCCCGACGACACCACCATCAACGGCGACGTCACGGTCGATGCCGGCTGGTTCGACGGCAACGCCACGCAGAACTTCTGGCGTTCGGCGGAGAACCTCGCGCTCGTCCCGGTCAGCGGCACCAACCGGTGGGCGGTCTCGCAGGCGGCGCCCTTCCGGCGCATGCACGTGCGCGGCGGCCTCAACCTCGCCCCCGACGGCTACGGCTGGGCCAGCGGCGGCTACATCGCCGACAGCCGGATCGACGGCACGGTGGGACCGTACTCCCAGCAGCAGTGGTACACCCGGGACAGCTCGGTCGGCGGCTGGCTCAACGCCGTCTGGAACATGGTCTTCTCCGGCGTGGAGGGCGCGCCCGCGCAGAGCTTCCCCGAACCGCCCTGCACGACGCTGGAGACGACGCCCGTCTCCCGGGAGAAGCCGTTCCTCCACCTCGACGGCGACGAGTACCGCGTCTTCCTGCCGGACAAGCGCACCGACGCCCGCGGCGTCTCCTGGGGCAGCGGCACCCCGCGCGGGACCTCGCTCCCGCTGTCCCAGTTCTACATCGCCAAGCCCGCCGACTCGGCGGCCACCCTCAACCAGGCGCTGGAGGAGGGCCTGCACCTGCTGCTGACGCCGGGGATCTACCACCTCGACCGGACCGTGGACGTGAAGCGCGCGGGCACGGTCGTCCTGGGTCTGGGCTACGCCACCCTCATCCCGGACAACGGTGTCACCGCCCTGAAGGTCGCCGACGTGGACGGCGTACGACTCGCCGGCTTCCTCGTGGACGCCGGTCCGGTCAACTCCGCGACCCTGCTGGAGATCGGGCCCGAGGGCGCGTCGGCGGACCACTCGGCCAACCCGACCACGGTGCAGGACGTGTTCGTCCGGATCGGCGGGGCGGGCCCCGGCAAGGCGACCACCAGCCTGGTCGTCAACAGCCAGCACACCATCGTCGACCACACCTGGGTGTGGCGCGCCGACCACGGCGACGGCGTCGGCTGGGAGACCAACCGGGCCGACTACGGCGTGGTCGTCAACGGGGACGACGTACTGATGACCGGCCTGTTCGTGGAGCACTTCAACAAGTACGACGTGCAGTGGAACGGCGAGCGCGGCCGCACGGTCTTCTTCCAGAACGAGAAGGCGTACGACGCCCCCGACCAGGCCGCGATCCAGAACGGCTCGATCAAGGGCTACGCCGCCTACAAGGTCGGGGACGACGTCACCGAGCACGAGGGCTGGGGCCTGGGCAGCTACTGCTACTACAACGTGAACCCGTCCATCGTGCAGCACCACGGCTTCGCCGCGCCGAACCGTTCCGGAGTGCGCTTCCACGGGCTGCTCGTGGTGTCGCTCGGCGGCAACGGACAGTACGAGTGCGTCATCAACGACACGGGCTCGCCCACGTCGGGGACGGACACCGTGCCGTCGAAGGTGGTGCAGTACCCCTGACCGGGCAGGTGCCCCCGTCCGGGGGGGACGGGGGCACCCACCTCGCCTACCGCACGGCCGTCGCGGCCGCACCGGGCGCCGGCGCGTACCCGGTGGGCCGGGCGGTGAAGGTGCCGCGGCCCTGGGTGCGGCTGCGCAGCCGGGTCGCGTAACCGAACAGCTCGGCCAGCGGGACGGTGGCCGTGACCACCGCCGCGCCGCCCCGCGTGCCGGAGCCGGTGACCCGGCCGCGGCGTGCGGCGAGGTCACCGAGCACGCCGCCGAGCCCGTCCTCGGGCACGGTGACCGTGACCTCCACGACCGGTTCGAGCAGGACCATCCTGGAGGCGCGCAGGGCGTCGCGGAGACCGAACCGGCCGGCCGTGCGGAAGGCCGTGTCCGAGGAGTCCTTCACATGGGTCTGGCCGTCGGTGAGCGTGACCCTCAGGCCGGTCACCGGGTGCCCGCCGAGCGGACCCTCGGCGAGGGCGTCCCGGCAGCCCGCCTCGACGGCCCGGACGTACTCCTGCGGCACGCGTCCGCCGACGACCGTCGAACGGAACACGAAAGCGCCGCCCGCCGCGTCCCCGTCTGCTTCCTCCTTCCAAGGCTCCACGTCGAGCACGACGTGCGCGAACTGCCCGGCGCCGCCGTCCTGTTTGACGTGCCGGTGGACGAAGCCGGTGACGCCCTCGCCGACCGTCTCGCGGTACGCCACGCCGGGGCGGCCCACGGAGACCTCGAGCCCGTGCTCGCGCCGTACGCGCTCCGTCGCGACCTCCAGGTGCAGTTCGCCCATGCCCGACAGCACGGTCTGTCCCGTCTCCGGGTCGGTCCGTACCGCCAGCGAGGGGTCCTCCTCGGTCAGCCGGGCGAGCGCCGAGGCCAGCCGTTCGGTGTCGGTGGAACGCCGGGCCTCCACCGCCACGTGCACGACCGGTTCGGCCGCGCCCGGGCGCTCCAGGAGCAGGGGGGCGCCCGGCGCGCACAGGGTGGAGCCGGCGCGGGCCGACTTCAGCCCGACCACGGCGACGATGTCCCCGGCGACCGCGTGCTCCAACGGGTCGTGCCGGTCGGCCCGTACCCGCAGGATGCGGCCGACGCGCTCGGTGCGGCGCGTGCCCGCGTCCCACACGGTGTCTCCCTTCTCGATCGTGCCCGAGTACACCCTCAGGTACATCAGCCGTCCCGTCGGGGTGGCGTTCACCTTGAACGCCAGTGCCGCCATCGGTGCCGCCGGGTCGGCGGGCCGCTCCCGCTCCGCGCCGTCGTGGGTGCCGCGTACCGGCGGCACGTCCAGCGGCGAGGGCAGGTACGCCACCACGGCGTCCAGCAGCGGTTCGACGCCGCGGTTGCGGTAGGCCGAGCCGCACAGGACGACCACGCCGTCGCCGGTGCGCGTCAGGTCGCGCAGGGCGCCGGTGAGGGTGGCCGCGGTGAGCGTCTCCCGGTCGCAGAACTCCTCCAGCGCGCCCGGGTGGCGTTCGGCGACCGCTTCCTCCAGCAGCCGCCGCCTGCGTGCCGCCTCCTCGCGCAAAGCCTCGGGCACGGGCTTCTCCTCGGCCGAGTCCGCGCCGTCGGCCCATACCAGGGCGCGCATGCGCGGCAGGTCGACGACGCCGGTGAAGCCGCTCTCCGTGCCGATGGGCAGGTGCACGACCAGGGGTACGGGGTGCAGCCGCTCGCGGATGGAGGCTACGGCGGTGTCGAGGTCGGCGCCCGCCCGGTCCATCTTGTTGACGAACGCGATCCTGGGCACGCCGTGCCGGTCGGCCTGCCGCCACACGGACTCGCTCTGCGGCTCCACCCCCGCGACCGCGTCGAACACCGCGACCGCGCCGTCCAGCACCCGCAGGGAACGTTCGACCTCGTCGGCGAAGTCGACGTGCCCCGGGGTGTCGATGAGGTTGATCCGGTGCCCTGCCCAGGTGCAGCTGACGGCCGCGGCGAAGATGGTGATGCCGCGATCGCGTTCCTGCGGGTCGAAGTCGGTGACGGTGGTGCCGTCGTGGACCTCGCCCCGCTTGTGGGTGGTTCCGGTGGTGTAGAGGATCCGCTCGGTGACGGTGGTCTTGCCGGCGTCGACGTGGGCGAGGATGCCCAGGTTGCGGACGGTGGTGAGCGGGTTGGTGCGGGCGTTGGTGTGGGTGCGCACGGCCGGTGGCCTTTCGCTGCTCGATCGAGCTGATCGGTGAACAGGGCGGCGCGATTCCCGGGACGGGAGCGTGAACGGGGCCACGCGCCCACGCGGGGCGGGGCGGGAGTGGCGGTACGTCAGATGCCGGTCACGGGCATCCGGTGCCGGCCGCGCAGCGGACACCGGACGGCCGAAGACACCAGGATCACCTCGTACCGGGACGGGGGAACGACGGGTGCGGTGCGGATGCGCACGGCCCTGCTCCCCTCACTCGCTTCACTCGGTGTCACGGTGAGTGTAGGAAGGGCCGGGGTGACGCCGCACCGTATTTTCGGCGGGCCCCGGAACGCGAGATGCCGGCCGGGACATCTCCCGGCCGGCATCTCGTCTGCCCGATCTTGAACTTGTGTCCGAGGGGGGACTTGAACCCCCACGCCCGATAAAGGGCACTAGCACCTCAAGCTAGCGCGTCTGCCATTCCGCCACCCGGACCAGGTGTCTGTCGCGGTGCGGGGGTGCTCCCCGCGGCGACATGGACAACCATACCAAGGTTTGGCGGTGCCTTTCACCTGCGTTTCCTTCCCTGAGCGGCGGTCCGGGACCGGCGGCTCCGCGACGCCTAGGGTCGCACCATGAGTGACTGGATGGTTACGCAGGGCCCGCTCCCGCGGCGTCGGCCGCGGGCGTTGTCGCCGCTCAGGGAGCATCTGCGGGACACGTTCTGGTTCGCGCCCACCGCGGCCATGGTGGGTGTCCTCGTGGTCTGGCTGGTGGCCCAGGAGCTCGACGCGGCACTCGTCCGTTCGCTCCAGGACGACGGCGACTACGAAACGGTCGCCGAACTGCTGCGCTTCGCGGACGACGCGAAGACGGTGGTGTCGGCGGTCGGCTCGGCCATGATGACCTTCATCGGTGTGGTGTTCAGCATCTCGCTGGTCGCGGTGCAGATGGCGAGCGGACAGTTCACCCCGCGGGTCGTGCGGCTCTTCGTGCGCAGCCGGATCACCAAGGCGACCTTCGCCGTCTTCCTCGCCACCTTCGTGCTGACGCTGCTCGTCCTGACCAGCTACGACAGCCATGCCGACCCCCGCACCGCCACGTCCGTCCCGCTGGTGCAGTCGGTGCTCACCCTGGCCATGGTCGCGCTGAGCCTGCTGCTCTTCGTGATGTACGTGAACGCCACCCTGCGGCTGATGCGGGTCAGCCATGTGATCGCCCGCATCGCCGCCGAGTCCTTCCGGGTGGCGGCGCTGATGCCCGTACCCGCGGACGGCGGCGGGGCGCCCGGCCTCGGGCCCGTGACGGCGTGGGTCGCCCACGACGGGCAGGGCGGTGTGCTGCGGGACGTGCACGTGGCCCGGTTGGTGCGAGTGGCCCGGGGGCACGGGGTGGTGCTGCGGCTGGTGCCTCGGATCGGTGACTTCCTGGTGCCGGGCACCCCGGTCCTGGCAGTGCACGGCGGGGCGGCTCCGCCGCGCCGGGCGCTGCGGTACGCCCTGTCCGTGGGGGTGGAGCGCACCTTCCACCAGGACCTGGCGTTCGGGCTGCGCCAGCTGTCCGACATCGGGCTGCGTGCCCTGTCCCCCGCGGTGAACGATCCGACGACCGCCGTGCAGGCGCTGGACCGGGTCGTGCAGATCCTGGCCACGCTGTCGCGGCGGCCGCTGGACGCCGTGCTGCACCGGGACCGGCGCGGCGTGGTCCGGCTGGTGCAGCCCGTGCCCGGCTGGGCCGAGCTGGTGGACCTGGGGTTCGCCGAGGTCCGCGCCTGCGCCGTCGGGTCGCCGCAGGTCACACGGCGCCTGGTGGCAGGTCTCGACGACCTGCTGCTGCTGGTGCCGCCGGAGCGGCGCGCACCGCTGCTGCGCCACCGCGAGCTGCTGCGGCAGGCCGTCGAGCGGACCGCACCGACCCCGGCGGACCGTGCCTTCGCACTACGGCCGGACCGCCAGGGCATCGGCTGACCGGCCCGGGACCAGGGACCGCCCTCGGGGCCGGTCACCCGGCGGGCCGGGCTCCCAGTGGGCCGTTCGCCGTCTCGGCCCGGCCCCCGTTACGGCATGAGGTGGTGGTCCGGGAAGTTCCCCGGCAGCCGCTCCCCCGCCGGGCCGCGTGTCACGGCCCGCACCAGCAGCTCACCGCCCACGAAGGCGCCGCGCCAGGACGCCCCGTGTCCGCCGAACAGCTCGTCGCGGTCCCCGCGGGAGCGCGGTACACCGTGGCCGACCTTGAACGCGCGGATCTGCGGCGCCAGTCGGTCGTATGTCGCCGGGTCGTCCGTGGACAGGGTGGCGACCAGCGCGCCGTTGGAGGCGTTCATCGCGGCGAGCAGCTCGGCCTCGGTGTCGACCAGGACGATGGTGTCGACCGGGCCGAAGGGTTCCGCGTGGTGCAGTGGTGAGGACCGGGGCGGGTTGAGCAGGGTGACCGGCTGGACGTAGGCCGAGGTGTCCTGGCCGGGCAGGAAGCGGGAGTCGGCCGCGCTGCCGCGGTGCAGCGGGACGGCGCCGCGGTCGACGGCCTCGGCGACCTGGTCGTGGAGCTCCTTGGCCTTGGCCGCGTTGATCACCGGCCCGAAGTCCAGCGTCGGAAAGGGGGCGTCCGGCGCGGCGACGGCGAGCGGGTGCCCGACGCGCAGGGTGCGCACGGCCGGGAGGTACGCCGCGAGGAACGCGTCGAACAGCTGCCGCTGGACGACGAACCGCGGGTAGGCGGTGCAGCGTTGCTTGCCGTAGTCGAAAAGCTTCGGGACCACCCGCGCGAGCGTGGCCCAGTCCGTGAAGTTCCAGATGCCCCAGGTGTTGAGTCCCTCCTGTTCGAGGATGTGCCGCTTGCCGAGGTCGGCGACGGCGGTGGCGACGGCGCCGCCCGCGTCCCGGCCACCGACGAAGGAGACGCAGCCGATCTCGGGGGCGCGCACCAGTGCCTGGGACAGCTCGCCGCCGCTGCCGCTGACGAGGGTGACGGGAAGTCCCTCGCGGGCGGCGAGCGCGCAGGCCAGGGTGAGGCAGGCGACGCCGCCGTCGGTCGGGGTCTTGGCGATGACCGCGTTGCCCGCCAGTGCTTGGACCAGCAATGCGTGAACGAGCACGCTCATCGGGTAGTTCCAGCTCGCGATGTTGGAGACCGGGCCGTCCAGCGGAGCACGCCGGTCGAGCATGTCCTCGATGCCGTCGACGTACCAGCGCACACCGTCGACGGCGCGGTCGACGTCGGCCTGCGCGGACCGCCAGGGCTTGCCGATCTCCCAGACCAGCAGCAGCGCGAGCAGTTCGCGGTGCTGGGCGAGGGCGTCGAGGGTGGCCGCGATCCGGGCGCGGCGCTCGGGCAGGGGGATGTGGCGCCAGGCCCGGTGCTGGTCGAGCGAGGCGCGTACGGCGTGCTGGGCGGTGGCGGCGTCGATGCGGGGCGGACCGGTGATCGGGGTGCCGTCGACCGGGCTGGTGGCCGGCAGGACCCGGCCGTCCGCCCGCCAGCCGGCGTCCCAGAGGTTGAGGACGCGGTCGTCGCGGAACGCCTCGGGTGCGACGGTGCGGCAGCGCCGCCAGGCGTCGGCCCAGGAGGTGCCGGACTTCAGGGTGAGCGGTTCGGCGCCCCGCGTGCCGGCCGTCATGCGCGGGCTCCTTCACGGGCCGCGCCGTCGGCCGTCTCGCCGTGGGGTGCGCCCTGTCCGAGTACGTCGAGTGCGTGCCGTGCCGTCTCCGTCGGCGTGCTACCGACCCGTACGCCCACCGCCTCCAGCGCTTCCTTCTTCGCCCGCGCCGTGCCCGAGGAGCCGGAGACGATGGCACCGGCGTGGCCCATGGTCCTGCCCTCGGGCGCGGTGAAGCCGGCGATGTAGCCGACGACGGGCTTGGTGACGTGCCGGCGGATGTGGGCCGCCGCGCGTTCCTCCGCGTCGCCGCCGATCTCGCCGATGAGGATGATCAGTTCGGTGTCGGGATCGTCCTCGAAGGCGGTGAGGCAGTCGATGTGGCTGGTGCCGACGACCGGGTCGCCGCCGATGCCGACGCAGGTGGAGAAGCCGATGTCGCGCAGTTCGTACATGAGTTGGTAGGTGAGCGTGCCCGACTTGGAGACCAGGCCGATGCGGCCCGACCTGGTGATGTCGGGCGGGATGATGCCCGCGTTGGACTGGCCCGGGGTGATCAGGCCGGGGCAGTTGGGGCCGATGACGCGGGTGCCCTTGGCCCGGGCGTGGGCGGTGAAGGCGACGGCGTCGTGGACCGGGATGCCCTCGGTGATGACGACGGCGAGACCGATGCCGGCGTCGGCGGCTTCCACGACCGCGGCCTTGGCGAAGGCGGGCGGCACGAAGACGACGGTGACGTCGGCACCCGTGCTCTCGATGCCCTCGCGGACCGACCCGAAGACGGGTACGGCACGGTCTTCGAAGTCGACAGTGCGGCCCGCCTTGCGCGGGTTGACGCCGCCGACGACGTCGGTGCCCGCGGCCAGCATGCGGCGGGTGTGCTTCATGCCCTCGGCACCGGTCATGCCCTGGACGAGGACCTTGCTCTCCTTGGTGAGGTAGATCGCCATGTCGTCCTGTCTCCTTATCCGGCGGTGGACGCCGCGGTGGCGAGTCGGGCGGCACGGCGGGCGGCGCCGTCCATGGTGGTGGCCTGTTCGACCAGGGGATGCGCGCGGGCGTCGAGCAGGGCCCGGCCCCGGGCGGCGTTGTTGCCGTCGAGGCGCACGACGAGCGGCTTGGTCAGCCGGACCTCGTCCAGCGCCCGGACGATGCCGTCGGCGACCGCGTCGCAGGCGGTGATGCCGCCGAAGACGTTGACGAGGACGGACTTCACGTCGGGGTCGGAGAGGATGACCGACAGCCCGTCGGCCATGACCCGGGCGGAGGCGCCGCCGCCGATGTCGAGGAAGTCGGCGGGGCGGGCGCCGCAGCCGGCGACCACGTCGAGGGTCGACATGACCAGCCCGGCGCCGTTGCCGATGACGCCGACCTCGCCGTCGAGCTTGACGTAGTTGAGGCCCTTGGCGCCGGCCCGCGCCTCCAGGGTGTCGCCGGCGGCCGGCCGCTCCTCGCCCCAACGGGACTGCCGGAACAGGGCGTTGTCGTCGAGGGTGACCTTGCCGTCGAGGGCGACGATCCTGCCCTCGACGGTCCTGACCAGCGGGTTGACCTCGACCAGGAGGGCATCCTCGCGGACCAGGACCTTCCACAGCCGCACCAGGGTGTCGACGGTCTGCGGGGGCAGTCCCGCGGCGTCCGCGATGCGCACGGCGGTCGCGGTGTGCACGCCCGTGGCGGGGTCGACGGGGATGCGAGCCACGGCCCCGGGCCGCCGGGCGGCGACCTCCTCGATCTCCATGCCGCCTTCCGCGGAGGCGATGGCGAGGAAGCCCCCGCGGGCCCGGTCGAGGACGTAGGAGACGTAGAACTCCCGCTCGATGTCGCAGGGTTCGGCGACCATGACGGTGTCGACCGTGTGGCCCTTGATGTCCATGCCGAGGATCTGCCGTGCCGCCTCCTCGGCCTCGGCGGGGTCGGCGGCGAGCCGCACGCCGCCCGCCTTGCCGCGCCCGCCGGTCTTCACCTGCGCCTTGACGACGGCGCGTCCGCCGAGTGCGCGGGCGATCTCCCGGGCCCGGCCGGGCGAGTCGGTGACCTCGGCCCTCGGCACCACGACCCCGTGTTCCTTGAAGAGTTCCCTTGCCTGGTGTTCGTACAGGTCCATCTCGGCTCCTGACTGAAAGTGCCGCACGCCCCCTGGACACCACCCACCGGATGCGGGATAACAAGCTTCATACAGTATTCGTCGACTGTATGCAATGTACCGCGAGAGCGCCCCGACCCCTCGTGAAGGGACAGGACTTCGCCATGCCCGACGACACCCAGGACGTCATCTCCGGCGGCCACCTCGTTGCCAAGGCACTCAAGGCCGAGGGGGTCGACCGCATCTACACGCTGTGCGGCGGCCACATCATCGACATCTACGACGGCTGCGTCGACGAGGGCATCGAGGTCGTCGACGTACGCCACGAGCAGGTCGCCGCGCACGCCGCCGACGGCTACGCCCGGATCACCGGCAAGCCCGGATGCGCGGTGGTCACCGCCGGACCGGGCACCACCGACGCCGTCACCGGGGTCGCCAACGCCTTCCGCGCCGAGTCGCCCATGCTGCTGATCGGCGGCCAGGGCGCGCACACCCAGCACAAGATGGGGTCCCTGCAAGACCTGCCGCACGTCGACATGATGACGCCGATCACCAAGTTCGCGGCCACCGTGCCGGACACCGCGCGCGCCGCCGACATGGTGTCGATGGCCTTCCGCGAGTGCTACCACGGTGCGCCGGGGCCGTCCTTCCTGGAGATCCCGCGCGACGTGCTGGACGCCAAGGTGCCGGCCGAGAAGGCGCGGGTGCCGCGGGCCGGGGCCTACCGCGCCTCCACCCGGTCGGCCGGCGACCCGGAGGCCGTAGAGAAGCTGGCCGACCTGCTGGTGCACGCCGAGAAGCCCGCCATCCTGCTCGGCAGCCAGGTCTGGACGACCCGCGCGACCGAGGCCGCCGTCGAGCTGGTCCGCACGCTCAACGTCCCGGCCTACATGAACGGCGCCGGCCGCGGCACCCTGGCACCGGGCGACCCGCACCACTTCCAGCTCTCCCGCCGCTACGCCTTCTCCAACGCCGACGTGATCGTCATCGTCGGCACGCCCTTCGACTTCCGCATGGGCTACGGCAAGCGGCTCTCCCCGGACGCGACCGTCGTACAGATCGACCTCGACTACCGCACCGTCGGCAAGAACCGCGACATCGACCTCGGCATCGTCGGCGACGCGGGGCTGGTGCTGAAGTCGGTCACCGAGGCCGCGTCCGGGCGCCTCAACGGCGGCGCGTCCAAGCGCAAGGAGTGGCTGGACGAGCTGCGCGCGGCCGAGCAGACGGCGCTGGACAGGCGGCTGCCCCAGCTCCGGTCGGACGCCTCCCCCATCCACCCCTACCGGCTGGTCAGCGAGATCAACGACTTCCTCACCGAGGACTCGGTCTACATCGGCGACGGCGGCGACATCGTCACCTTCTCCGGTCAGGTCGTGCAGCCCAAGTCACCGGGCCACTGGATGGACCCGGGACCGCTCGGCACGCTCGGCGTCGGTGTCCCCTTCGTGCTGGCCGCCAAGCAGGCGCGGCCCGACAAGGAGGTCGTCGCCCTCTTCGGCGACGGCGCCTTCTCCCTCACCGGCTGGGACTTCGAGACACTGGTCCGCTACGACCTCCCCTTCGTCGGCATCGTCGGCAACAACTCCTCGATGAACCAGATCCGCTACGGCCAGGCCGCCAAGTACGGCAAGGAGCGCGAGCGGGTCGGCAACACGCTCGGCGACGTGCCCTACGACCAGTTCGCCCGGATGCTGGGCGGCCACGGCGAGGAGGTACGCGACCCCGCCGACATCGGCCCCGCGCTGCGCCGGGCCCGCGAGTCCGGCAAGCCGTCGCTGATCAACGTCTGGGTGGACCCGGACGCGTACGCCCCCGGAACCATGAACCAGACGATGTACAAGTGAGGTGACCCCATGACAGGCACGACCGGAACGCCGACGAAGGCTCTTGAGGGCATCCGCGTCCTGGACATGACGCATGTGCAGTCCGGCCCCTCGGCGACCCAGCTGCTCGCCTGGCTCGGCGCCGACGTCGTGAAGCTGGAGGCACCGAGCGGCGACATCACGCGCGGGCAGCTGCGCGATCTGCCGGACGTCGACTCCCTCTACTTCACGATGCTCAACTGCAACAAGCGGAGCATCACCCTCAACACCAAGACCGAACGCGGCAAGGAGATCCTCACCGAGCTGATCCGGCGCTCGGACGTCATGGTCGAGAACTTCGGACCGGGCGCGGTGGACCGGATGGGCTTCACCTGGGACCGCGTCAAGGAGATCAATCCACGGATCGTCTACGCCTCCATCAAGGGATTCGGCGACGGCCCGTACACCGCCTTCAAGGCGTACGAGGTCGTCGCGCAGGCCATGGGCGGATCGATGTCCACCACCGGTTTCGAGGACGGGCCGCCGCTGGCGACGGGGGCCCAGATCGGGGACTCGGGCACGGGCGTCCACGTCGTGGCGGGCATCCTCGCCGCCCTCTACCAGCGGGAACGCACCGGACGTGGCCAGCGGGTGAACGTGGCCATGCAGCACGCGGTGCTCAACCTCTGCCGGGTGAAGCTGCGCGACCAGCAGCGCCTGAGCCATGGTCCACTCGCCGAATATCCCAACGAGGACTTCGGCGACGAGGTTCCCAGGTCCGGAAACGCGTCCGGCGGCGGGCAGCCGGGGTGGGCGGTCAAGTGCGCGCCGGGCGGCCCCAACGACTACGTGTACGTCATCGTCCAGCCGGTCGGCTGGCGGCCGCTGAGCGAGCTGATCGGCCGGCCCGAGCTGGCGGACGATCCCGAGTGGGCGACGCCGCGGGCCCGGCTGCCGAAGCTGAACAAGATGTTCCAGCTGATCGAGGAGTGGTCGTCCACCCTGCCAAAATGGGAGGTGCTGGAGCGGCTGAACGCCCACAACATCCCGTGCGGACCGATCCTGTCCACCAAGGAGATCATCGAGGACGACTCCCTGGTCGCCAACGAGATGGTCGTCACCGTCCCGCACCCCGAGCGGGGCGAGTTCGTGACCGTGGGCAGCCCGCTCAAGCTCTCCGACTCCCCCGTCCAGGTGACCAGTTCGCCGCTGCTCGGCGAGCACAACGAAGAGGTCTACGTCGGCGAGCTGGGCCTCGGCGACGAGGAACTGCGGCTGCTCAAGTCGAACGGGGTGGTCTGACGTGATGGCCGAGGACCGCCTGTCGCGGGTGCGCGGGCTCCTGGACGCCGTACGGGCCGAGGGGCGCACCGCGCTCACCGCACCGGAGGGCAAGGTGCTCGCCGACGCCTACGGGATCGCCGTACCGGGTGAGGAGCTGGCACGGGACGTGGACGAGGCGGTGGCATGTGCGGCGCGGTTCGGCGGGCCGGTCGTGATGAAGATCGTCTCCCCGGACATCCTCCACAAGACCGACGCCGGCGGTGTGGTCGTCGGAGTGGAGGGCGCGGCGGACGTGCGCGCGGCGTTCTGCCGGATCGTCGACAACGCGCGCGCGTACGACGCCTCCGCGCGGATCGAGGGCGTGCAGATCCAGGAACTGCTGCCGCGGGGGCAGGAGGTCATCGTCGGTGCGGTCACCGACCCGACGTTCGGGAAGGTGGTGGCGTTCGGGCTCGGCGGGGTGCTGGTCGAGGTGTTGAAGGACGTCACCTTCCGGCTCGCGCCCGTGGACGCCGACGAGGCCCTGTCCATGCTGGACTCGATCCGGGCGGCCGAGGTGCTGCGCGGGGTGCGCGGGCAGGCCGGGGTGGACCGGTGGGCGGTGGCGGAGCAGATCCGCCGGGTCTCCGAACTGGTCGCCGACTTCCCGGAGATCGCCGAGGTGGACCTCAACCCGGTGATCGCCACGCCCGAGGGTGCGGTCGCCGCCGACATCAGGGTGATCCTGGCGACCGACACGCCGAAGGAGCGGCGCCGGTACACGCGCGAGGAGATCCTCACCTCGATGCGCCGCCTGATGCAGCCCTCGTCGGTGGCGGTGATCGGTGCGTCGGGCGAGCCGGGGAAGATCGGCAACTCCGTGATGCGCAACCTCGTCGACGGCGGCTTCGCGGGCGAGATCCACCCGGTGAACCCCAAGGCCGATGACATCTTGGGCCGCAAGGCGTACAAGAGTGTCACCGACGTTCCCGGCGAGGTGGATGTGGCGGTCTTCGCGATCCCCGCGCGGTTCGTGGCGGCGGCCCTGGAGGAGGTGGGGCGCAAGCGGATACCCAACGCCGTGCTCATCCCCTCCGGCTTCGCCGAGACCGGGGAGCACGCCCTCCAGGACGAGATCGTGGCGATCGCCGAACGGCACGGCGTCCGGCTGCTCGGCCCGAACATCTACGGCTACTACTCGACCTGGCAGGACCTGTGCGCCACGTTCTGCACGCCGTACGACGTCAAGGGCGGCGTCGCGCTGACCTCGCAGTCCGGCGGCATCGGGATGGCCATCCTGGGCTTCGCGCGGACGACGAAGACCGGCGTGTCGGCCATCGTGGGCCTGGGCAACAAGTCGGACCTGGACGAGGACGACCTGCTGACCTGGTTCGGCGAGGACCCGCACACCGAGTGCATCGCGATGCACCTGGAGGACCTCAAGGACGGCCGCGCGTTCGTCGAGGCCGCGCGGGCGACCGTGCCGAGGAAGCCGGTCGTGGTACTCAAGGCGGGGCGCACGGCGGCAGGCGCGAAGGCCGCCGGGTCGCACACCGGGGCGCTCGCCGGGGACGACGCCGTGTACGACGACATCCTGCGGCAGGCCGGCGTCATCCGGGCACCGGGACTGAACGAGATGCTGGAGTACGCGCGCGCGTTGCCGGTGCTTCCCGCTCCTCAGGGCGACAACGTGGTCATCATCACCGGCGCCGGCGGCAGCGGGGTGCTGCTCTCCGACGCGGTGACGGACAACGGGCTGTCGCTGATGGAGATACCGCCCGACCTGGACACGGCGTTCCGCGCCTTCATCCCGCCGTTCGGTGCGGCGGGCAACCCGGTGGACATCACCGGTGGCGAGCCGCCGTCGACGTACGAGGCGACGATCCGGCTGGGTCTGGAGGACCCGCGCATCCACGCGCTCGTCCTCGGCTACTGGCACACCATCGTCACACCGCCCATGGTGTTCGCCGAACTCACCGCGCGCGTGGTGGCCGAGTTCCGCGAACGCGGGATCGAGAAGCCGGTCGTGGCCTCTCTGGCGGGCGACGTGGAGGTGGAGGAGGCGTGCCAGTACCTCTTCGAGCGCGGTGTCGTGGCGTATCCGTACACGACCGAGAAGCCGGTGGCGGTGCTGGGCGCCAAGTACCGGTGGGCGCGGGCCGCGGGGTTGTTGGGGGGCGGTTCATGACGTGAGACGGCGAGGGGCCGGCCGACGGGTGCGCGTCGGCCGGCCCCGGGGACCCGCGCGCGCACGAAAGGCATGGGACAGGGGGCGCTGGCCAGATCTTTCGACGCTAGGGGTGCAAACGACATGACAACCACCGATGTCACACGGGTCGCCGCCTACCGGGAGGTGACCGACAGGAACGGACGCGTCTACCGCGTGGGCGAGTCCGACATCGACATCATGGGGCGCAAGCGCAAGTGGATGGTGATCCTGCCCTGGATCGGCATGATGGGCATCTCCTCCGCCGAGTACGCGTTCGCGTCCGCCGAGGACACGCTGCACGAGGCCCACCACTGGTCCAGCGGCAGCATCTACTGGATGATGACCGCCTGGGTGTTCTGCCAGGCCGCGGTCGCGTTCCCGGCGGGACGGCTGCGGGAGAGCGGCAGGCTGCCGGCGCGCTGGGCGATGATGCTCGGGTCGGCGGGCACGCTGCTGGGCTACCTGTCGCTGGCGTTCGCGCCGCACGTCTCGCTCGCCTTCATCGGGTTCGGCGTGTTCAGCGGCATGGGCGCGGGCATGGTGTACGCGACCTGCGTCAACATGGTCGGCAAGTGGTACCCGGAGCGCAGGGGCGGGAAGACCGGCTTCGTCAACGGCGGTTTCGCCTACGGCTCGGTGCCGTTCGTCTTCATCTTCCACGGCTACATGGACACCTCCAACTTCCGCTGGGTGCTGATTTCCGCGGGTGTCTTCCTCGCGGCGATGGTGGCGATCGCCGGCTTCTACTTCCGGGACCCGCCGAAGAACTGGTGGCCGGCCGCCATCGACCCGCTGAACCCGCCGGCCGACCCGCGGGCCCGGCGTTCTCTGGAGAAGAACCCCCCGGCCGTCAAGCAGTACTCCCCGATGGAGGCCTGGAGGACCGGCCGGGTGGCGCTGATGTGGTTCTGTCTCGCCTGCACCTCCGGCGTGAACATCTTCGGCATCGCCTTCCAGGTCGACATCGGCGAGGAGGCGGGCTTCGCGGCCGGGATCGTGGCCGCCGCGATGTCGCTCAAGGCGATCGTCAACGGCACCGGGCGCGGCGTCATCGGCTGGCTCTCCGACCTCTACGGCCGCAAGCAGTGCCTGCTCTATGTGTGCGCGATCCTGGGCCTCGCCCAGTTCGGCATCATCTGGTCGGCCGAGATCAAGAACCTGCCGTTGTTCCTGCTCTTCTCCGCCGTCTCCGGGTTCGGCGGCGGTGCCATCTTCCCGATGTTCGCGGCGCTGACGGCGGACTACTTCGGTGAGAACAACAACGCCACCAACTACGGGATGGTCTACAGCTCCAAGCTCGTCTCCGGTCTCGGCGCGGGCATGGGTTCCGTGGTCGTCGGCGTCTGGGGCTACAACGGCGCCTTCAGCCTGGCGGGCAGCATCTCGATCTTCGCCGGGTTCGTGGCCCTGTTCCTGCATCCGCCGGGACGCTCGAAGGACAAGCGCATCACGCCCAACCCCCGGCCGCTCGGGGAGGGGTGAACCGGCGCTCCTTCCTCCGCACGGACCGGGCGGCCCCTCCCGCAGTACGTGGAAGGGGCCGCCCGGTCCGTGTCGCGGGTCAGTGGCGGCGCTTGCGCAGGGCGGCCAGACCGTCGTAGCTGATCTTGGCCTCCCGCAGCGACTGCGCGGGGTCGGTGGCGCTCGGGGAGTTGTCGTCCTCGACCATCGGGTTGTGGTAGTTCCGCTGTCCGACCCGGGAGAAGAACGTCGTGTAGTCGATGACCCCGGTTCCGAAGGGCACCATGTCGTAGCCCATGCCGTTGGTCGTGCTGACGACGCCGTCCTTGGCGTGGAAGAGCGGGTAGCGCCGGTTGTTGCGGGCGACCAGCCCGGCCGGGTCGAAGACGTTCTTCCGGGTGGAGCCGTCGTGGGCGGTGTACTCGCGGAACTTGTACTGGGCGACGTGCGCCCAGAAGATGTCCATCTCCAGCCAGACCACCCTCGGGTCGGTGACCTTGAGGAAGTACTCCAGCTTCCGGATGCCCGAACTGCGGGTCGGCCGGCCCTGGTCGTCCAGCGGGCCGCCGTCGAGCAGGAAGCCGTAGGCGCTGTCGTGGTTGTGGGTGTAGAGCTTGATGCCCTCCCGGTGGGCGATCGCGCCGAGGGCGTTCCACTTGTCCGCGGCCACGTCCCAGTCGGCGCGGTAGGAGCTGCCGGTGGGGTCGCCGCCGGTGCCCATGTGGTCCATGCCGAGGATGTTGGCGATCTCCAGGTGCTTCTTGAAGGTGTCCTTGTCCGCCGTGGTCAGCGGCCAGGAGGACGGGATGAAGCCGTGGTTGCCCTGGGCGCGCAGCCCGTAGTCGTCGAGCCAGGAGCGCAGCAGCCGGGCGCCCTGGACGGATTCCAGGCTGGCGCCGCCCGGCGCGTTGGCGTGCTGGTTGTATCCGGCGAACTCCACCTGGCGGTAGCCGTGGCGGGACAGTTGCCTGAACACCTCGCGGAAGCCGGAGGGCAGGTCGGAGGCGAGGGGGTCGCGAGCGGTGGCGTCCCGCACGGTGTAGAGGATGATGCCGCGCTTGTCGGCCGGGACGAGGACCTGCCCGTGGCCGTGGTCGTGGTCTCTGCCCCGGTCGTGGGCGAGGGCAGGCGTCGCCCCGAAGACGGGGGCCGCCACGGCTCCGGCCGCCACGGCGGTGCAGGTGCTGAGGAAGCGGCGCCGGTTCACGCCAAGGGCGCGGCGCAGGCCCTCGTCCGGGGCGTCGGCGGCCGGGCCGGTGCCGGCGTCGGAGCGGGAGGGGTCGGTGAACGAAGTCACGGGTGCCTGCCTTCTGGGGTCGTGGCCTGCGCCGATGCGGCTCGGGCGGGCCGTTGTCAGTGCCGTGTGTTTCACTCTCAGTAGTCGGATGTCGGCGGGCGCACCCGGATGGTGCGTCAGCCGAGTCCGGCCAGCCGGAGCAGGAGTTGTTTCACGTCGGTGGCCGCGACCCGGTCTCCGACAGCGCGGGGGGTGGAGCAGATGAGGAGCGGACCGTCGTCGTCGCTCGCGGGGAGGCGGCCGTGGCTGCCTCGAATAGGTGAGGGGTCCAGGGGCACGACCGCCATGCGGTAGCGCATGCCGAGCTTCTTGCGGGCCAGGGCACCGGCCGCCTTGACCTTGACGTAGGGGTCGAGCGGGTCCATGAACAGCTCGACCGGGTCGTAGCCGGGTTTGCGGTGGATCTCGACGAGCTGCGCGAAGTCGGGCGCGCGGTCGTCGTCGAGCCAGTAGTAGTACGTGAACCAGGCGTCCGGCTCCGCGAGGGCGACCAGCTCGCCGGCGCGGGGATGGTCGAGGTGCTGGGCCTTCTTGCCCTCGTCGTCGAGGAGTTGCTCGATGCCGGGCAGTCCGTCCAGGGCGGCACGGGTCGCGTCGAGGTCCTCGGGGCGGCGGACGTACACGTGGGCCACCTGGTGGTCGGCGACCGCGAAGGCGCGGGAGGCCATCGGGTCCAGGTACTCCATGCCGTCCTGGGTGTGCACCTCGAGCAGTCCGGCGCGGCGCAGGGCGCGGTTGATGTCCACGGGCCGGCTGACGGGGGTGATGCCGTACTCGGACAGCGCGACGACGGTGCGGCCCTCGGCGCGGGCGTCGTCGAGCAGCGGGGCCAGCGCCGCGTCGAGGTCGGCGGCGGCCTTCAGGGAGCGCGGGTCGTCGGGGCCGAAGCGTTGCAGGTCGTAGTCGAGGTGAGGGAGGTAGCACAGGGTCAGGTCGGGATGCCGGGTGGCCATGATGTGCCGGGTGGCGTCGATGATCCACTGGCTGGAGACCAGGTCGGCGCCGGGGCCCCAGAAGTGGAAGAGCGGGAAGGTGCCGAGCTTGTCGGTGAGTTCGTCGTGCAGAGCCGGGGGCCTGGTGTAGCAGTCGGGTTCCTTGCGGCCGTCGGCGTAGTAGACGGGACGGGGCGTGACGGTGAAGTCGGTGTCGGCGCCCATGGCGTACCACCAGCAGATGTTGGCGACGGTGTAGCCGGGGTGGGCGCGGCGGGCGGCGTCCCAGAGTTTGTCGCCGGTGACGAGTCCGTTGTGCTGGCGCCACAGCAGGACGTCGCCGAGTTCGCGGAAGTACCAGCCGTTGCCGACGATGCCGTGCTCGGAGGGCATGGTGCCGGTCAGGAAGGTCGACTGGGCGGCGCAGGTGACGGCCGGCAGGACGGTGCCGAGCGGCGCCCGGGAGCCGGACTGGCCGAGCTGCTTGAGGTGGGGCATGTGGTCGAGGAGACGGGGGGTGAGGCCGACGACGTCCAGGACCAGAAGGGGGGTCGGTCCGTCGGAGGGGGTGGGTCGGGTCATGGCAGTTCCTTCAGGCCGAGGTCCGTCAACAGGTCGCGGGCGAGGGTCAGCTCGGCGGCGATGCCGTCGGTGAGCTGGGCGCGGGCGCGGGGCCTCAGTTCGGGCGGGAGGGCCTGCCAGGTGTAGGTCTCGACCTCCAGATGGCGGGTGAGGGGGTGTGCGCCGCCCACCAGCCGCGTCAGCACGGCTTCGAGTACGGACAGGGTGGAGGTGAGGGGCGCGGCGGGGGCCGCGTGCAGCGGGACGTGGAAGTGGGCGCGCCAGGGAGCGGTGTCGGGCAGCGGGCCGCCGTGCGCGAGGGCCTCGTCGAGGTCGTCTGTGCCGTGCAGGCCGCCGGACGCGGTGGTGGTGCGGGTCTGGTGCAGGAAGCGCGGCTCGGCGAAGGCGGCGAGGGCTTCGCGGACCGCGGGGTCGGCGGGGTGTTCGGCGTGCAGTGCGGCGGACAGCTGGGACTTGACGACGGGCACGCGGGCGGCCGTGAGGGCGTCCAAGGCGGTGTGCGGGTCTTCGAAGGAGGTGGCGAGGTGGCAGGTGTCGACGCAGACGCCGATGCGGTCGTGGGCGATCGCGGTCAGCGGGGCGAGGGCGTCGTGGGTGGTCTCGACGACACAGCCGGGTTCCGGTTCCAGGCCGATGCGGATGGAGCGGCCGGTCAGTTCCTGGAGCGCGTCGAGGCGTTCGGCGAGGGTGACGAGGGCGGCGTGTGCCTTGTCGGCGCGGGTCTCGTCGTAGGCGGTGCGCCAGGCGAGCGGCAGGGTGGAGATGGTGCCGTCCGTGACGTCGTCGGGCAGCAGTCCGGCGAGGAGGCGGGCCAGGGCGGTGGTGTGTTCGAGGCGTTCGGGGTCGGCCCAGTCCGGCTTGTAGACGCGGTACTTGACCTCTTCGGCGCCGAAGCCCTCATAGGGGAAGCCGTTGAGGGTGACGACCTCCAGGCCTCGCCGGTCGAGTTCGGTGCGCAGGCCGCGCAGCGCGGCGGGGTCGGTGACCAGGGCGTGGGAGGCGTCGCGGGCGAGCCACAGCCCGATGCCGAGGCGGTCGCGGCCGAGGCGTTTGCGGACCGGCTCGCAGTGGTCGCGGAGCTGGGCGAGGACGCCGTCCAGGGTCTCGGCGGGGTGGACGTTGGTGCAGTAGGCGAGGTGGACGGTGGAGCCGTCGGGGTGCCGGAAGCGCATGGCTCACTCCCCGCCGCGCAGGATGGAGTTGCCCTCGTGCGTGGCCTCGTCGGACCTCACGTCGAGTTCCAGCCGTCCGCTGAGCCCGTAGAAGGCGACGGGGTTGCGCCACAGCACCCGGTCCACGTCGTCCTCGGTGAAGCCCTCGGCGAGCATCAGGTCGCCGACCTTGCGGGTCTTGAGCGGGTCGCTCTTTCCCCAGTCGGCGGCGGAGTTGACCAGCACCTGGTCCGGGCCGTACTCGCGCAGCAGGGCGACCATCCGGGCCTCGTCCATCTTGGTGTCCGGATAGACGGAGAAGCCGAGCCAGGCGCCGGAGTCCTTGGCCTCCTTGACGGTGGTCTCGTTGAGGTGGTCGACCAGCACCCGGTCCGTGGGCAGTGCGGACTCACGGACCGCGTCCAGGGTGCGGCGCAGGCCGGCCAGCTTGTCGCGGTGGGGGGTGTGGACGAGGGCGGGCAGCCCGTGGTCGGCGGCGAGCTGGAGCTGGGTGGCCAGGGCGGTGTCCTCGGCGGGCGTCATCGAGTCGTAGCCGATCTCACCGACCGCCACCACCCGGTCCTTGACGAGATAGCGGGGCAGCTCGTCGAGGACGGGCAGGCACCGGGGGTCGTTGGCCTCCTTGGGGTTGAGGGCGATCGTGCAGTGGTGGGCGATGCCGTACTGGGCGGCGCGGAAGGGCTCCCAGCCCAGGAGGGCGTCGAAGTAGTCGCGGAAGGAGGCGGGAGAGGTGCGGGGCTGGCCGAGCCAGAAGGACGGTTCGACCAGGGCGCGGACGCCTGCCGCGTACATGGCCTCGTAGTCGTCGGTGGTCCGGGAGGTCATGTGGATGTGGGGGTCGAAGATGCGCATCAGGACTCCTTGCCGTGGGGGTCGGCCGTGCCGGGCGCGGGGCGTCCGGAGTCGGTCAGGGCCAGGACGCGGTGCAGGTCTTCGGGGACGGCGCGGTCCGCGGCGGTGCGTTCGGCGGCGTAGTCGGCGAGCATCCGGGCGAGTTCGTCGTCCCCGCGGGCCCGGCGGGCGAGGTCCGCCACGCTGTCCACGGGGACGCCGGTGAACAGGCACTTCAGTACGGCGTGCCGCCACTGGTGCGCGTCGAGGTGCCGGGCGGCGTACGGGCCGAGGGCGGCGGCGACGAGCCGGGTGTCGTTGGTGCGCAGGGCGTCCTCGACGAGCGGGAGGGCGTCCGGGCCCGGCACCAGGTGGGGCAGGGCGTGCAGGACGGCGCGGCGTTCGTCGGCGGTGCCCTGGGTGTAGACCCGGGTCAGGGCGTCGGTGTCGGCGCGGGCGGCGTGCAGGACGAGGACGCGGGCGGCGTCGGCGTGAGCGGGCCCGCAGCGGCGGCCGGCCTCGGCGAGGCGCAGTTCCCACACCGAGATGGGGCCGTGGGTGCCGGGGTGGGCGGCGGCCTCGTCCAGCGCCTGGTCCAGCCAGGCCCGGGCGGCTCCGCCGAGCTGTGCGGAGAGGGCGGCGCGCAGGTCGGCGGGCGGGACGTGGGCGGGGGTGGTGCCCGGGGTGTCCTGCCCGGCGGGGGTGGTGCCCGCAGGGACCTGCCCGGCGGGGGTGCCATCCGCGTCCTGGGTGTCGGGGGTGACGTGGGCGGCGTGCGGCTGCGTCATGGTGTGGCTCCCTTCAGTGGGTGGCGGAGGGCTCGCCCGAGCGGTTGGTGCGGCGTGGCGCCGGTGCGGCCCGGCGCAGGAACGGGAGGGAGCGTTCGGCGAAGTGGGGTCCCGCGTGGGAGTGGCGGGGCAGTTCGACGACGGTCAGGCCCTGGTAGCCGGTGGCGGCGAGGGCCTCGAGGACGGGCGGGAAGTCGATCTCGCCGTCACCGAAGGGGAGGTGTTCGTGGACGCCGCGGCGCATGTCCTCGATCTGTACGTGGCGCAGCCAGGGGGCGGCGGCGCGCACGCAGTCGGCGGGAGGGAGCGGTTCGAGGCACTGGCAGTGGCCGATGTCCAGGGTGAGTCCGAGGTGTCCGGGGTCGCCGAGGGCGCGGCGCAGGGTGTGGAAGTCGGCGAGGGTGGCGAGCAGATGCCCCGGTTCGGGCTCCACCGCGAGGGGGACGCCCGCGGTGGCGGCGGCGTCCAGGACCGGGGCGAGGGCCTCGGCGAGCCGCTTCCACGCCGTGTCCTCGTCCGTTCCCTGCGGGGTAACCCCGCTGAAGCAGTGCACGGCGTGGGCTCCGAGGTCGGCGGCGACCTGGACGGCGCGCACCAGGAGGCCGGCGCGGCGGGCGCGGTCCTCCGGGTCGGGGTCGAGCAGGGAGGGGCCGTGTTTGCGGCGCGGGTCGAGTACGTAGCGGGCGCCGGTCTCCACGGTGACGTCCAGACCGAGCGCGTCCAGCCTCCGGGCGACCCGGTGGGTGCGGGCGGCGAGGTCGTCGGCGAGCGGGTCGAGGTGCATGTGGTCGAGGGTCAGGCCGACGCCGTCGTAGCCGAGGTCGGCGAGGAGGGCGAGGGCGTCGTCGAGGCGGAGGTCGGCGAGACCGTTGGTGCCGTAGCCGAAGCGGAGCGGGTGCGCGGCGCCCCCGGCCCCGGCTCCGTTCGCTCGCGGGTCCGCTCCCGGGTTCCGGCTCATGTGATGCTCACCTTCCTCATGGCGGACCTCCTCGCGAACAGCCGGCCGGCCGGGGCGAGAGCCGCCACCAGGAGGGATGTGGCCCCAGCGCCGGAGCGGGCGGCGAGCGCGGCCTGGAGCGGGATCGTGGCCCGGATGCCACCGCCCACGGCGCGTTGGGTGAGCGGGGGTGAGGGGTTGAGCGCGGCGTGGACATAGGGGCGGGCGGCCGTCGCGGCGTAGGCGGCGCCCAGGGCGGCCGCGAGGACGTCGGTGGCGGCCGGCGCCGGGGTGGAGCCCGGCAGGCCGGGGGCGGCTGCTGCCCGCCGGCCTGCCGGGAGTCGGGTGCGGCGGCGGGCGACCAGGCCGGTCAGCGCCCCCGTCGTCGCGAGCGCGGCCAGCGGGGCCAGGACGGACCCGCCCGTGGTCTCCCGGCGGGAGACGGCCGTGACCGCGAGGGTGTGGCTGCCGAGCAGCGCGGCCGAGGGCAGCGCGGCCCGGGTGCCGCCGCCGGTGGCGGCCGCGCCCAGGAGCAGGTCAAGTCCGCGGGCCGCCGCCATGGCCGCCGGACCGGCCGGCGTGTGCTTCAGGGCGAGGTCGTAGGCCCAGACGGTGGCCGCCAGCGGCGCGGCGACCGCGAGGGCGGGGCGTCCCGCTCCGGCCGCCAGCGCCAGCCCGGCGCCGGTGAGGACCCCGGCGGCCGCCAGGGCCGCGGCAGGGCGGATCCGGCCGGAGGGGAGGGGCCGGTGCGGACGTTCCCCGGCGTCCTCCGCGCGGTCGGCCCAGTCGTTGAGGGCCATGCCGGCCTCGTACAGGCACAGGGAGGAGCCGATGGCGAGCAGGGTGCGGGGGCCTGGGCGGGCACCGGCCGCCGCCGCGCCGGCCAGGGCGTCACCGGGGACGGTGAACAGGGCGGGCAGCCGCAGCAGTTCGGCCCAGGCGCCGACGCGGGAGGGATGGGCGGGTACGTCGGCGGCCCGATGCCGCGGTCCGGTGGCCCCGGAGGCCGCTCCTGGCGCCCCCGGCGCACCGCCCGCCGAGGGCGAGGACCCGGCCGTGCCGAGGGCCGTGGCGGCGGTGCGGCTCATCGCCCCGCCCCGCGCTCGTCGGCTCGGCGGTCGGTCCGGGCGGCCCCGCTGCCCTGGCCTTCCCCGTCGGCGGGGACGCGGTCCGCGTCGTCCCGCAGCAGCCCGGCGAAGCGTTTCAGCTCCCCGTACTGCTCGGCCAGGGACGACGGGCCGTCCCCCACCGGGTCCTTGAAGTAGAAGCCCAGTTCGCCCAGCGGGCCGGTAAGCCCCTTCTGGTGGGCACGGGCGACCAGCCGGGCCAGGTCCAGGACGAGCGGCGCGGCGAGGGACGAGTCGCAGCCCTGCCACGTCGTCTGAAGGACCATGCGGGCGCCGAGGAACCCGTCGAAGGCGATGTGGTCCCAGGCGGTCTTCCAGTCGCCGAGCGCGGGCACGTCGTCGATGTGGACCTCGCCCTCGACGGGGGCGCCGAGGGTGTCGGCGAGGACGCGTTCCTTGCCGGCGTTCTTCGCCGCGGCGGCCGCCGGGTCGGCGAGGGCGGCGCCGTCGCCCCCGCCCAGGAGGTTGGTGCCGGACCAGGCGCGCACCGCCAGCGCCCGCTGGGCGAACATCGGGCCCAGTACCGAGCGCAGCAGGGTCTGCCCGGTCTTGCCGTCGCGGCCGGCGTAGGGCAGGGCGCTCGCTTCGGCGGGTGCGGACAGCGCCGGGTGGTGCAGCCCGGTCGACGGGGTGAAGTTGACGTACGGGCAGCCGGCGCGCAGGGCGGCGGCCGCGTACAGCGAGCTGGCGGGAAGGGCGTCCCCGGTGGGCGCGGGTTCGGTGGAGGCCACGTTCACGACCACGGTCCGGTCCACGCCCGAGCGTCCTGCGAAGTCGGTGATGTCCGCGGCGAACGCGGCGATCAGCGTCTCCTCGTCACGGGTGTCGCCGGGCAGCGGGCCGCCGGGGCGGATCTCGCGGTCGGCCGCGGCCAGTTCGGCGCCCACGGCCGAGGGCAGTCCGTGCGGCAGCACGCCCCCCGCGGCCAGGGCCTCCGCCCGCTTGGGCAGGGGGCAGTCCACGGTGTCGTGACCGCCGAAGACGAGGGACGAGAGGGCGGGCAGTCCGGAGCCGGCGAAGTCGGGGGTCTCGGTGACCATGCCGGTCGGGGGGTGCAGCCCCGCGGTCATGGCGGCGCAGCCCGCCACCACCGTGGTGGCGACGGAGCCGCGGGCCCCGATCAGCCAGACACCGGTACGGGAGCCGCGGGAGGAAGCAGAGGGGGACGCGGACATGGGCAGCCTCCTTGTCGAGCGCGTCGGACACACACGAGCGGTGGTGCGGCCGGGGGGTGTTCCGTGCGGGGTGACGGCGGGCGGAGGTCCGGCGTCCTCCGCCCGCCGCCGTTCGGATCGCCCCCTCAGGGGCGGGTTCGCCCTAGGAGGGCAGTTCCTTGAGCTGGATGTTGCGGAAGGAGACCTGGTCGTCGGCGCCGTGGTTCTGGAGGCCGATGTAGCCGTCGGTCAGGCTCCGCTCGGGGTCCTTGTTGGTGAAGTCGTTGATCTTGACTCCGTTGAGGAACACCTGGAGGCGTTCGCCCTGGACCTTGATCTCGTAGGAGTTCCACTGGCCGGGCGGCCGCAGAACCTGGTCACGGGCCTTGATGTTCGCCGCCTTGAACGTGTAGATCGCACCTGTGGTGCGGTCCACGGCGTCCGTGGCGTCGATCTGCACCTCGTAGCCCTTGTTCACCGCGGACCAGGGGTCGTCGGAGGCCGGGAAGCCCACGAAGACACCGGAGTTGTCGTCGCCCCGCATCTTCCAGTCGAGCTTGAGGGAGTACGACTTCAGCTCCTTGGCCTGGTACCAGAGCAGACCCATGCCGCCCTCGGACTCCAGGACGCCGTCCTTGACGTTGAACTTGCCGGGTCCTGCCTGCTTCCAGCCCTCCAGCGTCTGGCCGTTGAAGATGTCCCGGTAGCCCTTGGCCGGCTTGCAGTCCGACTTGACCTGGCCGGTGGCGTACTGCATGCCGCCGAGCAGGTGGCCGCGGAAGGCCTCGTCCGCGTAGGACTCCTTGGTGTGGCCCATGCCGGTGTAGAAGGAGCGGCCGCCGCCGTAGTTCTGGCACCAGGCGATCGGGTGGTCGCCCTTCATGTTCCCGCCCTGGTAGGTGGTCTCGTCCAGGGTGGCGAGGACCTTGGCCTGCTCACGCGGGTTGGTGCGGTAGTTGTACCACTCGTCGGTGCGCTCCCAGGCGTCGTCCAGGTGCGCGGTGGCCGGGTGGTCGTGGTCCTCGACGCGGACGGTGGCCTTCTGGATGGCCGGGTGCGAGTCGAAGTAGGCGCCGACGAGGCCGCCGTAGAACTCCCAGTCGTACTCGGTGTCGGCGGCGGCGTGGATGCCCATGTAGCCGCCGCCGTTCTTGACGTAGTTCTCGAACGCCTTCTGCTGGTCGGCGTTGAGGACGTCACCGGTGGTGGACAGGAAGGCGACCGCGTCGTACTTGGCCAGGTTGGCCGTGGTGAACTGTCCGGCCTCCTCGGTCGCGGTGACCGAGATGCCGGCCGGGGTGCCCAGCTCCTTCAGCGCGGCGATGCCCTCGGGGATGGAGTCGTGGCGGAAGCCGGCGGTCTTGGAGAAGACCAGGACCTTCTTGCCGGCCTTGAACGGCTCCGTGGAGAACTCGAAGTCGTCGATGTCGTACAGCGCGCCCTCGCCGCCCTTGAAGACCAGGTAGATGTCGGTGGTCTTCTTGGGCAGGGCCCGCAGCGGCACGTCGACGTTCTGGAAGGTCTCCCAGCTGCCGGTCGGCGGGATGTACGCCGAGCCGTGCAGGGGTCCGGTGGGCGAGCCGGTGCGCAGCTCGAGGTAGCCTCCGGCGCCGCCGGAGGAGGCCCGTACGGTGAGCTTCTTCTGCCCGTCGAACTTGTAGGGGCTGAAGGAGATCCAGTCGCCGTCGTTGATGTCGCCGACGGTCTTGCCGCCGTTGGCGCCGGTCTTGTCGATCGGCGACACGCCCTGCTGGGTGGTGAAGTGCTCGGCCTGGCGGTGCGGCGGCTGGATCACGGTGCGGGCGGTGCCGGTCAGGGCCTCCTGGCCGTTGGCCCCGCCGTCGGTGTAGCTGGCGCCGACGACGCCGTAGATGTTGGCGTTGGGGTCGTGGCCGCCGTCGCCCGGCGGCGGGTTGAGGGTGCCCTCACAGCCCATCTCGCTGGTCAGCTCGTGGGCGTGGGAGTCGTGGCCGAGGCTGTAGGCGACCTTGACCTTGGAGCAGTCGATGGTCTCCTCGGGGTCGGTGACCTTGACCTTGAAGGGGATGGGCTCGCCCATGGGGAGAAGGGTGCCGTTGCCGGGCGTCTCGATGGTCACCTTGGGCTCGGTGTTGCCGACCACGATCCGGACGCTGGCGTGACCGGTGTTGCCCTCGGGGTCCTTCGCGGTGAAGGTCGCGGAGTAGGTGCCGACCTTCTTGTACTGGTGCGTGGGAGTGAGGCCCTCGCCCTTGGTGCCGTCGCCGAAGTCCCAGCTGTAGGTGAGGTCCGGGGAGTCGGCGTCCTTGGCGGAGCCGGTGAAGGTGACCCTCAGGCCGGCGGCGCCGGACGTCTTGTCCGCGCTCACCTCGGCGATCGGGGAGAAGCCGTCAGCGGCGTTCTCGATGCGGTAGAGGGCGGAGTCCTTGTCGCCCTGGAACCAGGACAGGCCGTAGTCGAGGACGTAGAGCGCGCCGTCGGGGCCGAACTCCATGTCCATGATCTGGGTGCCGGTCCACGGGAAGTCGTTGATCTTCGAGACCGCGCCGTCCTCGGTCTGCTCGATCCGCTTGATCCAGCGGCGGCCGAACTCGCCGGCGAAGAAATCGCCGTCGTACTCCTCGGGGAACTTGACCTTGGAGTCGAGGTCCGGGTCGTAGCGGTAGACCGGGCCGCCCATCGGGGACTCGGAGCCGCTGCCGAACTCGGGCACGGAGTCGTCGTCGTACGGGATCCAGGCGGCCTGCGCGGGCGGCAGGTCGGTGAGACCGGTGTTGTGCGGTGAGGTGTTCTTCGGGGCCGCGCAGTCGAAGGTCTCGCCGGAGGCGCCGGTGGCGAAGTCGTAGTCGACGTAGGGGTCGTTGTCACCGGTGCAGAAGGGCCAGCCGAAGTTGGCGGCCTTGGTCACCTTGGCGAACTCGACCTGTCCGGCCGGACCGCGCTTCGGGTCGGCGGCACCGGCGTCGGGGCCGTAGTCGCCGACGTAGACCGTGCCGGTCTTCTTGTCGACGCTGATCCGGAACGGGTTGCGGAAGCCCATCGCGTAGATCTCGGGCCGGGTCTTCTCCGTGCCGGGCTCGAAGAGGTTGCCCTCCGGGATGGTGTACGAGCCGTCCTCGGCGACCTTGATGCGCAGGATCTTGCCGCGCAGGTCGTTGGTGTTGCCGGCGCTGCGGCGGGCGTCGAAGGCCGGGTTGCGGTCCGCTCGCTCGTCGATCGGCGTGTAGCCGTCGGAGGCGAAGGGGTTGGAGTCGTCGCCGGTGGAGAGGTAGAGGTTGCCCTCGGCGTCGAAGGCGATGTCGCCGCCGACGTGGCAGCAGGTGCCGCGGGAGGCCGCGACGTCCAGGACCTTCTTCTCGCTGGCCATGTCCAGCGTGCCGTTGGTGTTCAGGACGAAGCGGGAGAGGCGGTTGACGCCGTCGAACTTCTTGAAGTCCTCGGCGGTCCCGTTCTCCGGGGCGTCGCCCGCGGGGGTGTCGAGCGGCGGGGCGTAGTAGAGGTAGATCGCCCGGTTGTTCTCGAAGTCCGGGTCGATGCCGACGCCCTGCAGGCCCTCCTCGTCGTGGTTGTAGACGGGGATCTTGCCGGCGACCTTGGTGACGCCGCCCTGGTCGGTCAGGCGCAGTGTGCCGTCGCGGGCGGTGTGCAGGACGCTGCGGTCCGGGAGCACCGCGAGCGACATCGGCTCGCCCATCTCGGGCTCGCCCTTGGCGAGCGGTACCTGCTGGAACTGTCCTTCGGCGGCGGCCGCCGTCTCGTCGTGCTCCGGGTGGCCCGGGTGGGCGCCGGCGACGGTCGCCGGGGTGCCCACGGCCAGCAGCAGGCCGGTGAACAGGGCGAGGGTGGTGCGGAGCCTGGGGCGCCTTGTGGTGCTGGTGCCTTTGAGTCTGGTTCTGTGCACGAAGTCCCTCCGGGAACGGGTGGGCCGTACGGGATGGGTGCGAAGACAACCGATGCGGGCGCCGGGGTGCGCCGTCACCCCGGAGGTGTGAATGTCCTGAACACTTCAGGGACGGTAACCGCGTTCTTCCGGGGCCAACACCCCTTGGGTCAGGACTCGTTGAACTTTTGCCCGGCTAAGGACAAAGCGGGATCCGGGCAGCCCGGACCGGGGACCGGCGGACGCTCCGGTCCCCGTCCCGACCTGCGCCGAGTGCGGGGTCAGCTGTTGAACGCGGCGTCGAACGACGCGCTGGGCGGCTCGAAGTCGAAGGCCTTGAGCCGGCTCAGGGCCTCGGGCGCACCCTGCACCCTGTCCATGCCGGCGTCCTCCCACTCGACGGAGACGGGCCCCTGGTAGTCGATGGAGCGCAGCATGCGGAACACGTCCTCCCAGGGGACGTCGCCGTGCCCGGCCGACACGAAGTCCCAGCCGCGCCGCGGGTCGCCCCACGGCAGGTGGGAGCCGAGCCGCCCGTTGCGGCCGTCGAGGCGCTTGCGGGCCTCCTTGCAGTCGACGTGGTAGATGCGGTCGCGGAAGTCCCACAGGAAGCCGACGGGGTCGAGGTCCTGCCACACGAAGTGCGAGGGGTCGAAGTTGAGACCGAACGCCGGCCGGTGGTCGACCGCCTCCAGGGCGCGCTGCGTGGTCCAGTAGTCGTAGGCGATCTCGCTGGGGTGGACCTCGTGCGCGAACCGCACGCCCTCGGCGTCGAAGACGTCCAGGATCGGGTTCCAGCGGTCCGCGAAGTCCTGGTAGCCGCGCTCGATCATCGACGCGGGGGCGGGCGGGAACATGGCGACCAGGTGCCAGATCGCGGAGCCGGTGAAGCCGATGACGGTGTCGACGCCGAGACGGGCGGCGGCGCGTGCGGTGTCCTTGATCTCGGCGGCGGCGCGCTGCCGTACGCCTTCGGCGTCGCCGTCGCCCCAGATGCGGGCGGGCAGGATCGCCTCGTGGCGTTCGTCGATGATGGCGTCGCAGACGGCCTGGCCGACCAGGTGGTTGGAGACGGCCCAGCACTTGAGGCCGTACTTGTCGAGCAGCTGGTGCCGGGATTCCACGTAGGAGGGGTCGGCCAGGGCCTTGTCGACCTCGAAGTGGTCTCCCCAGCAGGCCAGTTCCAGGCCGTCGTAGCCGAAGTCGCGGGCGAGGCGGCAGACCTCCTCCAGCGGCAGGTCCGCCCACTGTCCGGTGAAGAGCGTGAAGTTGCGTGGCATGTCGCTGCCGGCCTCCTCAGGGCAGGATCGGGGTGTAGACGGAGTTCTTCTCGGCGCTCTCCTCCACGGCCGCGAGCACGCGCTGCACCTGCAGCCCGTCGGCGAAGGAGGGTTCGGGCCCGCGGCCCTCGGCCACGGCGTGGACGAGGTCGCGCGCCTGGTGCACGAAGGTGTGCTCGTAGCCGAGCCCGTGGCCCGGCGGCCACCAGGCGTCCAGGTAGGGGTGTTCGGGTTCGGTGACGAGGATCCGCCGGAAACCGGCGTGTTCCCCGGGCTCGGTGCCGTCGTGGTACTCCAGCTCGTTGAGCCGCTCCAGGTCGAAGGCGAGCGAGCCGCGCTCGCCGTTGAGTTCGATGCGCAGGGCGTTCTTGCGGCCGGTGGCGTACCGGGTGGCCTCGAAGGAGACCAGGGCGCCGGAGGTGAGGCGGCCGGTGAACACGGCGGCGTCGTCCACGGTGACCTGCCCCGTCACGCCGTCCGCCGAGCCCGCGGACAGGCCCCGGGAGGCGCCTGCGGGCAGCGGGCGCTCCCGTACGAAGGTCTCGGTGAGGGCGGAGACGCCCGCGATCCGCTCCCCCGACAGGTACTGGGCGAGGTCGACGATGTGGGCGCCGAGGTCGCCGAGCGCCCCCGACCCGGCCAGTTCCTTGCGCAGCCGCCAGGTGAGCGGGGCCTTCGGGTCGACCAGCCAGTCCTGGAGGTAGGTCACCCGCAGGTGCCGAAGCCGGCCGACGCGGCCCTCCGCCACCATCCGCCGGGCCAGCGCGGTGGCCGGCACCCGGCGGTAGTTGAAGCCGACCATCGCCAGCTGCCCGCGCGCCCCGGCCGCCTCGGCGGCGCGGGTCATCTCCTGCGCCTCCTCGACGGTGTTGGCGAGCGGCTTCTCGCACAGGACGTGTTTCCCGGCGGCGAGCGCGGCCAGCGCGATCTCGGCGTGGCTGTCGCCGGGGGTGCAGATGTCGACGAGGTCGATGTCGTCCCGTTCGACCAGGGTCCGCCAGTCGGTCTCGGTGCTCGCCCAGCCGTGCCGGTCGGCCGCCAGGCGGACGGCGTCGGCGTCCCGCCCGCAGATCGCGGCCAGTACCGGGTTCAGCGGCAGGTCGAAGACCCGGCCCGCGGTGCGCCAGCCCTGGGAGTGGGCGGCACCCATGAAGGCGTAGCCGACCATCCCGACGCGCAGGGGCGGTCTGGTCGCGGACGCCCCCGTCGCCGCCCCGGCGTCGGTCCCGGTGTCGGTCCCGCTGCCGGTTTTGGCGGCTGCCTCCTCGGCCCCGGCCCCCTCGGGCTGCTGCGGCTGTCCCATGCGGATGTCCTCCTCGTCGTGGTGGCGCGGTGGGGTGGGCCCCGCCCCGGCGGGCCGGCTGGTCAGGCCGCCGCCGGGGCGGAGTCCGTCACTTGAAGCCCGTGGGCATGTACTGGTCGACGTTCTCCTTGTCGACGACGGCCGAGTAGCAGGTGACGGTCGAGGGGATCTCGAACTCGGCGAGGCCGCTGACGCCCTTGCCCTGGCCGAGGGCGCGGGCCAGGTCGATCGCCGAGGCGGCCATGGTCGGCGGGTAGAGCACCGTCGCCTTCAGCACGCCGCGGTCGGCCTTGATGGCCTCGAAGGCGGAGAGCGCGCCCGCGCCGCCGACCATCAGGAAGTCGTCGCGTCCGGCCTGCTCGATGGCGCGCAGGGCGCCCACGCCCTGGTCGTCGTCGTGGTTCCACAGGGCGTCGAAGTCCGACTGGGCCTGGAGCAGCTGGGCCATCTTGGCCTGGCCGGACTCCACGGTGAACTCGGCGGCCTGGCGGGCCACCTTCTTGATGTTCGGGTAGTTCTTCAGTCCGTCGTCGAAGCCCTGGGTGCGCTGCTGGGTCAGCTCCAGGTTGTCGATGCCGGCCAGTTCTATGACCCGTGCGTTCGGCTTGTCCTTGAGCTTCTCGCCGATGTAGTGGGCGGCGTTGAGGCCCATGCCGTAGTTGTCGCCGCCGACCCAGCAGCGGTAGGCCTGGGGGCTGTTGAAGATGCGGTCCAGGTTGATGACCGGGATGCCGGCCCGCATCGCCTTCAGGCCGACCTGGGTGAGGGCCTTGCCGTCGGCGGGCAGCACCACCAGGACGTCGACCTTCTTGTTGATGAGGGTCTCGATCTGGCCGATCTGCTGCGCGGTGTCGTTGGACCCCTCGGTGACCTCGAGGGTGACCTCCGAGTACTTCTCCGCGCGCTTCTTGGCGTTGTCGTTGATGGCGTTGAGCCAGCCGTGGTCGGCCTGCGGGCCCGCGTAGCCGATGGTGATCGGCTTGCCGGGCTTGTCGTCCGCGGCCGGCTGGGTGTCCGCGGCGGCCTTGTCGTCGCCGTTGTCGGGGTCGTTGCTGGTGCACCCCGTGAGGACGGCACCGGCGGACACGGCGGCGGCTCCGAAGAGCAGCCCTCTGCGACTCGTGAGCTTCGTCATGACGGTGAACCCTTTCCTCAATGCGTGCTTGCGGTACGGCGCTGGACCAGCACGGCGGCGACGATGATCGCGCCCTTGGCGATCTGCTGCACGTCGGTCTGCAGGTTGTTCAGGGCGAAGATGTTGGTGATCGTGGTGAAGATCAGGACGCCCAGCACGGAGCCGAGGATGTGGCCCCGGCCGCCGGTCAGCAGGGTTCCGCCGATGATCGCGGCGGCGATGGCGTCGAGTTCGTAGAGGTTGCCGTTGGTGTTCTGGCCGGAGCCGGCCAGGACGATCAGCAGGAAGGCCGCGATGCCGCAGCACAGACCGGACAGCAGGTACAGGTAGAGCCGCTGGCGGCGGACGTCGATGCCGGCCAGGCGGGCGGCCTCCGCGTTGCCGCCGACGGCGACGGTGCGCCGTCCGAAGGTGGTCCGGTTGAGCACCAGCCAGCCGACGACGGTGACGGCCGCGAACACCAGGACCAGCGGCGGGATGCCGAGGATGTAGGAGTCGCGCTCGCCGAGGTCCAGGACGCTGGATACCGTGACGACCTGGGTACGGCCGTCGGTGATCTGGAGCGCGAGGCCGCGGGCCGAGGCCAGCATGGCGAGGGTGGCGATGAAGGGGACCATCTGGCCGAAGGCGATGAGCACCCCGTTGACCAGTCCGCAGCCCACTCCCACCACGATCGCGGTGAAGAGGATCCCGAAGAACCCGTACTCCTGGGTGGCGACCGTGGTCGCCCACACCGAGGCGAGGGCGACGATGGCGCCGACCGACAGGTCGATGCCGCCGGAGACGATGACGAAGGTCATGCCGACGGTGACGACGCCGATCACGGACGCCTGGGTGAGCACCAGCTGGAGGTTGCGGGTGTCGAGGAACGAGTCGGGCTGGGTGATGCCGCCGATGAGCACCAGGACGGCGAGCACGCCGAGCAGGGTGAGGGTGCGGACGTCGGCGCGGCCCAACCGGACCCGCCAGGCGGGCGGAGCGTCCACGGGTGCCGCCTTGCCGGTGCCGTCCCGCGGCGGGGACACGTGCTGCGTCATGACGCCGGACTTCCTTCCATCACGAGGTCGAGTACGCGGTGTTCGTCGAGTTCGCGGGCGGGGGCCTCGTGCACGACGCGGCCCTCGCGCAGTACCAGTACGCGGTCGGCGAGACCCAGCACCTCGGGCACCTCGCTGGAGACCAGCAGGACGGCGAGGCCCTCGTCGGCCAGGCGCCGGATGACGGCGTACAGCTCGGCGCGGGCGCCGACGTCGACGCCGCGGGTGGGTTCGTCGAGCAGCAGGACCCGGCAGCCGCGCAGCAGCCAGCGGGCGAGCACCGCCTTCTGCTGGTTGCCGCCGGAGAGGGTGCGCACGGGCACGGACGGGTTGTCGGGCCGCAGGGACAGCTCGCGGGTGGCCTTGCGGGCCGCACCGAGTTCGGCGCCGCGGTCGATCCAGCCGCCGTGCGAGAAGCGGGACATGGCGGAGACCGACACGTTGCGGGTGACGGACTCCAGCATCAGCAGGGCCTGGGCCTTGCGTTCCTCGGGGGCGAGTCCGAGCCCGGCGCGCACGGCGGCGCGCACGCTGCCCGGCCGGAGCGGACGTCCGTCGACGAGGACCTGGCCGGCGCTCGCCTTCCGGGCGCCGTAGACCGTCTCCAGGATCTCGGAGCGGCCGGAGCCGACCAGCCCGGCGAGGCCGACGATCTCGCCGGGGCGCACCTCCAGGTCGAGCGGGGCGAACTCGCCCTGCCGGGCCAGCCCCCGGACGCTCAGCACGGGTTCGCCCGCGGGCGGTGCGGTGGGCCGATCCGGGAAGACGTACTCGACGTTGCGTCCCGTCATCAGCGCCACCACCTCGCGGGTGGGTGTCGACTCGGCGGGCAGGCCGCGGGCCACCGCCCGGCCGTCCTTGAGGACGGTGACCCGGTCGCCGATGCGGCGGATCTCCTCCAGGCGGTGCGAGATGTAGACGACGGCGACTCCGTCGGCGGTGAGGTCGGCGACGATGCGGAAGAGGTTGTCGACCTCGTCCGGGTCGAGCGCGGCGGACGGCTCGTCCATCACGATCAGCCGTACGTCGTGCGACAGCGCGCGTGCCATGGACACGATCTGCTGCTGGGCCGCCGACAGGTCGCCGACCAGCCGCCCCGGGTCGACCTCCGGGTGCCCGAGCCGTTTGAGCAGCGCGGCCGTCGACGCCTTGGCCGCCTTGCCCCGTACGACGAAGCCGGCGGCGGTCGGCTCGTGACCGAGGTGGACGTTCTCGGCGACCGACAGGTGTTCGACCAGGTCGAGTTCCTGGTAGATGGTGGCGATGCCGAGGCGCATGGCCGCGATGGGCGAGCGCAGGGTGACCTCCTCGCCGCGCCAGCGGATGGTGCCGGTGTCGGGCTGGTGGGCGCCGGCCAGCACCTTGATGAGGGTGGACTTCCCGGCGCCGTTCTGGCCGAGGAGGCAGTGCACCTCGCCGGCCTGGACGTCGAGGTCGACGCCGTCGAGGGCCCGGACTCCCGGGAACGACTTGGTGATGCCGGACATGCTGAGCAGCGGTGGTTCTGGTGCCATGTGAGGTCCCCTCGGCGGGCGTGCGGGCCGGTGTCAGGGCAGAGCAGAGCAGGGCGTGGCGGAACAGGGTGTGGCGAAACGGTGCGTGACGGTGCGGAGCAGGGCAGGGCTGGGTGGAGCGCTGTGCTGGGTGGGGCTCGGAACCGGTCGGTGACTACGCGGGTGAGAACAGGTGGTCGCTGATCAGCCGGGCCGCGCCGATGACTCCGGCGGTGGGTCCCAGCTCCCCGAGGACGATGGGCAGGTTGCCGGTCGCCAGTGGCAGCGACTGGCGGTAGACCTGGGTGCGGATGGCGGCGAGCAGGTTGTGGCCGAGGCCGGTCACCCCGCCGCCGATCACCACCAGGCCCGGGTTGAAGAAGCTGACCAGGCCGGCGATGACCTGGCCGGTGCTGCGGCCGCCCTCCCTGATCAGGTCCAGCGCGGTGGCGTCGCCCGCGGCGGCCGCGGCGGCGACGTCGGCGGCGCTGAGGCCCCCGTTCGCCTCCAGCCGGTTCGCGAGCTCGGCCGACTGCCCTTGCTGGGCGGCCTCCGTGGCGTCGCGGGCCAGGGCCGCGCCGCTGAAGTGGGCTTCCAGGCAGCCACGGTTGCCGCAGGCGCACTGGCGTCCGTCGGGCACCGCCTGGATGTGTCCGATGTCGCCCGCGCTGCCCGTGGTCCCGCGGTAGACGTCCCCGCCGACGACGATGCCGCAGCCGATACCGGTACCGATCTTGACGACGAGGAAGTCGTGCTGGGTGCGGGCGACGCCCGCGTGCTGCTCCCCCAGCGCCATCAGGTTCACGTCGTTGTCGACCATGACCGGGCAGCCGAGTTCCTGGCTGAGCGCCTCCCGTACCGGGAAGCCGTCCCAGCCCGGCATGATCGGCGGGGCCACCGGCACGCCCTCGGGGAAGCGGACCGGCCCCGGGACGCCGATGCCGGCCCCGTCGAAGCCCTCCGCGAGCCCGGAGGCGCGCAGCTTGGCGGCCATGGACAGCACCTGCTCGAAGACCGCGACCGGGCCTTCGCGTACGTCCATGGGCTGGTTGATGTGCCCGAGGATCTCCAGCTCGGCGTTGGTGACGGCGACGTCGACCGAGGTCGCGCCGATGTCGACGCCGAGGAAGCGCAGTTCGGGGTTGAGGCGGACGTTGTGGCTGCGGCGCCCGCCGCGCGAGGCGGCGAGCCCGTCGGCCACCACGAGTCCGGTCTCCAGCAGCCGGTCCACCTCGACGGCCAGTTTGGACCTGGAGAGGTCGACCTGGTCGCCCAGCTGGGCACGGGAGTTGGGCCCGCCGTCGCGCAACAGCTGGAGCAGTCGCGCTTGGTGGGCGTTCGCGGGTCGTGCGGTCATGCGTCTCACGAGCCCCTCCCCGCCTCAATCGGCCTTGGGTCCGCCGGTTTCCGGCCACGTCCGTGACTTGCTGTCGTGGCGTGCTTTCGGAGGGAACGTAGCAGCGGGCGCCGGGTGTGGGAAGAAGTCACGCACGAATTGCTGCGAACTTTCTCCTCTGAGTGGACAAAGCAGAGCGCGACATCCGCCGGACCCGGACACGACGAGGCCGCCCGGCCGAGGTGCCGGGCGGCCTGTGAACGCCCTCCGAACGGGCTCTGACCTCAGGATTCTCCGCGCGCGTGGTACGAGCGGCGGGTGTGTTCGGTGTGCTCGCGCATCAGCCGGGTCGCCGCCTGCTCGTCCCGTTCGGCGATGGCCGCGATCAGCTTGCGGTGCTCGATCCAGGACTGCCGGCCGCGCTGCCGGGCGATCGGGGTGTAGTACCAGCGGACGCGGCGGTCGACCTGTGCGGCGAGTTCGGCCAGGACCGCGTTGCCCGCCAGCTCCATGACCTTGCCGTGGAAACGGGCGTTGACGGCGACGGTGGCGTCCACGTCCTCGGCGGCGACGGCCCGCTCCCCCTCCTCACACAGCTCCTCCAGCGCGGCGATGCCGGCACTGGAGGCGTTGGCCGCGGCGAGCCGGGCCGCCTCGGCCTCCAGGAGCGTACGCACCGTCAGGAGCTGGTCCGCCTCCTCCTCCGTCGGCTCGTGCACGAACGCGCCCTGCGCGGGGCGCAGATCGACCCAGCCCTCGGTGTTGAGCCGCTGCAGTGCCTCGCGCACCGGCTGCCTCGACACCCCCAGGTGACCGGCGAGTTCGCTCTCGACGAGGTGCTGGCCGGGCCGCAGGGCCCGGGTGGTGATGAGTTCGAGCAGCGCCTCGTAGACACGGTCCCGCAGCGGGCCGGGCCGTTCGAGCCTGGGCACCGCACCCTGCGGCAGTCCTGCGGACAACATCGGTCCCCCCTCGACGGCCGGAACACAACCAGTACGCGAAGTATTGATTGTCTTTCGTCTACAGTCTACGGCGCACGCTCGGGCCGTGCGGCCGGGGTGCAGGCCACGTCACATCGGGGGGCCGGGGCCGTCAGGGGCAGCGGACGACCTGTCCGGCGTAGGAGAGGTTGCCGCCGAAGCCGAAGAGCAGCACCGGGTCGCCGGTGGTGATCTCGCCCCGCTCCACCAGCTTGGACAGCGCCAGCGGGATGCTCGCCGCCGAGGTGTTGCCGGACTCCACGACGTCCCGGGCGACCACGGCGTTGACGGCACCGATCTTCGCGGCGAGGGGTTCGATGATGCGCAGGTTGGCCTGGTGCAGGACGACCGCGGCGAGGTCGGCGGGGGCGAGGCCGGACCGCTCGCAGGCCTGGCGGGCGATGGCGGGCAGCCGGGTGGTCGCCCAGCGGTAGACGCTCTGCCCCTCCTGCGCGAACCGCGGCGGCGTTCCCTCGATGCGGACCGCGTTGCCCATCTCGGGCACCGACCCCCACAGCACGGATCCGATCCCCGCCTCCTCGCCCGGCGCGCAGGCCTCGACGACGGCGGCCCCCGCCCCGTCGCCGACCAGCACACAGGTGGTGCGGTCGGTCCAGTCGGTGACCTCGGACATCTTGTCCGCGCCGATGACCAGCGCCCGGCTCGAGGAACCGGCCTGTACGGCGTGGTCGGCAGTGGCCAGGGCGTGGGTGAAGCCCGCGCACACCACGTTGAGGTCCAGCGCGGCGGGGCCGGGGATGCCGAGGCGGGCCGCGACGCGGGCGGCGGTGTTCGGGGAGCGGTCGATCGCGGTGGAGGTGGCGACGACGACCAGGTCCACGTCGGCGGGGGTCAGCCCGGCCGCCGCGAGCGCCTTCGCGGCGGCGTGGCCGGCCAGCTCGTCGACCGGCTCCTCGGGTCCGGCGATCCGGCGCGAACGAATGCCCACCCGGCTCCTGATCCACTCGTCGCTGGTGTCGACCAGGCCCGCCAGGTCCTCGTTGGTGAGGATCCGGGCGGGCTGGTAGTGGCCGACGGCGGTGATGCGGGAGCCTTGGTGCATGGGTGGAGTCCTCGCTGCCTCGGGGTACGGGATCCACCAGTGTGATCAGTGACCGACGGGTACGACGGCAGGTGATACGACAGGAAACCGGCGCCCGGCTTGTCGGCTTCGGTCAGCACCCTCCGCCGCGTCGCCGGTCCGCCCGCCGGTGGCCGCCCTCACCCCGTGAAGAGCTGGGTCGCCTTCCGTACGAGTTCGTACAGCCCGTAGGCGAGCGGCGCGCCCACCCAGAGCCAGGTGAAGGCGACCAGCGGCCGCCGGTCGGGCACCTCGGCCGTCTCAGGCGGACTCTGGCTGCTGTCGGATGACATCGTTGCCTTCCTTCGGCGCGGGGACGGTGGTCGCGGGTTCGTGGTGCCGGGCGTGGACGGGCCGGACGAGTTCGTTGGCGACGAAGCCGACGACCAGCAGCCCGATCATGATGAGAAAGGAGGTGCCGTACAGGGCCGAGCCGTGCCGCCCCGCCTCCTCCTGGTGGTCGGCGATCCAGTTCACGATCAGCGGCCCGAGGACACCGGCCAGCGACCAGGCGGTGAGCAGCCGCCCGTGGATCGCTCCGACCTGGTAGGTGCCGAAGAGGTCCTTGAGGTAGGCGGGAGCCGTGGCGAAGCCGCCGCCGTAGAAGGAGAGCACGACCAGGGCGCACAGGACGAACAGCGGCTTGGAGGAGTCGCCGAACAGCGCGATCAGGGTGTACATGAGCGCGCCGACGCCGAGGTAGACGCGGTAGATGTTCTTGCGTCCGATCAGGTCGGAGGCCGAGGACCAGCCGATCCGGCCCGCCATGTTGGCCGCCGACAGCAGGGCCACGAAACCGGCCGCCGCGGTCGCCGACACCGGGGTGGAGGTGTCGGCGAAGAAGTCCGTGATCATCGGCGCGGCCTTCTCCAGGATGCCGATGCCGGCCGTGACGTTCATGCAGAGCACGATCCACAGCAGCCAGAACTGCGGCGTGCGCACGGCCGAACGCGCCGAGACCTGGACCCCTTCGAGCGGTGCGGGCCGCCCGTCCGCCCGCTCCCTGGGCCGCGGCACCCGCACCAGCAGCACGCCGAGCAGCATGAAGACGGCGTACGTCAGTCCGTGCACGAGGAAGGCGAGGGCGATCCCGGAGTTGTCGGTGCCGAAGGACTTCAGCATCTGCGCCGACCAGGGCGAGGCGATGAGGGCGCCGCCGCCGAAGCCCATGATGGCGATGCCGGTGGCCATGCCCGGCCGGTCCGGGAACCACTTGATCAGCGTCGAGACGGGCGAGATGTAGCCGATGCCGAGGCCGATCCCGCCGACGAAGCCGTAGCCGAGGACGATCAGCCAGTACTGCTCCGCCGCCGCGCCGAGCGCGGAGAGCAGGAAGCCGGACGAGAAGCAGACCAGGGCGACGGTCATCGCCCAGCGCGGTCCGTGCCGTTCGACGAGCGTGCCGCCGAACGCGGCGGACAGGCCGAGCATCACGATGCCGAGCTGGAAGGGCAGTGCGCTCTGTGTGCCGCTGAGTCCGAGCGCGGACTCCAGGGGCGGTTTGAACACGGACCAGGCGTAGGCCTGGCCGATGGAGAGGTGGACCGAGAGAGCGGCCGGGGGGACGAGCCAGCGGCTCCAGCCCGGGGGTGCGACGGGGGGACTCATGGGTCCCCAACCGTAGGGATCCGGAAAGCGCTTGAGAAGACTGTTGAGCAGACAACTACAGAGGACGAGCACGCGACTACGGACCACCACCACTGCTGCGCAAAGCCTTGCCGCTCCAACCTCCATACTGTAGACAATATTTCGTCGACATCATCGATCCTGCGTCGGCCCCTTCTTTCCCCTTCTTCCCGGTTCCTCTTCTTCCCGGTTCCTCGGTATCCCTCGACCGAACGGAGCTCCCCCGCCATGAAAGTCGCAGTCCTCGGCGCCGGGGCGATCGGCGCCTACGTCGGCGCCGCGCTCCACCGTGCGGGCGCCGACGTGCATCTCATCGCCCGCGGACCGCATCTGGCGGCCATGAGGCAGTACGGAGTACGGGTGCGCAGCCCGCGCGGCGACTTCACCGCGCACCCGCGCGCCACCGACGACCCGGCCGAAGTCGGCCCGGTCGACTACGTGTTCCTGGGTCTGAAGGCCAACTCGTACGCGGCGTGCGGGCCGCTGATCGAGCCGCTGCTGCACGGGACCACGGCGGTCGTGGCCGCCCAGAACGGCATTCCCTGGTGGTACTTCCACCGGCACGGCGGCCCCTGGGACGGGCGCCGTCTGGAGAGCGTGGACCCGGCCGGCGCGGTCAGTGCGGTGCTCGCGCCCGAACGGGCCGTCGGCTGCGTCGTGTACGCGGCCACCGAACTGGAACAGCCGGGCGTCGTACGGCACGTGGAAGGAACCCGGTTCTCGATCGGCGAGCCCGGCCGTGAGGTCTCGCCGCGGTGTCTGGCGCTCAGCGAGGCGATGCGGTCGGGCGGTCTGAAGTGCCCGGTCGAGCGGGATCTGCGCAACGACATCTGGCTGAAGCTGCTGGGCAACATCTCCTTCAACCCGATCAGCGCCCTGGTCCGGGCCACCATGCGCCAGATGTGCCGGCACGGCGGCACCCGCGAAGTCATCGAGACCATGATGACCGAGACGCTGGCGGTCGCCGGGGCCCTCGGCTGCGAGGTCGGCGTCTCCATCGAACGCCGGCTCGCGGGCGCCGAGAAGGTCGGTGACCACCGCACCTCCACGCTCCAGGACCTGGAGCGCGGCAAGCCGCTCGAACTCGACGTGCTGCTCGCGGCCGTCGTCGAGCTGGCGGAGATCACCGGGGTCCCGGTGCCCACCCTGCGCACCGTGCACGCCCTGTCGGACCTGCTCGCACTGAGGAGCGCCGCATGAGGAAACGCGACCGAACCCCCAAGACCTACACCCGCCTCACCCACCCCCTGGTCCGGGACTCGCGCGACGAGCCCCTGCGCCGGGCGACCTGGGAGGAGGCCCTGGACCGCACGGCCCGGGGCCTGGCGGCGGCGCGCGGCGCGTTCGGGATGTTCTCCTGCGCGCGGGCGACCAACGAGATGAACTACGTGGCGCAGAAGTTCGCCCGGGTGGTGATGGGCACCCACAACGTCGACTCCTGCAACCGCACCTGTCACGCGCCGAGCGTCGCGGGCCTGTCGGCCGCCTTCGGCTCGGGCGGCGGCACCTCCTCCTACGAGGAGATCGAGCACACCGACGTCATCGTGATGTGGGGCTCCAACGCCCGCTTCGCGCACCCGATCTTCTTCCAGCACGTGCTGAAGGGCATCCGGGGCGGCGCCCGCATGTACGCCGTCGACCCGCGCCGCACCTCCACCGCCGAGTGGGCGGAGGGCTGGCTCGGGCCGAACGTCGGCACGGACATCCCGCTGGCGCACGCGGTCGGCCGCGAGATCATCCACGCGGGCCTGGCCAACGAGGCGTTCATCTCACGCGCGACGACCGGTTACGACGAGTACAAGGCCCTGGTCGAGCCCTGGACCCTCTCCCTCGCCGAGAAGGTGACGGGCGTACCGGCCGCCGCCATCCGCGAGCTGGCGCACGCCTACGCCCGCGCCGAGCGCGCCCAGCTGTGCTGGACCCTCGGCATCACCGAGCACCACAACGGCACGGACAACGTCCGCGCCCTGATCAACCTCTCCCTGCTCACCGGCCACGTCGGCCGCTACGGCTCCGGTCTTCAGCCCCTGCGCGGCCAGAACAACGTGCAGGGCGGCGGTGACATGGGCGCCATCCCCAATCGCCTCCCCGGCTTCCAGGACGTGCTCGACCCGGAGGTCCGCCGGAAGTTCGAGACGGCGTGGGACACGGTGGTCGAGCCGCGCCACGGGCTCACCCTGACGGAGATGTTCGAGGCCATGGAGGACGGCACCCTGCGCGCCGTCTACTGCATCGGCGAGAACCCGGCCCAGTCGGAGGCGGACGCGCAGCAGGCGGTACGCCGCCTGCGCGCACTGGACTTCCTGGTGGTCCAGGACATCTTCCTGACGAAGACCGCCGAACTGGCCGACGTGGTCCTCCCGGCGACGGCCGGCTGGGCGGAGACGGAGGGCACCACCACCAACAGCGAGCGACGCGTCCAGCGCGTGCGCAGGGCGGTCAGCCCGCCGGGGGAGGCCCGTGAGGACATCGACATCCTCTGCGACCTCGCGGCCCGCCTGGGCCACGACTGGAAGTACGCCGACGCGGAGGCGGTCTGGAACGAGCTGCGCTCCCTCTCCCCCGACCACCACGGGATGACGTACGCCCGCCTGGCGGAGCACCAGGGCATCCAGTGGCCGTGCCCGAGCACGGAGGGGCTGGAACCGACGTACCTGCACGGCAGGCTGTGGGACCCGGACCCGGCCGCCCGTGGCCGCCTCGCCCCCTTCGGCATCGTCCGGCACGACCCGCCCGTGGATCTCACCGACGAGCAGTACCCGATCCGGCTGACCACGGGACGCCGCCTCGACTCCTACAACACCGGGGTACAGAGCGGCAGTTACGCATCCCCCCTGCGTCGCGGGGAGTCCGTCGAGCTCTGCCCCGAGGACGCCGAACGCTACGGGGTCGTGGTCGGCGAGGAGGTCCGGGTGGCCTCGCGGCGCGGCTCGTTGCTGGCCCCCGTCTGGGTCGACCCGGCCCTGCGACCGGGCCTGGCCTTCATGAGCTTCCACTTTCCCGACGAGGTGGACACCAACCAGCTGACCATCGAGGCCAACTGTCCCATCGCCGGGACGGCGGAGTTCAAGGCCTCGGCGATCCGGATCGAGAAGGTGAGCACCGGTGGACCTGCGCTTCGGTGACGGCAAACCCACGGACGAGGAACGCGAGGCCGTCGACGCCCTGCTCGGTCCGCCCGAGTCCTCCTGGGAGGGCGCCACCCGCGGCGAGAGTGACGCCGCCGACCTCAGGTGGGCACGCGGCGGCCGCGAGGCCCGGGACCGCCGCGACCAGCTCCTCCCGGCCCTGCACGCGCTCAACGACCGGGTCGGCTGGATCAGCGAGGGCGCCCTGGACTACGTGTGCCGCCGCCTGACGGTCTCCCCTGCCGAGGCCTACGGCGTGGCCACCTTCTACGCCATGTTCTCCGTCCGCCCCCGCCCGGCGACCGTCCTGCACGTCTGCACGGACCTCGCGTGCACGACGGCGGGGGCGGGCGAGCTGTGCGCGGCCGTGGAGGCACGGCTGGGCCCGGAGAGCGGAGTCAAGGTCGAGCGGTCTCCGTGCCTGGGCCTGTGCGAACGGGCCCCGGCGGCTCTGGTGATCCGAGCGGGTGACACTCCGGCCCGTCCGGCACGGGGGGACACTCCGGCCCGTCCGGCGTTTGAGGACGAGGCCGTCCAGGCCGAAAGCGGAGGTCCGGGAGCGGCAGCCCCCGGGGACGGGAACGGGAAGGGGCGGCGGGGGCGAAACACCCTCCACACGACGGCCGTCTGCGCACCCGCGACCCCCGACGGGGCGGTCCGAGCGGCCACCTCCCCCGAAACGGCCCCCACCGAACCGGCCCCCCGAGCCGCCGTCCCCCAGTCCGGCGACCCCACCCTCACCCTCCTCAAGCGCATCGGCACCGTGGACCCCACCTCCCTCGACGACTACCGCGCCCACGGCGGCTACACCGCACTCCGCCACGCCTTCGCCCTCGGCCCCGCCGGCGTCATCCGCGAGGTCACCGACGCCGGCCTGGCCGGCCGCGGCGGCGCCGCCTTCCCCACCGGCCGCAAGTGGCAGGCGACGGCCGCCCAGCCCGACCACCCGCACTACCTGGTCTGCAACGCGGACGAATCCGAACCGGGCACCTTCAAGGACCGCGTCCTCATGGAGGGCGACCCGTACGCCCTGGTCGAGGCGATGACGATCGCGGCCTACGCGACCGGCGCCCACCGGGGCTACCTCTACCTCCGCGGCGAGTACCCCCGCGCCCTCGCCCGCCTGACCCACGCCATCGAGCAGGCCCGCACCCGGGGCCTGCTCGGCGACGACGTCCTCGGTCAGGGCTACGCCTTCGACATCGAGATCCGGCGCGGCGCCGGCGCCTACATCTGCGGCGAGGAGACGGCCCTGTTCAACTCGATCGAGGGTCATCGCGGCGAGCCCCGCTCCAAGCCCCCGTTCCCCGTCGAGAAGGGCCTGTTCGGCAAGCCCACGGTCGAGAACAACGTAGAGACCCTGGTCAACGTCCTCCCCATCCTGACGATGGGCGCCGGCGCGTACGCCGCGATCGGCACCCCGGCGTCCACCGGCCCGAAGCTGTTCTGCGTGTCGGGCACCGTGGCCCGCCCCGGCGTCTACGAACTCCCCTTCGGCGCGACGCTCGGCGAACTGCTCACCCTCGCCGGGGTCCGCGACAACCTCCGCGCTGTCCTGCTCGGCGGCGCCGCCGGCGGTTTCGTCCGCCCCGACGAGCTGGACATCCCGCTCACCTTCGAAGGCACCCGCGAAGCGGGCACGACGCTGGGCTCCGGCGTCGTCATGGCCTTCGACGACACGGTCCCGCTCCCCCGCCTGCTCCTGCGCATCGCCGAGTTCTTCCGCGACGAGTCGTGCGGTCAGTGCGTGCCGTGCCGGGTGGGCACCGTCCGCCAGGAGGAGGCGCTGCACCGGATCGCCGACCGCACGGGCGCCGCGGCGGCCGATGACATCGCCCTGCTCCGCGAGGTCGGCCGCGCGATGCGGGACGCCTCGATCTGCGGTCTGGGGCAGACCGCGTGGAACGCCGTGGAATCCGCCATCGACCGTCTGGGGGCGTACGAATGACCGCGATACCGCTCGGAGTGCCGCGCCGCCTGGTGGAGTTCACCCTCGACGGACAGGAGGCGCGGGTCCCGGAGGGCTCGACGATCCTCGACGCCTGCCGGGCGGCCGGGAAGGACGTGCCGACCCTGTGCGAGGGCGACACGCTCACCCCGAAGAACGCCTGCCGGGTCTGCGTGGTGGACGTCGAGGGCGCCAGGACCCTCGCGCCCGCCTGCTCGCGCGAGGCGGAGTCCGGCATGGTGGTGCGCACCGACACCGAGCGCGCCCGGCACAGCCGCAAGGTCGTCCTCGAACTCCTCGCCTCCTCCGTCGACCTCTCCACCACCCCTTCGGCCGCCCAGTGGATCAAGGAGTACGAGGCGAAGCCCGACCGCTTCGGCCCGGACGCGGCCCGCGTCGACGAGGAACCGCGCGTCGACAACGACCTCTACGTCCGCGACTACGGCAAATGCATCCTCTGCTACAAGTGCGTGGACGCCTGCGGCGACCAGTGGCAGAACAGCTTCGCCATCTCCGTATCCGGCCGCGGCTTCGACGCCCGGATCTCGGTCGAGCACGACGGCCCGCTGACCGACTCGGCGTGCGTCTACTGCGGCAACTGCATCGAGGTGTGCCCCACGGGGGCCCTGTCCTTCAAGTCGGAGTTCGACATGCGGGCGGCCGGCACCTGGGACGAGGAGCGGCAGACCGAGACGACGACGGTGTGCGCGTACTGCGGTGTGGGCTGCAACCTCACGCTCCATGTGCAGGACAATGAGATCGTCAAGGTCACCTCTCCGCACGACAACCCGGTGACCCACGGCAACCTGTGCATCAAGGGCCGCTTCGGCTACCAGCACGTACAGAACCGGGACTGACCGGCACACCGACCGGCGCAAGGGGCACGAACATGGGACGAGTCACGGAACGACGCAAGGTCCTCCGCATCAGGGACGGGGCGGTCTCCTCCCGCCCGGACACGCTCGTCGCCGAGGAACCGCTGGAGATCCGGCTGAACGGCAAGCCCCTCGCCATCACCATGCGCACTCCCGGCGACGACTTCGCGCTGGCGGCGGGTTTCCTGGTGAGCGAGGGGGTCCTCGCCGAGCAGGCCGACCTCCAGAACATCGTGTACTGCGCGGGCGCCACGGCCGACGGCTCCAACACCTACAACGTGGTCGACGTGCGGACGGCCCCCGGCGTGCGGGTCCCGGACATCACCCTGGAGCGGAACGTCTACACCACCTCGTCCTGCGGGCTGTGCGGCAAGGCGAGCCTGGACGCGGTGCGGACGACCGCCCGCTGGCCCATCGCCGACGCTCCCCCGGTCCGCGTCACCCCGGAGCTGCTGGCGGACCTGCCCGACCGGCTGCGCGCCTCCCAGCGGGTCTTCGACCGGACCGGCGGGCTGCACGCGGCGGCGCTGTTCACCGAGGACGGCGAACTGGTGGACGTACGGGAGGACGTGGGCCGGCACAACGCGGTCGACAAGCTGGTCGGCCGCGCCCTGCAGAGCGGGGACCTGCCGTTGTCCCGGTCCGTGCTGCTGGTGTCGGGCCGGGCCTCCTTCGAGCTGGCGCAGAAGGCCGTGATGGCGGGCATCCCGGTGCTGGCCGCGGTGTCGGCGCCGTCCTCGCTGGCCGTGGACCTGGCCGCCGAGACCGGCCTGACACTGGTGGGCTTCCTGCGCGGCAGCTCCATGAACGTGTACGCGGGTGAGGACCGGGTCGCCCTGCGGGCCGCGGCCGCCAAGGGCTGACCCCCTCCCCGCGACACGGCGGCGGGGTCCCTGTCGGCGGGGAGCGCCCCCTGCGCCCCGGGGGCCCCGCCTCGACCGCGCCGGTGTCCGACACGCGGGGGACGACGCGGTCCCCGCGGACCCAGGGCGGCTCTTGTACTGATGTCCCGACGAAAGGGTCCCTCCACCAGCCGCCCCGAAGGGCAGACCGCGCCATGCCGCCTCGTCCTCCCCGTGCCTTCTGGCTCGCGCTCGCCGCGTCCTGCACGCTCGCCGTGACCTCCCCCTTCCCGGCACACGCGCGATCCGGCGACCGCGTCCCCGGGTTCGAGGAGCAGGTGCTCTTCGACGCGGCCCGCGACCCCGGCGGATACGCCTGCTTCCGCATCCCGGCGATCGTGCGCACCACGGAGGGCACCCTGCTCGCCTTCGCCGAGGGCCGCGTCCTCGACTGCGGGGACGCCGGCGACATCGACGTGGTCCTCAAGCGCTCCACCGACGGCGGACGCACCTGGGGTCCGCTCCAGGTCGTCAACGACGGCGGCGGCGACACCCACGGCAACCCGGCCCCGGTCGTCGACCGTGCCACCGGCCGCGTCCTCCTGCTGGAGACGTACAACGCGGGCCGCACGGACGGAGCGAACTGCGCGGTGCCCTGCGCCCGCACGCCACACCTCCAGCACAGCGACGACGACGGCCGCACCTGGTCCACGCCCCGCGACCTGAGCCCCGGGATCCTGCCGCCCGACTGGAACTCCTGGTACGCCACCGGCCCCGGGCACGGCATCCAGCTCACCGGCGGCGCCCACCCCGGGCGGCTCGTCGTCGGCGTCAACGCCGAGACCTGGGACGGCGAGCGAAGCGAGATGGGGGTCCCCCCGGCCGGAGGCCGGGGGAGGGTCACCGCCCACCACGCGGCCCTCGTGGTCAGTGACGACGGCGGCGAGCACTGGAGGACCGGCGCCACCGACACCTGGCCCGTCGCCGCCGACGGCACCTTCCGGCAGAAGCCCTCCGAACTGTCCCTCGCCGAACGCGCCGACGGCGCGCTCCTGGTCAGCGGCCGGGAGGACAACGGCACCGACCTCGGCCACCGCACCCAGGCCCTCAGCCGCGACGGCGGCGACACCTTCGCGGCGCCCTTCCGGGCCCTGCCCGACCTGTACGCCCCGCAGGTGCAGGGCGCGGTGCTGCGCCTGGGCGACCGCACCCTGCTGTCGGCGCCGGCCGACCCCGACCGCCGTCGGACCATGACCCTCCGCTCCTCCTGGGACGGCGGCGCGACCTGGGACAGCGTGGACCGCGGCACGGTCGTCACCCGGGACTGGTCGGGCTACTCGGACCTGGTGGGCGTCGACGAGGACACCGTGGGCCTGCTGTACGAGGCCGGGACGGCCGACGCACGCGACGAGATCCGCTTCGCCCGGTTCACCGAGGACCGGCTCGCGCCGCGCCGGCCCGCCGACCCCACCACTCCCGACCTCGCGCCCGGTGCCGCACCCGCGGCCGTGCTCGGCGGCGCCGGGACGACGGACGGCGCGGCGGGCGGCGCGCTCGTCTTCGACGGCGCCGACGACGCCGTACGACTGCCCTACGACGGGCGGCTGGCGCTCGGGGAGGGGGACTTCACGGCGTCGCTGTGGTTCCGGTACTCGGCGGCCGACGGGGAGCAGCCGCTGCTGTGGATGGGCGGCATCGGCACGGACCAGCCCCAGGTGTGGCTGCGCGCCGAGCCCGGGAACAGGCGGGTGCGGGGGCTGATCACCGCGCGCGAGGGCGCAGCGGCGCCCCGCTCGGCGTGGGTGCGCGCCGACCGGGCCCTCGACGACGGGCGGTGGCACCGTCTGACGCTGCGCCGCGGCGGGGGCCGGCTCGCGCTGTTCGTCGACGGTTCGGCGTCGGCGGACGCGGCGGACGTGCCGGGTTCGGTCAGCCGGAACTCGCCCTTCGGGGTGCACATCGGCGAACGGATGGACGGCCGGGCCCGCTTCACCGGCGCCGTCGACGACGTACGCGTGTGGAACCGGGCCCTGACGGACGCGGAGATCGCCGCGGGCGATCCGCCCGCCGCCACCGGGAACCCGGTCCTGCACCTGCCCCTGGACCGGGTGGCCGGGGCGGCCACGGGCGGCTGACCGTCACCGCGCGGGTGCGGACGCCTCAGGCCGAGCGGCCGCCGGTGCCGACCGCGGTGCGCGCCGGCGCGGCCGACTCCTCGGGCGGGACCGCCTCCGGGTCGCGCGACCGGCGCTTGGCGATCACCGCGCACACCATCAGCTGCATCTGGTGGAAGAGCATCAGCGGCAGTACCGCCAGGGATGCCTGGGCCCCGAACAGAACACTCGCCATGGGCAGTCCGGCGGCGAGCGACTTCTTGGACCCGGCGAACTGGATCGCGATCCGGTCCTCCCTCCCGAAGCCGAGGCCCTTCGCCCCGTACCAGGTCAGGAGCAGCATCACGGCCAGCAGTACCGCCTCGACGGCCAGCAGCCCGGCCAGCCGCACCGGGCTCACCTGGTGCCAGATGCCGTGGACCATGCCCTCGCTGAACGCCGTGTAGACGACCAGGAGGATCGAGCCGCGGTCGACGAGAGCGAGCGCCTTCCTGTGCCGGGCGACGAAGCCTCCGATCCACCGGCGCAGCAGTTGCCCGGCCGCGAAGGGCACCAGCAGTTGCAGCACGATCTCCACCACCGAGTCGGCGGAGAACCCGCCCCCGCTGCCGCCGAGCAGGGCGGCGGCCAGCAGCGGCGTGACGACGATGCCGGCCAGCGAGGAGAAGGACCCGGCGCAGATGGCGGCGGGCACGTTGCCGCGGGCGATGGAGGTGAAGGCGATCGACGACTGGATGGTCGACGGCACCAGGGTGAGGAAGAGCAGGCCCTGGAAGAGGGGGTCGGTCAGGAACACCGGGACCAGGGCGCGGGACGCGAGGCCGAGCAGCGGGAAGACCACGAAGGTGCAGGCCAGCACGGTGAGGTGGAGCCGCCAGTGCCGTACGCCGTCCATCGCCTCACGGGTGGACAGCCGGGCACCGTAGAGGAAGAAGAGGAACGCGATCGCGCCGGTCGAGGCGCCGGAGGCGACGTCCGCGCCCGTGCCGCGGGCCGGCAGCAGCGCCGCGAGGCCCACGGTGCCGAGCAGCAGCAGGATGTACGGGTCGATCGGCATCCAACGCGGCCAACGCAGGCGTTTCACGGTGCTCCACTTGCTCGCTGCTCACTCGTTCTGTTCGTGCGACGGGGTCACGGGCCCCCGCTCCATCGTGCTCCCCCGCCCGGCGATCGGGAATCCGGTACACCGCTCTGACTGTCATCACGATCCCCGATGACCACCGCTAGCCTGGTGGCATGTACGACCCCTCCCACCTGCGTACCTTCCTGTCGGTGGCCCAGACGCTGAGCTTCACGCAGGCCGCCCGGCGGCTCGGGCTGCGCCAGTCCACGGTGAGCCAGCACGTACGGCGCCTCGAGGACGCCACCGGCCGGCAGCTGTTCAGCCGGGACACGCACTCCGTGGAGCTGACGGAGGACGGGGAGGCGATGCTCGGGTTCGCGCGCCGGATCCTGGAGGTGCACGAGCAGGCGACGGCCTTCTTCACGGGCACCCGGCTGCGCGGGCGGCTGCGGTTCGGGGCGTCCGAGGACTTCGTGCTGACCCGGCTGCCGGAGATCCTGGAAACCTTCCGGCACGACCACCCGGAGGTCGACCTGGAGCTGACGGTGGAGCTGTCGGGCACGCTGCACGAGCAGCTGGCGGCCGGGAAGCTGGACCTGGTGCTGGCCAAGCGGCGGCCCGAGGAGCCGCGCGGCGAGCCGGTGTGGAGCGACCGGCTGGTGTGGATCGGAGCGCCGCGGCTGCGCCTGGAACCGGACCGCCCGGTGCCGCTCATCGTCTATCCGCCGCCCGGCATCACCCGTGCGCTGGCACTGGACGCCCTGCAACGCCAGGGCAGAGCCTGGCACGTCGCGTGCACCAGCGGCAGTCTCAACGGTCTGATCGCCGCCGCCCGCGCGGGCCTGGGCGTGATGGCGCACTCCCGCGGCCTCGTCCCGCCCGGGCTGGTGCGGGTGCCGGACCGGGCGGGGCTGCCCGAGCTGGGCCGCGTCGACTTCGTGCTGGTGCACGGCCGGCGCCGCCCCTCGGCGCAGGGCGCGGCCAACGCCCTGGCGGCGGCGATCCTGGCGGGCGGCGACCGGCTGCACCGGCCTCAGCGCACGGGCCTCGGATAGGTGAGCTGCTTGACCCGGCGCAGGAACGGCGAGGCCTCCACGTGCTGGACGCCCTCCAGGCGGCCGAGCGGACCGCTGAGGTAGGCGTAGAGGTCGGCGGTGTTGCGGACGACCGCGGTGGCGACGATGTTGGACGGGCCCGCGGTGGCGGCGGCGTGGGCGATCTCGGCGTGTGCGGCGAGGGCCTCGCCCACCCGGTGCAGCGCGGCCGGGCTGGTGGTGAGCCACAGCACGGCGGCGGTCGGATATCCGAGGATCTCCGCGTGGTACTCCACGTCGATGTACACGGCGCCGGAGCCGAGCAGCGCGGCCAGGCGGCGTTTGACCGCGGACTCGGAACGGCCGGTGGCGCGCTGGAGTTCGGGAAGCCCGGCGCGCCCGTCGCGCTCCAGCACGTCGAGCAGCGGCTCGTCCTCGGGGTCGATGCGGGCGGGCCCCGGCGGGCGTGGTCCGGTCTCCGGCCGCAGCGCCGCGACCTGGTCGTCATCGAGGACGCCGAACTTGCGCAGCCAGCCGCTGGGTCCGCCGTAGAAGCGGTGCAGGACCTGGTGGGCGTGGATCTCCAGGACGCGCGGGGTGCGCGGCAGCTTGCCGAGGAGCAGGTCGTCCCGGTCGCCGGGACTGCGCGGCCGGGTACCGAAGATGATCTCGGTGCCGCCCCCGGCCAGCCCGATCCAGTTGGTGTCGGGCCGCTTGGCGAGGGCGTCCGCGATGGCCGGTGCGCTGTCGGGGACGCAGCGCAGCCGCAGCGTCCAGTGGTCCTGGCCGAGCCGCTCGGCGTCCCGGACGGCGACCACCCGCAGCCCGCCCTCGGCGCACAGCCTGCGGTAGCGGCGGGCGACGGTCTGGTCGGAGACGCCGAGCACCGCCCCGATGCGGCTGAAGGAGGCGCGGCCGTTCACCTCCAGAGCGTCCAGCACGCGCAGGTCGAGTTCGTCGAAGGTGTCGGATTCCATCCGCAACGGGGCCTCTCCCATCGGATTCCGTCACACGAGCGCCGTTGACGGGGTCGATCTGCCGGTGTCGGTCCATCGTACGGAGGCACGGACACTCGTAGCGCAACAGGAAGAAGACGGAACATGCGTACATGGGGGCCGCTCACGGCGGTGTGCCTGGGGACGTTCATGCTGCTGCTGGACGTGACCATCGCGGTGGTCGCGCTGCCGGACATGGCCAGGGGGCTGCACGCGTCGCTGAGCGATCTGCAATGGGTGATGGACGGCTACGCGCTGGCGCTGGCCGCGCTGCTGCTGGGGCTGGGCGCCGCGGCCGACGTCCTGGGACGGCGCCGGGTGCACGTGGCGGGCGTGGTGCTGTTCGCGGCGGCGTCGCTGCTGTGCGGGCTGGCCACCGGGCCGGGAATGCTGGTCGCGGCGCGCGGACTGCAGGGGGTGGGCGCGGCGGCGATGTTCGCCACCACGCTGCCGCTGCTGGGCTCGGTCTACCAGGGGCGCCGGCGGTCGATGGCGCTCGGGGTGTGGGGCGCGGTCAGCGGGGCGGCGGCGGCCGTGGGCCCGGTGCTCGGCGGACTGCTCACCGACGGTCCGGGCTGGCGCTGGATCTTCTGGGTGAACCTGCCGGTGAGCGTGGCGGCGGTCTGGCTGACGCTGCGCGTGGTGCCGGAGTCCCGCGGGGCGGCCGGACGCCGCGTGGACTGGGCGGGTACGGCGACCTTCGCGGCCTTCGCCGGGGCGCTGACGTACGGGGCGGTGCGCGCCGGGTCGCACGGCTGGACCGAGGGCGGCACGCTCGTCTCCTTCGTCCTCGCGGTGCTGGCGCTGGGCGCGTTCGTCGCCGTGGAGCACCGGGTCGCCGATCCGCTGCTCGACCCGCGGCTGTTCCTGCGGCCCGCGTTCTCGGGTGTGCTGCTGGGCGGGCTGGCCTTCAACGCGGCGGCGTTCGGGGTGATGGCGTACACCTCCATATGGCTGCAGACGCTGCTGGGGATGAGCCCGGTGCGGGGCGGGCTGGTGTTCGTGTGGCTGTCGCTGGCGTCGTTCCTGGTGGCCGCGGCGGGCGGGCGGCTGCTGCACGGGGTGCCGGCGCGGCTGACCATCGGGGGCGGGCTGCTGCTGATCGCGGCGGGCCAGTTCTGCATGGCGTTCCTGGGCGCGGGCTCCACCGCGTCCGCGCTGGTGCCGGGGCTGCTGCTGGTGGGTGTCGGGACGGGTCTGGTGTCGCCCGGCATCGCGGGCGCCGCTCTGGCGGCGGTCCCGGCGGAGCGGTCCGGCATGGCCGGGGGCGCGGTCAACACCTTCCGGCAGCTCGGGTACGCGCTCGGCATCGCCGTGTTCGGCACGGTGCTGACCTCGCGGATGCAGGACACGCTGCCGCACGACGCGGCGCACGGTCTGGCGGGCGGTGCGGCGGGGGCCCTGCGGGGCGTGTTCGGCGAGCACGCGCTGCGGGCCGCGTTCGCCTCCGGACTCAACGCGGCGGCGGTGACCGCGGGCGCGGTCGCGGCGGTCGCCGGGGTGCTGGTGCTGGTGCTGGTCAGGGCCGACCGCGGCGGCCGGAACGCCGGTGTGACGGATTCCGCGCCGCCCGCGCTGGAAGAGGAGAAGGCCACTCCGGTAGCCCCGTACCGGCGGTAAGCGGGTCGTACAGATTCGGTGGAGATTACGGCACCGAAACTTACTCAACCGTCAGGAAACTGTCCGACCCTTCCCCATGTGAGCGCATTTTCTCCCGCTGACCAGCGCGAACATGAGCCCTGTTCGATTTTGGCGCCCCTCCCGTCCCCGCGCCGGGTGGGGTAGCTTTCACCGCGCTGTGCGGGGGGTCATCGAAAAGCGGGGAGCGGGGTTTGCGCGAGTTCACCAGTCCTCCGTCGAGGTTGGCACCACCGGTGGGCGGTCTGGCCGACGTCGTCTTCGAGCATGCCCAGCAGGATCCGCGGCACATCGCGCTCGGCCGCAAGGACGAGGCCGGGCAGTGGCGGGACGTCACCGCTGGAGCCTTCCGCGACGAGGTCCTCGCCCTCGCCAAGGGGCTGCTGGCCCAGGGCATCCGCTTCGGCGACCGGGTCGCCATCATGTCCCGCACCCGCTACGAGTGGACCCTCTTCGACTTCGCCCTGTGGACCATCGGCGCCCAGGTGGTGCCCATCTACCCGACCTCCTCGGCCGAGCAGTGCATGTGGATGCTCTACGACGCCGAGGTGACGGCCGCGGTCGTGGAGCACGAGGACCACGCGATGACGATCGCCACCGTCATCGACCGGCTGCCGCACCTGCGCGGCCTGTGGCAGCTGGACTCGGGAGCCGTACAGGAGCTGTACGACGCGGGCGCCCACCTCGACGACGAGGTGGTCCACCGGCACCGCAAGGCGGTCACCCCGGAGTCGGTGGCCACCGTCATCTACACCTCGGGCACCACCGGCCGCCCCAAGGGCTGCGTCCTGACCCACGGCAACTTCATGTACGAGGCCGACACCGTCATCGCGCGCTGGGAGCCGGTGTTCCACTCCAAGCGCGGCGACGAGGTGGCGACCCTGCTGTTCCTGCCGCTGGCGCACGTCTTCGGGCGGATGGTTGAGGTCGCGGCGATCCGCGGCCGGGTCCGCTTCGGCCACCAGCCGCAGCTCAACGCCGCGGCCCTGCTGCCCGACCTGGCCGCCTTCCGGCCGACCTTCATCCTGGCGGTGCCGTACATCTTCGAGAAGGTGTTCAACGCGGCGCGGCGCAAGGCGGAGAAGGAGGGGAAGGCCGGTCCCTTCGAGAAGGCCGTCGACGTGGCCGTGAAGTACGCGGAGGCGGTGGAGGCCAAGGCCTGGGGCATCGGGCCCGGCCCGTCGGCGGGGCTGCGGATGCAGCACCAGCTCTTCGACAAGCTCGTCTACGCCAAGGTGCGGGCCGCGATGGGCGGCCGCATCCGCAACGCCATGTCGGGCGGCTCGGCGATGGACCGGCGCCTCGGGCTGTTCTTCGCGGGCGCGGGCGTGCAGATCTACGAGGGCTACGGCCTGACCGAGTCCACCGCGGCCGCCACCGCCAACCCGCCCGAGCGCACCCGCTACGGCACCGTCGGGCAGCCGGTGCCGGGCGTGACCGTGCACATCGCGGACGACGGGGAGATCTGGCTGAAGGGCGACAACGTCTTCGAGGGTTACCTGAACAACCCCAAGGCCACCGACGAGACCCTGCACGACGGCTGGCTGGCCACCGGCGACCTGGGCGCCCTGGACGAGGACGGCTACCTCACCATCACCGGCCGCAAGAAGGAGATCCTGGTGACCTCCGGCGGCAAGAGCGTCTCCCCGGGGCTGCTGGAGGAGCGGGTGCGCGACCACCCGCTGGTCAACCAGTGCATCGTCGTCGGCAACGACCGGCCCTACGTGGCCGCGCTCATCACCCTGGACCAGGAGGCGGTCGAGCACTGGCTGACGATGCGCAACAAGCCGCGGATGTCGCCGGCCGACCTGGTGCACGACGCCGACCTGGAGACCGAGGTGCGGCGCGCGGTCGTCGCGGCCAACACGCTGGTGTCCCAGGCCGAGTCGATCCGCACCTTCCGTATCCTCGCCCAGCCGTTCACCGAGGAGCACGGGCTGCTGACCCCCTCGCTGAAGCTGAAGCGCAAGGCCATCGAGAACGCCTACGGCACCGAGGTCGAGGCGCTTTACACCGCGTGAGTCGCACGGTCAGGAATGCGTCGGGACTCGTGATCGTTGACGATGGGAGTACCACCTGACCACAACCGAAGGATCAAGAGCTCGTGAGCAGCAAGGTCCCCCCGATCATCCTGAACAACGGCGTCGAGATGCCCCAGCTGGGCTTCGGCGTCTGGCAGGTGCCGGACGACGAGGCGCAGACCGCCGTCGCCCAGGCGCTGGAGGCCGGGTACCGCAGCATCGACACAGCGGCGATCTACGGCAATGAAGAGGGCACCGGCAGGGCGATCGCCGCCTCCGGTCTGGCCCGCGAGGATCTCTTCGTCACCACCAAGCTCTGGAACAGCGGCCAGGGGTACGACTCCACCCTCCGCGCCTTCGACACCTCGCTGGCGAAGCTCGGCCTGGACTACCTCGACCTCTACCTCATCCACTGGCCCATGCCCGCCAAGGGGACGTACGTCGACACCTACAAGGCGTTCGAGAAGCTCCTGGCCGACGGGCGGGTCCGCGCCATCGGTGTGTCCAACTTCCTGCCGGAGCACCTGGAGCGGCTGACCGCCGAGACGTCGGTGATCCCGGCCGTCAACCAGATCGAGCTGCACCCCCACCTCCAGCAGCACGCCGCCCGCGAGGTGCACGCCGAGCAGGGCATCGCCACCGAGGCCTGGTCCCCGCTCGGCTCCGGCAAGGGCATCCTGGACATCCCGGCGATCGTCGCGATCGCCCAGAAGCACGGGCGCACCCCGGCCCAGGTCGTGCTGCGCTGGCACCTCCAGCTGGGCAACGTGGTGATCCCGAAGTCGGTGACGCCGTCCCGGATCAAGGAGAACATCGACGTGTTCGGCTTCACCCTGGACACCGAGGACCTCGCGGCGATCAGCGCGCTGAACGAGGACCGGCGGCTGGGCCCGGACCCGGCGGACGTCAACTCCTGAGCGGAGACACACAAAGAGGGGCCCGGCCGCGGGTGCGGCCGGGCCCTCCCCGTGTCCCGTGCGGGTCAGTTGGGCTGCCCCAGCGGCCGTACGACCACGGTGTTGACGTCGACCCCGGCGGGCTGGGTCATGGCCCAGACGACCGAGTCGGCGATCTGGTCGGCGGTGAGCAGCTCGCCGGGCGGCAGACCGCCGGTGGCGTCCCAGAACGGGGTCTCCACCCGGCCGGGCGCGATCAGGGTCACGCCCACGCCCCACTGCGTCACCTCGCGCCGGGTGTTCTCGGCGAGGCCGGTCACCGCCCACTTGGTGGCGCCGTAGATGTTGCCCGGTGTGTTCACGAAGCCGGCGACGCTGCCGACCAGCACGACGCGTCCGCGGGTCCGCTTGAGCGCGTCGATGGACGCCCTGATCAGCAGGGCCGGGCCCAGCACGTTGGTCAGCACCATCTCGGACCAGCCCGCGGGGTCGCCCTCGGCGACCGAGTCGTGGGTGGCGAAACCGGCGTTGGCGACGACCGTGTCGAGCCGGCCGAACTCCTTCAGCGCGGCCTCGACCGCGGCCACCACGTCGGCGTGCTCGGCGGCGTTGCCCTGGATCGTCAGCAGGCCCTCCGGGTCGCCGAGTTCCGCGCTGAACGCCCGCAGCCTCGCCTCCCCGCGTCCCGTGACGGCCACCCGCTGCCCCGCGTCCAGCAGCCGTCGGGCGACAGCCGCTCCGATGCCGCTGCCGCCCCCGGTGATGAGCGTGACGGATGTGTCGGTCATGAGTCCCCCCGCGTCTGTTCCTGCGTGTCTGTTCCTGCTCGTCTCACTGGCAGCGGGGAGTCCATCACTTGGAGCGCTCTCGAAGTCAAGCCCTGGCGTCAAACCGCCCGGACCGCCGTGTACACGGTGTGCGCCACCAGCACGAACACGTCCTGGCGCCGGTGCACGCCCGCCTCGTCGGCGGGGTCGAGCAGCCGGTCCAGGGTGGCGAGGTCGTCGGCGTCCAGAGCGTCCCCGATCCGCTCGCGCAGCCGGGACAGGGACGTGGCGACGTAGTCGCGGGCGGCGTCGGAGAGGGGCGCGGGCAGGTCGAGGAGGAAGCTGCGGGTGCCGGTGTGCTTCAGTCCCGCGGCGGTCAGCATCGCGGGCCAGTCCTCGGCCTCGGCCACGGAGTCCGGCAGGTCGGCGCGCATCTCGGCGAAGGCGTCCTCCTCCACGGCGCGGATCCTGGCCTGGAGCCCGGGGCGCCCGATCCCGATGTCGCGGGGCAGGAACCGGGCGGGCAGTCCGCCCTCCAGGATCGCCAGGGTGCCGCCGGGGGCGAGGTGCCCGCCGAGAGCGGCGAGCGCCGCGCGCTGGTCGGGCAGGTGGTGCAGGCTCTGGCTGGCCCACATCAGGTCGGCTGGGTAGTCCAGCTCGGCCAGCGCGCCGGGCAGGTCCCCGGCGAGGGTGCCGAAGCGGTCGGCGAACCCGAGCCGCTCGGCACGGGCGCGGGCCCGTTCGAGCAGCGGTCCGGCACCGTCGGCGGCGACGACGCGGGCGCCGGGGAAGGTGTCGGCGAACAGGCAGGAGACGACGCCGGGGCCGCTGCCGACGTCGACGACCAGTCCCGGCTCGGTCACCTCCCGGGCCAGCCAGGCCAAGGCCTGCCGGTACAACGGCGTGTACAGCTCGGCCTGCGCCTCCAGGTGCGGGGCCATCTCGGCCCAGTCGATGTCGGCGTGGTCGTGCGTGTGGCCGTGGCCGTGTCCTCGCCCGTGTCCCTGCTCGTGGGCGGGGCCGTGTGTGTCGTGGTGAAGGTGGTCGTGCGCCATGCCGGTCAGCCTCCCGTTCGCGGTGCCGTCAGAGTGCGACGACTCACCGGCGGGGCGCAACCGAAGTTGCCGCTCCCGCAAAAAAGACGGGAGGCCACCGGGGCCCGGCCCGCAAGGACCGGACCCCGACGGCTCACCCGCGCGGCGTGCGCGGGAGCCCGCTCACGACAGGGGCGGGTAGGCGTTCTTCATGAGCTCCTGGAACTGCGCGGAGAACCACTTCCCGGAGATGGGGGCGTCCGGAAGGGCGCCGGACATGTTGTTGCCGTTGCGAGCGTTACCGGTGTACGTCGGGTCGCACATCCGGTCGAATCCCTTGCCCTCGTCGTTCGGGATCTCCTTGCTCGCGCCGTCCGACTCACCCGGCGGCTTCATCCACACGTAGGCGTCGATACCCGGCTCGGGGTCGGCCTGCGGCCGTTCGCCGAGGCCCGCTCCGGACTGGTTGCACCAGTTGCCGAGGTGGATGCGGCGGTCGTAGCGGCCGCCGTTGACGTAGGTGTCGACGTTCGTGGTGGCGCCGGGGCCGGTGGGCCGCTGGGTGCCGCCCCAGCCGTTGCGGGAGGTGTCGATCAGCATGCCGATCTTGGGGTCGAAGCCGATCGAGACCAGCTTGTCGCGCATGGCCTGCGCATAGGACAGCTCGTCGGTGTAGCGGTTCCAGTCGACCCACTTGGACTGGCGCACGGACGTCCCGTTCACACTGTCCGTGATCTTGAAGTTGTCCTCCTTCAGCGCGCTGTAGTTGGCGGTGTTGACGATGAAGCCGTGGACGTCGTTGACGGTCGCGCCCTCGGTGGTGGCGGCCGTCTTGAACATGTCGGCCGAGGCGCCGAAGTTGTCGTCCCAGCCGAGCCAGCCGTGGTGGCCGGCGTCGATGTAGTTGTAGACGTTGCCGATGTCACCGAGCTTGTTCAGGGCGTAGCCGACGCCCTTCTGGTAGTTGCCGTTGGCCTTCATCACGTCGCAGTTGGGCGTGGCGGTCGGCCGGCCCGAGACGTTGGTGACGAGGTTGGGCAGCGAGTCGATCTCGACCGTGGTGACGATCCGCAGCGAGGCGTACTTCGGGTCGGCGAGGATCGCGGCGATCGGGTCGATGTAGTCCGTCTTGTACTTGTCGATCTCCGTCGGGCCCAGCTCGCCGTTGGAAGCCAGGGCCGAACAGTCACGTCCGGGCAGGTTGTAGATGACGAGCTGGACGTACAGCTCGCCGGAGCCCTTCTGCTTCAGCGCCTCGTCGAGGTGGTCGCGCAGGCCCATGCCGCCGTTGGCGCCCTCGATGGCCGCGATCCGGTCCAGCCAGACGCCGGTGGGCTGGTCGGCGATCCGGCTGCCGCCGGGTTCGGCCGCCGCCTTCTCGGCCCACTCCGGGTTCACGTATCCCTTGGCGCCGGCGTACGGGTTGTCCACCCGGTCGGACGGGCCGGTGGGGTCGGTCGGGTCCGTGGGGTCGGTCGGGTCCGTCGGATCGGTCGGGCCTCCGTCCACGTTGCAGGTCACGCCGTTGAGGGTGAAGGTGGCCGGGATCGCGTTGCTGCCGCTGTAGGTGGCCTGGAAGCCGAAGCTCGCCGAACCGCCGGTGGACAGGGTGCCGTTGTAGGACTCGCTCGCCGCGGTGACGGCGGCACCGCTCTGACTGACCTTCGCGTTCCAGCCGTTGGTGACCTTCTGGCTGCCGGCGTAGGTCCATCCCAGCGACCAGCTGGACGTGGCCGCACCGTTGTTGGTGACGGTCACGGCAGCGGTGAATCCGCTTCCCCAGTCGTTCTGCACCTTGTAGTCGACGGTGCAGGCGGCGGCCGCGGCTCCGGCGCTCGCGGAGTGGGCGGCCAGTGCCGTGCCGGAGGCTCCGGCGACCAGCGTCAGGGCGGCGAGCATCGCGGTTCTGGTACGGGTCATGAGTGCGGGTTCCTTCTTTCGTGGGGGTGCTGCTGTCGTCCGGGGCCGCGCCCGCGTCGGCGCGGCCCTGCCGATCGGCATGGGGGTGCCGTCGTGATCGGAGGTCAGGAACGACCCGCGGGCAGGGTGGAACAGCCCGAGGGGTGAGCGATCCGGCACACGGGCCGGCGAGGCGTCGGACAGGTAGCGGCCACGGCTGCGGCAACGGCTGAAAGTCCTGAACGCGGGGGGTGGAGCGGGGGGTGGCGCATGAGCGACTCCTTGCAGTTCGGGCGCGCCGTGACGGACGCGTCGACTGGTGGAACCGCTCCCACTGGTGCAGCGAAGGTAGCGCCAAGTGACGGCAAAGAACAGAGGAGTTACCGACTTTCTCCCCGCCGGCACTGTCGAATCTTTTCGACTCTCCACACATCTTGACCGCACCAGGCACCCTCTCCACTATGGGAGCGCTCCCACTGGTTCAAGGCTTGTTGCTCCTCCCCCACTCCCTCCCCGAGCCGCAAGGAGGAACCAGCACCATGCACTCAGGACACAGACCCAGACGCCGCACCGCGCGGCGATGGTGGACCGCCGCGCTGGCGGCGCTCGCACTCCCCCTCACGATGCTGGGCACAGGTTCGACTCCGGCCCAGGCGGCCGCACTTCAGTGCAGCGTGGACTACAAGACCAACGACTGGGGCGCCGGCTTCACCGCGGAGCTGACGCTGACCAACCACGGCACGGACGCCATCGACGGCTGGACGCTGACCTACTCCTACGCGGGCAACCAGAAGCTCACGAACGGCTGGAACGGCACCTGGTCCCAGTCCGGGCAGACCGTCACCGTGAAGAACGCCTCCTACAACGCGCGGATCGCCGCCGGGGCAGCCGTCTCCACCGGCGGGCAGTTCACGTACAGCGGCAGCAACGCCGCGCCGACCGGCTTCGCCGTCAACGGCACCTCCTGCACCGGCGCGCACCAGCCGCCGATCACCGTGCTGACCAGCCCCGAGGCGGGCGCCGTGTACTCGCAGGGCGAGGCGGTGCCGCTGGCGGCCACGGCGGCCGCCGCCGACGGCGCCACGATCAGCAAGGTGGAGTTCTACGACGACGCCACACTGCTGGGCACCGACACCAGTTCGCCCTACACGTACTCGGCCTCTGGCTTGACCGTGGGCAGTCATTCCCTGGTGGCGAAGGCCTACGACAGCATGGGCGCCTCCGCGGACTCGACCCCGGTCGGCGTCACGGTGGCCGCGGGACCGACCGTGGTCGCGTCACCGGGCCAACTGGGCGTTCAGCAGGGCGAGTCGGGCACGTACGAGGTCAAGCTCTCCGAGCAGCCGACCGCGAACGTGACCGTCACGACCTCCCGTGCGAGCGGCAACACGGGCCTGACGCTCACCGGCGGTTCGAGCCTCACCTTCACCCCGTCGAACTGGGACACCGCCCAGCGGGTGACCGTCTCGGCGGACGCCTCCGGCAGCGGCTCGGCGGTCTTCGAGTCGACGGCCCCCGGCCACGGCAAGGCCGCCGTCACCGTGACCCAGCTGGCGGCGGCGAAGGACTACGACGCCCGCTTCCTGGAGCTCTACGGCAAGATCACCGACCCGGCCAGCGGCTACTTCTCGCCCGAGGGCATCCCCTACCACTCGGTGGAGACCCTCATCGTCGAGGCGCCGGACCACGGCCACGAGACCACGTCGGAGGCGTACAGCTACCTGCTGTGGCTCCAGGCCATGTACGGAAAGGTGACCGGCGACTGGTCGAGGTTCAACAACGCCTGGGAGATCATGGAGACGTACATGATCCCCACCCACGCCGACCAGCCGACCAACTCCTCCTACAACGCCTCGAAGCCGGCGACCTACGCGCCCGAGCTGGACACGCCGAACGAGTACCCGGCCCCGCTGGACGGCGCCGTGCCGGTCGGCGCGGACCCGATCGCCGGTGAGCTGAAGTCGGCGTACGGCACGGACGACGTGTACGGCATGCACTGGCTCCAGGACGTCGACAACACCTACGGCTACGGCAACTCGCCCGGCAAGTGCGAGGCGGGCCCCTCCGACACCGGCCCGTCCTACATCAACACCTTCCAGCGCGGCGCGCAGGAGTCGGTGTGGGAGACGGTGCCGCAGCCGACCTGCGACGCGTTCAAGTACGGCGGCAAGAACGGCTACCTGGACCTGTTCACCGGTGACGCCTCCTACGCCAAGCAGTGGAAGTTCACCAATGCCCCGGACGCCGACGCACGCGCCGTGCAGGCCGCGTACTGGGCGGACATCTGGGCCGGGGAGCAGGGCAAGAGCGACGAGATCTCCGCGACCCTCGACAAGGCCGCGAAGATGGGCGACTACCTGCGCTACGCCATGTTCGACAAGTACTTCAAGAAGGTCGGCAACTGCGTGGGGCCGTCGAGCTGCCCGGCCGGCACCGGCAAGGGCTCCTCGCACTACCTGCTGTCCTGGTACTACGCCTGGGGCGGCGCGGTGGACACCTCGGCGGGCTGGGCCTGGCGCATCGGCTCCAGCCACACCCACGGCGGCTACCAGAACCCGCTGGCCGCGTACGCCCTGAGCACCGACGCCGACCTGAAGCCCAAGTCGGCGACGGGCCAGTCCGACTGGGCCAAGTCCCTGGACCGGCAGGTGGAGTTCTACCGCTGGCTGCAGTCCGACGAGGGTGCCATCGCGGGCGGCGCGACCAACAGCTGGGCGGGCCGGTACGCGACGCCGCCGACCGGTACGCCGACCTTCTACGGCATGTACTACGACGAGAAGCCGGTGTACCACGACCCGCCGTCCAACCAGTGGTTCGGATTCCAGGCGTGGTCCATGGAGCGGGTCGCCGAGTACTACCAGCAGAGCGGTGACGCCGACGCCAAGGCGGTCCTGGACAAGTGGGTCGACTGGGCCCTCTCGGAGACGACCGTCAACCCGGACGGCACCTTCCGGATCCCGTCGACGCTCCAGTGGTCGGGGCAGCCCGACACCTGGAACGCCTCGTCCCCGGGTGACAACGGCGACCTGCACGTCACGGTCGCCGACTACACCAACGACGTCGGTGTGGCGGCCGCGTACGCCAAGACCCTGACGTACTACGCCGACCGCTCGGGCGACCCGGAGGCGGCCTCGACCGCCAAGGCGCTGCTGGACGGCATGTGGGAGAACAACCAGGACGCGCTCGGCATCGCCGTCCCGGAGACCCGCGCCGACTACAACCGGTTCGACGACGGCGTCTACGTCCCGAACGGCTGGACCGGCACCATGCCGAACGGCGACACGGTCGACGCCTCGTCGACCTTCGCCTCGATCCGCTCCTTCTACCAGGACGACCCGGCCTGGTCGAAGATCGAGAGCTACCTCCAGGGCGGCGCCGCGCCCACGTTCACGTACCACCGGTTCTGGGCCCAGGCGGACATAGCCCTCGCCATGGGTTCGTACGCGGAGCTACTGGAATAGCCCCCGCGAGGCGCTCCGCGGGTTGAGCGGTTCGTTTTCGGCTGCCGGCCGTGTGTGGCTGGTCGCGCAGTTCCCCGCGCCCCTTGCCGGGGCGCGGTGGGCACCGCCTCTTCCTCGGTCGCCTGACGGCTCCGTGTACACGGTCTTGTCACCGGACGACGAGACCACCTGACCGGGCGGCCCCGACCACGCCGGGGCCGCCCGGTCCTCGCATGTGTTCTGTTCCTGACGGAAGGACGGTTCCCCACCGTGCGAAGAACCCGGATCCTCACCGTGCTCCTGGCCCTCGCGGCCGGGCTGCTGGCGGGCAGCCCGCCCACCGCGCTGGCCGCACAGGCCCCGAAGGCGGCCGCCGCCGACAGCTACACCTGGAAGAACGCCCGCATCGACGGAGGCGGCTTCGTCCCCGGCATCGTCTTCAACCGCACCGAGAAGGACCTGGCCTACGCCCGCACCGACATCGGCGGCGCCTACCGCTGGCAGGAGTCCTCCCACACCTGGACGCCGCTGCTCGACCACGTCGGCTGGGACGACTGGGGCCACACGGGCGTGGTCAGCGTCGCCTCCGACTCCGTCGACCCCGACCGGGTGTACGCGGCGGTCGGCACGTACACCAACGACTGGGACCCGACGAACGGCGCGGTGCTGCGCTCCGCCGACCGGGGCGCGAGCTGGCAGAAGACGGATCTGCCGTTCAAGCTGGGCGGCAACATGCCGGGCCGCGGCATGGGCGAGCGCCTGGCCGTCGACCCGCACGACAACGACGTGCTGTACCTGGGCGCGCCCAGCGGGCACGGCCTGTGGCGGTCCACCGACGCGGGCGTCACCTGGTCCGAGGTGACGGCCTTCCCGAACCCGGGCAATTACGCGCAGGACCCGGCCGACACGTCCGGCTACGCCTCCGACAACCAGGGCATCACCTGGGTCACCTTCGACGAGTCCACGGGCGGCGGCGCGGGCACGGCGACGGGGACGATCTACGTCGGCGTCGCCGACAAGGAGAACGCGGTCTACCGCTCGACGGACGCGGGCGCGAGCTGGGAGCGGCTCGCCGGGCAGCCGACCGGCTATCTGGCCCACAAGGGCGTGCTGGACGCCGAGAACGGCTACCTGTACCTCGCCTACAGCGACACCGGCGGCCCGTACGACGGCGGCAAGGGCCGGCTGTACCGGTACGCGACCGCGACCGGCACCTGGACGGACATCAGTCCGGCGGCGGAGGCGGACACCTACTACGGCTTCAGCGGCCTGACCGTCGACCGGCAGCGCCCAGGGACGGTGATGGCGACCGCGTACAGCTCGTGGTGGCCGGACACGCAGATCTTCCGGTCGAAGGACAGCGGCGGCACGTGGACCCAGGCCTGGAACTACACGTCGTATCCGGACCGCGAGAACCGCTACACGATGGACGTGTCGTCCTCCCCCTGGCTCACCTGGGGCGCGAACCCCACGCCGCCCGAGCAGACGCCGAAGCTGGGCTGGATGACGGAGGCGCTGGAGATCGACCCGTTCGACTCGGACCGGATGATGTACGGCACGGGCGCCACCGTCTACGGCACGGAGAACCTGACCGAGTGGGACCGGCAGGGCGGCACCTTCACCATCGAGCCGATGGTGCGCGGCCTGGAGGAGACGGCGGTCAACGACCTGGCGTCACCCCCTTCGGGCGCCCCGCTGCTCAGCGCCCTGGGTGACATCGGCGGCTTCCGGCACACCAGCCTGACCGAGGTCCCGTCGATGATGTACACCTCGCCGAACTTCACCTCGACGACGAGTCTGGACTTCGCCGGGACCAAGCCGGACGTCGTCGTCCGGGCGGGCAACCTCGACTCCGGCCCGCACGTGGCGTTCTCCACGGACAACGGCGCCAACTGGTTCGGCGGTACCGACCCGTCGGGGGTGAGCGGCGGCGGCACGGTCGCGGCGGGCGCGGACGGCAGCCGCTTCGTGTGGAGCCCGGAGGGCACGGGCGTCCAGTACACGACGGGTTTCGGCACCTCGTGGCAGGCGTCGGCCGGCATCCCGGCGGGCGCGATCGTCGAGTCCGACCGGGTGGACCCCGCGACCTTCTACGGCTTCAAGTCCGGGAAGTTCTACGTCAGCACGGACGGCGGCGCCACCTTCACCGCGTCGGCGGCGACCGGGCTGCCCGCCGGTGACAGCGTCCGCTTCAAGGCGCTGCCGGGCGGGGAGGGCGACGTCTGGCTGGCGGGCGGTGCGGCGGACGGCCCGTACGGGCTGTGGCACTCGACGGACGGCGGCGCGAGCTTCACCAAGCTGGCGAACGTCGGCGCGGCGGACACCGTCGGCTTCGGCAAGGCGGCCCCGGGCGCCTCCTACCAGACCCTCTTCACCAGCGCGGAGATCGGCGGGGTGCGCGGCATCTTCCGCTCCACCGACACGGGCGCGACCTGGACCCGGGTCAACGACGACGCCCACCAGTGGGGCTGGACCGGCGCGGCCATCACCGGCGACCCGCGGGTCTACGGCCGGGTGTACGTGGCGACCAACGGCCGGGGGGTCGTCTACGGCGACACCTCGGACACCGGCGGGGGCACCGATCCGGGCACCGGTCCCGACCCGGAGCCCGCCGGTGCCTGCGAGGTGACGTACACCGTCACGAACCAGTGGCCGGGCGGCTTCCAGGCGGACGTCCGGGTGACCAACACCGGCACCTCGGCCTGGAACGGCTGGTCCCTGGGCTGGTCGTTCCCCGGCGACCAGAAGGTCACCCGGATGTGGAACGCCGAACCCGCCCAGTCCGGCACCGCGGTGACGGTGCGGAACGTCTCCTGGAACGCCGGGGTCGCACCCGGCGCCTCGGTGAGCTTCGGCTTCACGGGGAGCTGGTCGGAGGCGAACGCGGAACCGCCCTCGTTCGCGCGGGAGGACCAGGCCTGCGAACGGGCATGACCCTCCGGGAGGGCGCGAGCCGGTGGCGCGCCCTCCCGACCCCGTGACCAGTGCGCCCGTTTCGCGCCCTTGTGGCCCTGCTGCACATCTTCGACCGTTGTGTCAGTGAGAGTGCTCGGCAAGGACAGGGGGCGTCGCATGGCACGGACCTGGGAGGGGCCGGCGGGCCGGCTGCTGCTCGCACTGGCGGTGCTGCTGCACCGGACGGTCACGGACAGGGCCGCCAAGAGAAGACTCGAGCACTGGCGCAACGCCGCCCTGCGCGCCGCGCACCGGAGGGGCGTGCCGGTGGACGTGCTCGCCTCCCGGACGCGGCTGACGCAGCGGTGGGTGAGGACGGTGGTCACCGGCGGGAAGCCCCCGCCGGTGGACGAGGCCGCGTGAGGATCAGGGCGTGTAAACCGACGGCCTCGGGGCCGTGGACATGCCCGCGCCGAGGAAGAAGCTCGGGTGCGGGGGCTGGTTGTACGCCGTGTCCTGCCAGGCCAGGGCGGTGCGGTACTGGGTGTCGTGGAGGAGGGTGGTGATGCGGGTGTCCGTGTCGTAGGGGGTGGAGTAGATGCGCAGGGCCGTGTTGTCCGACGTGCGCCAGACGACCTCCTCCCGCCAGTCGCCGAGGATGTCCCCGGCGAGCACCGGGGTGGCCTTCGTGCCGTTGTTGGACGCGACGCCGGAGCCGGTGAGGAGGCGGGTGTCGCCGGAGGTGCCGTACTTGTCGACGTGGGTGCCGTCGAGGAGTTCGCGGACGGGGTCGCCGTCCCACCAGGACAGGAAGTTGGCGCTGGAGGGCTTGCGGCTGTGCACGACGGTGCCCTTGGGGTTGCGGATGCCGCTCTCGGCGGACGACCAGGACTCGGCGCCCGCGCTGCCCGACCAGATGTCGGCGGCGACGCCGCGGCCGTTGTCGCCGCTCGCGCCGGTGGACCAGAGGATCTGGCCCGTGCGCGCGTCCGCCATCCAGGACGAGGGCTTCGAGCCGTCCTCGTCGACCTTGAACTCCTCCAGGCCCGCGCGGGACGGGTCGAAGTCGCCGACGTGCATGGCGTCGCCGTGGCCGTTCCGCGTGGTCCACAGGGCGTTGCCGTTGTCGTCCACGGCCATCGCGCCGTAGACGATCTCGTCCCGGCCGTCGCCGTCGACGTCCGCGACGGAGAGCTGGTGGTTGCCCTGGCCGTCGTAGCCCTTGCCGCTGTTGGTCGAGGAGTTGGTGTCGAAGGTCCAGCGGCGGGTGAACTGACCGCCCCGCCAGTCCCAGGCCGCGATCACCGTGCGGGTGTAGTAGCCGCGCGCCATGATCACGGAGGGGCGGGAGCCGTCCAGGTACGCCGTGCCCGCGAGGAAGCGGTCGACGCGGTTGCCGTAGGAGTCGCCCCAGGAGGAGACCGAGCCCCGGGCGGGGACGTAGTCCACGGTGCCCATGGCCTTGCCGGTCTGGCCGTTGAACATCGTCAGGTACTCGGGGCCCGACAGCACGTAGCCGGAGGAGTTGCGGTGGTCGGCCGAGGAGCTGCCGATGACCGCGCCGGTGCCGTCCTTGGTGCCGTCGGCGGTCTTCATGGCGACCTCGGCGCGGCCGTCGCCGTCGTAGTCGTACACCTGGAACTGGGTGTAGTGGGCGCCGGAGCGGATGTTGCGGCCCAGGTCGACGCGCCACAGGCGGGTGCCGTCGAGCCTGACGCCGTCGACGATCGTGTTGCCGGTGTATCCGGACTGGGAGTTGTCCTTGGCGTTGGTCGGCTGCCATTTGAGGACGATGTCGAGCGCGCCGTCGCCGTCGAGGTCGCCGACGGAGGCGTCGTTGGCCTCGTAGGTGTAGGAGACGCCGTCGGGGGTGGTGCCGCCGGACGGCGGGCTGATCGGTACGTCCTTGTAGCCGGCGCGGAACTGGATCGCGTGGACGGAGTCGCCCTGCTCCGTGCCGTTCACGACCGCGCGGACGGTGTAGTCGGCCTGGGAGGGGGCTCCGGCGTGGAAGTAGGTGGTGGAGCCGGTGACCGGGCTGGAGTTGACCTTGGTGCCGGCCCGGTAGACGTTGAAGGAGACGTTGTCCGGGTCGGTGCCCAGCCAGCGCCAGCTGACCAGGTTGCCGTCGCCGGTGTGGACGCTGACGACGCCCCGGTCCAGGGCCTCGACCTGGCGTGCCGTGGCGGCCTCGGCGGTGTCGGGGGCGAGCGTCGTCAGGCCCGCGCCCACGAGCCCGGCGGCGGCGAAGGCCGCGGCCAGGGCGAGGGGGCGTCTGCGGTGCCTGCGAGGACTGCGGGAGCCGGTGTGGGGGTGCCTCACGGGTCGGACCTCCTGGAGGACGGACGGATTCCGCCTCTCAGTCGCCGCCCGGGGCAGCCGGGTTGCCGCCCTTCGCCGCCGACTTCCTGAACGCCGTGAGGGTGAAGACCGGGTCGGGCCGGGGCCGGTCCTGGTCCGGCAGGGCGGCCAGCCGCGCGGCGAACTCCTCGGCGAGCGGCTCGCCCGGCGGCAGTGTGACGAACCAGCCGCGCCGCAGGTCCGCGATCGTGCGGCGGGGGCTGCGGCCCTGGCCGTGGCCGGTGAAACGGGCCCGGCCGCAGGGGACCAGGCCGTACTCGCGGGCGTACGCCTCGACGAGCTGGGCGGCGTCGTGCGCGGTGCTGGGCGGGCGGGTGGCGAGGACGGCGTCGATGTCGCTGCCCACGTTGTGCGAGGCGCCCTTGTCGACCGTGGTCACGTACGTACCGCCGGGCCGCAGCACGCGGGCGCACTCGGCGACGATGGCCCGCACGTTCTCCGCGCCGCCGGCCAGGTGCAGCAGCCACACACTGGACACCGCGTCGAACTCGCCGTCGGCGAAGGGCAGTCGGCGGCTGTCGGCGAGCACGACGGCGCCGGGCAGCCGGGCGGCGGCGCGGCACGCCATGGCGGGGGCGAGGTCGACGCCGGTCACCCGCAGGCCGTCACGTCCGGCCACGATCCGCCGGGTGACGATGCCGGTGCCGCAGGCCACGTCGAGCAGCCTGCGGGCCTGTCGCGGCACCAGGCTCAGCACGGCCCGGGCGGCCGCCGCGGCCCGGGGCTCGCCGCCGCGCGAGTCGTCGTACCGTTCCGCTTCCTTGTCGTAGTCGAGCACATCGTCAGTGTGCCCCGTGACCGGCGGCCAGGTCCTCCACCCTGCGGGCGAGCTCGACGTCCTTCTCGGTGACGGCGCCGCCCGCACTGTGGGTGTGCACGGCGAGGGCGACCGTGTTGTACCCGAGGGTCAGGTCGGAGTGGTGGTCCAGCTCCTCCTGCACCTGGGCGATGTGGACGACCATCGCGGTCGCCGCGAAGTGCGAGCCGAGCCGGTAGGAGCGGGTGAGGCGGCCGGCGTCGAGGGACCAGCCGGGCAGTCCGGCGAGCCGTTCCTCGAGCTCCTGCGGCGACAGCGGTTCGACGGGCATGTGCTGGGCTCCTTCGCTGGTGGGCTCGACGGACGGATGCGCTCTCGACGGGCGGACGCGCTTCAGCCTGCCACAGCGCGGCCGCTCCGGCGCGGCCCGGCGTCGACTACCGTGCTGCGTATGACCGCACTCGTGTCCGGCACCGCCCCCGCCACCGACCGGGGGGTGGGGCCGATGCTGCGCGCCTGGCGGGAGCGGCGGCGGGTCAGCCAGCTGGAGCTGGCGCTGCGCGCCGATTCCTCCGCCCGGCACATCAGTTTCGTCGAGACGGGCCGTTCCCGGCCGAGCGAGGAGATGGTGCTGCGCCTCGCCGAGCACCTGGACGTCCCCGTGCGTGAGCGCAACGCGCTGCTGCTCGCGGCCGGTTACGCCCCGCGCTACCCGGAAACCCCCTTGGACGACCCCGCGCTGGGTGCCCTGCGCGAGGGCATGGAGCGGCTGATCCGGGGCTACGAGCCGTATCCGGCGCTGGTCGTCGACGCGACGTACCAGGTGCTGGCGGCCAACCGGGGGATCGCGATGCTGATGGGCGGCGTCGCGGAGCACCTGCTCGCGCCGCCGCTGAACGCGATCCGGCTGACGCTGCACCCGGAGGGGCTGGCGCCGCGCATCCGCAATCTGCGCGAATGGCGCGGGCACCTGCTGGAGCAGATGCAGCGGCAGATCGCCCTGCACCGCTCGCGGCCGCTGCGGGAGCTGTACGACGAGGTGGTGGCGTATCCGGTGCCGGAGACCAGGCCGGCCGGCGAGCCCGACGAGCCGGTGCCGTACTTCGCGCTGCCGATGCGGATCGAGCACGAGGGCCACGTCCTGTCGTTCATCTCGTCCATCTCCACCTTCAACACCCCGATGGACGTGACGGTCGCCGAGCTGGCCATCGAGACGCTGCTCCCGGCCGACTCGGCGACGGTCGAGTACCTTCACTCGCTGCTGTCCTGACCCTGCCTCAGGGCGCCGTACTGGAGCAGGGCGAAGCCGGTGACGACGGCGGCCTGGAGCACCGTCCACACCACTCCGGCCGTGGTCGGCGTGAGCCAGAGGGCGAGCGCGACGAAGCTGACGGCCGCCCAGGCCAGGTTGGCCTCGACGACGGCCCGGACGGCGAGCGGCCGGGGCCGGGGGCGGGCCGCCAGCAGGCCCACGCACCCGGCGTAGACCGCGAGGAAGGCGCCGAGGGCGAGGAGCAGCCCGGAGCCGGCGCCGAGGTAGTCGCCGAGCGGGCCGGAGAGCGCGAGGTAGGCGAGCGCGTTGGCGCCGGTCACCGCCGCGTCGAGGGCGAGGAAGCGGCGGAGCATCAGCCGCGGCTCGGCCGTACGGGCGAGTGCGGCCAGCTGGTGCGTGGACATGACGAGTCAGCCTCCGTCGGGTCGGACATGCTGGGGTGTCGGCCGGGTCCCGGGCCGGAGTGCGCCGGTCCGGAACCCGGTGGCTCCACGATCCCGCCCGGCAGGGGCGCGGTCGATTACCCGGCGGGTAATGCGTCCGGTACACGAATGATCCACGAACACCCCTGTGAGACTGACAGAGGAACATGACAGACTGCGGTGAGACTTGGGCGCGTTGGGGAGGCGTGGCGTGAGCGAGCGGCGGGCCGCACCCACCGTGGGCCAGGTGGTCCTCGGCAGACGGCTGCAGGAACTGCGGGAGACGGCGGGCCTCAAGCGCGAGGAGGCCGCCAAGGTGCTCCGGGTGGCCCCGGCGACGGTGCGGCGCATGGAGATGGCCGAGGTCGCGCTGAAAATACCGTATGTCCAGATACTGCTGACGGCGTACGGAGTCGCCGGTGACGAGGTCGCCGCGTTCGTCGCACTCGCCGAGGAGGCGAACCAGCCGGGCTGGTGGCAGCGGTACCACGACGTGCTGCCGGACTGGTTCAGCCTGTACGTGAGCCTGGAGGGCGCCGCGCGGATCGTCCGCTCCTACGAGCCGCACTTCGTCCCGGGCCTGCTGCAGACCGAGGACTACGCGCGCTCGGTCCTGGAGGCCGGGACCATCGGCAACGCGGGCGGGGACGCGGTGGAGCGGCACGTGTCCCTGCGCATGGAGCGGCAGCGCCTCCTCGAGCGCCCGGACCCGCCCCACCTGTGGGTGGTGATGGACGAGACGGTGCTGAAGCGGCCGGTGAGCATCCACGGCCGGGTGATGCGCGAGCAGCTCGACAAGCTGCTGGAGTTCGCCGGCCGGGACCGGGTGACGCTCCAGGTCGCCGAGTTCGAGGACGGGCCGCACCCGGGGACGTACGCACCGTTCACCCTGTTCCGGTTCGCGGAGCCCGAGCTGCCCGACATGGTCTTCACCGAGTACCTGACGGGAGCCCTGTACCTGGACTCCCGCACCGAGGTCTCGGCGCACCTCGAGGTGCTGGACCACATGACGGCGCGCGCCGCCTCGACCCAGCGCACCGAGAAGATCCTGCGCGCGTACCGCGAGAACTTCTGACCGCGACGACCCGCCGGGCAACCCCGGACGGCCCGCCACGCAGCCCCTGAGGAGACGACACCGCATGACCGGATCCGAGCCCGCGCCCCTCGACACCAGCCGCCCGCACCCGGCCCGGGTCTACGACTGGTGGCTGGGCGGCAAGGACAACTACCCGGTGGACGAGGAGCTGGCCCGCAGGATCCTCGCGGCGGACAGCACGGCGGTGCGCGGGGCGCGGGCGAACCGGCGGTTCATGCACCGGGCGGTCCGTACCCTCGCCGAGGCCGGGATCCGCCAGTTCCTGGACATAGGCACCGGCATCCCCACCGAGCCGAACCTGCACCAGGTGGCCCAGGCGGTGGCCGCGGAGTCCCGGATCGTCTACGCCGACAACGACCCGATCGTCCTCAGGCACGCGGAGGCGCTGCTGCACGGCTCGGCGGAGGGCGCGACCGACTACGTCCACGCGGACGTCCGGGACCCGGACCTGATCCTGCGGCTGGCGGGCGAGTCCCTGGACTTCGACCGGCCCGTCGCGCTGTCGCTGGTGGCCCTGACCCACTACCTCGGCGACGCGGCCGAGGGCGACGACGTGCACGGCCTGCTCAAGCGGTACACCGACGTGCTGGCACCGGGCAGCTTCCTGGTCCTCTCCCAGGTCACGCCCGACCTGAACCCGGAGGCGGTGGGGAAGGCCGCGGAGCTGTTCGCCCGCAGCGGCACCCCTTTCCACCCGCGCTCCCTGACCGAGTTCGCCCGCTTCTTCGACGGCCTGGAGCTGCTGGGCCCCGGCATCATCCCGGTCACCGGCTGGCGGCCGGAGCCGGAGGACGTGGCGGCCCAGGCGGAGGGCATCGTGCCGGTGTACGCGGGGGTGGCGCGCAAGCCCTGACCGGCACGGTGCGCATCCCCTCCCCCTGACCTCCGGTCGCCCGCCCCCTGACCCGTACGGGCGCCGCGAACAGGTGCGCTCCCGGGCCCGCCCCTAGGTTCGGGAACCAGGGCCTGGCGAGCACCAGGGACCGGTGAGCCAAGGGAGCGCACGTGACCGACACGCGGACACCGCCCACCGAGCCGGGCGCGGCGCTGCTGCGGGCGGGACGGTTCTTCCGGCCGGGCACCGCCGCGCCCGACCTGCACAGCATCGGGCTGGTCGGCGGGCGGGAGTCGGACGCCTTCTACCGGGACCGCTGGAGCCACGACAAGGTCGTGACCTCCACGCACGGCGTGAACTGCACGGGTTCGTGCCGGTGGAACGTGTTCGTCAAGGACGGCATCATCACCTGGGAGACCCAGGCCACGGACTATCCGTCGGTCGGCCCGGACCGCCCCGAGTACGAGCCGCGCGGCTGCCCCCGCGGCGCGGCCTTCTCCTGGTACACCTACTCGCCGACCCGGGTGCGCTACCCCTACGTGCGCGGGGTGCTCCTGGAGATGTACCGGGAGGCGAAGGCCCGGCTGACGGACCCGGTGCTGGCCTGGGCCGACGTCCAGGGCGATCCGGAGCGCCGCGGGCGTTACCAGCGGGCGCGCGGCAAGGGCGGTCTGGTCCGGGCGAGCTGGGACGAGGCGGTCGAGATGGTGGCCGCGGCCCATGTGCACACCATCCGCACGTGGGGCCCCGACCGCATCGCGGGCTTCTCCCCCATCCCCGCGATGTCGATGGTGTCGCACGCGGCCGGCGCCCGCTTCCACTCGCTGATCGGCGCCCCGATGCTGTCGTTCTACGACTGGTACGCCGACCTGCCCGTGGCCTCCCCGCAGGTCTTCGGCGACCAGACGGACGTGCCGGAGTCGGGCGACTGGTGGGACGCCGCGTACCTGATCATGTGGGGCACGAACGTGCCGGTGACCCGTACGCCGGACGCGCACTGGATGGCGGAGGCACGCTACCGGGGCCAGAAGGTGGTCGTGGTCTCGCCCGACTACGCCGACAACACCAAGTTCGCCGACCAGTGGCTGCACCCGCACCCCGGGACGGACGCCGCGCTGGCGATGGCGATGGGGCACGTGGTGCTCAAGGAGTTCTTCGTCGACCGCGAGACCCCCTTCTTCGACGACTACGTGCGGCGCTTCACCGACCTGCCGTTCCTGGTGACGCTGACCGAGCGGGACGGGGCGTTCGTCCCGGGCAAGTTCCTGCGCGCCGCCGACCTGGGGCAGGGCGGTGACGACGCCCAGTGGAAGACGGTCGTCCTGGACGGCGCGACGGGCCGCGCGGTGGTCCCGAACGGCTCGCTGGGCTTTCGCTGGAACGAGGCCGACCGGGGAAAGTGGAACCTGGACCTGGGTGACGTACGCCCCCGGCTGAGCCTGCACGGCCACGAGATGGCATCGGGCGTGGAGGTGCTGCTCCCCCGCTTCGACACCGAGGGCGGCACGCACGGGCAGGGCCGCGGCGACGTGCTGCGCCGGGGAGTGCCGGCGACGCGGCTCGGCGGGGCGACCGGGCCGCTGGTGACCACGGTGTTCGACCTGCTCCTCGCCCAGTACGGCGTGGCCCGGCCGGACCTGCCGGGCGACTGGCCGGCGTCGTACGAGGACGCCGACGCGCCCGCGACCCCCGCCTGGCAGGAGACGCACACCTCGGTCCCGGCGGCGGCCTGTGTGCGGATCGCCCGCGAGTTCGCGCGGACGGCGGAGCGGTCCAAGGGCCGCTGCATGATCCTGATGGGCGCGGGCACCAACCACTGGTTCCACTCCGAGACGATCTACCGGGCCTTCCTGGCCCTGCTCCAGCTCACCGGCTGCCAGGGCCGCAACGGCGGCGGCTGGGCGCACTACGTCGGCCAGGAGAAGTGCCGCCCCGTGACCGGCTGGGCGACGCTGGCCGCCGCGTCGGACTGGTCCCGGCCACCCCGCCAGGCGATCGGCACCGGGTACTGGTACCTGCACACCGACCAGTGGCGCTACGACCGCTTCCACGCCGACGTCCTCGCCTCACCGCTGGGCGAGGGGCGGCTCGCGGGGATGGCGGGCGCGGACTGCCTCGCCCTGTCGGCGCGCACGGGCTGGATGCCCTCGTACCCGACCTTCGACCGCAACCCGCTGGAGCTGGGCGAGACCTTCGGCGACCCGGTGGCGAGCGCGGTGGCCGAACTGCGGGCGGGAACGCTCAGGTTCGCCGGCGAGGACCCGGACGCGCCGCGGAACTGGCCGCGCGTCGTCACCCTGTGGCGGGCCAACCTGCTCGGCTCGTCCGGCAAGGGCGCCGAGTACTTCACCAAGCACCTGCTGGGCACCCAGTCCTCGCTGCGGGCCGAGGAGGCGGCGCCCGGCGAGCGGCCCCGGGACGTGGTCTGGCACGGGGAGGCACCCGAGGGGAAGCTCGACCTGCTGCTGTCGCTGGACTTCCGGCACACCTCCTCGACGCTGCTCTCGGACGTGGTGCTGCCCGCCGCGACCTGGTACGAGAAGCACGACCTGTCCAGCACGGACATGCACCCCTACGTGCACGCCTTCTCCCCGGCGGTGAACCCGCCGTGGCAGGCGCGCACCGACTTCGACACCTTCAAGCTCCTCGCGGAGAAGGTGAGCGAGCTGGCCGTGGACCACCTCGGGGTCCGCAAGGACCTGGTGGCCGCGCCGCTCCAGCACGACACGCCCGGCGAGATCGCCCAGCCGGGCGGCGTCGTACGGGACTGGCGGCGCGGGGAGTGCGAGCCGGTGCCCGGGAAGACCATGCCGAACCTCGTCGTCGTCGAGCGCGACTACACGGCGATCGGCGCGAAGTTCGCCGCGCTCGGGCCGCTGGTGGAGGCCAAGGGCCTGCCCGCCAAGGGCATCACGCTGAAGCCGGACGAGGAGGTGGCGCGGCTGCGGGACCTGAACGGCACCGTGCGCGGCGGCCCGGCCGACGGGCGTCCGGCGCTGGACACGGCGGTGAAGGCGGCCAACACCATCCTGTCGCTGTCCGGCACCACCAACGGCCGCCTGGCCACCCAGGGCTTTCGCACCCTGGAGGCGAAGACCGGGCAGGAGATGGCCCACCTGGCCGCCGAGCACGAGGGCAAGCGGATCACCTACGCCGACACCCAGGCGGCGCCCGTGCCGGTGATCACCTCGCCGGAGTGGTCGGGCAGTGAGGCGGGCGGGCGCCGCTACACGGCGTTCACGCTCAACACCGAGCACCTCAAGCCCTGGCACACCCTCACCGGGCGGCAGCACTTCTTCGTCGACCACGACTGGATGCACGAGCTGGGCGAGGCGCTGCCGGTGTACCGGCCACCGCTGGACATGCACCGGCTGTTCGGCGAACCCCGGCTCGGCCCCGACGGGCACCGCGAGGTGACGGTCCGCTACCTCACCCCGCACAACAAGTGGTCCATCCACTCCGAGTACCAGGACAACCTGTTCATGCTGGCCCTGTCCCGGGGCGGCCAGACCATCTGGATGTCCGCCGAGGACGCGGCCGCGATCGGGGTCGCGGACGACGACTGGATCGAGGCGGTCAACCGCAACGGCGTGGTCGTGGCCCGCGCGATCGTCTCGCACCGGATGCCGCCGGGCACGGTCTTCATGCACCACGCCCAGGAACGCACGGTCAACGTGCCGCTCGCCGAGACGACCGGCAGGCGCGGCGGCGTCCACAACTCGCTCACCCGCCTGCTCCTCAAGCCGACCCATCTGATCGGCGGCTACGCCCAGTTGTCCTGGGCGTTCAACTATCTGGGCCCGACGGGCAACCAGCGCGACGAGGTGACCGTGATCCGTCGCCGTTCCCAGGAGGTCGAGTACTGATGCGCCCGATGGCCCAGGTCGCGATGGTCATGAACCTCGACAAGTGCATCGGCTGCCATACCTGTTCGGTCACCTGCAAGCAGGCGTGGACCAACCGGCGGGGCATGGAGTACGTCTGGTTCAACAACGTCGAGACCCGCCCCGGACAGGGCTACCCGCGCCGCTACGAGGACCAGGAGAGGTGGCGGGGCGGCTGGGAGCTGAACCGGCGCGGCGCGCTGAGGCTGAAGGCCGGCGGCCGGTTCAGGAAGCTCGCCGGGATCTTCTCCAACCCGCGCCTGCCGGAGATCAAGGACTACTACGAGCCCTGGACGTACGACTACAAGAACCTCACCGACGCCCCGCTCGGCACCGACTACCCCGTCGCCCGGCCCGTCTCGCAGCTCGACGGCAAGCCGATGAAGATCGGCTGGTCCTCGAACTGGGACGACAGCCTGGGCGGCGCCCCCGCCTACGGCGACCTGGACCCGATGGTGGAGCGCACCCGGCAGCAGGCCTCGGAGAAGGTGCGGTTCGCCTACGAAGAGACCTTCATGTTCTACCTGCCGCGGATCTGCGAGCACTGCCTGAACCCCTCGTGCGTCGCGTCGTGCCCGTCGGGGGCGATGTACAAGCGCGTCGAGGACGGCATCGTCCTGGTCGACCAGGACCGCTGCCGGGGCTGGCGGATGTGCGTGACCGGCTGCCCGTACAAGAAGGTGTACTTCAACCACCGCACCGGCAAGGCCGAGAAGTGCACCTTCTGCTACCCCCGCATCGAGGTGGGCCAGCCCACGGTCTGCTCGGAGACCTGCGTCGGGCGGCTCAGGTACCTGGGAGTCGTCCTCTACGACGCCGACAAGGTGACCGAGGCCGCCGAGACACCAAACGAACGCGACCTGTACGAAGCGCAGTTGGGTGTCTTCCTCGACCCGCAGGACCCGGAGGTGCGGCGGGCCGCCGAGGAGGCCGGGATCCCGTTCGACTGGATCGAGGCGGCCCGGCGCTCCCCCGTGCACGCGCTGGTCAGCAGGTACCGGGTGGCGCTGCCCCTGCATCCTGAGTACCGCACGATGCCGATGGTCTGGTACATCCCGCCGCTGTCGCCGGTGGTGGACGCGCTGACGGAGACCGGGCACGACGGCGAGGACGCGGACAACCTGTTCGGCGCGATCGACACGCTGCGCATTCCGCTGGAGTACCTGGCCGAGCTGTTCACGGCCGGTGACACCGGGCCGGTGCGGGCGTCGCTGGAGAAGCTCGCGGCGATGCGCGCCCACATGCGGTCGGTGAACCTGGGCGAGGACCCGGACCCGGCCGTCTGCGCGGGTGTCGGCATGCGCCCCGAGGAGGTCGAGGAGATGTACCGGCTGCTGGCGATCGCCAAGTACGAGGAGCGGTACGTGATCCCGACGGCGGCCGTCGGGGACGCGCACCGGCTGGAGGCGTCGGCCCTGCCGGACACGTGCAGCCTCGACACCGACGGCGGGCCGGGCATGGGCGGCGACGGGCCCTTCGGCCAGGACTCGGGACGCAAGCGGCTGCCGCTGGTGCCGGTGGAGAACTTCCACATCCTGCGCAGGCGGCAGACCGCGGACGACGAGAGGGAGGTCTGATCCGATGCCCGGCTTCGAGGTGCTGTACCAGGCGGCGGCGCTCTGTCTGACGTATCCCGACGACGACTTCCGCGCCCGGCTGCCCCTGCTGCGCGAGGCGGCGCCGCAACTGCGCCGCTTCACCGACCACGCGGCGGTGACCGAGCAGGGCGCGCTCCAGGCGCACTACGTGGAGGTCTTCGACTTCAGGAACCGGCACAGCCTGTACCTGAGCTGGTGGACCGACGGCGACACCCGCAACCGCGGCATGTCCCTGGTCCGCTTCAAGGAGCTGTACCGCGCGCACGGCCTGGAGTTCACCGGCGAGGAACTGCCGGACTTCCTCCCGGCGGTGCTGGAGTTCGTCTCCCGTACCGGGGACATGACCATGCTCACCGAGCACCGCGACGCCCTCGACCAGCTGCGCTCCCGGCTCACCGCCTTCGGCACGCCCTACGCGTGCGTCCTGGACGCCGTGTGCGCCACGCTGCCGCCCGCACCCACCGGAGCCCGCCGATGAACGTCTTCCTGTGGGGCGTGCTGCCCTACGCCGCCTTCGCGCTGCTGATCGCGGGCCTGGTCTGGCGGCACCGCTACGACCGCTTCGGCTGGACGACCCGTTCCTCGCAGGTCTACGAGTCGAAGCTGCTCAACATCGCCTCGCCGGTGTTCCACTACGGCATCCTCTTCGTGCTCGCCGGCCATCTGATCGGCCTGTTCGTCCCGGCGTCCTGGACGCACGCGATCGGCGTCGACGAGCACGCGTACCACCTGTTCTCGCTCTACGGCGGCACCCTCGCCGGGATCCTCGCGGTCGCCGGGATCGGCATCCTGGTCTACCGGCGCCGCACCAACGCGCCGGTCTTCCGGGCCACCACGGCCAACGACAAGGTCATGTACGTCTTCCTGCTCGGCGCCCTGCTCCTGGGCATGATCGCCAAGCTGTCCGACACCTCGGGCAACGGCTACGACTACCGGAGCACCATCGCCCCCTGGTCGCGCAGTCTGTTCACGCTGAACCCGAGGACGGAGCTGATGGAGGGCGTGCCGGTGCTGTACCACGTGCACGCGGTGGTCGGGATGGTGCTGATCGCCCTGGTGCCCTACACCCGGCTGGTGCACATGTTCAGCGCGCCCCTGCAGTACCTGACCCGGCCGTACGTGGTCTACCGGTCGCGCGACCCCAGGCAGCTGGGGCCGCGCCCGGACCGGCGGGGCTGGGAGCGCGCGGGCTCCTGACCCCCGCGGCTACCTCCCGGCCACCAGTTCCGGTCGCAGCATCAGGGCGCGGAGCTGCTCACGGGTCAGGGGCGGGGTCCGCAGCAGCGGGCCGAGCTGTCCGTGGCCGCGGTAACCGGCGCTGTCGCGGACGAACAGGGCCCGGCCGTCGGGGAGCACGAGCCGGCCGGTGAGTTCCTCGCCCCACTCCGGGCTGTCCTCGGTCCGCTCCAGCGGCTGCCGCCAGATGGTCAGCACCCGGCCGCCGGCCAGTTCCTCGCGCACGCAGTCGGCGCGCGGGGGCTCGGTCGGCCTCGGCCCGCAGAGGTCGTGGGCAGGACCCCGCTCCTCGGAGAACTTGGCCTCCAGGTACCTCTGGTCGTGCAGGGCGACCCCGAGGTAGCCGACGCCGTCTCCCCGGCGGACGGCGTACCAGCCGTCCAGGGCGCCCTGGGACTCCCCGCCGGTGGCGGCGTCCAGATCCGCGTCCTTCAGCAGCACGGCCATGGAGATCTCCTCGACCTCCCCGGCGTCGGCGGGCAGCAGCCCCGCGAGCCGCTGCTCCCGTCCGGAGCCACCGGTCAGCGCGGTGTGCGCCGACGGAGCTGAAGGGGAGGCCGCCGCGGCAGCCCGGTCCGTCCCGCCCGAGGGCAGGGCGGCCACGGTGAACAGCGCGCCGGCCGTGACGGCCAGCGCGCCGCCGGCCAGCACCGCGCGGCGCCTGCGGCGCACTCCGGCCGCCTGGGCGAACACCGCCGCCGTGCCGAACGAGGGACCGCCGGCCCCCTCCGCGGCCCGGGCGAGCAGGTCGCGCACCTCGTCGTCCCTGGCGTCACTCATACGAACTCCTTCCCCACCTGGTCACGGAGAGCCGCCAGCCCGCGGGCCGTGTGGCTCTTCACCGTGTTCTCCCGCATTCCGAGCACCGCGGCGGTCGCCTCGACGCTCTGGTCCTCCCAGTAACGCAGCACCAGCACCGCCCGCTGCCGCGGTGTGAGGCGGGCCAGCGCCTCCCGCACCACCATCCCGGTCTCCGAGTCGGACTCGGGAGCGGCCCGTTCGGGCAGTTCCCCGTACGCGTGCTCACGCCGCCAGAACCGGCGTCTGCCCTCGATGAAGGTGTGGAACAGCGTCTTGCGGGCGTACGCCTCGACGTTGTCCAGCTTCTGCAGGCGCCGCCAGCCGAGCACCACCTTGACCAAGGTCGTCTGCACCAGGTCCTCCGCCTCGTGGCGGTTGCCGCACATCAGGTAGGCGCTCCTGAAGAGCGCCAGGCGTCTGTCACGGACGAAGTCGTGCAGCGCGTCCTCACCGCGGTCCACCCCGCCCCCCTTTCCCCACCCGCCCGCGCGGACGGTCTCACCGTTCAAGTGCGGTGGCCCGCCCTCCTGGTTGCGGCCCGGGGCAACGAATCGGGGAGCGAAAAAGGCGGCGGACGCCGCAACGTCCTGCCCCCACCACCGCATTGAGAAGGAGTGCAGACGTCGGACACCGAGAACGCAGCGGGAGAGCCCAGTATGAGTGGAACACGCCTACGAACGAGAACCGCCGCCGTGGCCCTGGCCCTGGCCGCGGTCACCGTGCCGGCCGCCACGGCGCACGCCGACGCCCGGTGGTCCGCCGCGGACCTGACGCGGGTGGGCGACGCGGCGCTGACCGGAGTCACCAGGGTGGACGGCGACACCACCTGGGCCTACGGGGTCCGGGTCGGCCGGGAGGGCAAGGTCGAGCGCAGGACGCCGCTGCTGCTCGCCCACGACGACGGCGAGAAGTCCTGGCGGGAGATCCCGATGCGGGGGTTCGCCGACCGGTCCAACCAGGTCAGCGCGATCGACGCGATGTCCGAGGACGAGGCGTGGATGGTCGGCGCGTACGAGGAGCCCCGGGGCGTCTTCCTCACCCAGCACTGGGACGGCTCCGAGTGGCGGGTGGTCGACGCGCCGGCGCCCGAGGGGACGCGGCTCGCCGGCGGCGGGCTGCTGGACGTGTCGGCGCGGGCCTCGGACGACGTGTGGGCGGTCGGCTGGCTCATCGTCATCGACAGCGAGGTACCCGATCCCGACAAGCCCGGGGGGATGATCCAGGAGACGCACGCCGAGGCGATGGTCCAGCACTGGGACGGGGAGGCGTGGCACATCGTGCCCGTACCGGACGCCACCTCGCTGTGGACGTATTCCGTCACCGCCCTCGCCGACGACGACGTGTGGGTCTCCGGTTACACCTCGGACGACCGGCCCGCGATGCTGCACTACGACGGCACGTCCTGGTCCCGCGTACCGGTCCCCTACGACGGGGTCAACGGCGAACTCGTCGACCTGGAGGCCCGCGGCGCGAACGACGTCTGGGCGGCGGGGCGGAAGCTGAACGACGAGGACGACACGGGGCACGCGCTGCTCGCGCACTGGGACGGCCGCTCCTGGAAGCAGGTGGCCGCGCCCGCCGACGCCGGTCGCGTGAACGACCTGGCCCTCGCACCCGACGGAGTGGCGGTCACCGGGGAACAGCCGGACGGCACACCATACGTGATGCGGCTGCGCGATGGCCGCTGGTCGCAGCCCTCCGTGCCACCGGGCGGTACGGACGGCAGCCGGTACCTGACCGCGGTGGCCTGGACCCCACGGGGCGTCACCGCCGTCGGCTACGACCAGGGGGCGGGCCTTCCCCGCCCGTTGCTGCTGACCGGCGGGCGCTGACTCCCGGCCGCGCCGGACAGGCCGCGCCCTCCGGCACGGCACGTGCGCGTGCTGGAGGGCGCGGGGCGCCGAGGTCAGGCGAGCTTGGCCGACAGGGTGATCGTCGTGCCGGTCAGGGCCTGGCTGACCGGGCAGTTCTTCTTGGCGTCCTCGGCGGCGGCGACGAAGGCGTCGTTGTCCAGGCCGGGGACGGTGCCCTCCACGGTGAGGTGGATGCCCTTGATGCCCTCGCCGGGCTGGAAGGTGACGTCGGCGGAGGTGGTGAGCTTGGTGGGCGGGGTGCCGGCGCCGGCCAGGCCGTGCGACAGCGCCATGGAGAAGCAGCTGGAGTGGGCGGCGGCGATCAGCTCTTCCGGGCTGGTCTTGCCGTTCGCCTGCTCGGCGCGCGACGGCCACGACACCGGCTGCTCGCCGATGCCGGACGAGTCGAAGGTGACGACACCGTTGCCCTCGAGCAGGTTGCCTTCCCAGACGGTGTGTGCGGAGCGCGTGGTTGCCACGGCGGGTCCTCTCGAATTCGCTTGCTGTACCGGGGTGGTGGGAGCCCGTGTCCGGGTCCCCAACCCCATCCGATCACACTACGGCGCAGCTCACTCGGAAGACCGGCCCTCGGGCGGTGAACGGCAGCTGCGCGCCCCGCGGAATCAGGTAGGCGTGCTCGCGCGCCGCCCGCGGGCCGCCATCACCGCGTACACGAGCACGCCCGCGAAGAGGAACAGCACGCCCTGGTAGACCGCCGCGTAGCCGGCGCCGGCGACCAGCCACAGGGAGAAGGCCGCCGCGACCGCCGCGATCACACCGTCCCGCACCAGTCGCGCCCGGTCGACCTTCTCGCCCTGTCCGGAGACCAGGTGGAAGATCTGGGCGGCGGTGGCCAGCAGGTATGGCACGGTGGCGGTGAAGGTGGTGACCAGGACCAGGACCTCGAAGACCTTCGCCGAGCCGGACGTGTAGTTGTAGACGGTGAGCAGGGAGGCGAGGACGACGGTGACGCCGACGCCGGTCGTCGGGACACCGCGCCGCTTGCGCGCGAACGCGGCCGGGAAGAGGCCGTCCCGGGCGGCCGCGTACGGGGTCTGGGCGCTGAGCAGGGTCCAGCCGTTGAGGCAGCCGGTCATCGAGACCAGGGCGGCCAGGGCGACGGCCCAGCCTCCCCAGGCGGCGCCGAACATGGCGTTCACGGCGTCGGAGAAGGGAGCGTCCGAGGTGACCAGGCGGTCGTGGGCGACGGTGCCGAAGACCGAGAGGGTGCCCAGCAGATAGACGAGGGCGGCGCCCGCGGTGCCGATGACCGTGGCCCGGCCGACCGTGCGGCGGGGGTCCTCGACCTCGCCGGCGCTGACGGCGGCGGACTCCACGCCGAGGTAGGAGAAGAGCAGGATCGCGGCGGCGGCGGAGACCGCGCCGATGCCGCTGGAGCCGGTCGCGTTGAACGGGCCGAGGTTGTCCGGGTCGAAGAAGAACAGCCCGCCGACCGCGACGAGCAGCAGCGGCGCGAACTTCAGCACGGTGGACACCAGCTGGACGGCACCCACCCAGCGGGTGCCGGCGAAGTTGGCGAGCGCGGGCAGCCACTGGATGACCAGTGCGGCCAGGCACGCCGTCCAGCGGTGGTCGTTCACCGGGATCAGGACGTCGAGGTAGCCGACGGCGGCGACGGCGAGGGCCGCGTTGGACACCCAGGTGGTGATCCAGTACGCCCAGGCGGCGAGGAATCCGGCGAAGTCCCCGAAGGCCTCGCGGGCGTAGACGTAGGGGCCGCCGGTACGCGGGTGGCGGGCGGCGAGGCGGCCGAAGACCAGGGCCAGCGCGATGGCGCCGACGGTCAGGACGCCGAAGGCGAGCAGGCTGATGGTGCCGAAGGGGGCGACGGAGGCCGGGAGCAGGAAGATGCCGCCGCCGATGATGTTGCCCATGACCAGGGCGGTGGCGACGGGCAGCCCGAAGCGGCGGGCGTGCCGGCCGTTGCCGGGTGCGGGGCCGGCGGGAGCGGGGTGGTCGGGGGCCGCGGGGATCGCCTGCGGTTCCGGAGCCGGTGGGGGGACGGTCCCGGTGACGTGCATGGGGTGGTGCGCCTCTCATGGAACGGGTGCCCGGGATCGCCGGACGCGCCCATGGTCGGGCAGGGTCCCGCGTCGTTCCAAATCAGGCGCTTTTGTCCTGTACGAACCCCTCCGTGACGGGAAAAGGTGCACTGTCCGCGACGTTCGGCCGCGAATCGTCCACGGGCACCTGGGGGCCGTTGGACTCGCGCAGCCAGCGGCGCAGCACCCGGTGGACCTGCTCGGCGCCGACGATCTCCGCCCCCTCGTCGACCGGCGCGGACAGGACGACGGGCGACAGCAGGAAGGCGCGCGACTGGGCGCCGCCGAGTCCGCCGTGCGAGCCGATCTGCTCCTCGAAGGCGAGGACCTCGCCGTCGGCCGGGTCGTGGAAGGAGTTGACCATGATGTCGGCGGTGTGCGGGAAGGAGTGCGTGCGGCGTACGGCGTCGGCGGCGCCGGGACCGAAGGGCGCGAGCGGTCCGGGGTCCTCGTCGAGCCGGTCCAGGGGCACCTCGGTGCCGCGCGCGCCGAGCACGACACCGCCGTGTTCCTCGCTGCGCACCAGCAGGAAGCCGATGCCGGGGTGGTTGGCGAGGGTCGGCAGCAGGGCGGGGTGGCGGGCGTCGATCTCCTCGCGGGTCATCCGGTGCGGCACGTCCGGGAAGGAGACCAGGCCCAGGTTGCCGGAGGCCAGCACGATCGGCTCGGAGCGGCGCCCGGTGGGGGTGTCGGCGGGCCGCTGCTGCTCGGCGCCCTCCTCCACGGGCCGGTGCAGGGCGGCCCGTACGGTGTTGCGCGCCTCGGCGCCGCTGCGGGTGCGCCGGGCGCTGCGCGGCACGGGCAGCCCGCAGCCGGCCCGCACCAGGTCGGCGAGGGTCAGGCCGTAGCGGGCGCGGAAGGTCTCGCCGGGGCTCTGGCCGTGGTCGGAGAGGACCACGATCCGGTACGAGCGGGGGGCGTGCTCGGCGACCTTCTCGATCAGGGCGAGGGCCCGGTCGAGCCGCCCGAGGACCTTGGCCGCGTCCCGGCCGCCCGGACCGGAGTGGTGCGCGACCTCGTCGTAGGCCACCAGGTCGGCGTAGACGGCGGTACGGCCGGCGAGCATGTCGCCCATCACCGCGGCGACGACCACGTCGCGTTCGACGACGGTCGCGAAGGCGCGCACGAAGGGGTAGAGACCGCCGCGGGACACGCGCGGGCGGACCTTGTGGACGCGGGCGCGGGTGGACTCGGCGATCTCCCGGCACACCTCGGCGACGAAGGACATCGCGGTGCGCACGGCGTTGGCGGGGTCGGAGAAGTAGGCGAAGTAGCCGGATCTGGACCGGGTCTCGCGGCTGCGGCGGCGGGTGGCTATGGACAGCACCAGGGCCTGTTCGTCGGCGCCGCCGCCGAACAGGTTGCCGCGGCTGGCGCCGTCGAGGCTGAGCAGTCCGCCGTCGCCGGTACGCCGCACGGCTCGGTACTGGAGTTCGGCGGCGCTGGTGGGGCGGTTGCAGACCATGACCTCGCCGCTGTCCTTCTCGTACCAGCGGAAGGCGGGGACGTCGTGGTTGCTGCCGTGCAGGATGCCGAGCTGGCTGGCGCCGGTCTGGCTGGACCAGTCGGTGCGCCAGGGGGCGAGCCGGTGGGTCGCGGAGCCGCCGTCGCGGCCGAGCCAGCGGGCGACGGTGGGCATGGCACCGCGGTCGACGGCGTCCCGCAGGATGTCGTGGCCGACGCCGTCCAGTTGCAGGAAGACGGTGCCGGGACCGGCCGGGCAGGGCGGGCCGGATCTGCGGCGGCGGTCGGCCAGGCGGTAGAGACGGCGCCGGTAGGCGTCGTCGTCGCGCACGGCCAGGGCACCGCCGGTGGCGGAGGCGACGGCGGACATCACGGCGGCCACCACGACCGCCGTCTCGGGGGCGACACCGCCGCGTCCGGCCGGATTGACGTCGATCGCGAGCAGCAGCAGCCCGCCGTTGAGGAAGAAGACCAGCAGGCCGAGGACGAGGGCCGGCACCAGCAGCAGCAGACGGACCATGAGCGGCCAGACCAGGGCCGAGAGCAGGCCGAAGGCTCCGGCGCCGACCGCGGCGGTCATGGCGATGTCGGTCGCGCTGTCCCCGTCGGGCGACTGGAGCCGGAAGTCCGGCAGGATCCCGGCGAGCACGAGCATGGTGACGGTGGAGACGGCCCACACCGTGACACTCCGGCCGATCTGACTGGCGACCCGGCGCCAACGCCCTCCACCCACGCTCCGCACACCTCACGTCCCGGCCCGTCGTCCGTGCGGGCCTTCCCCACCCTGCCACAACGCTCCGGAGCACCCGTTTGTCCCCCCGGGTCCGGTTCACACCCCGCAGCGGCGTCAGCGGCCGTCGTACCCGGCGGTCGGCATCGACAGCCTGCGGTGGACGCACGCCTTCATCCGGGCGTCGTAGGACGGCTCCGCGCGGCCGACGGTCTCGACGCGGACGCCGCGCCGGGCGCACTCCGCGGTGAAGTCGTCGACGCAGGACAGCGCGCTCTCCAGCACCCGGCGGCTGGGCGCCACGAACAGGTCCTGCCCGGGGCGCACTCCGTCCCACAGGGCGTCGTGGTCGTGCCGCAGTCCGCGCACCAGCAGCTGTCTGGCGACGACGTAGCCCTGCTCCGCGGCCCACCGGGCGCACATCGCGTGCTGGCTGCGGGAGTCGACCAGGAAGGGGTCGTCGTCCAGCTGTTCCAATGGCGTCAGACTCGCGATCGCCGTCACCCGCACCGGCCCCATGGTGTCCCCCCTCACCTCCCGTCACCTCCCGTTTTCGCCGCCGACCCTACTCCTGGACGTAGGCTTCGGGGAGTCGCGCGAAGGAGGCAAAGGAGTGCCGGTGGAGCTCACGTGGTGGGGTCACGCCACCTGCACGGTCGAGGATTCGGGCATTCGCGTGCTCACCGATCCCTTGTTCGTCCGCCGGCTCGCCCATCTGCGCCGCAGGCGGGGCGCGGTGCCGCCGCCCCAGGCGTGGCGCGCGGACGTGGCGCTGGTCTCCCATCTGCACGCCGACCACCTGCACGTGCCGTCGCTCGCACGGCTCGCGCCCGGCACGCGCCTGCTCGTGCCCCGGGGCGCACGACGGGCGGTGCCGGGGCTGCGCCGGCTCGGACACCTGGAGCTGACCGAGGTGGTGCCGGGCGACGAGACGACGGTCGGTGACCTGCGTGTACGGGCGGTCTCCGCGCGGCACGACGGGCGGCGGCTGCCGGTCGGACGGCACCGCGCCCCCGCGCTCGGCTATGTCGTCGAGGGCGAGGCGCGGACGTACTTCGCCGGGGACACGGGCCTGTTCGACGGCATGGAGAAGGAGGTCGGTCCGGTCGACGTGGCGCTGCTGCCGGTGGGCGGCTGGGGCCCCTACCTGGGTGCGGAGCACCTGGACGCCGGGCGGGCGGCCGAGGCGCTGGCCCGGCTGGCGCCGCGCACGGCGGTGCCGGTGCACTACGGCACGTACTGGCCGATCGGGATGGACGCCGTGCGCCCCCACGAGTTCCACACGCCGGGCGAGGAGTTCGTGCGCCTGTCGGCGCTGCGCGCGCCGGGCGTGGCGGTGCACCGGCTGGGGCACGGCGAGAGTGTGCGGGTGGAGGTCGCGCGGTGAGCTGGCTGGCGGCCGCGACGCTGGACATACCGACGGAGCCGACGCAGCAGGCGCTCGGCTACCCGTCGCTGTTCCTGCTGGTGCTGATCGGGGCGCTGGTGCCGGTGCTGCCCACGGGCGCGCTGGTGAGTTCGGCGGCGGTGGTGGCGATGCACCAGACGCTGCCGTTCGCCATGCTGATGGTGTTCGCGACGGCGTCGCTGGCCGCGTTCTGCGGGGACATGGCGCTGTACTGGCTGGGCCGGCGCGGGGTGGGCTCGAAGAACGGCTCGCGCTGGCTGGAGGCGATCCGGTCCCGGGCGCCGGAGGACCGGCTGGAGCAGGCGCAGGAGAAACTCGCCGAGCACGATGTCGCGGTGCTGGTGCTCTCCCGGCTGGTGCCGGCCGGGCGGATACCGGTGATGCTGGCCTGCCTGCTGGCGAAGTGGCCGCTGCGCCGCTTCGCCCGGGGCAACCTGCCGGCCTGCCTGGCCTGGGCCCTGACGTACCAGCTGATCGGGGTCCTCAGCGGCGCCCTGTTCAGCAAGCCGTGGGAGGGCGTGGCCGCGGCGATCGCCCTCACCGTACTGGTCAGCACCGCCCCGGGCGTGTGGCGCCGCTTCCGGGGGCCGGCGAAGGCGTAGGCCTCGGCGGTCAGGCGGGTGAGCGCGCCCCCGGGCCACGACGCACCGGCACGAGGGCGCCTGGGCGGTCGGGAGCGTGCCCGGGCGGGGCGGTGTCACTCCAGTACGCGGGAGGCGCCGACCGGCAGGTCCCACAGCCGGTCGCGGGGCAGGCCCGCCTGTTGCCAGGCGGCGCGTACGCGGGTGAGGGGCTCCAGGACCGGTTCGGCGGACAGGACGAACGTGCCCCAGTGCATCGGCGCCATGTGGCGCGCGCCGACGTCCTGCGCGGCCCGTACCGCCTCCTCGGGGTCGCAGTGCACGTCGCTGAGCCACCAGCGGGGATCGTAGGCGCCGATGGGGAGCAGGGCGAGGTCGATGCCGGGGTAGCGGCGGCCGATACGGGCGAACCAGTGGCCGTACCCCGTGTCGCCGGCGAAGTAGACGCGCCGCCCGTCGGGGTCGGTGAGGACCCAGCCGCCCCACAGGGTGCGGCAGGTGTCGGTGAGGCTGCGCTTGGACCAGTGGTGGGCCGGGACGAAGTCGAACCGGACCCCGCCCAGCTCGGTCGCCTCCCACCAGTCCAGCTCGGTGACCCGGGTGAAGCGGCGGCGGTGGAACCAGCGGCCGAGCCCGGCGGGCACGAGGACGGGGGTGTCGCGCGGGAGCCTGCGCAGGGTGGGCGCGTCCAGGTGGTCGTAGTGGTTGTGGCTGATGACGACGGCGTCGACGCGGGGCAGGGCGCTCCAGGCGACGCCCACGGGGGTGACCCGGGGCGGGGTGCCGAGGATCCGGCGGGACCAGACCGGGTCGGTGAGCACGGTCAGGCCGCCGATCCGCACCACCCAGCTGGCGTGTCCGGCCCAGGTGACGGCGACGGTGCGCGCGTCCACGCGCGGCAGCGGGCCGGGGGCGTAGGGCAGCCGCGGGATGTCGGCGAGTCCGGCGGGGCCGGGTCTGACCGCGCCTTCGCGGGCGAATCTGGCGAAGGCCTTGAGACCGGGCAGCGGCGCGGTCAGCCGGTCGTGGAAGGTCCGCGGCCACACCCGGTGCTCGGCCGGTGGCCGGGGCTCGGCGAGCGGCGGGCGAGCGTCGGCCGCGTCGGTGTCCTCGGCGGACGCGGGGGTGCTCGTGGTCGACCGATGCTGCTGCGTCATCGAGGGGGCTCCCATCGCTGAGCGTCGCGGAGACCGTCGAAGACCGACTTCAGACCGGTCAACGCGCGTTGCACGTGTGGCAGTTCCAACGGGTCCGGGGAGGTGAGGAAGTCCGCCCGCCGTTCATCGGTGCCCGCGTCGAGCAGGGGCCCGGTGGCGAGCCGGACGCGCAGGGCGGACAACTCGTCGCCGAAGCGGTGGCCGCCGGGGGCCGGCATGCCGAGCCGGGCGCTCAGGAAGTCCTCCAGTTCCTGGGCGTCGCCGACGCCTTCGGCGCCGAGCGCGTCGCGCAGCGGGCCGAGGTCGGCGTACAGGTGGCGGCCCGCCTGCGGGGGCCGGGCGGTGGCGCCCGCGGCGACGACGGCCGCGTGCGCGGCGGCGGCCACGCGCGCGTGCAGGCGTACGGCGGCGGCCCGGCGGGCGGTGACCGGCTCGGGCTCGTCGAGGGCGTACCCGGCCGCGGCGGCGACGGGGGCCGCGACGCGAGCGCCGAGCGCGGTGAGCACGTCGAGCACGCGTGCGTGCAGGCCGTTGCCGGCGGCGGAGGCGGGGAAGCGTGCGACGGCGGCCGGCCAGGCCGGCGGGAGCAGCGCGCCCGCCAGGTCGGTGACGACGGTGACCCGTTCGGGCAGCATCTCGGCGGGGCTGAGGATCACGGTGGCGTGCGGGTCGTGCAGGGTGTCGCGCCAGGTCTCGTCGCTGACCAGGTGCAGCCCCTCGCCCGCGGCGGCCTCGACGGTCTCGTGCAGCAGCTCGGGCGGGGCGACGGTGCCGGTCGGGTCGTCGGCGACGGACAGCACGAGCAGGCGGGGATCGCCGCCCTCGGCGCGGACCCGGCGGACGGTCTCCAGCAGGGCGTACGGGTCGGGTACGCCGCCGGACTCGGCCGGTGTCGGGACGTGGAAGACGGGCCTGCCCAGCAGTCGTGCGTACGGTGCCCACCAGGCGGCGCAGGGACGGGGCACCAGCACGTCGCCGCCCAGCGCGGCGGTCAGCGCGAGCAGGAGGGCGCCCGCGCCGGGGGCCGCGGCCAGGTGAGCGGGTTCGGTGGTCAGGCCGCGCCGGTCCCAGTAACCGCTCGCCGCGTCCAGGAGGGCGGGGGCGCCGCCGGCCGGTTCCCCGCGTGAGCGGCCCGCGGCGGCGGCGAGTACGGCGGACAGTTCGGGCAGCACCGGCAGCCCGTCTTCGGGGAAGTGCGGGCCGTAGCGGACGGGACCGTGGCCCACGGCGTCCGGGCCCGCAGCGCCAGGGCCGACGGGATCGTGACCTGCGGGTCCCGTGGCCAGGCCCCCGGGGTCCGTGCGCCGCATGCGTACCTCCGCGCGGTCCGTGCCGCCTGTCCGTACCGTGCCGTGCCCTGTCCGTGCCCTGTCCGTGCCCTGTCCGTGCCCTGCCCTGTCCCCGTCGAGCCGGGGCCTGGCCGCGCGGAGGGCCCTGGCCTCCTCAGGGCCTTGGTCCCGCCGGGACCCCGATCCCGCCCGGACCCTGGTCCCGCCGAGGACCCTCGCCCGCCGGGGACTGTGATCCCCGCCCGGGACACTGGCCCCCTCAGGGCCGTCGCCCGGTGCCAGCAGGGCTCCTGTCCCGCCGGACCTGGTCCCTGTCGGGTGGTCCTGGCCCCGTCGGGGCCGGTCCCGTGCTCGCTCGCCGTTCGTTGATCGGCTCGTTCGCCGTTCGTTGGTCCCAGTACCCACCGTGCCGCCCCGCCATGGCTCCCGCTCCGGTTGCGCGCGTCACAGCCGGACCGGGGCCCGCGCGGGGTCAGCGCTCGCCGTCCTCCCCGCGCAGGCGCAGCCGGAGCCGGTGCGCGGCCGCACCGCACGCGCCCGCGATCAGCACACCACCGGCGACCAGGGCGGGCACCGAGTCGCCGAAGGTCCCGCCGGTGCCCGCCTGCACCCCGTGCTCCGCCGTCGCACCGCCGCAGGACGTGCCCTGGGGGGCGGGCTCACCGCGAGGGGCGGTGGGCGGTTCGGGGCACGCGGGCTCGGTGGGGGCGCAGGGCGTGCCGTGCGTGGAGTTCCCGGCGCGCGGGGCGGCGGTTTCCCGGCATCCCGGCTGGGCGGCACCGGCACCGGCACCGCTCTCCTCCGGCACGCTCATGGTCGCGCTCCAGGGGTCGCCTCCCTCCCCGCCCGAGGCATCCGGGCAGGCGCCGTCGACCGTCCAGTCCTCCGTGCTCCCGGCGGCACCCTCGGTCTCCGCCCAGTCCTCGGTCGCCGCCGGGCCTTCGGTGTCCGTCGTGTCCCCCGCGCTCCCCGCACTCCCCGCGCTCGGCTCGGCCGCGAAGTCCTCGGCGGTGGCTATGCGCGCGGTCCCCCGGTAGGCCGGCCCGGACGCCGTCCCCGCGTCGTCGGCCACCTTGCGCAGCTCGACGGTGCCTTCCTCGAAGGCCGCCGAGGTGGCGTCGAGGCTCGGCGGGGCGGAGCCGCCGGTCGGGCCGCACGAGACCGAGACGGTCACGGTCTCGCCGGGGGCGGCGTCCGCCGGGCTGACCTGGGCGGCTGCCTGCCCCGCGGACGGCGGGAGGGCCTCCTCGGCGGACGGCGGGGGTACGGCCGCCGGGTCGTCGGCGGACGGCGGGGCGACGGGCTCCCCCGCGCCCGCGGGGGGCGGCGGAACTCCCGGGTCGGCCGCGCCGAGCCCCGCGGAGAGACCGAGGGCGGCACTGGCCAGCACGGCGACGGACAGGGCGCGGGCGGTGCGGCGCATGGGACGGGCTCCTTCGAGCGACGGCTTGCGGGGCACTGCACTCGCGCCCCTCGGCCATCACAGCCCGCCCGGCACGCGGCCGCCCGTCACCGTGCTCCGTTCGCGCGAACGGGACGTCCGGGCGGGTGAGCCTGGGGTTTCACGCACCCGGTCCCGGTTCCCGCAGCACCTGCTCCCGCACCCGGTCGCAGCAGCGGGTGATCAGGCGGGAGACGTGCATCTGGGAGATGCCGAGCTGTTCGGCGATACGGCTCTGGGTCATGTCGTCGAAGAAGCGCATGTAGAGGATGGCGCGCTCGCGCGGTGGCAGGGCGGCCAGCCGGTCCTTGACGGCCTCGCGGTCGACGACCGTGTCGAGGGCCGGGTCGGGGGCGCCGAGCGCGTCGCCCAGCGAGTAGCCGTCCTCGCTGCCCGGGACCTCGGCGTCCAGGGACAGCGCCGTGAAGCTCTCCAGGGCCTCCAGACCGGTCCGGACGTCCTCCTCGCTCAGGTCGGCGCGCTCGGCGATCTCGGCGACGGTGGGCCTGCGGCCCGGGATGGTCTGGGACAGGTCCTGGCCGGCGAAGCGCACGCGGTTGCGCAGTTCCTGGACCCGGCGCGGCACGTGCAGGGTCCACATGTGGTCGCGGAAGTGGCGCTTGATCTCGCCGGTGATGGTGGGCACGGCGTAGCTCTCGAAGGCGTTGCCGCGCTCGGGGTCGTAGCGGTCGACGGCCTTGACGAGACCGAGGGCCGCGACCTGGCGCAGGTCCTCGAAGCTCTCGCCGCGGCTGCGGAACCGTCCCGCCAGCCGTTCGGCCATGGGCAGCCATGCCTCGACGATCCGGTCCCGGAGCGCGTCGCGCTCGGGGCCGGCGGGAAGGGTGGCGAGCCGACGGAAGGCGTCGGCGGTGTCGGGGGCGTCGTCGTGCGGGTGCTTCACACTGGCGTGGATCGGCATGGTGCGTCGCAACTCCCTCGGAGCGCGGGGGTCCCGTCGTCGCACCGGACGGCGGTCCGGTCGGCGCGGCCCGCCCTGGGCGGCCGGGGTCGGGGCGACCTCGGGCTCGTTGGGCGGACGGAGCCGGTACGACGACACGGCCCTTGGTCGGGCGGTCACCGCGGGAGGGCGTCCTGGCCTCGCGGACGCATCCGTGGCGGCGTCACGCCGCTCCCACGGACGTGCCTCCTGTCCGAAGCACTGACCTTGCGCCTGCCCCCTGTCCCCGGGGGCAAACACCCGGATTCTCAGCCCTTGCGCGGCTGCTTGAGGCGCACCATGTTGCCGGCCGGGTCGCGGAAGGCGCAGTCGCGGACTCCGTAGTGCTGGTCGACCGGTTCCTGGAGCACCTCGGCGCCCGCGGCGCGGACGTGCTCGAAGGCGGCGTCGACATCGTCGGTGGCGAGCACGATGCCGCGCAGGTGCCCCTTGGCCAGGAGTTCGGCCATCGCCTCCCGGTCGGCGGCCGACGCGTTGGGGTCGGCGAGGGGAGGTTCGAGGACGACGTCCACGTCGGGCTGCGCCGGGGAGCCGACGGTCACCCAGCGCATTCCTTCGAAACCGACGTCGTTGCGGACCTCCATGCCGAGCACGTCCCGGTAGAAGGCGAGCGCCCTGTCGTGGTCGTCGACGGCTATGAAGCACTGCGAGAGGTTGATGTCCATGCGCGTCACGCTACGGGCGGTGGCGCGGGCGCCGCTTCTCCGTTCCTGACCGGCTCTCCGTTCCCGGCCGCGTCACCCTTCCCGGCCGCGTCACCGTTCCGGACCGGCCGGGTGTGGACCTTGGCGACGCAGGCCGGGACGGCGGCGCCGTCGGTGTGGTCGCGGTCCCGGTAGGCGCTCGGGCTCTCGCCGACCAGTTCGGTGAACCGCGAGCTGAACGAACCCAGCGAGGTACAGCCGACCGCGAAGCAGACCTCGGTGACGCTCAGGTCGCCGCGCCGCAGCAGCGCCATGGCGCGCTCGATGCGGCGGGTCATCAGGTAGCTGTACGGCGTCTCCCCGTAGGCGGCGCGGAAGCTGCGGGAGAAGTGGCCCGCCGACATGAGGGCGACGCGGGCCAGCGCCGGCACGTCGAGCGGCTCGGCGTACTCGCGGTCCATCAGGTCGCGGGCCCGGCGCAGCCTGGCCAGGTCCTCCAGCGTCGTCACCCGACCACGATCCCACAGCGCCGGAGACCACCGGTAGCGGTTCCGGCGCCTTGGGCCGTCCCCACCGTCAGGAGCCGACGTAGGCGGCGAGGTGCTGGCCGGTGAGGGTGGAGCGGTCGGCGACGAGGTCGGCGGGGGTCCCTTCGAAGACGATCCGGCCGCCGTCGTGCCCGGCGCCGGGGCCGAGGTCGATGATCCAGTCGGCGTGCGCCATGACCGCCTGGTGGTGCTCGATGACGATGACCGACTTGCCGGCGTCGACGAGGCGGTCGAGCAGGCCGAGCAGCTGCTCGACGTCGGCGAGGTGCAGTCCGGTGGTGGGCTCGTCGAGGACGTACACGCCGCCCTTCTCTCCCATGTGGGTGGCCAGCTTGAGCCGCTGCCGCTCGCCGCCGGAGAGGGTGGTGAGCGGCTGGCCGAGGGTGAGGTAGCCGAGGCCGACGTCGGAGAGCCGCTGGAGGATCTTGTGCGCGGCCGGGGTGCGCGCCTCCCCGGCGCCGAAGAACTCCTCGGCCCGGTCCACCGACATGGCGAGCACCTCGCTGATGTCCCGGCCGCCGAAGCGGTACTCCAGCACCTCGCCCATGAACCGCTTGCCCTCGCAGTCCTCGCAGGGGGTGGCGACGCCGGCCATCATCGCCAGGTCGGTGTAGATGACACCGGCGCCGTTGCAGGTGGGGCAGGCGCCCTCGGAGTTGGCGCTGAACAGGGCGGGCTTCACGCCGTTGGCCTTGGCGAAGGCCTTGCGGATCGGGTCGAGCAGACCGGTGTACGTCGCCGGGTTGCTGCGCCGCGAGCCCTTGATGGGGCTCTGGTCGACCGATACGACGTCGGCGCCGGCCGGGACCGAGCCGTGGATCAGGGAACTCTTGCCGGAACCGGCCACGCCGGTGACCACGCAGAGCACGCCGAGCGGGACGTCCACGTCGACGCCCTGGAGGTTGTGCGTCCGCGCGTCGCGGATCTCCAGGGCTCCGGTGGGCTTGCGGACCGACTCCTTGAGGGAGGCCCGGTCGTCGAGATGGCGGCCGGTGACGGTGTCGGCGCCGCGCAGTTGCGCCACGGTGCCCTCGAAGCAGACGGTGCCGCCCTCCGTGCCGGCGCCGGGGCCGAGGTCGACCACGTGGTCGGCGATCGCGATCGTCTCGGGCTTGTGCTCGACGACGAGGACCGTGTTGCCCTTGTCCCGCAGCCGCAGCAGCAGGTCGTTCATGCGCTGGATGTCGTGGGGGTGCAGTCCGACGGTGGGCTCGTCGAAGACGTACGTGGTGTCGGTGAGCGAGGAGCCGAGGTGGCGGATCATCTTGACGCGCTGCGCCTCGCCGCCGGACAGGGTGCCGGCCGGCCGGTCGAGGGAGAGGTAGCCGAGGCCGATCTCGACGAAGGAGTCGAGGGTGTCCCGCAGGGCGGTGAGCAGCGGTGCCACCGACGGTTCGGCCAGCTCGCGGACCCACTCGGCCAGGTCCCGGATCTCCATCGCGCAGGCGTCGGCGATGCTGATCTTGCCGATCCGCGACGAGCGGGCGCCCTCACTGAGCCGGGTGCCCTCGCACTCGGGACAGGTGGTGAAGGTGACCGCCCGCTCCACGAAGGCCCTGATGTGCGGCTGCATCGCCTCCTTGTCCTTGGACAGGAAGGACTTCTGGATCTTCGGAATGAGGCCTTCGTAGGTGAGGTTGACGCCGTTGACCTTCACCTTGACCGGCTCGCCGTAGAGGAAGTCCCGCAGTTCCTTGTCGGTGTAGTCGCGGATCGGCTTGTCCGGGTCGACGAAGCCGGACTGGGCGTACACCTGCACCGTCCACTGGCTGTCCGACTTCCAGCCGGGGATGGTGAAGGCGTTCTCGGCGAGCGACTTGGAGTCGTCGTAGAGCTGGCTGAGGTCGATGTCGGAGACGGTGCCGCGGCCCTCGCAGTTCGTGCACATGCCGCCGGTGCGCTGGAAGGTCGCCTTCACCGCCTTCTTGTTGCCCCGCTCGACGGTGATCGCGCCGCTGGCCCGCACGGAGGCCGTGTTGAAGGAGTACGCGCTGGGCGGGCCGATGTGCGGATCGCCGAGGCGGCTGAAGAGGATGCGCAGCATCGCGTTGACGTCGGTGGCGGTGCCGACGGTGGAGCGGGGGTCGGCGCCCATCCGCTGCTGGTCCACGATGATCGCCGTCGTGAGGCCGTCCAGGACGTCCACCTCGGGCCGGGCGAGCGTCGGCATGAAGCCCTGGACGAAGGCGCTGTAGGTCTCGTTGATCAGCCGCTGCGACTCGGCGGCGATCGTGTTGAACACCAGCGAGCTCTTGCCCGAGCCGGAGACGCCGGTGAACACGGTCAGCCGGCGCTTGGGAATGTCGATGCTGACGTCCTTGAGGTTGTTCTCGCGGGCGCCGTGCACACGGATCAGGTCGTGGCTGTCGGCGACGTGCGACCCGGGCCCCTGCGTGCCCGGCCTCTTGGCGCTGCTCATCGTGTCTCCATCTGTCGGGGGCCCGGTGAAGGTGACGCCCTCACTGCCTCGGTGGTCACACGCTAGATCGGGCGCGGCTGCCCGCGCTTCTCGATTACTGATCCGCTCCCGGACCGCGGAAATCGGAACGGACCCGTCCGGAGGAATCCGTGTCGGCCCGCGGTGTCCGGGTACGCGGTCGGCACCCCTTAAGGATCTGGAGGGAGACATGCAGCGAGGCAGCGACCGGATGAGCGTCCACCGCGACGACGAGATGAAGCACGAACTGCAGGGTCTGCTCAGGTCCGGGCACCCCACCCGCAGCGAGGAGTGGAACGACCCGGAACCGGCCGCCGAGGACGATCCGGACGTCATGTACGGACCGGTGACACCGGGCCGCGGACCCACGTACCTGGAGGCCCTGCGGCTGGAGCTGGCCCGGAACCTGACCCGGGGCAGCTTCCCCGCGGGACCGCGGGAACTGACCCGCGCACTGCGCCGCGGCAACGCGCCGGACGCCCTCGTCGAGGGGCTGGACCGACTGCCGCACAAGGCGCGCTACGACAACGTCCAGGAGCTGGCGGTGGCCCTCACCGAGAGCGGCCGGTCCGGTTCGCAGGGCGCGTAGGCGCCGGAAGGGAAGACGAACTTCATGCGCATCGCATTTCTGACCGCGCCCGAGGGCGTGGAACAGGTGGAACTGACCGAGCCGTGGCGGGCGGCCAAGGACGCGGGGCACGAGCCCGTCCTCGTCTCCACGCAGTCCGGCGAGGTCCAGGGCTTCGACCACCTCGACAAGGCGGACACGTTCCCCGTCGACGAAGTGGTGGGCGACACCTCCGCCGACGCGTTCGGCGGCCTCGTGCTGCCCGGCGGGGTGGCCAACCCGGACTTCCTGCGGACCGACGAGAAGGCCGTGGCCTTCGTCAAGGACTTCTTCACGCAGGGCCGGCCGGTGGCCGCCATCTGCCACGCACCGTGGACGCTCGTCGAGGCGGACGTCGTACGCGGCCGCACCCTGACCTCGTGGCCCAGTCTGCGGACCGACCTGCGCAACGCGGGCGCCACCTGGGTCGACGAACAGGTGAAGGTCTGCGACGCGGGCGACAACGTCCTGATCACCAGCCGCAAGCCGGACGACCTGAAGGCGTTCTGCGAGACCTACCTCGCGGAGTTCGCCAAGGCGGCGGGCTGAGGCGGACAACCGGGCGACGGACGGACGGGCCACCGGCGAGGGATCGCGGGTGGCCCGTCGTCACGCTCAGCCACCGGGGGCGGCGGCCTGGCCGCAGCCGCGTTCCCGGGCGCCCTCGCGGGTGCGGCCCGGGGCCACCGGGCGCCGGGGATTGCGGCGCAGCCACTCCCCCTCCAGCCGGGCCATGCGGTCGTTGTGGGCCCGCAGCGCGTCGTTCGACCCGTACAGCAGGGTGTCGTGGCGCGTGCGGTGGATGGTCTCCAGTTCTTTCATCAGCTGCTGGTCGTCCAGGCGGCCCGGGTCCACTCCGGTCACGGTGTCGTCCCGCGTGTCGTGTTCGTTCATGCGTCCCGGGTACCCGCCCCGGAGCACTACCACCCCCGAGCGGCACCCGGGAGGGCAACCACATGGATCTCGCGTTTCTGCACCCCCTCTACGAACACCAGGGACCCTGGGCCTCCGTCTACGTCGACCTGTCCCGGAACGCGGAGGACACCGCCCACGAGCGTGAGCTGACGGCCGCCGCGGTGGCCCGGGAGCTGGCGGAGCAGGGCGCGGACGACGCCACCTGCCGCGCGGTGCGGGAGGCGGTGGACGAGTTGCGGCACGCCACCGACCCGCACGGGCGGGCGCTGTTCGCGTGCGCCGGACAGGTGGTCCTCGATCCGCCGCTGGCCCGGCCCCCGTACGGCGGGACCACCGCCGACTGGGCCCCGCTGCCGCACGTCACTCCGCTGCTCGACCTGGCCGGCGAGGACCCTGTGGGCGTGGTGGCGTACATCGACCGCAAGGGAGCCGACTTCGAGCTGCGCTCCGCGCTGGGCAGTTCCGACGCGGGCGGCGTGACCGGCAGGCAGTGGCCGGTGCACCGCACGAGCAGCGTGGACTGGTCGGAGCGCCACTTCCAGCTCCGGGTGGAGAACACCTGGGAGCACAACGCGGCGGAGATCGCGGACGCGCTCGCCGTGTGCCAGGAGGAGACGGGCGCCGACCTGCTGATCCTGGTCGGCGACGACCGGGAGCGCCGCTCGGTGCACGAGCGGCTGCCCTCGCGGCTCCAGGACCGGGTCGCCGAAGCCTCGCGCGGCGCCGGCAGCAGGCTGCTGGACGACGAGGTGGAAGGGCTGCGCGAGGACCACGTCCGTGCGCGCGCCCGGGAGGAGCTGGACCGGTTCCTGGCCGCCCGCTCGCCCGACGACGAGGGCCGGGCAGGCGCGGCGGAGGGCGTGCCCGCGCTGGTCGAGGCCGCCCGGGAGCACCGCATCGACGAGTTGCTGGTCATCCCGGACGCCCCCGACACGCACCGCGAGGTGTGGATCGGCGAGGACGCCGACCAGGTGGCGGTGCGCCGTACGGAGCTGAAGACGCTCGGCGAGCAGAACTCCTGGTCGGCCCGGGCGGACGACGCCCTGCTGCGCTCGGCGGTGATGACCGGCGCCCCCGCGATCTCGGTGACGCCGGTGCTGCCGCCGGAGACCTCCCAGAAGGCGCCGGTGGGCGGCCTGGGGGCGCTGCTGCGCTGGAAGTGATCCCCCCGTTCGTCAGCGGGCCCGCTCCACCCGCCGTTCGTCCCAGACCGGCTCCGTCGTCTCGCGCACCCGCCCGTCGCTGCCGAAGACCAGGTACCGGTCGAAGGAGCGGGCGAACCAGCGGTCGTGGGTGACCGCGAGGACCGTGCCCTCGAAGCCCTCCAGGCCCTCCTGGAGGGCTTCGGCCGATTCCAGGTCGAGGTTGTCGGTCGGCTCGTCGAGGAGCAGGGCCGTGACGCCCTGGAGTTCCAGCAGCAGGATCTGGAAGCGGGCCTGCTGGCCGCCGGAGAGCCGGTCGAAGGCCTGCTCGGCCTGCTGGGTCAGCTCGTAGCGGCGCAGCCGGGACATGGCGGCGCCCCGGTCCTGGGAGTGCTCGGTCCACAGGATGTCCAGGAGGGTGCGGCCCAGCAGCTCGGGGTGGGCGTGGGTCTGGGCGAAGTGTCCTGGCACCACGCGCGCCCCGAGCTTCCAGTTCCCGGTGTGCGTCACGTCGTCGCCGGCCATTAGCCGCAGGAAGTGCGACTTGCCGGAGCCGTTGGAGCCGAGTACGGCGACCCGTTCGCCGTAGAAGACCTCCAGGTCGAAGGGTTTCATCAGGCCGGTGAGCTCCAGCTGCTCGCAGGTGACGGCGCGGACGCCGGTGCGGCCGCCCTTCAGGCGCATCCTGATGTCCTGCTCGCGCGGCGGCTCGGGCGGCGGTCCGGCCTCCTCGAACTTGCGCAGCCGGGTCTGCGCGGCGCGGTAGCGGGACGCCATGTCGTGGCTGTTCTCCGCGGCCTGACGCAGCGACAGCACCAGCTTCTTCAGCTGCGCGTGCTTCTCGTCCCAGCGGCGGCGCAGTTCCTCGAAGCGGGCGAAGCGTTCCCGGCGGGCCTCGTGGAAGGTGGCGAAGCCGCCGCCGTGCACCCAGGCGTCGGCGCCCGCGGGTCCGGGCTCGACGGAGACGATCTTCTGGGCGGCGCGGGCGAGCAGCTCCCGGTCGTGGGAGACGAACAGCACGGTCTTGCGGGTCTCGGCGAGCCGCTCCTCCAGCCAGCGCTTGCCGGGCACGTCGAGGTAGTTGTCCGGCTCGTCGAGCAGCAGCACCTCGTCGGTGCCGCGCAGCAGCGCCTCGAGGACGAGGCGCTTCTGCTCGCCCCCGGAGAGGGTGCGCACCTGCCGCCACTGAGCCTTGTCGTACGGCATCCCGAGCGCGGCGGTGGTGCAGATGTCCCACAGGGTCTCGGCCTCGTACCCGCGCGCCTCGGCCCAGTCGGAGAGCGCCTGCGCGTAGACCAGCTGGGCGGCCTCGTCGTCCACCGTCATGAGCGCGTGCTCGGCGGCGTCGACCGCGCGGGCGGCCTCGCGGATCCTGGGCTGCGCCACGGACACCAGCAGGTCGCGCACGGTCGTCTCGTCCCGTACGGAGCCGACGAACTGGCGCATCACGCCGAGGCCGCCGGTGACGGTGACGGAGCCGCCGTGCGGCTTCAGCTCGCCGGCCAGGAGGCGCAGCAGCGTGGTCTTGCCCGCGCCGTTGGGCCCGACCAGGGCCACGACGGCCCCCTCCCCCACGCGGAAGGAGACGTCGCCGAGGAGCGGCCTCCCGTCGGGGAGGGAGTACTCCAGGTGCGCTGCTTCGAGGTGACCCATGGGGCCGGATTCTCCGGCTCCGGGCGCGCTGCGGGCAAACCGTTTTCGACCGCGCGACGGGGAACCGCGGCACGTGGGGCGCGCCACGGCAGGAAACGCCGTCCGCAGGGTAGGCGGGACCCATGAGCCCCGACGTAGACCTCACCGCCGCCACGCCCGGCCCGCACCCCTTCCGCAACGGTTTCCTGCGGCTGGACCAGCGGGCGTTCGAGGCCGTCGCCGCCCGTACCTGGCCCGGCGCCGACCCCCTGCTGCCCCGGTTGAGCCGGAGCGCCAACCACGGCGTGCTGTGGTTCGCCGCGGCGGCCGCCCTGGCCGCGTCGCGCACCCCGAGGGCGCGCCGCGCGGCCGCCCGGGGGATCGCCTCGCTCGGGCTGGCCTCGCTGGCGATCAACACCCTCGGCAAGCGCTCGGTGCGCCGGCCCCGCCCGGTACTGGACCCGGTGCCGCTGGTCCGGCAGCTGAAGCGGCAGCCGATCACGACGTCCTTCCCGTCGGGACACGCCGCCTCGGCCGCCGCGTTCGCGACCGGGGTGGCGCTGGAGTCCCCGGCGTGGGGTGCGGCGGTGGCCCCCGTGGCCGCCGCGGTCGTCCTGTCCCGGGTCTACACCGGCGTCCACTTCCCGAGCGACGTGCTGGCCGGTGCCGCGCTGGGGGCGGGGGCCGCGTTCGCCGTACGGGGCATGGTGCCGACCCGCGCCCAGCACACTCCGCCGGCCCGGCCGCGTGCCGAGGTGCCCGCGCTGTCCGGCGGCGAGGGGCTGGTCATGGTCGCCAACGTCGGCTCGGGCACCTCGGACCGGGTGCGGGCGCTGTGCGACGCGCTGCCCGACGCGGAGGTGGTGGAGTGCGAGCCGGGGGACGTCCGGGCGGAGCTGGAGAAGGCGGCCGGCCACGCCCGGGTGCTCGGTGTGTGCGGCGGCGACGGCACCGTGAACGCCGCGGCCGAGATCGCGCTCCGCCACGGGCTGCCGCTCGCGGTACTGCCGGGCGGCACGCTCAACCACTTCGCCTACGACCTGGGCGTGGAGGACGTACGGGATCTGTGCGGGGCGCTGGAGCGGGGTGAGGGGGTGCGGGTGGACGTGGGGCGGTTCGCCTCGGGCGGGCGGCGCGGCGTCTTCCTGAACACCTTCAGCCTCGGCGTGTACCCGGAGCTGGTCAACGAGCGGGAGCGCTGGTCCCCCCGGATCGGGGGCTGGCCGGCCGGGGTGCTCGCGGCCGTACGGGTACTGCGCGCCGACCGGCACCCGCTGGAGGCCGAGGTGCGCGGCCGCAGGCGCCCGCTGTGGATGCTCTTCGCGGGCAACGGCACGTACCACCGCCGGGGCATCGCCTCGGGGCGCCGGCTCGATCTGGCGGACGGGCAGCTGGACGTACGGGTGGTGCACGGGGGGCGCAGGCCGGCCCTGCGGCTGCTGTCCGCGGCCCTCGCCGGACCGCTGACCCGCTCGCCCGCGCACGCGGCGGTGCAGGTGCCCCGGCTGCGGCTGTCGGGCGTCGCGCCGGGCACGCTGATGGCGTTCGACGGTGAGCTGACCGAGACGGAGGGCGACCTGACGCTGGAGAAGCTGCCCGAGGCGCTCACGGTGTACCGGCCGCTGCCCGGCGGCGGACTCCTCTCCTGATCCGCCCCTCCCGGTCCGTCCCTCTCCCGGTACCGGTAAGTACCTCCCTCTCCCGGCTCGACTGACGTTCCGTCAGTCCATATGGCGAAACGCGTATCTCACCATGCGACTGGCGGGCGTACCGTGATCCCACTGCCGGGAGAGGGGATCCACCATGCCGAAGCCGCATGAGACCGCCGTCTACACGCACGGGCACCACGAGTCCGTGCTGCGCTCGCACACCTGGCGCACCGCCGAGAACTCCGCCGCCTATCTGCTCGACTCCCTGCGGCCCCACATGCGGGTCCTGGACATCGGCTGCGGGCCGGGCACCATCACCGCCGACCTGGCGGAACTGGTCCCGGACGGCCACGTCACCGGCGTGGACCGGTCGCCGGAGATCGTGGAGCGGGCCAGGGCCACGGCCGCCGAGCGCGGGCTGGGCAACACCGACTTCGCGGTCGCGGACGTGCACGCGCTGGACTATCCGGACGACACCTTCTGCGTGGTCCACGCCCACCAGGTGCTCCAGCACGTGGGCGACCCCGTGCGGGCCCTGCGCGAGATGAAACGGGTCGCCAAACCGAACGGGATCATCGCCGTCCGCGATTCCGACTACGGCGCCATGACCTGGTACCCCGCGTCCCCGGGCATGGACGACTGGCTGGACCTGTACCGCCGGGTGGCCCGCGCCAACGGGGGCGAGCCGGACGCCGGGCGCCGGCTGAAGGCCTGGGCGCTCGAGGCCGGGTTCACCGACATCACCTCGACCTCGGCCACGTGGACCTTCAGCACGCCCGGGGAGCGGGAGTGGTGGAGCGGCCTGTGGGCGGACCGCACCCTGGAGTCGGCGTACGCGGACCGCGCCACCGAGGGGGGCCATGCGACGCCGGAACGACTGCGCGCCGTCTCGGCGGCCTGGCGGGACTGGGGAAAGCACCCGGAAAGCTGGTTCAGCGTCCTGCACGGAGAAATTCTGTGCCGAAAAGAAGCGTGATTGATGCCTGTCCGGTGAAAATCGGGAAACCAGTACGGCAGGAGGTTCAACATCATGGTTCCGCTTTTGCTCGTACTGCTTCTCGCGATCGTCCTTTTCGGTGTCGGATTCGCGGTGAAGATTCTCTGGTGGATCGCTCTGGCGGTTCTGGTCCTGTGGCTGATCGGTTTCCTGGCCCGCGGGACGACGGCCGGCGGCGGCAGGGGCCGCTGGTACCGGTGGTGAACGACGGGTGACGAACGACAGGTGACGAGGCTGCTGCCCCGGGAGTGCTCACTCCCGTGGCAGCAGCGGTCCCAGCGGCCCGAGGTCCAGGTTCAGGTCCTCGGGCCGCAGTCCGTAGCGGTCCCGCAGTTCGGTCATGCGGTCGTCCAGGAGCATCAGGGTGAGCCCGATCCGCTCTTCCTGGTCCTCGCTCAGGTCGCCCTCGTCGACGCGGCGCAGCGCCTGGCGTTCCATGAGCTGACGCAGCAGTTCGACGACCGTCAGCACCAGCTTGACCAGGTCGCGCTCGACGGTGTCGGGTTCCAGGTCGAGGCGGCGCTTGGCGGGTTCGGGTCCGGCATGTTCGCTCACGTCAGTCCCCGAACGGTGAGGGGACGTTGCGGTTGACCGAGCTGATCAGCGCGTTGAGGTCGATGCGGACCAGGTCGACGTCCGCGATGCGCAGGGTGACGTCGCCGGTGATGACGACCCCGCCGGCCAGCAGCCGGTCGAGCAGGTCCACCAGGGCGATCTCACGGCGCTCCACGACGGTCATGATTCCTCCCCCTCTTTCCCCTCCGGCCCCTCTGCCCCCTCCGTGTCTCCGGCGAAGGAATAGGCGGCCCAGGGGCCGGTGAGTTCCACGCGAATTCCGGGGGCGTCGTCTTTCGTACGGTCCACCGTTTCGACGAATTCCTCGGATGCGTCGCGGGCCACCAGATAGGCGGCATTGAGAACGTTCCGTCCGGCGGCACCGGAAAGGCGGGGATTCTGCGGTGCGTGCAGCCGGGCGTCGTCGGCCCGGTCGGACAGCCTCGCGTGCAGCCCGGTGGCGAATTCCTCCGCCCTGCTCCACAGGTCCTCGTTCGCCCGGCTCTGCCGGCGCCGCTGCCGCAGGTAGTCCCGGCCCGAGGCGGGCCTGGGCGCGGGCTGGGCCGGCCGCTCGGCCTTCGCCCGATCCGCCGGCTCCGCCTCGACGTACACCTTCACGCCCCACTCCACCCGGCCGTCCAGCCGGTCGAGCGTGCGCCGGAAGGCGGCCTCGCGCTCCTCCAGCATCACCCGTACGCCGCTGTCGTCCCGGAAGACGGTGGCCAGCCGGAGCGGCAGCGGGGTGGTGACGACGGTGAGCGCGTCGACCACCTGCTGGTGGGCGCGGGCGGTGGCGGTCAGCCAGTCCAGGTCCTCCAGGTGCGCGCGCAGCGCCTCCTCGCTGAAGTCGGCCTCGGGCACATGGCTGACGACGGCGACCAGGCCGCCGTGCGGCAGCAGCCGGGGCGGGTCGCCCGCCACCCCTGTGAGCTGGGCCTGGAGGGCGGCGTCGAAGGGGCGGCAGACGGCGTAGACGTAGCGCAGACCGGTCACGGGGCCTCCCTCGGTACGCGGCCCGGGTCCAGCTCACGCAGGCGTTCGCGGAGCGCCGCGTTCTCCCGGGTGAGTTCGTCCTGCCGGGCTCGCGAGGACAGTGCGGGGTCGCTCTCCCACCAGTCGATGCCCATTTCCTTGGCCTTGTCGACGGAGGCGACGACGAGCCGCAGCTTGATGGTCAGCAGCTCGATGTCGAGCAGGTTGATCTTGATGTCGCCCGCGATCACGACTCCCTTGTCGAGCACCCGCTCCAGGATGTCGGCGAGGTTGGCGCTCTGTCCCTGGCCGTAGGGATCGGGCAGCCGGCTGGGGGTGGTCATCGACGGCTCCCGCCCTCGGCGTCCTCGTACTCGTCACGGGACGCGTACTCGTCCTCCCCCGCCTCCTTGTCCCCCTCGGGCTCCTCGTACTCGCCCTCCGCTTCCTCCTCGTACTCCTCTTCGGGCTCGCCCTCCGGTTCCTCCTCGTACTCGCCCTCGGGCTCTTCTTCGTACTCGCCTTCCGGCTCTTCCTCGTACTCGCCCTCGGGCTGCTGCTCCTGCTCCTGCTCCTGCTCCCCGTCCTGCTCCTCCTGCCGCTCCTCTTCCTCCTCCGCGACCGCGTCCTCGTGGCTGCGGACGACCTCGCCGTCGCGGATCTCGCCGCGCCAGCCGTCGTCCGCCTCGCCCTTGAAGGTGATGTGGCGGACGTAGTTCTTGAGGTCGAGCCGGGCCCGGCGGCCCTGGGCGCGCCAGATGTTGCCGGTCTTCTCGAACAGGCCCTTCGGGTAGTACTCGATGACGAGCACCACGCGGGTCAGGCTGGGGGCGAGCTCGTGGAAGCTGACCACACCCTTGGTGGAGCCCTTGGCGCCCTCCGACGTCCAGGAGATCCGGTCGTCGGGCACCTGCTCGGTGGTCTTGGCCTTCCAGCTGCGGTTGGACCAGAAGACCTTCAGCTGCCAGTCCGAGGAGGTGTCGTCGGCGCGGTTCGCGCTCTTGACGCCCTTGGCGAAGGTGCTGAAGTCCTGGTACTGGGTCCACTGGTCGTAGGCGGTGCGCAGCGGCACGCCGACGTCGACGTACTCGATGATGACCGTCGGCTTCTGCCCGCCGCCGCCCTTCTTGCGGCCCTTGCCGCCGGTGAGGTTCTTGAAGGCGCCGACCACGTTGTCCTTCACCTTGCCCGCGCCGACCTCGAAGGCGGCCCGCATCGGGCCCTTGCCCTCGGCGAGCTTGCGTCCGCCGTCGAGGGCGAGCTTGGCGAATCCCGGGCTGTTGCCCTCGGCGATGTCGTTGAGCTTGCCGGTGGTCTCGCCCAGCTTGGTGCCGACACCGGTCAGCAGCCGGGTGGCCTGGGCGGCGAGGTAGTCCTGCACCTCGGCCTTGAGCCGGTCGGCCGCCTCGCTCTGCGCCACGTCGGCCAGCGGGTTCTTCTTGGCGGCCTTGCCGGCCGAGGAGGCCGCGGACCCCAGGGTGTCGCTCATCGCTCACCACCGTCCTTCGACTGCCGGGCACCGGCACCGCGGGCGGTGCTCCTGGCCCCGGCCGTCTTCTTTCCGGCCGCCTTCTTGGCGGGCTGGGCACGCTTCGCCGCCGCCTTCTTCGCGGGGGCCTTCGCGGCGGCCTTCTTCGCGGGCGCCTTCCTGGCCGTCTTCCGCGCCTCGGACGGTGCCTTCTTCGCGGGCCGCTCGCCGCGCCGGGGCGCGCGCCGCTCCGCCGACTCCTCGGCCTCCCCGCGGTCCTCGGACTCCTCGGCCTCCCCGCGGTCCTCGGCTTCCTCGCGCTCCTCGGCCTCCCCGCGGTCCTCGGGCTCCTCGTACTCCGAGTCCTCCGAGCCCTCGGAGTCGCGGGTGTCGTCGCCGACGCCGGGTGCCCGGGACGCCACACCGGAGAGCTGGTCGCGGACCTCGGCGGTGCGCCCGTGCAGCCGGTCGGCGAGCGCGTCGATCTGCCGCTCGACCATGGCGCCCGAGGCCGCCTTGCCCACGCCCCTGAGGTCGGTACGCAGCTGGTCACCGATCTCCTTGAACTGCGGGTTGTTCTGCAGTTGCCCGGAGACCAGCTCGGCGATGCCCTTCGGGGTCAGGTTCATCTTCTTGCCGGCCACCATGGTGCCCACGGCGACCGCCAGTTTCAGCTTCTTGGTACGTCCCAACAGGTATCCGGCCCCTATCGCGAGGCCCAGTCCCACTCGATTCATGGCGCCGTCCCGTTGCCCAATCCCGCGCTCGTGCGCGTAGCGATCTCCAGCCGGTCCAGAAGCTCGTCCTCCTGTCGGTCGAACTCCTCCTCGGTGATCTCACCGGCCTCCAACTGCTCTTCCAGACGGGCAAGTTCGGCTCTCACCGTGGCGGGGTCGTAGTAGATCCGCTCGGCCTCGTCCAGCACCTGTCTGATGGCCCAGGCGCCGCCGCGCACCGGTGCGAACGGCAGCAGCAGGACCTCCGAGATCAGTCCCATGCCGTCACCCCGCTCCGGCGTCCGCACCGCCGGCCGCCGTGCCCGCGGGCTCGGCCGGGCCGGGCTCGACGAAGCTGTACGGCGGCAGCGGGCCGTTCACGCGGACCTCCAGGTGCGGCATCCGGCCGCGGGCCCGCTCGACGGCGGCCAGGAACTCGTCGGCCGCCTCCCGCTTCACCAGGAACGAGACGTTCGCCAGCCAGCCGGTGGACTCGGGGCCCACGCTCACGGCGTCGGCGGCGGCCTCCAGGGCACGCTCCAGCGCGGTGGCGTTCTCGGCCTCCTTGTCCTTGACCGCGGCCGCGACCATCTCGCCGAGCTGGATCTTCGTCTCGTAGGTCCCGCCGCCCGCCTGCCGGTTGGACTCGGCGAGGGCGCGGATCTCGGGGTTCGAGGCCATCACGTGGTGCAGCACGGCCTCTTCGACGTGGTTGGCCTTGATGTTGTACTCGACCCGGCCGTCCAGTGCCTTCAGGCGTTCCGCGTAGTGTTCGGCGCGCTCGGCGAGCACCCCGGTGACGGCCTCGTCGTCGGGGGCGACGCTGCCGAAGCGCATGGGCAGCACACAGCCGTCCGCGCCGATCTCGCTCAGCACGTTCTGGTGGGCGAGCAGTTCCCTGCGCTTGGGGCGCAGTCCCTCGGGGGCGTCACTGACGACCGCCGCCAGCTCGCCCTCCTTGAGGATCCGCACCTCGCGCGGCGGGTCACCGACTCCGCCCGTGCCCTCGGGGAGCGAGGGATGCGTGGCGGCGGTGATGCCGTAGACGTACGTACTCACTCCTGCTCCTCCTTCCGGCGCGAGGGCGCGGCCTTGCGGGCGCGCGGACGCGATGACGTCTCGCGCTCGGAGCCGCCCTCGTCACGGGCCTGCTTGAACGCGTCGGAGATGGTCTCGGCGGCGCCGGACAGCGCCCCCTTGGACTTGCCGCGGGCGCCGGACTCGGTCATCTCGCCGACCAGGTCGGGCAGCCCCGGATCCTTGCGGGGTCCGGCCTCCAGGTCGAGGCGGTTGCACGCCTCGGCGAAGCGCAGATAGGTGTCCACGCTGGCGACCACGACACGGACGTCGATCTTCAGGATCTCGATGCCGACCAGGGAGACGCGCACGAATGCGTCGATGACGAGCCCCCTGTCCAGAACAAGCTCAAGCACGTCGTAGAGGCCGCTGCTGCCGCCTCCGCCGCCGGTCTGTTGTGCCGGTACGACAGTCATGCCTGCTGTTCCTCCATCTTGTCGGTGGTGTGGGTGGTGTTCGCGGGTCCCGGTGGGCGCGGGTCCGGTTGGGCGCCCCGCACCGGCCTAGCGGCTGCCGCGGGAGTCGGCCCGACCGCGCTCGTAGCGCCGTACGCGCCGGTAGCCCGTGAGCTGCCCCTCGGGGTCCAGTTCCACCTGGTAGCTCGCCATCAGGCTCATGGTGTCGGGCACCCGCTCCAGCTCCAGGACCTCGACCTCCAGGGCCCATCCCTCGTCCGTCTGCTCGAAGGACGACACGGACTCGGCGGTCATACCCGTGAGCTCGGCGAGCTGGGCGCGCGCCTCGCGCAGAACCTCCATCGGTTTGGGACGGCGCGACTCTTGTGAGGATTGTGATTTCTGAGACGTATGTGGCTTTCGTGAACTTTGTTGCGAGTCTTGCGAGTCGGATGTGTTTTTCGTGTTCGACATGGCCACCTCCCCCTCCGTGTGGCCGCATGTGTGTTCGCCAAACCTCGCCGGGTTGCGCAGTTGGCTCAGCCGTGCAAGGCGTCCAGGCGTCGCCGGGCGGGGCCCAGGGCCCGGGCGCGGTCCGTGAGCCCGGCCCAGGGACGGGTGCGGGCCTGCTCCACGGCGTCGGCGACGGTCCAGCGGCGGGCGTGCAGCCCGGGGTCGTCCAGTTGGTCCCAGGAGATGGGCGTGGCGACGGGGGCGCCGGGGAGGGCGCGGACGGTGAAGGGGGCGACGGCGGTCTGCGCGTAGGCGTTGCGCTGGATGTCGAGGTAGAGCCGGTCGCCGCGGTCCTTCTTGCGGGCCGCGGTGGTGAGCCGGTCGGGGTGGGCCGCGGCCAGGGCCTCGGCGACGGCCCGCGCGAACTCCCGTACGCCGTCGAAGTCCTGGCGGCCGTCCAGGGGGACGATGATGTGCAGCCCGCGGGACCCGGTGGTCATCGGTGCCGAGGGCAGCTTCAGCTCGTCGAGCAGCTCGCCCAGCTGCCGGGCCGCCGTCCGCACCGCCTCGAAGTCGTCTCCGGCCGGGTCCAGGTCGAAGACCAGGCGGTCCGGCCGGTCCAGCCGCCCGGTCCGGGACAGCCAGCGGTGCAGGGTGAGCGCGGCCTGGTCGGCGAGGTACACGAGGGTGGCGGCGTCCTCGCAGACGGTGTGGCAGACGGTGCCGCCCTCCTTGCCGACCTCCACGCGGTCGATCCACTCCGGGTAGTGCTCCGGGGTGTTCTTCTGCATGAACCGCGGTCCGTCGATCCCGTCCGGGTGCCGTTCCAGCATCAGCGGGCGGCCGCGCAGGTGCGGCAGCATGAAGGGGGCGACGGCGCGGTGGTAGTCGACGAGATCGCCCTTGGTGTACTCCTCGGCGCCACCGTCACCGGCCGGGAACAGCACCTTGCCCGGCCGGTGGACCTCCACCGTGTGCCGTCCGGCCCGCACGGTCCGGGCGCCGTCGCCCCCGCTGCCGCTCCCGCTCCCGCTCCTGCTTCCGCTTCGGCTTCGGCTTCGGCTTCGGCTCACGGAACGATCGCCTGCTCCACGAGCATCCGTGCGGTCGCCTCGATCGACTCGGCGTCGATCCCCGCCGCGTGCAGTTCCTCCGCAGGGGACGCGGAGCCCGGCATCGTCGTGACCGCGAGCCGCACCAGCCGGGGCACGGGCCGTCCGTCCGTGAACGCGTCCAGCACGGCGTCGCCGATCCCGCCCTCCCGGCGGTGGTCCTCCACGGTCACCAGGCAGCCGGTCTCCTCGGCGGCCGCGCGCAGGGTGGCCCGGTCGACGGGCTTGACCGAATACAGGTCGATCACCCGGACCGGGATGCCGTCCGCCGCGAGGGCGTCGGCCGCGGCCAGGGCCTCGTGCAGGGTGACGCCGGCCGCGACGACGGTGAGCCGGTCGGCGTCGGAGGAGCGCAGCACCTTGCTGCCGCCGACGGGGAACTCCTCGTCGGGGCCGTAGATCACCTTGCTCTCGCCGCGCGAGGTGCGCAGGTAGCGGATGCCCTCCAGGCCGGCCATCTCGGCGACCAGGCGCGCGGCCTGGTTGGCGTCGCACGGGTACAGCACGGTCGAGCCGTGGATGGCCCGCATCATCGCGAGGTCCTCCAGGCCCATCTGGCTGGGCCCGTCCTGGCCGATGGCGACGCCCGCGTGGGAGCCGACGAGGTTGATGCCGGAGCCGCTGATCGAGGCCATGCGCACGAAGTCGTAGGCGCGGGTCAGGAAGGCGGCGAACGTGGTGGCGAACGGCACCCAGCCGCGGGCCGCCATCCCCACCGCGGCGGCGACCATCTGCTGCTCGGCGATGTAGCACTCGAAGTAGCGCTCGGGGTGTTCCTTGGCGAAGAACTCGGCCCGGGTGGAGTCGCCGACCTCGCCGTCGAGGGCGACGACGTCGCCGCGCGCGGTGCCGACCGCGGCGAGGGCCTCCCCGAAGGCGTTGCGGGTGGCGATCTCGTCGCCCTGGTCGTAGCGGGGCAGCTCGGTCTGTCCGGTGCCCGTCGAGTGCAGTGCCCGGGCGGCCTCGGGGGCGTGCACCCGCACCCCGATGTCACGGGGACCGCCGAGTTCGGCGACGGCCTCCTCGGCCTCCGGCAGCGGCTTGCCGTGCTGTCCCTCGCGGTCCTCGACCGCCCGCACGCCCTTGCCCTTGAGGGTGCGGGCGATGATCGCGGTGGGCTGGCCCTTGGTGGACAGGGCCTCGCCGTAGGCGCGGTCGATGGCGTCGACGTCATGGCCGTCGATCTCGATGGTGTGCCACTCGAAGGCCCGGAAACGGCGCGCGTACGCGTCGAGGTCGTGGCCGTGCCGGGTGGGTCCGCGCTGGCCGAGCCGGTTGACGTCGACGATCACGGTGAGGTTGTCGAGGTGCTCGTGCCCGGCGTGCTCGGCGGCCTCCCACACCGACCCCTCGGCCATCTCGCTGTCGCCGCACAGCACCCACACCCGGTAGTCGGTGCGGTCGAGCCGCTTGCCCGACAGCGCGATGCCGACGCCCACGGGCAGCCCCTGCCCGAGCGAGCCGGTGGCCGTCTCGACCCACGGCAGCCGCTGCGGAGTGGGGTGCCCCTCAAGGCGGCTGCCCAGCTTGCGGAAGGTGAGCAGTTCCTCGTCGTCGATGGCGCCGGCCGCCTTGTAGGCGGAGTAGAGCAGCGGCGAGGCGTGCCCCTTGGAGAGCACGAAGCTGTCGTTGCCGGGGTGGGCGGGGCGCTCGAAGTCGTAGCGGAGGTGGTTGGCCAGGAGTACGGCCATCAGGTCCGCGGCGGACATCGACGAGGTCGGGTGCCCGGAGCCCGCGGCGGCGGACGCCCGTACGCTGTCGACGCGCAACTGCTGTCCGAGGTCGACGAGTTCACCGGTGTTCATGAGTCTCCTTCCGCGGCGCGGCCGTCGGTGCGCTTGACGGGGCCGGGGGCGATGTCGGGTCCGGGGTGCGGCTGGTTCGCCGGGGGTTCGGGGCCGGGGTCGGTGGGCGGGTCCGCGGACCGGCTCGGTCCGGACGGGGCGGTGGGCCGCTTCCCTGCGGAGCCCGTTCCGGGGGCGCGGGATGCCTTGCCCGGGGCTCCCCGGGCGGTGCGCGGTCCGGCGGCCTCGACGGCGCGGCGCGGCTTGCCGGACGCACGGGGCGAGCCGGACTGGCTCCGCTTCGCCCGCGCACCGCGCGGCGGGTTCCCGGCGGCCTCGGTACCGGGCCTGTGCTCGGCCGGTTCACCGCCCGGCTGATTCCTGGCGGGCTCGCCACCCGGTTGCCCTTTCGCGGGCTCACCGCCCGGCTGGTTCCTCGCGGGCTCACCGCCCGGTTGCCCTTTCGCGGGCTCACCGCCCGACTGGTTCCTCGCGGGCTCACCGCCCGGCTGCCGCTTGGCGGGCTCGCCCTCCGGGTGTTTCTTCGCGGGCTCGCCACCCGGTTGCCCTTTCGCGGGCTCACCGCCCGGCTGGTTCCTCGCCTCGTCGCCGTCGGCATGGTTCCCGGCGGGGCCGGTGTCCCTGCCGGTCCGGTCGGGGCCGCCCGGTACCCGCGCGATCTCGGGCGAGGCCGACTCCAGCGGCACGGACCAGGACCGTACGAGACCGAGCTGTACGGCCTGACGGGGCAGCACCGCGTCGAGCAGCCAGTCAGCGGCGACCCGCACGCGATTGCCCGGCATCGCCGCGAGGTGGTAGCCGCGGGTGACCGCGCCCGCCGCCGGGCCGGACATCGGCAGGCCGAGCGGGTTGGCGGCGGCCTTGACCCCACCGAGGTCCACGACGAACCCCAGGTCACGGTGGCGGTAGGCCCGCCGCTGCCCGATGCCGAGCGACGCGGCGACGTTCTGGGCGCAGACCTTGCCGTGCCGCCAGGCGTGCTGTGCGGTCATCGGCGTGTACTGGCCCGGCTGGTTCAGGTCGGGCACCGCGGCCACGTCGCCGCAGGCGAACAGCTCGGGCCGTCCCGGCACCTGGAGGTGGGGGTCGACGAGCAGCCGGCCGCGTTCCATGGGCAGCCCCAGGGACTCCACCAGCGGGTCGGGCCTCACGCCCACGCACCACACCAGCGTGCGGGTGTCGACGCTCGTGCCGTCGGTCAGCAGGACCCCGTCGTGCGTGGCCTCCTGCACGGAGGTCCCCATCCGTACGTCGACGCCCCGCTGCCGCAGCACCCGCTCGGCGGTGCGGGAGAGCCGTTCGTCCATCTCGGGCATCACCCGGGGCGCCACGTCGAGCAGCATCCAGCGGGGCCGCATGCCGGTGCGCATCGGGTGCCTGCGGACCTGCGCGTCGGTGTACATCGCGCCGTGCGCGGCGACCTCGGTACCGGTGTATCCCGCGCCAACCACAACGAAAGTGCACCGCGCGGCACACTCCGCCCGGTCGTCGGCCGCCGCGGCCAGCTCCACCTGCCGGGTCACGTGGTCGCGCAGGTAGAGCGCCTCCGGCAGCCCGCGGAAGCCGTGGGCGTGCTCGGCGACACCGGGGACGGGCAGCAGTTTGTTGACGCTGCCCGCGGCGAGCACCAGCCGGTCGAAGGGCAGGGTGCCCTCCTCCCCCTCCGGGCCGGTGTAGTGCACCGTGTGCCCGTCGAGGTCGATGCCGTCGGCCTCCCCGAGCACCAGCCGTACGTGCGGCAGCGTGCCCGACAGGGACACACTGACCCGGCGCGGTTCCAGGATCCCGGCGGCGACCTGGGGCAGCAGGGGCAGGTAGAGGAAGTAGTCGGTCGGGTTCAGCAGGGTGATGTCGGCCTGGTGCCGGGTGAGCCGGGACAGGGTGCGGGCCGTCCGGTACCCGGCGAAGCCGGCACCGACGATCACGATGCGGGGTCGGCTCACGGTTCGCCTCCGGGCTGTCGCGTACCTCGTGAGCCTTCCGCGTCCCCTGGGCCGGGGCGCCCAAACGTCCGCACGGAGGCAGCCGCACGTCCGCGCCGGAAGCCGCCGCGCCGCCGGTTTCCGGCCCCGCGTCCGGGTACCCGGCCCCGGAACCACCCGCTCCCTGTCCGGAGGCAACCCCCCATGCCCGAATACGGCTATTTCCTCTCGTGCGAGCAGTACGGTCCCGCGGAGCTGATCGAGCAGGCGCGGATGGCCGAGCAGGCCGGCTTCCAGGCGCTGTGGATCTCGGACCACTACCACCCCTGGAACGGCGAACAGGGCCAGAGCCCCTTCGTGTGGTCGGTGATCGGCGCGCTGTCCGAGGCGGTGTCCCTGCCCATCGAGACGGCGGTGACCTGCCCGACGGTGCGCATCCACCCCGCGGTGGTGGCGCAGGCCGCGGCGACCAGCGCGGTGATGACGGACGGCCGTTTCCGGCTGGGCGTCGGCACCGGCGAGGCGCTGAACGAGCACATCTTCGGCGACGCCTGGCCGGCCGCGCACGTACGCCTGGAGATGCTGGAGGAGGCCATCCTGATCATCCGGCGGCTGCTCGGCGGCGAGGAGGTCAACCACCACGGCACCCACTACACCGTGGAGAACGCCCGCCTGTACACGGTGCCCGACGAGCCGGTCCCGATCGACATCTCGGGCTTCGGCCCGGCGGCGACGAAGCTGGCGGCCCGGGTCGGCGACGGCTACATCACGATGATGCCGGACGCCTCGATGGTGGAGCAGTACCGCAAGGGCGGGGGCGGCGGGAAGCTGGTCAGCGGCGGCACCAAGGTCTGCTACGACACCGACAAGGACGCGGCCGTACGCACCGTGCACCGGCTGTGGGCCAATGAGCAGCTGCCCGGCGAGCTGAGCCAGGTGCTGCCCTCGCCGAAACACTTCGAGCAGGCGCAGACCCTGGTCACCGAGGACATGGTCCGCGACAACCGGGTGTGCGGCGACGACGTGGACGAGCACGTGGCGGAGCTGAAGCAGTTCGCCGACGCCGGTTTCGACCGGGTCTACGTCAACCAGATCGGCCCGGACCTGCGCGGCTTCTTCGACCTCTACCGCACCAAGGTGCTGCCGCAGCTCCAGCAGAGCGCGTGACGCACGGCGCGCACAGGGGTACGCCCGCACGGATGCCGTCCGTGCGGGCGTACCCCTGTCTGTGCGCGGCCGGTCAGCCGCGCCCGTGCTTGTTCTCGGGGTCGACGTCGCCCTGGCGCGGTGCGGCGGGCCTGGTGCCGCCCGGTGCGGGTGTGCCCGCGCCCGGGGCGCCGGTCGCGTCGCCCGCACCGCCGGGCGCCACGGGTGGCATCGGCGGGTAGGGCACGCCGAGTCCGCCCGGAGGCGCCGCGGGCGCGCCGCCAGCCGGGACGTGGTCGTGCCCGGTGCCGGATGCCCCACCCGGCCGCGACGGGTGCGGCCGGGCCGCGCCCCGCAGCAGATAGGCCGCGACGCCCAGGAGGGCGGCCGTGATCAGCGCGGCGGCCCAGCCCGGGAGCGCGAGGGCGAGCGCCAGTCCCACGGCGAGCGCGACGGCGGCGCCCGCGTACAGGGCGGCGGTGCCGGACGCGGCGTACAGCGCGGCCTTGCGGCGCTGCCTGCGGGTCTGTTCACGCAGTTCGTCGCGCACGGTCTCGCGTGCCACCTGCGCCAGTTCGTCAACCAGTTGCCTGTCCAGGTGTTCCAAGTGATCCATGCGGTCCATGTGTTGCGGGTACCCGCCGGCCCGGCTTCCATGGCCGGACGGGAAGTGGACGGCCGGTCGTTCCAACTAGGCTCGTCCGTATGGACATTCTGGGAGCCACACTGCGCATCTACGTCGACGACCTGGACAAGGCGATTCCCTTCTACGAGGGCCTGGCCGGCGGCGAGGCCCTCCGTTTCGAACGCGGCGGCGTCCAGGTCGCCGCCATCGGCTGCTTCCTGCTGATGAGCGGGCCGGAGTCCCAGCTCGAGGTGTTGCGCAAGGTGGCCGCGACCATCGCCGTGTCGGACGTCGAGGAGACCCACCGCCTCCTCGGTTCACTGGGCGCGGACATCATCGCGGGCCCGGTCGCGACGCCCGGGGGCCGCAATCTGATCGCCCGGCATCCGGACGGCGCGATCTACGAGTACGTGGACCGGCAGCAGTAGGGCACCGCCAAGTCATCCGAGGGGCCGGGCGGGGCTCAGTCCGCGTCCGGCCACATCCGGAAGTCGTAGCGGGCCGGGAGCGGTGCGTCGTCCAGCCTCGCCCACAGCAGACCGATGGTGTCGGCGCCCTCCCTCAGGTCGGCGACCTCGAAGCCCTCCTCGAACACGGCCCGCGCGTCCTCGTACCGCCCCTCCGCGGCCAGCAACTCGCCCTCGGTCAGCCGGAACCGGCCGCGGGCCCGCGTCGCGGGGTCCAGTCGGTCCCACACGGTCCGGGCGTCCGCGGTGCGCCCGACCGCGAGCAGCGCCCCGATCGCCTCCCGGCCCAGCGCCGCGGTGACAGCCACCCACCTCCCGTCCCCCTTCTCCGCCGCGTCGGTCCGGCGTGCGCACAGGTCGTCGAAGGCCTCCGCGTACCGCTCGGCGGCGCGCTCGCGGTGGCCGTCCTGCTGGTCGGCGACGGCGAGGCAGCGCAGCAACGGCCAGCGGTCCACGGCCGACCCGAGTCCCCGCTCCCAACTGCGCACCGCCTGCGCCCGGTCGTCGCCGTGCCACTGGGCGACCCCGAGGTGGTACTCGGCCGACGGGGTGGCGGCCGTGGTCTCCAGCATGTCCCGCCAGGGCGGGGCGACCAACGTCCCGCCGGGCGGCTCGTGGTGTTCCGGTTCGGGCAGTGAACCGGTGCGCAGCAGGTGCAGCCAGGGCCGCTGTTCCTCGCCGAGGGTGTCCTCGTCGAAGGGGGTGCCGGGCAGCTTCCAGCCGGCCCGCAGCACTTCCAGCGCGCCCCAGCCCGACCCGGTGGCGAGGCGCTCGCCGGGTTCGGTGTCGGCGTGCGCCCGCCAGGCGTCGTACGCGGAGTCGACGTCGGCCCGGGGCAGGGCGGCCTCCAGCCGGTCCTCGGCCCGGTGGAGCACGGTGTGCCAGTCGCCCTCCGGCGAGGCGTCGAGCGGCCCGTAGGCCTCCAGCCAGGACACCTCGCTCTCCGCTTCCAGCCTGACGTGTTCGAGCTGGGTGCGGACGAGTCCCGCCTGGATCTCGCAGTAGCCGCCGGTGCCGGGCTCGGTGAGCCATTCCTGCCAGCGGCGTCCGCCGGGGCCGGTGCCCCACACGAACAGCTTGCGGCCGCGCAGCAGGTCGGTGGAGGTCTGCACCAGACCCTGGCCCTGCTGGTCCAGCGCGGCGATCCAGCGGCGCCGGCCGTCCGGCACCTCGTAGAAGTAGTCGGCGGCGTAGGTGCTGTTCAGCGGGTACGTCCGGTCGACGCCGTCGTACTCCGGGACGGGCACCCTGCGCAGCCGTCGTTCATAACCGAAGTGCCAGGCCTCGTCGGCGGGGGCGAGGACGCGGCGGTCCTCGGGGACGGCGATGTTGGACCACCAGTAGGTGGGCACCGGGCGCTCGTGCGGGTTGCGGATGCGGGCGCCGACGTAGAGGAAGTCCGAGCCGTCCGGCAGCCACAGGTCGACCTGGAAGGGCAGGTCGCGCAGCCGTTCCCACTCCCACAGCCGCAGCATCTGGCCGCCGTCGGGGGCGGGGACGCGGGCGGCGTGCACCGGCGAGCAGGACAGGGTGGTGTGGCCGGTGGCGCCGATGTTCCACTCGATGCCGCCGGAGAACCAGGCGCCGTTGAGGGCGAAGTTGGCGGGCTGGAGCACGGGGTTGACGTAGAGGAGCTCGCGGTCGGTGGGCTTGTGGTGGAGGGAGGCGACGCGTCCGCCAAGGCCCGGCAGGACGGTGGCCCGCAGCCGGTCGTTCTCCATGACGAGCGCGTCCAGCGCGCGCGGTGCGCGCTCCCGGTCGTAGCCGTCCCGGACCTGGACGGGCAGCAGGCTGCGCAGCGGCTCGTAGTCGACCTGGCGGGCCATGTCGGGCGGCAGGCCCGCCCGGTCGCGGTCGTCGATGCGGTGGGCCTCGTCCAGGGGGCGCAGCGGCGGCAGGGGGTTGTCCGGCCCCAGCGGCGCGGCGGGCAGGGTCAGTACCTCGCGTCGGATCGTCGTCACGGTTCCCCATGGAAGCCGCTCCCCGGCTCGGTGAACAGGGGCTCCGTCGGCGGGGCCGGGGCGACGTGAGTCACGTTTAATCCGCTGGGGCGCGGTACGGGCGCGGGCATAGGGTCGGGCCGTCGGCGCGGGGAGAAGACGAAGGAGAGCGGCACGTGAGTGAGCAGCACACCTACCGGGTGATCGTCCGGGGCACCTGGGAGGGGCTGTCCGAACAGGCGCGGGCCCGGTTGCTCGCCGAGGCGGACGAGCACGGGATGGCGAGCATGCGGTTCACCGAGGAGGGCTCGCTGTCGTACGAGCCCGCTCCGCTGAAGCACTTCTCGATGCGCTACGTGGTGGTGTCGGACGCGGCGGACGGCGAGGAGATGGCGGGCGCGATCGCGCAGGACCGGGCCGAGGGCGCACTGCGCGGGCTCGGCTACGGGTTCCGCGACCTCAGGTGCACGGTGACGGACCTGGACACGGTGAAGGTCAACCGGAAGTCACGGTCTCGGCGGTGATCGCCCAGCGCTGGTGGTCGCGCCAGGCGCCGTCGATGTAGAGCATCCTCGGCGAGAAGCCCTCCAGGTGGAAGCCGCAGGCGCGGGCCAGGGCGATCGAGGCGGCGTTGCCCGGCTGGACGTTGATCTCCAGCCGGTGCAGGCCCATCGGTCCGAACGCGTGGCGCACCACGAGGTCGAGCCCTTCGCGCATCAGTCCGCGGCCCGCCGCGTGCGCGAAGGCGCCGTAGCCGAGCGCGCCGCTGCGGAAGCCGCCCTCGACGATGTTGTTGATGTTCACGAACCCCGCGATGGAGCCGCCCTCCGACGCCGGGCCCCGCGCCCCGTCCGCTCCCTCCGGGCTCTTCTCGCACACCAGGAACCCGGCCTTGGTGCGGTCCTCGATCAGCCGGCCCGCGTAGGCCGCGTACGCCTGGGCGCTGTCCGGCGGGAACAGCCAGGGGTGGTGCAGGTCCTTGCTCTGACGGGCCCGGGCGGTGAACTCGGCGCCGTCCGCGTAGGTGAAGTGCCGGATGCCCACGCGCGGGCCCTCGGCGAGGTGGCGGGACGGGGGGTGCGGCATGGGGCCAGCCTACGACGGCCGGCTCAGCGCGGGCGCCTCCAGGGTCAAGGTGCCCGCGTCAGCGTCGAGTTCCGCCGGTATGCCGAACGGGATGGTGAGCGCCCCCTCGCAGTGCCCGAACCCGAAGTCCTCGACGACCGGCACGCCGAGCCCGCCGAGCCGGTCGGCCAGCAGGGGGCGCAGCCGTTCGTAGGGCTCGCACTCCACCCATGAGCCGAGCAGCACGCCGCCGACCCCGTCGAGCCAGCCGGCGCGGAGCAGCTGCGTGAGGTAGCGGTCGACGCGGTGCGTCTCCTCCCCCACGTCCTCCAGGCACAGCAGCCCCCCGCGCGCGGAGGGCCGGGCGTGCGGGGTGCCCAGGTCGGCGGCGAGCAGGGCGAGACAGCCGCCCAGGGTGACGCCCCGGGCCCGGCCGGGCACCAGCGGTGTGCCGCCGGATGCGATCACACGGACCGTCTCCGGGTCGAACAGGGTGGCCCGCAGGTGCTCCTGGGCCCGGGTGTTCTTGATGAAGTCGATCCCGGCCGCCATCGGCCCGTGCAGGGTGACCAGGCCGAGGCGGGTGGCGAACGCCTCGTGCAGTGCGGTGATGTCGCTGAAGCCGACGAACACCTTGGGACCGGCCGCGCGCATCGCCTCCCAGTCGAGCAGGTCGGCCATGCGCTGGACGCCGTACCCGCCGCGGGCGCACAGCACCGCGTCCACGGCCGGGTCGCACCAGGCGGCCTGGAGGTCGGCCGCCCGGTCGGCGTCGGTGCCCGCGAGGTAGTCGAAGGTGCCGTGCCGGTCCAGGACGTGCGGCGCCACGACCGGGTCGAGGTCCCAGCCTCGCAGCACGTCCAGGCCCGCCTGGAGCCGCTCCTCGGGCACCGGCCCGCTGGGCGCGACGACGGCCACCCGGGCGCCGGGGGTGAGCCGGGCCGGGCGGACCAGCTCCCGCACCCGGCTCACCGGGTCAGCTCCAGGACCGGGACGCCGGGCGGGGTCAGCCCGAAGACCTGGGCGTAGAGGGAGAGCTCGGCCTCCAGGGCACGCACCATGGTCTCCGCGCGGCGGAATCCGTGTCCCTCGCCCTCGAAGGCCAGGTAGGCGTGCGGTACGCCGCGGCCCGCCATGCGGTCGAGGAACCGCTCGCACTGCACGGGCGGGCAGATCACGTCGTCCAGTCCCTGGAGCAGCAGGAACGGGGCGGTGACGCGCTCGGCGTGCTCCGCGGGCGACCGCTCGGCGTAGCGGTCCGGGACCTCGGCGTACGGGCCGATGAGGGTCTCCAGGTACTGCGACTCGAAGTCGTGGGTCTCCCCGGTCCCCCAGCCGGTCAGGTCGAGGATCGGGTAGATGATCGTGCCGCAGGCGTAGACGTCGGTGGTGGCCAGGGAGGCCGCGGACGTCCAGCCGCCCGCGCTGCCGCCGCGCACGGCGAGCCGCTCCGGGTCGGCGGTGCCCTCCTCGGCGAGGGCGAGGGCGACGGCCGCGCAGTCCTCGACGTCGACGACGCCCCACTGTTCGCGCAGCCGGTTGCGGTACTCCCGGCCGTGCCCGCTGGAACCGCCGTAGTTGACCTCGGCGACGCCGATGCCGCGGGAGGTGAAGTAGGCGATCTCCAGGTCGAGGACGAGCGGGGAACGGCTGGTGGGGCCGCCGTGCGCCCAGATGACGTACGGCGGCAGCTCGCCGTCCGGGGCACGGCAGCCGGGGTGGTGCGGCGGGTAGAGGTGGGCGTGGATCTCGCGTCCGCCCGGGCCCGTGAAGGTGCGGATCAGCGGCCGCGGGTAGTACGCCGGGTCCGTGGCGTCCTCGTGCGGATTGCCGATCACCCGGGCGCGGCCGGTGCGGGCGTCCAGCTCGACGACCTCGTAGCCGCTGTGCGGGCTCGCGCCGATGCCGACGACCCTCTCCCCGTGTGCGGCGAGGGCGGGCGCGAACTCGGTCCAGGGGCCCGCCGCGTCGACGACCTCGCCGGTCTCGGGGTCGAGTATGCCGAGGACGGCGGCGCCCCGGCCGTGCAGGACCGCGATCAGGCCGCTGTCCAGGGGCGCGAACCAGCGCTGTCCGAGCTTCCACAGCGGCCCGCCGAACTCCTCCTCGCGGGCGCACAGCGGCTGCCCGTCGCGGTAGAGGTTCCACCAGCCGGTGCGGTCGGAGGCGTACAGGAGGGTGCCGTCCGGGGCCCAGTCCGCCTGGGCGATCGACTCCTCGGGGCCTCCGGCGACGGTCCGGGTGTCCTGGAGGGTGCCCTCGGGGCCGACGTCGGCGACGATCAGCTCGGTGCCGTCCCAGGGCATGCGCGGGTGGTCCCAGGCGAGCCAGGCCGCGCGGCGCCCGTCGGGCGAGAGCCGGGGCCCGGTGACGAAGCGGTGCCGCTCCGGGGCGAGTTCGCGGACCGCGCCGCGGTCGTCGGCCGCGGAGCCGTCCAGCGGCACCGCCACCGGCACACGGCGCAGGTCGGTGGGCCCCTCGCCGGTGAACTCCTCCAGGACGCACCACACCTCGCCGCGCTCGGGACGCGGGTCCGGCTCGATCCAGCGCAGCCCGCCGCCCACCCCGGACAGCGGTGTCAGCGGGCGCGGCTCGCCGCCGCCGGGGGTGAAGGCGTACAGCCGCTGGTCGGCGAAGTTCACGAAGACCACCAGCGGGCCGGCGTCGGTCGTGGCCGCGCCCCACGGACGGCCGCCGTACTCGATGACGCGGCTGCGCGCGTTCCACGGCGCCGGCAGCACCGGCTCCTCGGTGCCGTCGGCGTGCCGCCGCACCAGGGTGCGCCGCCCGCCCTCGGTGGGCCGGGGCGCGGTCCACCACACCTCGTCACCGACGAAGCCGACGTCGTCGGGCCGTCCGTCGTGCGCGGCGGCGAGGGCCGCGTCGACGGGCGAGGGCCACGATCCGTACGACAGAGTCCGCACTGACTCCCCCACTTCTCCTCCAGCTGACTTGCTCGTCCGGGCGGTGCCCGGGTCTTTACGCCGTGCGCAGGAAGCGGTCCAGGACACGGACGCCGAAGTGCAGCGCCTCGACCGGGACCCGTTCGTCCACGCCGTGGAAGAGGGCCTGGTAGTCGAAGCCCTCGGGCAGCTTCAGCGGCGCGAAGCCGTATCCGGTGATGCCGAGCCGCGAGAACTGCTTGGCGTCGGTGCCCCCGGACATGCAGTACGGCACGACGTGCCCCTCGGGTGCGAACTCCTCCACCGCCGCGCGCATCCGGGCGTACGTCGGCGAGTCCACCGGCGCCTGGAGCGCCACCTCCCGGTGGGCGAACTCCCAGTCCACGTCCGGCCCGGTGAGCCGGTCGAGGGTGCTGCGGAACTCGTCCTCGGCGCCGTGCAGGAACCGCCCGTCGACGTGGGCGACGGCCTCTCCCGGGATGACGTTGACCTTGTACCCGGCGTTCAGCATGGTCGGGTTGCTGCTGTTGCGGACGGTGGCCTCGACCAGCTTGCCGGCCTCGCCGAGCTTGTCGAGCAGGACGTCGACGTCGCTCAGGTCGGTCTCGATGCCGTAGACGGCGGCGATCTCGGTCAGGGCCGCGCGCACGGTCGGGGTCAGGCGCAGCGGCCACTCGTGGTTGCCGATGCGGGTGATCGCGGCGGCGAGGTGGGTGACCGCGTTCTCCCGGTTCACCTTGGAGCCGTGTCCGGCCCGTCCGCGCGCGGTGAGCTTGAGCCAGCCCGTGCCGCGCTCACCGGCGGCGATGGGGTAGAACTGCCGCCCGGCCCCGTCATGGAAGGTGAACGCCCCGGACTCGCTGACGCCCTCGGTGCAGCCCTCGAACAGGGCGGCGTGCCGGTCGGCGAGGAAGCCGGAGCCGTCCTCGGCGCTGGCCTCCTCGTCCGCGGTGAACGCGATCACCACGTCCCGCCGGGGTCTCACGCCCCGCCGGGCCCAGTCGCGGGCGACCGCGAGGATCATCGCGTCCATGTTCTTCATGTCGACGGCGCCGCGTCCCCAGACGACGCCGTCGCGGATCTCCCCGGAGAACGGGTGCACGCTCCAGTCGGCGGCCTCGGCGGGCACGACGTCCAGGTGACCGTGGACCAGCAGCGCGTCGGCCGACGGGTCGGTGCCCTCGATGCGGGCCACGACGTTGGTACGGCCCGCGGTCCGCTCCAGGAGCGTGGGCTCGATCCCGGCCTCGGCGAGCCGCGCGGCCGCGTACTCGGCGGCGGGCCGCTCCCGGCAGTCGCCGCCGCCGCGGTTGGTGGTGTCGATCCGGATCAGCTCGGAGGTGAACCGGACGACCTCGTCCAGCGCCTGCGCGCCCGTGTCGGTGTCCGTGTGCTCAGCCATACTGCTCCTCCACCGCCGCCGAGACGATCGTCGTGACCGCCTTGAACGTCCGGATCGCCTCGAACATCGTGTCGTGGGTGTACGCCACCTTCCGCTCCCCGACCTGTGCCACCCCGGGCACCACGGTCGCCGCCGCCGCCAGGTGCTCGGCGTCGAACTCCAGGGCGAGGGTGAAAGGACCGCCGCTCACGGGCTCGTGCCGCACCGCGAGCGCGGTGGCCTCCTTGGCGGCGGCCCGGATGTCGCCGGCGGTCCTGGCCGGCGTACGGCACACGGCCGCGTACCGCGACACATGGTCCTTGACCGCGACCTTGCGCGCCTCGGGCGCGTACCCGAGCGCGTCCTCGCAGGCCACGTCGTCCCCGGTGACCAGCACCACGGGCACGCCGTACTCCGCGACCACGTGCGCGTTGAGCAGACCCTCACTGGCCCGTACGTCGTTGAGCCAGACGCCGGTGAGCTGGTTGGCGAGGTAGGTGTGCGCGAGGACGCCCTCCATACCGGCACCCGCGTGGTATCCGATGAACGCGATGCCGTCCACGTCCCCGTGCTGGACGCCCTCCACCATGGACAGCGCCTTGTGCCGCCCGGTGAGCATCTCCGTGCGCTCGTCGAGCCGCTCCAGGAGGAGGTTGCGCATGCTCCAGTGCGCCTCGTTGACCAGCACCTCGTCGGCTCCGCCGTCGAAGAAGCCGAGCACCGCCGCGTTCACGTCCGAGGTGAACATCGACCGGCACCGCTCCCACTGCGGCGTCCCCGGCAGCACGTCGGCCGGCCAGGTGACACCGGTGGCGCCTTCCATGTCGGCACTGATGAGGATCTTCATGGCCCGAACCGTACGCGCTGCCCGGCCACCTCTGCCAGGGCTGTGGATAACCACCGGTGGTCTGGACCACTAAAGGACCCCCGTACGGCCTACCATCAGCGCTTTCCCGGGACGGTCAGCCCCAGGGACCGTGCGGCACCAAGGCGTCGAGGACGGCCGCCGGCCGCGGCGGCTCGACCGGGTCCGCCAGGGGGCCCAGGTCCCGCCAGGCCGTCCACGCGTACGTGTCCAGGGCGGCCCGCTCGTCGGGGAGCAGGCCGGTCCGCACCAGCGGCGGCCGCTCCTCGGCGAACTCGGCGACGGCCCGGTCTCCTCGGCCCGTTCCCGTCGTGCCGCCGCCAGAGGCGGCCCGCCCGGCTCGATGCCGCCACCGGGTGGCTCCCAGAGGTGGGTCCCGTCGACCGGGTCCCGCCAGCGCAGGAGCGGCAGGCGACGGGCGGCGTCCAGACGGATGAACCGGGACGCGGGCCGGTGCGTCGATGCCACAGCCCCGGTGCTAGGCAGGGCCCGCCACCACCCACGTCGACGGCAGCTCGATACGGGTGCCGTCCGCCGTGTACTCCGTGGTGACGAGGGGAAGTTCGCCGCTCGCCAGGACGGTGAGGCCTGCCGCGCGGAGGTACTCGGGCACCGCCTCGTCGGGGACGGCGCCGGGGGTCAGGCCGTGGCGCAGGACGGGGGCGAGTTTGGCGGGCGGCCCGTCGGGGCCCTGGGCCAGGCCCATCAGGACGGTCTTGGCCGCCTGGGAGGGCTCGACCAGGAAGGCGCGGCCCCGGTTGCCGAGGAGCGCGGCGAGGGCGTCGGCCAGGGGCTGCCGGTCGTCGGGTTCGCACTGGTGCAGGACGCCCCGGACGTAGACGTTGGCGTCGCCCAGTTCCGCGTGCAGCGTCTCCGCCTCGGCCTTGTCGGCGGCGTCCAGCTGCCGGTACGCGGCGAGTCCGGCCGGGTCGGCGCGGCGGGCGTGGGCCAGGGCGGCGGAGGACAGGTCGGCGCCGACCACGTGCGGGAAGCGTTCGGCGAAGTAGCGGGTCTGCGTGCCGTTGCCGCAGCCCAGGTCGATCAGCGGCAGGGCGGCGTCGGCCAGGTGCGGCTCGAAGTGGGCCAGGTGGCGACCGGCGGTCAGCGTCGGCTCCGCGTCCCAGAACACCGCCCCCCGGTCCCCGGAGGCCTCGTTCCAGAAGCCCTCCCAGGCGTCCCGGTACCGACTCGTCACGCTCATGCCCGTCTCCCCAGGTGCGACGACGTACGACCCGCCGACGACGACGGGTCCGTACGGTGTATCGCGCCCGGCGCACACCCACAAGCGCCCGGCGCATTCCTTCACGGGTAGTTCGCGCCGGGCCGATTCGGACACCGGGCCGACCCGGCAAGCTTGCGGCAGGTCGGCCCGGTGAGGCGGCCCGCGGCCGCGACAGCGCCCAGTACGCGAACCGAGCGCGCACGGTGACCGCGCCCCGGCGCCCTCGCTAGCGGTACCGGGCGGGCAGCGTCAGTTCGAACCACACCGTCTTGCCCGCGGTGGTGCGGCTGGCGCCCCACGCGCGCGCGAGGGTGCTGACCACGCGCAGTCCGCGCCCGGTCTCGTCGTCGGGACCCGCGCCCTTCAGAGCCGGCAGGTCGTGGTCGTCGTCGTCCACCTCGCACAGCAGCGTGTCGGCCCGCACCAGGCGCAGCTCGACGGGGCGGGCGTGGGAGTGCCGTACGGCGTTGGTGACGAGCTCGCTGACCATCAGCTCCGCGGGGTCCGCCAGCTTCGGCAGCCCCCAGTCGTGGAGTTGCTCGCGGATGGCCGCGCGGGCGCGGCCCACCTCGGCCGGGTCGCGGGCGAGGCTCCATTCGGCGACGGCGTCGGACTCGATGCCGGTGAGCCGGGCCATCAGCAGGGCGACGTCGTCCTTGCGGCCGCCGCGGGTGCCCAGGGCGCGGATGATGGTGTCGCAGGCGTCGTCCATGGACGCGGCCGGATGGGCGGCGGACTCGCAGAGGGTGGCGAGACCGACGCCGATGTCCTCGCCGCGCACCTCCACCAGGCCGTCGGTGCACATCACCAGCCGGTCGCCGGGCGCCACCGGCACGCGCACCGACTCGAAGGGCACCCCGCCGACGCCGATCGGCGCTCCCGTGGGCAGATCGATCAGCTCGCTGGCGCCGTCCGCGGCACGGACCAGGACGGGCGGGATGTGCCCGGCGTTGGCGAGGTGCAGTTCACCGGCGACCGGGTCGTACACGGCGTACAGGCAGGTCGCGAGGTGGGTGTCACCGAGCCGCTGGGCGAGGTCGTCGAGGTTGCGCAGGAGCCGCGCGGGCGGCAGGTCGAGGCCGGCCATGGTCTGGACGGCGGTGCGCAACTGGCCCATCATCGCAGCCGATCCCAGGCCGTGGCCCATGACGTCGCCGACGACGAGGGCGGTGCGGGCGCCCGGCAGCTTGACCGAGTCGAACCAGTCGCCGCCGACCCGGCCGAGCAGCGTGCCCGGCAGATAGCGGGTGGCGATGTCGCAGCCGGCCATGCGCGCGGGGATGCGCGGGAGCATGCTGTCCTGGAGCGTCTCGGCGACGTTCTCCTGGTGGGTGTACATGCGCGCGTTGTCGAGGACGAGCCCCGCGCGGGCGGCGAGTTCGGCGCCGGTGACGCGGTCCATGTCGTTGAAGACGGGGCGCTCCGGGTGCCGGAGCAGGATCATGAAGCCGAGGACGACGTTGCGTGCCTTCAGTGGCACCAGCAGCATCGAGCGGCCCGTGATGAGCGGGCGGATGTCCCGCTTCTCGAACTGGGAGGCGATGGCATGGCCCATCTCCTCGGTGATGCGGGGCACCAGCACCGGCTCACCGCTGGTCATGCACTGGAAGAAGGGGGTGTGCGCCGGGAAGGGCATGGCCTCGCCGACGGGTACGACGTCGTCCCAGCGGCCGGGTTCGTCGGTGTGCTCCAGGGCGACCCGGTGCCACATGGTGGTGGTGTCCGGCACGCCGTCGGGGAAGCCCTCGCCCGCGACGACCTGTTCGCGCAGATAGGTGCCGGCGACGTCGGTGAAGCGGGGGACGACCGCCCGGCTGACCTCGACGATGGTCTGTGCCAGGTCGAGCGAGGTGCCGATCGCGCCGCTGACCTCGTTGAGGAACTCCAGGCGTTCGCGGACCGCCGCGTACTCCAGGTCCTCGGCCTCGTCGCGCAGTTCCTCGGGCACCGGCTCACCGGCCGCCAGTGCCCGCGCGGCCCGCTCGCGACGCGCCCGGCGCTCGGCCCGCCGGGGCACGCCCCAGTCCGGGGTGACGGGCACCCGGTCGCTGTGGCTGAACTCCAGGATCGGATAGCCCAGTTCGAGGACCTGGGCGACGATGCGGGCGCTCTCGCCGACGCTCATGCTGGGCAGGATCTCGGGGAGGCGGCGGGCGAGTTCGTCGGCGCCGGGGAAGTCGGTGTGCAAGGCGAAGCCGGGCGCGATCCGCTCGACGACCTGCGCCCCGGTGTTCCCGTCGGCGTAGTCCCGCCGCAGCCCTTCCGCGTCGGCGGCCAGCACGAGCAGCCGCTCCGGCCCGGGTCCCACCAGGGGGTAGGCCCACCAGAGCACGTCGACGCGGGCGCCGGCCGGCACGGTCAGCCGGGCGCGGCCCGCCGCCGGGTAGGACAGCCGCCCGTCGAGGGGGGACTCCAGGCCCGTTCCGCGACCGTCGTGGTCCGGGTACGGGCCGTAGCCGGGGTCGTCCCCCGTCCCGTCCCCGGGGAGCACGCCCGATACGGGCAGCAGGTCGGGGGCGGGCCGGCCGATCGCCTCTTCCTTGGGCAGACCGAACAGCCGTCGTGCGCCTCGGCTCCAGTGGGAGACCAGCCCGTCGCGGTCCACCACGACGACGGCCAGCGGGACACGGCCCGTGACGGGGTCGGCCGGCACGGTGTCGGGCCCGGCGCGGTGGCCGGGAGGTGCGTCCCGCTCGGTGCCATGGTCCATGGCGTCAGGCCCTCTCTGCCCACGGCTCCGCAAGATCTGTGTCGCCGTCACCACCGTACGGTGGTGGCCGGTGACCATGTGCGGCAACGGGGGAATTGGTGGCGCGCGAACACACCGGCGCGCGCCCGCGCGCCGGTGAGCCGGTCTCAGTCCTCGTGCCCGAGCTGCAGGTCGCGCTCGGTGCGGCCGCCGCCGGCCACCTGGAGCACGGTCGCGACCGGCGGGTATCCGGCCGCGATCACGGTGTACTCGCCGGACGACAGGTCCACGAACCGGAACGTGCCGTCGGGACCGGTGGTCAGCGTGTCCACCACGTTGCCCGCCGCGTCGAGGAGCGTCACGCGCGCGTCCTCCACGACCCGTCCGCCACTGGCCCGCACGGTGCCGCGCAGCACGGCGCCGCCGGCCAGCTCGACGTCCTGCCGGGTCTCCCGGGCGGCCTGGACGCTGACCGGCAGCGCGGCCGGGCGGAAGGCGGGGGCACTGGCGGCGAGGGTGTACTCGCCCGCCACCAGCTCCGTGATGACGTAGCCGCCCTCGCGGCCGCTGCGGGTGCTGGCGACGACCTCGCCGTGGACGTTGGTGAGGGTGACGGTCGCGTCGCGTACGGGGCTGCCGTCGGCGGTCACGACGCTGCCGGCCAGGCGCCCGGCGCCGCCGAGGACCACGTCCAGTTCCACCGGGCGTTCGCCGACCGTCACCGAGACGGCCTGCGGCTGGTGGCCGCCGGCCGCGGCGATCAGGACGTAGGCCCCGGAGCCGGGCGTGGCCAGCGCGTACCGTCCGTCGTCGCCGCTGGCGCCCCGGCCGATCTGCTGTCCGCCGACGTCGATGAGGGTGAGGGCCGCGCGGGGCACGACGGTGCCGTCGGGGTGCTGCACCGTGCCGCAGACCGGGATGCCGCCGGCGTAGGGCGACCGGGCGGGCGGGACCTGGGCGGCCGGCTGTGCGTGCTGGGCCTGCTGCGCGGTCTCCGGGTCGGTGACGGGGGCGTTGTGGGACACCAGGGGTTTCTCCTTGAGGAAGAGGGCGATGAGGAGCCCGAGGACGAGCACCGGCACCAGGTAGAGGAAGATCCGCGGCATGGCGTCGGCGTACGCCCCGATGTAGGCGTCGCGCAGCGCCGGGGGCAGGGAGTGGACGAGCTGGGGCGTGATGGCCTCGGCGTCGGGGAGTCCGGCCCCCGCCTCGGCGGGGATCCGGTCGGCCAGGGCGTCGGTGAGCCGGCCCGCGAAGAGGGTGCCGAAGACGGCCGCTCCGACGCTGCCGCCGATCTGCCGGAAGTAGTTGTTGGCGCTGGTGGCGGTGCCCAGGTCGGTGGGGCGCACCGAGTTCTGGACGGCGAGGACCAGGACCGGCATCACCATGCCGATGCCGGCGCCGAGGACGGCCATCCAGATGCTGTAGTGCAGCCGGGGCGTGTCGGTGTCGAGGCGGGAGAGCAGCCACATGCCGGCGACGGACAGCGCGCTGCCGAGGATCGGGTGGGTCCGGTAGTGACCGGTGCGGCTGATGAGCTGGCCGGAGATGATCGAGGCACCGACGATGCCGCCCATCATCGGCAGCATCAGCAGGCCGGACTCGGTGGCGCTGGCGCCGTCGACCATCTGGAGGAAGGTCGGCAGGTAGCTGGCGGCGCCGAACAGGGCGACGCCGACGACGAGGCCGACCAGGGCGGTGACGTTGAAGATGGAGTCCCGGAACAGGCGCAGCGGGATCAGCGGTTCGGGCGCGAAGTGCTCGGCGACCAGGAAGAGCAGGGTGGCCGCGGCCGCTCCGGCGCCGAGGCCGACGATGACCTTCGAGCCCCACGCGTACTCGGTGCCGCCCCAGCTGGTGAGCAGCACCAGGCAGGTGGAGGCGGCGGCGAGCAGCAGGGCGCCGAGGATGTCCAGGCGGGGCTTGACCCGCGGCCTGGGCAGCTTGAGGACGACGGCGACGACGGCCATGGTGACCAGGCCGAAGGGCACGTTGATGTAGAAGCACCAGCGCCAGGAGAGGTGGTCGGTGAAGTAGCCGCCGAGCAGCGGGCCGGCGACCGAGGCGAGTCCGAAGGCGGCGCCGATCAGGCCCATGTACCGGCCGCGTTCGCGGGGCGGCACGATGTCCGCGATGATCGCCTGCACGCCGATCATCAGGCCGCCCGCGCCGACGCCCTGCACCGCGCGGAAGGCGATCAGCTGGTCCATGGTCTGCGCGCGTCCGGCGAGCGCGGAGCCGACGACGAAGACCAGGATGGCGAACTGGAAGACGCCCTTGCGGCCGAAGAGGTCGCCGAGCTTGCCGTAGATCGGCAGGCCGACGGTGGAGGTGAGCAAGTAGGCGGTGATCGCCCAGGACATCTTGTCCAGACCGTGCAGCTCACCGACGATCTTCGGCAGCGCCGTGGCGACGATCATCTGCTCCAGCGCGGCGAGCAGCAGCGCGAGCATCAGCCCGACGAAGACCAGCCGCACCCGGCGCGGGCTCAGCCCGGCGTCGCGCTCCCCGTCCGGCTCCGCAACGGGAGACCCAGGGGGTGGCTGGACCGCGACGACCGGTTCGTCCTGTGCGGGACCCCTTACCGGGTCCTGCACCAGAGTGATCCCGCCCACGTACCGCTCCCCTCGTCACACCTGCTCACATTTGCCGCCTGAGGCGACAACTGCGAACAAGTGCGACGAGTTACGGACGTACGGCGGGTTCGTGCGGAGATCACTCGAACCGGTGAGGCGGCCAACAGCCGCTCCGTGTCTGCTCTTTGGCTACTTCTCGACCTCGGTGGCGAGCTTGGCGAGCAGCGCGTCGTAGATCCGGGCGAGGCCCTTGGGGGCGAAGGTCTTCTCGAAGAAGCCGCCGACGCCGCCCGCGCCCTGCCAGGTGGTGAGCACGACGACCCGGGACTTGCCCTCGCCCGCCGGGGTGACCCGCCAGGTGGTGACCATGGAGGAGTTGCGGTCCTTCTCGACCAGCTCGCCGTCGCTCGGCTCGGTGACCTCCAGCAGGCAGTCACGGATGCGCTTGCTGGTGGCCTGGAGCTTCCAGTGCACGAGGGTGCCCTCGCCGTCGCCGCCCTCCCGGACCTCGTACTCGCTGAAGTGCTCGGGCAGCAGCTTCTCGCGGGTGCCGCTGTAGTCGGCGAGGGTGTCGAACACCGTCTCCGCGTCCGCTGCGACGATCCGCTCCGTCGTCGCCTCGACCTGCGCCATCGGGTTCCTCCAGGGCCTGGTTCTCGGGTTCGGGGCAAGCCAACCACCCCGCCGCCCGGCCACCAAATCGGGGGGCGCGAAGCGGCCCCGCACGACTGGCCCGCACGATCAAGGGAACAAGTGTTCTATTGTGTCGGCAGTGCTACCGAGGAGGCCTCAATGCGCTGGGAGAACCTCACGGACTCCGACCACGCCCGGGCGGCGGACACCGCGCTGTTCGGTGCGGACGCCGTCGTCACCCGCACCTTCGACACGCCCGAGTTCCGCGGCATCACCTTCCACGAGGTGCGCGCCCGCTCGATCCTGAACCGGGTGCCGGGGGCCTCGCGCATGCCGTTCGAGTGGACGGTGAACCCCTACCGGGGCTGCACGCACGCGTGCGTGTACTGCTTCGCGCGCAAGACGCACAGCTATCTGGACCTCGACACGGGGCTCGGCTTCGACTCCCAGATCGTCGTCAAGGTGAACGCGCCCGAGCTGCTGCGCCGCCAGCTGGCCTCGCGCCGCTGGCAGGGCGAGCACGTCGCGATGGGCACCAACGTCGACTGCTACCAGCGCGCGGAGGGACGCTACCGGCTGATGCCGGGCATCATCGAGGCCCTCACCGAGCGGGCGAACCCCTTCTCGATCCTCACCAAGGGCACGCTGATCCTGCGCGATATGGACCTGCTGACCCGGGCCGCCCGGGTGACGGACGTGGGGATATCGGTCTCGGTCGGCTTCACCGACGCGGACCTGTGGCGCACCGTGGAGCCGGGCACCCCGGCACCGGAGCGCCGGCTGGAGGTCGTCCGGGCCCTCGGCGAGCACGGCATCGGCTGCGGGGTGCTGATGGCCCCGGTCATCCCCTTCCTCGGCGACGAGCCGGCCCAGCTGCGGGCCACCGTGCGCGCCATCGCCGCCGCGGGCGCCACCTCGGTGACGCCCCTGGTGCTGCACCTGCGCCCGGGCGCCCGCGAGTGGTTCATGGACTGGCTGGGCCGGCACCACCCGCACCTGGTCCGCCGCTACGAACGGCTCTACGCGGACGGCGCCTACGCCCCGACGTGGTACCAGCGCCGGATCACCCGCCAGGTGCACGATCTCGCGCGCGAGTACGGCATCGGTCCCGCGCGCGCGGAGATGCCGCGAAGGACCGCCGAGCCGGAGCACTCGCGGTCGGCCGAGCCCCCGGCCACCGAGCCGGTACAGCTCTCCCTCATCTGACGGCCTTCGAGCACACGCTCCCGCCCGGCGCCGCCAGCCCACCGGAGTGTCCGAGCAAGAGCATTGGAGGGCATCTTCCGACCCAATCGGGTCAAGTATCGACAGGCCTCGTTCTTCCCAAGCCGCTCCCCGGGACCATCCGGCGAGGACCGCGACCCGCGCGGACCGCAGCCTCTCCGTCCTGGGAGTCCTGGGAGAACGTCATGAGACAACGCGCAGCCGTGCTGTGCGGCGCCGCCGTCATCGCCGCCGGGACCGTCACCGCCGTACCCGCCGCGCCCGCCGACGCGAGCGCACCGCGGCCCACGCGCCCCGCGCCCGCCACGACCGCCGCCGGCCCGCACTGGAAGAAGTGCGCCACGGAGGACTATCCGACGCTCCAGTGCGCGTCCCTGAAGGTGCCGCTGGACCACGCGCGTCCGCGCGGGAGGCAGATCACGCTGGCGCTGTCGCGCGTCCCGCACACCGCCAAGACCTACCAGGGCCCCCTGCTGGTGAATCCCGGCGGCCCCGGCGGCAGCGGGCTGACGCTCGCCGGGTTCGTGGCGTCGTCGCTGCCCGCGGAGGTGGCCGCCCAGTACGACGTCATCGGCTTCGACCCGCGCGGCGTGGGAAAGAGCGCCCCCGCGCTGGACTGCCTGCCGGGCCACTTCGACCCGGTGCGGCCCGACTCGGTGCCGGCCACGCCGGACGTCGAGCGGGCCAACCTGACGCGGGCCGAGTCCTTCGCCGACGCCTGCGGCGACAAGTACGCGGACGTCCTGCCCCACATCGGCACGGTCGACGCCGCGCGGGACGTGGACGCGATCCGCGCGGCGCTCGGTGCCGAGAAACTCAACTACTTCGGCTACTCCTACGGCACCTACCTGGGCGCCGTCTACGCCAAGCTCTACCCGCAACGGGTGCGGCGGCTGGTCCTGGACTCCGTCGTCGGGCCGGACGACGTCTGGTACGAGGCCAACCTCAACCAGGACCTCGCCTTCAACGACCGCCACCGCGCGTTCCTGGCCTGGATCGCCGAGCACGACCGGGCCTACGGCCTGGGCACCGACCCCGAACGCGTCGAGGCCGCCTGGTACGCGATGCGGGCGGCGCTGGCGAAGCGGCCCGCCGGCGGGAAGGTCGGTGCCTCCGAGTTGGAGGACACCTACATGCCGGGCGGGTACTACAACGGCTACTGGCCCTACCTGGCCGAGGCGTTCGCCGCGTACGTGAACGACGGGGACACCGGCCCGCTGGTCGAGGCCTACGAGAACTTCGGGGCCCCGGACGCCTCCGGGGACAACGGCTACAGCGTCTACACCGCGGTGCAGTGCCGCGACGCCGGCTGGCCGCGGGACTGGGAGGAGTGGCGCGACGACAGCTGGGGCCTGTACGAGAAGGCGCCCTTCCTGGTGTGGAACAACGCCTGGTACAACGCGCCGTGCGCGTTCTGGCCCACACCGTCCCGGGAGCCGGTGGACGTCGCCAACGGCGAACTGCCCCCGGTCCTGCTGTTCCAGGCGACCGGCGACGCGGCCACCCCGTACGAGGGCGGCGTCACCGCGCACCGGCTGCTGCGCGACTCCGCCCTCGTCGTCGAGGAGGGCGGCGGGAACCACGGCATCACGCTGAGCGGGAACGACTGCCTGGACGGGCACCTGGCCGCCTATCTCACCGACGGCACCGTGCCGCACGGCGACGGTGGCGAGGCCGACGCGGTGTGCCCGGCGCTGCCGGACCCGAAGCCGCTGGAGTCCAAGGCTGCTTCCACCTCCTCGCGGGGTTCCACCCTGCACGGGCTGCTCGGCTTCCGCGGCTAGCCGTCCCGTCCGCCACACCCCGTCGGGGACGTTGTCAGTGCCGTGGTCCACGATGGACGCATGAGTGAGCTGACCAGGATCCCGGCCCCCGAGGGCGTCGCGCCCGCCGCGCAGTACACCCATGTCGTCCTCGGCACCGGGCGGTTCGTGGCCGTCTCGGGGCAGCTCGCGCTGGACGAGGACGGCAGGGTGGTCGGCGAGGGCGACCCCGCGGCCCAGGCCCGCCAGGTCTTCGAGAACCTGCGCCGGTGCCTCGCCGCGGCCGGTGCGACCTTCGACGACGTGGTGAAGCTGACCTTCTTCGTCACGGACATGGCCCACATGGGCGCGGTCCGCGCGGCCCGCGCCGAGCACATACCCGACGACCGGCTGCCGGCCGCCTCGGCCGTGCAGGTGGCCGCGCTGGTCCGGCCGGAGTTCCTCATGGAGATCGAGGCGTTCGCGGTCGTGGCGCGGTGAGCGGTCCGCAGGCGCGCGTGCGGGTGCGGGAGATGGTCCTCGCGGACTGCGACCGCGTGTCCCTGATCCGGGTCCGGGGCTGGCAGCACGCCTACCGGGGCCTGATGCCGCAGCCGCACCTCGACGCGATGAACCCCGCCGCCGACGCCGAGCGGCGTCGCGACCTGTTCGCCCGGGCCCCGGAGGACCTGGTGAACCTGGTCGCCGAGGACGAGGGCGGCGAGGTCGTCGGCTGGGCCTGCCACGGTCCCTACCGGGACGGCGAGGCGCGCACCGCGGACGCCGAGTTGTACGCCCTCTACGTCGACACCGCACGGCTCGGCGCGGGCGCCGGGCGGGCCCTGCTCGGGGAGTCGGTGCGCCGGTGCGAGAGTGCCGGGCACGGGCGCATGCTCCTGTGGGTGCTCAAGGGCAACACCCGCGCCCGGCGCTTCTACGAGCGGGCGGGCTTCCGCCCCGACGGTGCCGAGGAGTCCTCCGAGGTGGACGGCGTCCCGGTGCCCGAGGTGCGCTACGCGCGGGCGCTGGGCGGCTGACGGCTCGTCACCGCTCCCTCACCGGCCGCCACTCACCGCTGCCCCGGGATGCGCGCCAGCGCCCGCACCGCCGCCTCGGCCAGCGCCGGGTGGGCGAGGGCGTCGTTCAGGACGGGGGCCGCGCGCTCGTCGCCGAGGGCGCCGAGGCCCTCGACGCAGGCGAGCGCGACGCGCCGGTAGGGGTCGTGCGGGCGCAGCCGCCGCTCCAGCGTGGTGATCAGCGCGGGCACCGACTCCGGAGCCCGCAGCTCGGCCAGCAGCCGTACCGGGTGCAGGGCGTAGGCGACCCGCAGCTCGTTGGTGGCGAGGGCCGCGGCCGCGCGGGCGGTGCGCGGGTCGCCGAGGCGGGCCAGGGCGTGGGCGGCCGAGGCGCAGCGCGGCGGGTCGCGGTGGTTGAGCAGGAGCACGAGCGATTCGAAGGCCCGCCGGTCCCCCGCCGCACCCAGCCGGAAGGCGGCCAGCTCCCGGGCCCACAGCGGGTGTCCGGGCTCGGTGAGCACGGCGGCCAGCTCGTCGTGGTCCTTCGTCGCCACGAGCCGGTCGTACACCGTCGTGGCCTCCGGAACACCCGAGGCCACCGCCTCGGCCCGTAAGCGCTCCGTGAGCGCCCGCAACTCTTCGTCCATGACACCGAGGTTAGGGGCGTCACACGGGGTGTGGGACGTACATCACGAACACCGGGGGCTGGCGCGCTCGTTACCCGCGGGTTAACCTCAGACGAGCGGGTCACCCACCCGCAGCAACTCCTCACGGTGGTTTGGTGACGCAGCCACCGGGAGGGCAGTCGGTCCGGTACCTCGGGTACCGCATCAGGACCCGGCCCCGGGACAGGGCCGGTCAAGGCCGCCGGCCGGGCGTGTGCACGCCCTCCGCGACGGCACCGGGCGTGTGCGCCAGTCGCCCGGCGACACCCGCACTCCCTTCCTTCCTCTTCCACGCACCCGGTGCGCCCCCTCGGCGCATCCGCGGGCGTGTTCCCGTCGTCACCCTCATTCCTGGAGTCCCGCGATGGCCACTCCCCTGTCCGACACCCCTCTGTCCCCGCTCCGGACGATCGCCGTCGTCGGCCTCGGCACGATGGGCACCGGCATCGCCGAGGTCCTGGCCGGGGCCGGCCGCGAGGTCGTCGGCATCGACGTCAGCGAGGCGCAGGCCGTCAAGGCGGTCGCCGCGCTGGAGTCCTCCACCGCCCGTGCCGTCGAGCGCGGGCGGCTGACCGAGGAGGAGCGCGCCGCAGCCCTGGGCCGCGTCCGCACCTCCACCGATCTGCGGGCCGCCGCCGACGCCGACCTGGTGATCGAGGTGGTCCCGGAGTCGTACGAGATCAAGCAGCGGGTCTTCCGGGAGCTGGACGGGATCGTGCGCCCGCAGACCATCCTGGCCACCGGCACCAACGCGCTGTCCGTCACGCGGCTGGCCGCGGACTCGGCCCGCCCGGAGCGCGTGCTCGGCCTGCACTTCTTCAACCCGGCCCCGGCGATGAGGCTGGTCGAGGTCGTCTCCTCGGTGCTGACCGCGCCCGCCGCCGTCACGGCCGTCACGGACCTGGCCCTGGACCTCGGCAAGGAGCCGGTCGCGGTCGGGGACCGGCCCGGTTTCGTCGCGGACGGGCTGCTGTTCGGCTACCTCAACCAGGCCGCGGCGATGTACGAGGCGAACTACGCCTCCCGCGAGGACATCGACGCCGCGATGCGCCTCGGCTGCGGCCTGCCCATGGGACCGCTGGCGCTGCTCGACCTGGTGGGCGTGGACACCGCGCGCACGGTCCTGGAGGCCATGTACGCCGCCTCCCGGGACCGTCTGCACGCCCCCGCGCCGATCCTCAGGCAGCTCAGCGAGGCGGGCCTGACGGGGCGCAAGGCGGGGCGCGGCTTCTACACCTATGAGGCGCCCGGCAGCGCGGTCGTGGTGCCGGACGCGCTGACCCCGGGCGAGGGCGGCACCGCGGTCGCCGGGCGTCCGGTCCGCGCGGTGGGCGTGGCCGGTTCGGGCACCATGGCGTCCGGCATCGCGGAGGTGTTCGCCAAGGCCGGCTACGAGGTGGTGCTGGCCGCCCGCAGCGCGGAGAAGGCGCAGACGGCCAAGGCCCGGATCGGCAAGTCCCTGTCCCGGTCGGTCGACAAGGGACGTATGACCGCCGAGGCGGCCGCGCGGACGCTGGAGCTGATCACACCGACGGGCACGTACGACGACTTCGCCGACGTCGACCTGGCCGTGGAGGCCGTCGCCGAGGACCTGGAGGTGAAGCGGCAGCTGTTCGGCACGCTGGACAAGGTCTGCAAGCCCGGCGCGGTGCTGGCCACCACCACGTCCTCGCTGCCGGTCGTGGCCTGCGCCCGTGCCACCTCGCGCCCGCAGGACGTGATCGGCATGCACTTCTTCAACCCGGCCCCGGCGATGAAGCTGGTCGAGGTGGTCCGCACCGTGCTGACCGCCGACGACGTGCACGCCACCGTCCACGAGGTCTGCGCCAAGGTGCGCAAGCACGCCGTGGACTGCGGCGACCGGGCCGGGTTCATCGTGAACGCGCTGCTGTTCCCGTACCTGAACAACGCCGTCAAGATGGTGCAGGAGCACTACGCGACGCTCGACGACATCGACGCGGCGATGAAGCTGGGCGGCGGCTACCCGATGGGCCCGTTCGAGCTGCTCGACGTGGTCGGACTCGACGTGTCGCTGGCCATCGAGAAGGTGCTGCACCAGGAGTTCCGCGACCCGGGGCTGGCCCCCGCACCGCTTCTCGAGCACCTGGTGGCCGCGGGCTGCCTCGGCCGCAAGACGGGACGCGGTTTCCGCGAGCATGCCCGCCGCTGAGCGGCCGGACGACTGGTTCCGGCCCGAGGAGGACTGGGGCGGGCTGCTGGGTCCGGCCGGGTCTCCCCCGCCCCGCGCGGGCGGGGGAAGCCCCGGTCACGCGCATGATTGCGCCCGCATGCAGTACGTTCGGGTCATGTCCCAGCCCGCCAAGTCCTCACGTACCTCAGCCACGTCCGACGCGCCGGAGAGCGCGGCCGGCAGCCGAGCCGCCGCCCAGCGGCTCAAAATGCGCCGGGAGCTGGCGGCCGCGGCGATGGAGCTGTTCGCGACCAAGGGGTACGAGGCGACCACCGTCGACGAGATCGCGGCGCAGGCCGGGGTCGCCCGCCGCACCTTCTTCCGCCACTTCCGCTCCAAGGAAGAGGCGATCTTCCCGGACCACGACGACACCCTGGTGCGCGCCGAGGCGGTGCTCAACGCGGCGCCCGCGCACGAGCATCCGCTCGACACGGTGTGCCGCGGCATCAAGGAAGTCATGAAGATGTACGCGGCCCGGCCGGAGATCTCGGTCGCCCGCTACAAGCTGACGCGTGAGGTGCCCACCCTGCGCGAGGCGGAGATCGCGTCGGTGGCCCGTTACGAGCGTCTGTTCACCCGCTACCTGCTGGGCCACTTCGACGAGCACGCGCACGACGACGACGCCAACGACGACCCGCTGCTCGCGGAGGTCGCGGCGTCCGCCGTGGTCACCGCGCACAACCACGTGCTGCGGCGCTGGCTGCGGGCCGACGGGCAGGGTGACGTGGAGGCGGAGCTGGACCACGCCTTCGCGATCGTGCGGAAGACCTTCGGCACGGGCATCGGGGCGGGACGCACCACGGCCTCCACCGGCCGGCCGGCCGCCTCCTCCGCCTCCGTGCGGGGCGAGGTGCTCGTGACGGTGGCGCGCACCGACGCGCCGCTGCACGAGGTCATGCGCACCATCGAGCAGGCCCTCAAGGAGCGCTGACCGCCCTTTCCGCACTGTGACGACGGCCACCCACCGGGTGGCCGTTTTTGCATGTCGACGCCCCTTTTTCACCTCCGGCGCGAGATGATTCGATCGATCATCGCTCATCTGTCGCGTAAAGAATTCATCTGAGAACAGTTTCTGGCACTCAGTGCCTTGCGGGGTGACACGCGGTGTCATACGTTGAAGGTGTTCGGGCTGTCCCCGCACCTCATCCCCTGCGCGTCCGAACGCCTGCGTCACAGGCACACACCCTCACCTCAGCACCACCGACGCAACCCTCAGCGCCCCTCCCTCAGGGCGCTCACCGCCGGAGGCAACACCGTGACCGTGAAGGACATCCTGGACGCGATCCAGTCGCCCGACTCCACGCCGGCCGACATCGCCGCACTGCCGCTCCCCGAGTCGTACCGCGCGATCACCGTGCACAAGGACGAGACGGAGATGTTCGCGGGACTGGAGACCCGCGACAAGGACCCCCGCAAGTCGATCCACCTGGACGACGTGCCGGTGCCCGAGCTGGGCCCCGGCGAGGCCCTGGTGGCCGTCATGGCCTCCTCGGTCAACTACAACTCGGTGTGGACCTCGATCTTCGAGCCGCTGTCCACCTTCGGGTTCCTGGAGCGCTACGGCAGGGTCAGCGAGCTGGCCAGGCGCCACGACCTGCCGTACCACGTCATCGGCTCCGACCTGGCCGGCGTCGTCCTGCGCACCGGCCCGGGCGTCAACGCCTGGCAGCCGGGCGACGAGGTCGTCGCGCACTGCCTCTCCGTCGAGCTGGAGTCGTCCGACGGCCACAACGACACGATGCTCGACCCCGAGCAGCGCATCTGGGGCTTCGAGACCAACTTCGGCGGCCTCGCCGAGATCGCGCTGGTCAAGTCCAACCAGCTGATGCCGAAGCCCGGTCACCTCAGCTGGGAGGAGGCAGCCGCTCCCGGCCTGGTCAACTCCACCGCCTACCGGCAGCTCGTCTCCCGCAACGGCGCCGGCATGAAGCAGGGCGACAACGTGCTCATCTGGGGCGCCAGCGGCGGACTCGGCTCCTACGCCACCCAGTTCGCCCTCGCCGGCGGCGCCAACCCGATCTGTGTCGTCTCCAGCGAGCAGAAGGCCGACATCTGCAGGGCGATGGGCGCCGACGCGATCATCGACCGCAGCGCCGAGGGCTACAGGTTCTGGAAGGACGAGAACACCCAGGACCCGAAGGAGTGGAAGCGCTTCGGCAAGCGCATCCGCGAACTCACCGGCGGCGAGGACATCGACATCGTCTTCGAGCACCCCGGCCGGGAGACCTTCGGCGCCTCCGTCTTCGTCACCCGCAAGGGCGGCACCATCACCACCTGCGCCTCGACCTCGGGCTACATGCACGAGTACGACAACCGCTACCTGTGGATGTCCCTGAAGCGCATCATCGGCTCCCACTTCGCCAACTACCGCGAGGCCTGGGAGGCCAACCGCCTCATCGCCAAGGGCAAGATCCACCCGACGCTCTCCAAGGTGTACTCCCTCCAGGACACCGGCCAGGCCGCCTACGACGTCCACCGCAACCTCCACCAGGGCAAGGTCGGCGTGCTGTGCCTGGCGCCCGAGGAGGGCCTGGGCGTGCGCGACCAGGACAAGCGCGCGCAGCACCTCGACGCCATCAACCGCTTCCGGAACGTCTGAGGAGCGCCGGATGAGTGAGCGTCAGAAGGACCGGCCGTGGCTCATGCGCACCTACGCCGGTCACTCCACGGCCGAGGCGTCCAACGAGCTGTACCGGCGCAACCTCGCCAAGGGCCAGACGGGTCTGTCGGTCGCCTTCGACCTGCCGACCCAGACCGGGTACGACTCCGACCACGTCCTCGCCCGCGGCGAGGTCGGCCGGGTCGGCGTGCCGGTCGCGCACCTCGGTGACATGCGCCGGCTGTTCCAGGACATCCCCCTGGAGCAGATGAACACCTCGATGACCATCAACGCCACGGCCATGTGGCTGCTGGCGCTCTACCAGGTCGTCGCGGAGGAGCAGGGCGCGGACATCACCAGGCTCCAGGGCACGACCCAGAACGACATCGTCAAGGAGTACCTGTCCCGGGGCACGCACGTCTTCCCGCCGGGACCGTCGCTCCGCCTGACGACGGACATGATCGCGTACACGGTCTCCCACCTGCCCAAGTGGAACCCGATCAACATCTGCAGCTACCACCTGCAGGAGGCGGGCGCCACGCCGGTGCAGGAGATCGCGTACGCGATGTCCACCGCGATCGCCGTCCTCGACGCGGTGCGGGACAGCGGTCAGGTGCCGCAGGAGCGCATGGGCGACGTGGTCGGCCGCATCTCCTTCTTCGTCAACGCGGGCGTCCGCTTCGTCGAGGAGATGTGCAAGATGCGCGCCTTCGGCCGCATCTGGGACCGCGTCACCCGCGAGCGCTACGGCATCGAGAACCCCAAGCACCGCCGCTTCCGCTATGGCGTCCAGGTCAACTCCCTGGGCCTGACCGAGGCGCAGCCGGAGAACAACGTCCAGCGGATCGTGCTGGAGATGCTCGCCGTGACCCTCTCCAAGGACGCCCGCGCGCGTGCCGTGCAGTTGCCGGCCTGGAACGAGGCGCTCGGCCTGCCGCGCCCCTGGGACCAGCAGTGGTCGCTGCGCATCCAGCAGGTGCTGGCGCACGAGAGCGACCTGCTGGAGTACGAGGACATCTTCGAGGGTTCGAAGGTGATCGAGGCCAAGGTCGAGGAGCTGGTCGAGGCGGCCTTCGCGGAGATCGGGCGCATCGAGGAGATGGGCGGTGCGTTGGCCGCCGTCGAGTCCGGCTACCTCAAGTCGCAACTGGTCGCCTCGCACGCCGAACGCCGGGCCCGGATCGAGTCCGGCGAAGAGAAGATCATCGGTGTCAACGCCTTCGAGGGCACCGAGCCCAACCCGCTGACCGCCGACCTGGACACCGCGATCCAGACGGTCGACCCGGCGGTGGAGGCCCGTGTCATCGCCTCGCTGCAGCACTGGCGCGACACCCGCTACCAGCCGCCCTTCAACCACCCGCGCCCTTGCAAGGCCCTGGAGAAGCTGAAGGAGGCCGCGCGCGGCACCGCCAACCTCATGGAAGCCACCCTGGAGTGCGCCCGGGCCGGCGCCACGACCGGCGAGTGGGCGGGGGCGCTGCGCGAGGTCTTCGGCGAGTTCCGGGCGCCCACCGGCGTGTCCTCGGCGCCGGTCGCGGTCACCGCGGAGGAGGGCTCGGCCCTGTCCCAGGTGCGCCGCAAGGTGGAGCTGACGGCCAAGGAGATGGGCGTCGGCAAGCTCCGCTTCCTGGTCGGCAAGCCCGGCCTGGACGGCCACTCCAACGGCGCCGAGCAGATCGCCGTGCGCGCCCGCGACGCCGGGTTCGAGGTGGTCTACCAGGGCATCAGGCTCACCCCGGAGCAGATCGTGGACGCCGCCCTGGCGGAGGACGTGCACGCGGTGGGCCTGTCCATCCTGTCCGGCTCGCACGCCCAGCTGGTGCCGGACGTGCTCGAACGGCTCCGTGTGGCCGGTGCCACAGACATCCCGGTGATCGCCGGTGGCATCATCCCGAACGGTGACGCCGAGGAACTGCGGGCCGCGGGAGTGGCCGCGGTCTTCACCCCGAAGGACTTCGACATCACCGGCATCATCGGCCGGATCGTCGACGAGATCCGGAACGCGAACAAGCTCGACCCCCTGGAGGTCCCCGCATGACCACGGTCAACCGCCTTCGCCCCCGGCGTTCCTGCCTGGCGGTGCCCGGCTCGAACCCGCGCTTCCTGGAGAAGGCCCAGGGCCTCCCCGCCGACCAGGTCTTCCTGGACCTGGAGGACGCCTGCGCGCCGCTCGCCAAGCCCGAGGCACGGCACACGATCGTCAAGTTCCTCAACGAGGGCGACTGGACCGGCAAGACCCGCGTCGTGCGCGTCAACGACTGGACGACCGAGTGGACGTACCGGGACGTCGTGACGGTGGTGGAGGGCGCGGGCCCGAACCTGGACTGCATCATGCTCCCGAAGGTCCAGGACGCCCAGCAGGTCGTCGCCCTCGACCTCCTCCTCACCCAGATCGAGAAGACGATGGGCTTCGAGGTCGGCCGGATCGGCATCGAGGCGCAGATCGAGAACGCGCAGGGTCTGAACAACGTCAACGAGATCGCCCAGGCGAGCCCGCGCGTGGAGACCATCATCTTCGGCCCGGCCGACTTCATGGCGTCCATCAACATGAAGTCCCTGGTCGTGGGCGAGCAGCCGCCCGGCTACCCGGCGGACGCCTACCACTACATCCTGATGAAGATCCTTATGGCCGCCCGCGCCAACAACCTCCAGGCGATCGACGGCCCCTACCTGCAGATCCGCAACGTGGACGGCTACCGCGAGGTCGCACGGCGCGCCGCCGCCCTCGGCTTCGACGGCAAGTGGGTCCTGCACCCGGGCCAGGTCGAGGCGTCCAACGAGATCTTCTCGCCCTCCCAGGAGGACTACGACCACGCCGAGCTGATCCTGGACGCGTACGACTACTACACGTCCGAGGCGGGCGGCAAGAAGGGCTCGGCGATGCTCGGCGACGAGATGATCGACGAGGCCAGCCGCAAGATGGCCCTGGTCGTCTCCGGCAAGGGGCGTGCCGCCGGCATGCGGCGCACCAGCAAGTTCGAGATCCCGGAGGGCTGAGGGCCATGCAGTTCGGACGCACCTACGAGGAGTTCGAGGTCGGGGCGACGTACAAGCACTGGCCCGGGAAGACGGTCACGGAGTACGACGACCACCTGTTCTGTCTGCTCACCATGAACCACCACCCGCTCCACATGGACACCAACTACGCCGAACAGACGACGGACTTCGGCAAGAACGTGGTGGTGGGCAACTACATCTACTCGCTCCTGCTCGGCATGTCCGTCCCGGACGTCTCCGGCAAGGCGATCGCCAACCTGGAGATCGAGTCGCTCAAGCACGTGGCGCCCACCTTCCACGGCGACACGGTCTACGGCCAGACCACCGTGCTCGACAAGTGGCCCTCGAAGTCGAAGAACGACCGGGGCATCGTCCACGTCGAGACCAAGGGCTACAAGCAGGACGGCACGCTGGTCTGCGTCTTCCGCCGCAAGGTGATGGTGCCGACCGAGACGTACATCAAGGAGCGCGGCGGCGAGCAGCCGGGCCGCCCCGAGCTGAAGGAACAGGGGAAGTAGAGATGAGCCGCCTCGCCCAGACCCACGGCCTCACGGACGTCCAGCGGGAGATCCTCTCCACCGTCCGGGGCTTCGTGGACAAGGAGATCCTCCCGGTCGCCACCGAGCTGGAGCACCGGGACGAGTACCCGCAGGACATCGTCGACGGGCTGAAGGAAATCGGCCTGTTCGGGCTGATGATTCCCGAGGAGTACGGAGGCCTGGGCGAGTCGCTCCTGACCTACGCCCTGTGCGTGGAGGAGATCGCCCGCGGCTGGATGTCGGTGTCGGGCATCATCAACACGCACTTCATCGTGGCGTACATGCTCAAGCAGCACGGCACCCAGGAGCAGAAGGACCACTTCCTGCCGCGCATGGCAGCGGGCGACATCCGGGGCGCCTTCTCGATGTCCGAGCCGGCGCTGGGCTCCGACGTCTCGGCGATCTCCTCGAAGGCGGTGCGGGACGGCGAGGAGTACGTCCTGAACGGCCAGAAGATGTGGCTGACGAACGGCGGGACGTCGTCGCTGGTGGCCGTCCTGGTCCGGAGTGACGAGGGTCACCCCGAGGGAACCGCCCCCCACAAGTCGATGACGACCTTCCTGGTGGAGAAGGAGCCCGGTTTCGGCGAGGTCCGCCCGGGCCTGACCATCCCCGGCAAGATCGACAAGATGGGCTACAAAGGCGTCGACACCACCGAGCTCATCATGGACGGCCTGCGCATTCCGGCCAATCGGGTGCTCGGCGGCGTCACCGGCCGAGGTTTTTACCAAATGATGGACGGCGTCGAGGTCGGCCGCGTCAACGTGGCGGCCCGTGGCTGCGGCGTCGCTCAGCGTGCCTTCGAGCTGGGTGTCCGGTACGCCCAGCAGCGTCACACTTTCGGCAAGCAGATCGCCCAGCATCAGGCCATCCAGTTCAAGCTCGCGGAGATGGCTACCAAGGTGGAGGCGGCGCATGCGATGATGGTGAACGCTGCACGCAAAAAGGATTCGGGCGAACGAAACGACCTGGAAGCGGGGATGGCCAAGTACCTCGCCTCCGAGTACTGCAAGGAGGTCGTGGAGGACGCCTTCCGGATCCACGGCGGGTACGGCTTCTCCAAGGAGTACGAGATCGAGCGCCTCTACCGCGAGGCGCCGATGCTGCTCATCGGTGAAGGCACCGCCGAGATCCAGAAAATGATCATCGGCCGCCGACTGCTCGAAGAGTATCGATTCCAGGGTTAGATGTCCGGATACGGGGTGTTTTCTTGGAGAAGAAGGTCACACCCCGTAGGCAGTGTTCGGCCGCCGACTCGGCTTCCTGGCTTACCCAGTTGCGGCGCGGAGCCGCTACGATCGCCGGAAAGCCGCCGTCCCCCGTCATAGCGCGGCATCATCCGCTACGAAGGTCATCCATGCCCCACAGCCAAACCTCTGCACCTCGCGACAGCCTCGCCGGCGTACGCCTCGCGCGCGGAGCCTCGCCGTGGCTTCTGCCGACCGTCGCCACCGCAGCCGTCAGCCTCCTGCGCGCTCGCCGTTCCGGCGCCGCCAAGGCCGTCGCCGTCCCCGCCACCGCGCTCGCGGCGGGGATGCTGTGGTTCTTCCGCGACCCCGAGCGCGAGATCACCCAGGGCCGGGTCATCTCGCCCGCCGACGGTGTGGTGCAGAGCATCATGCCGTGGAAGGACGGCCGTACCCGCGTCGCGATCTTCATGAGCCCGCTCAACGTCCACGTCAACCGCGCCCCGCTGTCGGGCACGGTGACGTCGGTCGAGCACGTGCCGGGCGGCTTCGTTCCCGCTTTCAACAAGGAGAGCGAGAACAACGAGCGCGTCGTGTGGCACTTCGACACCGAGCTCGGCGACATCGAGATGATCCAGATCGCCGGCGCGGTGGCCCGCCGTATCGTCCCGTACGTGCCGCAGGGCACCAAGGTCGAGCAGGGCGAGCGGGTCGGTCTGATCCGCTTCGGCTCCCGCGTGGACCTGTACCTGCCGGAGGGCGTCGAGGTCGCGGTCGAGGTGGGTCAGAAGACGGTGGCTGGGGTGACTCGAATTGACCGTGATTGATCCACAGACCCAGGCCGGATGGGTGCCGGAGGCCGACGAGGTGGACGACGAGGAGGAGATGCCGCTCTCGCTCCGCCTGTCGATAGCCGACACGCTCACGCTCGGCAACGCCACATGCGGCTTCATGGCGGTGTACTTCACCACCACCGGCATCCTCATCCCCCACCTCATGGGCAGCGACGAGTCGGGCATGGCCCGGCACAGCGCGGCCACCGCGGTCATCCTGATGCTGTGCGCGGCGATCTTCGACCTGTTCGACGGCCTGGTCGCCCGCAAGCTCCGGTCGTCGCCCATGGGCGCGGAGCTGGACAACCTCTCCGACCTGATCAGCTTCGGCCTCGCGCCGGCGTACTTCGTCCTCGTCTACGGCATGGTCGCGGACGACGCCTACCAGCGGGTGGCGGCGGTGGGGGCGATCGTGGTGCTGCTGGCGGTGGTGCTGCGGCTTGCGCGGTTCTCCTGCGTCACGGTCAAGGACGGCACGTTCCAGGGCATGCCGTCGCCGTTCGGCGCACTGACGGTGGTGTCGATCGTGCTGCTCGAGCTGCCCTTCGTGGCGACGCTGCTGGCGATCCTCGGCACGGCGTGGCTGATGGTGAGCCGGGTCGAGTACCCGAAGCCGCGGGGGCGCCTCGCGGTGGCGATGCTGTCGTGGATCGTCCTGTCCATGGGGCTGCTGGCCGGCTGGGCCTTCGACGCGCCGAGCGGGCAGCTGCTGCTGCAGACGGGGTGTGCGTTGCAGTTGGTGATGGGGGCGGTGATCCCCCTGTTCGCCACCGCTCGCCGGGTGAACAACTTCCGTGACAACCGGCGGGAGGCGCGGGCCGCGCAGCTTCCGTGACGTGTGAATGTCGGTGGGCCCCGGACCCGGGTCGGGTTCGGGGCCCTTCCGTTGTGTGCGTGCCCAGCGTCGGTGTCGGCGTCCCTGAGGGGCTCCGCCCCCCAGGGACCCGGGCCTATGCCCACCCGGCTCGGTGGGGACAGAGGTGAGGTTTCACCCCCGGGGGGGACTCCCCTACGCCAGGAAGTCCCGCGCGATGCTCTCCGCCACCCGCTCCAGGATGGGCCCCGCGTCCGCGATGCACTTCGCGACGTCCGGCTCGACGTCCGTCAGCGGGTACGCCCGCCGGATCCCGGCCCGCCCCAGCTCCTCCGCCGGCAGCGCGAGGCGCCCGCACACCGCGACGACCTCCTTGCCCGCGGCCCGTGCCGCCGCCGCGACGCCCGCCGGTGCCTTCCCGTGCAGGGTCTGCTCGTCCAGCGAGCCCTCCCCGGTGATCACCAGGTCCGCCCGGTCCAGCGCCGGCGCGAAGCCCAGCACGTCCAGCATCACCTCGATGCCGGGCCGGAACCGCGCCCCCAGCAGCATCGCCCCGAACCCGATGCCGCCCGCCGCCCCCGCGCCCGGCGACGCGGCGTACTCGGCGGCCCGCGCGCCCACGCCCTCCGTCTGCTCCAGCACCTTCGCGAAGTGCGCGAGGGCCGCGTCCAGGGCGGTCACGTCGTCCGGCGAGGCACCCTTCTGCGGGCCGTAGACCGCCGGGGCGCCCTTCGGACCGGTCAGCGGGTTGTCGACGTCGCTGGCGAGCACCAGCTCCACGTCGGACAGCCGCGGGTCGAGACCGGACAGGTCGGCCGAGGCCAGTCCCGCGAGCCCGCCCCCGCCCGGCGCGACGGGCTCGCCGTCCTCGTCCAGGAACCGCGCGCCCAGCGCGGCCAGCATCCCGGCGCCGCCGTCCGTGGTGGCGCTGCCGCCGACCCCGAACACGACGGTCCGCGCCCCCGCGTCCAGCGCGGCCCGCAGCAGCTCGCCCGAGCCGTACGTGGACGACGTCAGCGGTGCGAGGACACCGTCCGGGAGCCGCTGGAGGCCGCTGGCCTCCGCCATCTCCACCACAGCGGTGTCCTCGCGCAGCGCGTACGCCGCCGTCACCTCGTCGCCGAGGGGACCGGCGACCCGTACCTCCCGGCGCTCGAACCCGGCCGCGACCGCGGCGGCCACCGTGCCGTCGCCGCCGTCGGCGACGGGCAGCGCCTCGACCAGGACGTCCGGCACGACGCGGCGCAGTCCTGCCGTGACGCGCTCGGCGACCTCGACGGCCGTCAGCGAGCCCTTGAACTTGTCCGCGGCGACGAGTACCCGACGGGTCCCGTCCACAGCAGCGTCAGCCACCTTGCTCTCCCCTTGCTCTCCGAGCCTTGCGCACGTCAAGGCAGTCGCGCCGCTGCGACCCTAACCGGAGGACGCCCGTGCCGTCATGCCCTGCCCACACCGTGGAACCGGCCGCGCGCCCGCCCCGCGAGTCCCCCGGGCCCGGGCGCGGGCTCGCTACGCTTTCGGGATGACCACTGCTGACTACGCCACCTACATCGCCGGTCTGCCCCGTGTCCTCGCCGGTGCCGCCGCGGTCTTCCGGGACGCCGGGGGGCGGGTGCTGCTCGTCGAGCCCAACTACCGCGAGGGATGGACGCTGCCGGGCGGGACCATCGAGTCCGACGCCGGGGAGACACCGCGGCAGGGCGCGCGGCGGGAGAGCCTGGAGGAGATCGGACTCGACGTGCCCATCGGCCGGCTGCTCGCGGTGGACTGGTCGAACGGGGCGGGCAGGCCGCCGATCGTGGCGTACCTGTACGACGGCGGTGTCCTGTCGGAGGACGACCTCAAGGCGATCCGGCTCCAGGAGGAGGAACTACTGTCCTGGCGGCTGGTGCCGCGCGGGGAACTCGGCGACCACCTGCTCGGTTCCCTGTACGGCCGGGTGCTGGCCGCGCTGGACGTACTGGCGGACGGCTCCGGCCCGGCCGAGCTGGTCGACGGCGTGCGGGTCGACCGATGACCGCCCCCACCGGCAGCCGTCGGCACCGATAGCCGTCCGTACTGATAACCGTCCCGTACCGATAACCGTTCGCCGACCGCACCCCGCCGTCCTACCCTCGACCGCATGACCGGCAAGCCTCTCGTCGCCGTCCTCAGCGGTGCCGGCGTCTCCACCGACTCCGGCATCCCCGACTACCGCGGTCCGAACGGGCTGTGGCGGCGCGATCCGGAGGCCGAGAAGCTCGTCACGTACGAGTACTACATGGGTGATCCGGAGATCAGGCGGCGCTCGTGGCTGATGCGGCGCGACAGCGCGGCGCTGCACGCCCAGCCGAACGTGGCGCACCGCGCGGTGGCCGAGCTGGAGCGGCGCGGGGTGCCGGTCCGCGTGATCACGCAGAACGTGGACGGTCTGCACCAGCTCGCCGGGGTCTCCGCCCGCAAGGTCCTCGAACTGCACGGCACCGCGCGCGCCTACGTGTGCACCGGCTGCGGGGCCCGGGGGCCGATGGCGGACGCCCTCGCCCGGATCGAGGCCGGGGAGGACGACCCGCCGTGCCTGGAGTGCGGCGGCATTCTGAAGTCGGCGACCGTGATGTTCGGCGAGCGCCTCGACCCGGTGGTGCTGGGCGAGGCGGTCGCCATCAGCAAGGCGTGCCAGGTGTTCGTCGCCGTCGGCACCAGTCTCCAGGTGGAGCCCGCCGCCGGACTGGCCGGCGTCGCCGTCGAGCACGGGGCCCGGCTGGTCGTGGTCAACGCCGAGCCGACGCCCTACGACGACCTGGCCGACGAGGTGGTGCGGGAGCCGATCGGCACCGCCCTGCCCGCGCTGCTGCGCGGGCTGGGCTGAGCCGCGACGGCCGCGAGGACGGTCAGAACACGGCGTCGGCGAGGCGGTCGACCTGGTCGAGGTCGGAGGACCAGCAGTAGAGCACCACCTCGTCGGCGCCGATGTCCCCGAAGGCGTCGACCGCGGCTCGGATCTCCCCTGCGCCGGTGAGCAGGCCCCGGGTCATGTATTCGGCGCGTCCGGTGAAGGCGTAGTAGTCGCCGAGTGCCCGCCGGGCCCCCTCCACGGTGGGGTCGGGGCCGAGGGCGACGCTCGCCTGGGCGACCAGGTGCGGTCGGCCCGGGCGGTCGTACTTCTGCCAGACCGCCTCGACCTGGCGGAACAGACCGGACATGTGCGCGGCGGGCAGGGCCGCGCCGAGGAAGCCGTCGCCGAAGCGGCCGACCCGTTCCAGGGCTGCCGGGGCGAAGCCGCCGAACAGCACCCGCGGTCCGCCGGGCGTGGCGGGGCGGGGCCCGATGGGGGCGACGTCCTGCGCGTAGGGCTCGCCGGCCCAGGTGCGGCGCAGGCGGGTCAACTGCTCGTCGAGGCGGCGGCCCCGGCGGTGGAGGTCGATGCCGGCGGCGAGGCAGTCGTCGGCCCGCCCGCCGACCCCGATGCCGAGCGTGAAGCGACCGCCCGACAGACGGTCGAGGGTCGCGGTCTGCTTGGCGAGCAGGGCGGTGTTGTGGACGGGGGCGATCAACACCTCGGTCTGCAGGCGGATGCGGGAGGTGGCGCCCGCCAGGGTGGCGAGGGTGATCAGGGGTTCGGGGTTGTCGTAGACGAGCCGGTCGAGCAGGCCGAGCGTGCTGAAGGGGAGCGCGTCGGCGCGCCGTGCCCAGCTCGGCAGCAGGGCGGGGTCGTCGACGGGAAGGCCGAGGCCGATGTGCGGGGGCTGCGTGGAATGCATGGGTGCGGTCCTTTGGAGGGCATGCCGGAACAGTGGCGCCGCCCCTCCGTGGCCCCGGGCTGCTTGCGCGGGCCTGCTCCCCGTCTGCGGCATCGTTCGGGAGAGCGTGGTCTTCGAAGTCCGGTGAGCGTAACGGGCCCCCGGCGCGCGGGCAACGCTTTTCCGCCGGGGGCAGGTGCCTAGAACAACGGCTCCGGTCCCGCCGCTCCCCGTTCGAAGTCCAGCAGCCGCCGCTTGCGCTCCAGGCCGCCGCCGTAGCCGGTGAGGTCGCCGCTCGCGCCGACGACGCGGTGGCAGGGGACGATGATGCCGACCGGGTTGCGGCCGTTGGCGAGGCCCACCGCGCGGGAGGCGGCCGGATTGCCGAGAGCCGCGGCGAGTTCGCCGTAGGTGCGGGTCTCGCCGTACGGGATCTTCTGGAGCTGGGCCCAGACGGTGCGCTGGAACGGGGTGCCGTTCAGCCGCAGGCCGAGGGTGAAGTCCTTCAGTTCGCCGGTGAAGTAGGCCTCCAGTTGCTCCTCGGTCTCGGCGAAGGGGCGTCCGTCGCGCTCGCCGAAGGTCTCCTCCGGCGGGCGGTGGCGCTGGTCGGTCATGTAGAGGCCGCACAGGCCGCCGTCCTCGGCGACGAGGGTGAGTGCGCCGTAGGGGCTGTCGATCACGGTGTGCTGTTTCACGGGTTTCGCTCCGGCTCCTCGGACGGGCTCATACGGGCAGGAAGTTGATGGGGTGGTCGTCGGTCGCCCACAGGTACTGGACGGCGTACGCCCGCCAGGGCCGCCAGGCCGCCGCGCGGGCGGTGAGCGCGGCCGGGGTGGAGGGCAGGCCCAGTTCGCCGGCGGCGCGGCGGATGCCGAGGTCGGTGGGGAGGAACGCGTCGGGGTCGCCGAGGGCGCGCATGGCGATGACGTCGGCGGTCCAGGGCCCGAAGCCGGGCAGGTCGAGGAGCCGGGCGCGGGTCTCGGCCCAGTCGCTCTCGACGCCCAGGTTGACCGAGCCGTCGGCCAGGCGGCCGACCAGGGTGGTGAAGGTGGTGCGGCGGGTCCTGGGCATCGCCAGCGTCTCAGGGTCCACCGCCGCGAGCGCCTCGGTGGACGGGAAGAGGTGGGTCAGGCCGCCCTCGGGGTCGTCCACCGGATCGCCGTGCGCGGTGACCAGGCGGGCGGCGTGGGTGCGGGCGGCGGCGGTGGAGACCTGCTGGCCGAGCACGGCCCGTACGGCGAACTCCGCCTCGTCCACCGTGCGGGGCACCCGCCGGCCGGGAGCCTTGTCGACGAGCGGCGCGAGCAGCGGGTCGGCGCGCAGCTGGTCGTCGATCGCCGTCGGGTCGGCGTCCAGGTCGAGCAGGCGCCGGCAGCGGCTGATGGCGACGGTCAGGTCGCGCAGGTCGCTGAGGGTGAGGCGGCAGGCGATGTGGTCGGGGTTCGGTGTGAGGGCCACGATGCCGTGGCCGTACGGGAGGCGCAGGGTGCGCCGGTACGCGCCCTCCCGCCACTCCTCCACGCCGGGTACGGCGGTGGCGGCGAGGTGGCCGAAGAGGTTGTCGGGGTTGAGCGGTGTGCGGAAGGGGAGGCGCAGGGACAGGGCGCCGGGGGCGGTGCGGGCGGGGCGGCTCTTGGGGGCGCGGGTGCGCAGTTCGCTCGGGGAGAGGGCGTAGACCTCGCGGACCGTGTCGTTGAAGGCGCGGATGGAGGAGAAGCCGGCCGCGAAGGCGATGTCCGCCATGGGCAGAGCGGTGGTCTCGATCAGCAGCCGTGCGGTCTGGGCGCGCTGGGCCCGGGCGAGCGCGAGGGGGCCCGCGCCCAGTTCGGCGAGGAGCTGGCGTTCGACCTGGCGGGTGCTGTAGCCGAGGCGGGCGGCGAGGCCGGGCACGCCCTCGCGGTCCACGACGCCGTCGGCGATCAGGCGCATGGCGCGGGCCGTGAGGTCGGCGCGCTGGTTCCACTCGGGCGAGCCGGGGCTGGTGTCCGGGCGGCAGCGCTTGCACGCCCGGAACCCGGCCTGCTGGCAGGCCGCCGCGCTCGGGTAGAAGGTCATGTTCCCGGGCTTGGGCGGCACCACCGGACAGCTGGGCCGGCAGTAGATGCGGGTCGTCAGGACGGCCGTGAAGAACCAGCCGTCGAACCGCGCGTCCTTCGACCGGACGGCGCGCACGCAGCGCTCGGTGTCGGTGTGCATTCCCGTCTGCATGCGTCCAGGATGGTCCACCGGACGGGCCGGGGCTGGCGGGAATCCGACATGGACGTGCCCCGTGCTGGGGTCCCGCGGATCACTCCGGGCGCCATGCCGACTCGCGCAGCAGCCGCAGGCCGTTCAGGCCGACCAGCACGGTCGAGCCCTCGTGGCCCGCGACACCGAGCGGCAGCGGGAGGTGGCCGATCAGGTCCCACAGGACGAGGACGGTGATGCAGACCCCGGCGACGGCCAGGTTCTGGACGACCAGCCGACGGGCGCGCCGGGAGAGCCGTACGACGGCGGGTACGGCCGTCAGCTCGTCGCGCACGACGACCGCGTCGGCGGTCTCCAGGGCGAGGTCGGAGCCGGCCCGGCCCATGGCGATCCCGGCGTGCGCGGCGGCCAGCGCGGGGGCGTCGTTGACGCCGTCGCCGACGAAGAGCACCTTGCGGCCGGCCCGCTCCCTCTCCCTTACGGCCTCGACCTTGTCCTCGGGCAGGAGTCCGGCGCGGACGTCGGTGATGCCGGTCGCGTCGGCCACCCGGGCGGCGGCGGCCGCGTGGTCGCCGGTGAGCAGGGTGGGGGCGGTACCGGTGAGGGCGGTGAGCCGGGTGGTGGCCCGGGCGGCGTCGGCGCGGAGGCGGTCGGTGAGGGCGAGGGTGCCCAGGAGGGTGCCGTCGCGGGTGACGCGGACGGTGGTCTCGGCGCCCGCAGCGCCCTCGGTGGGATCGGCGCGGCCGACGTGCACCGTGCGGCCGTCGACCACGGCCGTCACGCCGCGACCGGGAGCCGCCGTGAAGTCGTGCGCGGGCGCGATGGGCAGTCCCCGGGCGCGGGCGGCGGCCACGATCGCGCGGGCCAGCGGGTGCTCGCTGGGGTGCTCGGCCGCGGCGGCGAGGGCGAGCAGGGCGTCCTCGTCGGCATCGCCGCCGGCCGAGGGGGTCACCGCGGTCACCTCGGGGGTGCCCTCGGTGAGGGTGCCGGTCTTGTCGAGGGCCGCGGAGTCGATCTCGCCGAGGCGTTCCATGGCGACCGCGGACTTGACCAGGACGCCGTGCCGGCCGGCGTTGGCGATGGCCGAGAGCAGCGGCGGCATCGTCGCGAGGACGACCGCGCACGGCGATGCGACGATCATGAAGGTCATGGCGCGCAGCAGGGCGTCCGTGAGGTCGGCGCCGAAGGCGAAGGGGATGCCGAAGACCGCGAGGGTGGCGACGACCACGCCGACCGAGTAGCGCTGCTCGATCTTCTCGATGAACAGCTGGGTCGGCGCCTTGGTGCGGGACGCCTCCTCGACGAGGGTGACGATCCGGGCGATGACCGAGTCGGCCGGGTCGCGCCCGACGCGGACGCGCAGGGCGCCGGTGCCGTTGAGGGTGCCGGCGAAGACGTCGTCGCCGGCGCGCTTGAGGACGGGCAGGGACTCGCCGGTGATGGTGGCCTGGTCGACCTCACCGGCGCCCTCGACGACCGTGCCGTCGGCGCCGATCCGCTCCCCCGGCCGGACCAGGACCAGGTCGCCGACGGCGAGGTCGGCGGTCGCGACGGTCTCCTCGCCGCCGTGCCGGACCCGGGTCGCGGTGGTCGGCGCGAGGTCGAGCAGGCCGCGCACGGAGTCGGCGGTGCGGGCGGTGGCCAGGGCCTCCAGAGCGCCGGAGGTGGCGAAGATGACGATGAGCAGGGCGCCGTCGAGCACCTGCCCGATGGAGGCCGCGCCGAGCGCCGCGACGATCATCAGCAGGTCGACGTCCAGGGTCTTCTCCCGCAGCGCCCGCAGCCCTTCGAGCGCGGGCTCCCAGCCGCCGGCGGCGTAGGCGATCGCGTAGAGCGGGCCGTGCGTCCAGGCGGGGGCGCCGCCGAGGTCGAGGGGCAGGGCGGCGAGGAACGCGACGAGGGAGACGAGCGCCCAGCGGGCCTCGGGCAGGGCGAGGACGCGGGTGCGGCGGCGGGGCGGCGCCGAGGCGGTGGGCGCGGCCTGCGGAGCGGGGGCGAGGGTGGTGGACACGCGGCACACCATACAGGAACACATGAAGACTCATTCATTCGTTCATCCGTTCATGTGTCTCCGGGGAGTCCGTCAGGGGGATGCGTAAGATGACCGCATGGGTCACGGAGCCGCCACCACCGCGCAGGACGCCGCCGAGCGGGTGCGCCTGGACGCGGACAACGTGGCGAAGGTCGCCACCACCCTCCAGGCCCTGTCCACCCCGTCCCGGCTGCTGATCCTCGCCCGGCTGCGCGAGGGCCCGCTGCCCGCCACCGAGCTGGCGGCGGAGGTCGGCATGGAGCAGTCGGCCTGCTCGCACCAGTTGCGGCTGCTGCGCAACCTCGGTCTGGTGGTCGGCGAGCGCCGGGGCCGTTCGGTGGTGTACGCCCTGCACGACGACCATGTCGCCGGGCTGCTCGACCAGGCCGTGTTCCACGTGGAGCACCTGCGGCTGGGGATCAGCGACACGGCTCGGTGAGCAGCCGCCGCATGGTCTCGGCCGCGCGTACGGCGGCGTCCGCGCAGCAGTTGTTGAACAGCACATGCAGCTCCTGCGACTGGCGTGCCGCGCGCCGGAGGCGGGGCACCCGGGCGGCGAGTTCGCGCACGTCGTAGTCGTACCGGAAGCGGTCCTCCTTGGTCCCCCTCCCCCAGGTCCGGCTGCGCCCGTGGAACCGGACGACGGCGAGGCCGGGCCGGGTGACCGGCGCGACGGGCGGCAGGGAGCCGGGCAGGCCCTGCGCCATGTCGGTGCCGACGGCCGAGGCGCCCAGGGTGCGGAGCAGGGCGTGGGTGGTCTCCGCCCGCTGCGCCTCCCACCAGCCCGGATGCCGGAACTCCACCGCGACGGGCCAGCCCTCGGTCCGCCGGGCGCAGGCTTCGAGGGCCGCCTCCGACCGGGAACCGGGGGCGAACCACGGCGGGAACTGGAAGAGCACGGCGCCCAGCCGCCCGGCCTCGCGCAGCGGTCCGACCGCCTCGGCGAACCTGCCCCACACCTCGTCCAGCACCCCCTGGCTCGTCTCTCCCCGTCCGAGCCGCGCCTGTGCGGCACCCCGCAGGTCGGCGGGGAGGGCCTCCGGGCGGGTGGGGTGGCCGGTCAGCAGCGAGAACGCCTTGACGTCGAAGCGGAAGCCGTCCGGTGTGCGCTCCACCCACAGCTCGCTGTTGCGCCGGCTCGGCAACGCGTAGTACGCGGCGTCCACTTCGACGACGGGCAGCCGCGAGGCGTAGTGCCGCAGCCGCCCCTCCGCGTCCCGGCGCCCGCGCGGGTACCAGCCGCTCGCCAGGAGCTGACGGTCCGTCCACGAGCAGGCGCCGACCAGAATGTCACCCATGGGAGCCCGGTTACCCCGGGCCCCCGTCGTGATCCGGGCCTATTGCGTCGCCGTCGGCCGCCGCGAGGCCCGCGTCGCCTCCCGGACGTCGGTGAGCGGGCGCAGCCGGTAGGTGTACGCGTAGTCCCGGTCGGCGAAGAGCTTGAACTCGTCGTGGGTGTGCGCGCCCCAGCTGTTGTCGCCGCCGACGCCCATCTGACGGTGGTTCAGGCGCAGGACGACCTCGTCCCTCGGGGTGAGCTGGTAGTCGTGCCGTACGCCGGCCGAGAGGTCCTCCGGCGTGAAGTACGAGGCGTTGGCCTCAAGGAGGGGTTCGCCGGACGCGAGCAGGCCCACGCCTTGGCGGTCGGTGAGGGCGATCCAGCGGACGTCGGTCTTGTTGCCGTTCTCCTGCGGGCGGATGTACGGGGTCCACTGCTCGGCGACGGTCCCGGAGTACCGGCCGACGTCCGTGCCGTCGTTGCGGTCCCAGTGGTTCTCCTCGGGGCCGCGGCCGTACCAGTGGACCCGGTCCAGGCGGCCCGGCAGGAACAGCATCGTGCCGACCTCGGGGATGTAGGGCAGGTTCGCGGCGCCCGGGTGCAGGGTGTTGTCGACCTTGATCTCGCCGTTGCCGAACACCGTGTAGGTGGTGCCGTACGCGGACTCCACCGAGGTGGGCAGCGTGCCGGTGACCTTGATCTCGACGGCCCGGTCGCCGAGCGCGCGCACGGCGACGCCGGTGACCTTCCGGCGGGCGCCCGCGTCGCGCCAGGTCTGGTTGCGGGTGTGCTGGCCGTTTCCCTTGTCGTTGTCGGTGGGCGCGCGCCAGAAGTTGGGCACGGGCCCGGAGGTGATCAGCCGGGTGCCCTTGGCCTCGTAGGAGGTGATGGTGCCGGTGCGCTTGTCGACGGTGACCGAGAAGCCCTTGCCGGTGATCCGCACGTCCTGGTCGCGGTCCTCGTGGCGCAGCGCCGGGACGCTCGCCAGGCGTGCCGGGGTCACGGCGGGGGCGCCGGTCTCGACGGGGAGCTGCTGCCGGGCCACCTCGAAGCCCGCCTTCGCCCACGGGGTGGGCTCCTTGGTGGTGAAGGAGAGCTGCAGGAAGTACTCGGTGCCCGGGGCGGGGTCGCCGGGAAGGCGTACGGGGACGGTGATGTCCTTGCTCGACCGCGGTGCCACGTCCAGCTGCTCCCGGGTCAGCTTCCCGCGCCGTACCACCTCGCCGTCGGCGACGAGTTCCCAGTGGCCGTCGAACTCCCGGAGGCGGGTGAAGAGGTACTCGTTGGTGAGGGTGACGGCGCCGGGGCCCCCGCCGGGGGTGCGGGCGGCGTTGATCGCCTGGTAGACGCGCTTGACCTCGGCGGCCTTGCCGGTGTGGCCGCGGTCGGCGGTGATGATGCCGTCCGCGACGAAGGCGCCGTCGTTGGGGTTGTCGCCCCAGTCTCCGCCGTAGGCGAGGAAGGTCTTGTCCCCGGGCCGCTTCCGCTCGGTCTTCACGGTGGCGGCGTCGAACCAGAACCGCACGCCGTCGTCGCCGGGGCCGCGGCCCTCGGATGCCAGTTCGGCGGCGGCGAGGGCGCGGGCGTACACGCGGGCGCGCCGGATGGTGCCGCTGAACTCCCGTACCTGGTTGTCGGCGTCAGTGGCGAGCGCGAGGGGCGCGGTGTTGCTGCTGGGGCGCCGGTCGGTGGTCCGGGTGGCCCGTTCGACGCCGTCGACGTAGAGGGTCAGGGTCCCGGCGTCCGCGTCGAAGACGCCCGCGAGGTGGTGCTCGCGGCCGGTCCAGTCGTCCGGCACGGTCCAGTTCGCGGTGATCCACTGGCCTGCGGAGTGGATGAAGAACTCCAGGGTACGGTCGTTCTGCTTCAGCGCGTACTGGGTGTCGCCCTTGGCGAGGATCGGCTGGTGGTAGCCCGTCACGTGCGGGGTGACCCAGGCCTCCAGGGTCAGGGAACCCGTGAGGTCCAGGCTGTCGTCGCGCTCGAAGACGGTGATGCCGGACAGGCCCTTGTCGCGGTCGAGGGTGCCGCGGGTGGCGAGGATCTCGCCGCGCAGCCCGGCGGGCCCGGTCTCGGTGAGCAGGGTGCGGGCGGGGACGGGCGTGTAGAGGGACTGGTCCACGAAGTCCCAGATCCAGCCGCCCTGGAGCACGTCGTACCGGCGGACGATGTCCCAGTACTTCTTGAAGTTGCCGGTGGAGTTCCCCATCGAGTGGGCGTACTCGATCATGACGTACGGCCGGGTGTCGGCGGTGTCCTTCGCGCGCTGCTCGACGCGCTGCGGGCTGTCGTACATCTCCGAGCGGATGTCGCTGATCCCGGGGCGGTCGTCGCCCTCGTACTGGATGACGCGGGTGTCGTCGTAGGAGCGGATCCAGTCGTGCATGGCGGTGAAGGTGGAGCCGCCGCCGGCCTCGTTGCCCAGCGACCAGATGACGACGGAGGCGTGGTTCTTGTCACGGTGCACCATGTTCTGGGCGCGGGCCACGCAGGCCGCCGTCCAGTCGGGGTGGTCGCCGGGGTACTCGTCGCGGATGCCGTGGGTCTCCAGGTTGGTCTCGTCGACGAGGTAGAGGCCGTACTCGTCGGCCAGTTCCAGCCAGTACGGGTTGTTCGGGTAGTGCGAGGTGCGGACGCTGTTGATGTTCATCCGCTTGATGATCCTGATGTCCTCGACCATGTCCTCGCGGGTGAGCGCGGTGCCGCGGGAGGGGTGCATCTCGTGGCGGTTGGTGCCGCGGAAGGACACCGGCTCGCCGTTGATCCGCATCAGCCCGTCCTTGAGCGCGAACTCGCGGAAGCCGACCCGGTGGGACACGGTCTCGGTCACCTTGCCCGCGGGGTCCCGCAGGCGCAGGACGGCCGTGTAGAGGTTCGGGTGCTCGGCCGACCAGAGCGCGGGCTTCGGCACCGCCTTGGCGGCCCGTACGGTCACGTCCTCGCCGGCGCGGGCCGTGCCGACGTCGACGGGCTGCTCCAGCGGCCGGGACCAGACGGCGTGGCCGCGCGCGTCGTACAGCTGGGTCTCGACGGTGTAGCGCCCGGTGCCGGCCGCGCCGTACGCCCGCACGCTCGCGGTGACGGCCAGTTCGCCGCCGGTGTAGGTGTCGTCGAGCGGGGTGTCCAGCTTGAAGTCGCGCAGGTGCACGGCCGGGGTGGAGTAGAGGTGGACCGAGCGGAAGATGCCGCTCACCCGGATCATGTCCTGGTCCTCCATCCAGTCGCCGTCGGAGTAGCGGTAGACCTCGACGGCGATCTGGTTGGTGCCCGGCTTGAGGTGGTCGGTGACGTCGTACTCGGACGGCGTACAGGAGTCCTCGTCGTAGCCGACCAGTTCACCGTTGATCCACACGTAGTGCGCGGACTTGACGCCCTCGAAGTGGAGGAAGGTGCGCCGTCCCTTCCAGTCGCGGGGGACGGTGAAGGTGCGCCGGTACTGGCCGACCGGGTTGTAGCGGGTCGGCGCGGCGGGCGGCTGCGGGTCCTCGCCGAGGCCGTTGGGGCCCCAGTACGGGTAGGTGATGTTCAGGTAGATGGGGAAGTCGTGGCCGTGCAGCTGCCACACGGAGGGGACCGGGATGGTCTCCCAGTCGCCGTCGTCCACGTCGGTGCGGTGGAAGTCGGCGTCCCGGTCCTCGGGGCGGTCGGCGTAGGCGAACTTCCAGGTGCCGTCCAGGCTCAGCCGGTAGGGCGAGCGGGCCCGGTCGCCGGCGAGCGCCTGCTCGACGTCCGCGTAGGGCGTGAGCGTGGCGTGCGGTGGCTCGGTGCCGAGCCGGAAGACACCGAAGTCGTTCCACTCCGGGGGCTCGTCGGCGGCCGCCCGGCGTCCGGCTGCCCGCGCGGTGACGGGCGAGGCGGAGAGGGCGAGGGCGCCGAGGACGGCGGCGCCGCCCTCCAGGAGACGGCGGCGGCTGACGACCGGGCGGGGACGGCCGGCCGGACCGGACGGGGACTGGGTGGGTGACACGGGCGAGTGCGGCATGACCGTGGCCTTCCGTGGGCTTCGGGGGCGGCTCAACGCACGGTGCTGTGACAGCAGTTGCCGTGGGGGTGGATCACAACTGCCGGTGACGCGGCGACTACTGAGTCACGGGTCACCCTAGGACCCGAACACAACCGAATCAATTACCCCGTCGGACTTTGTTCGTTCCTGGTGGAGGGGTGTGCGTCAGGGTCGCCCAGTCGACGGTGCGCTCGCACCAGCGGTCCAGCAGGACGCGGTCGTGGCCGACGGCAAGCAGTCCCGCTCCGGTCGCGGCCCGGTAGTCCTCCACCACCCGGACCAGCGCGGCCGTGGTCGAGGCGTCGAGCATCGCCGTCATCTCGTCGCACACCAGCCAGCGCGGGCTCAGCACCAGGGCACGGGCGAGGCAGGCGCGCTGCAACTGGCCGTCGCTCACCTCGTGCGGGCGTCTGGTCAGCAGGTCGGCGGTCAGCCCCACGGTGGCGGCCAGTTCGGCGACGCGGCCGGCGGCCCCGTCCCGGCGTCCGGTGGCGCGCAGGGGCTCGGCGATCAGGTCGGCCAGCGCGAGCCGGGGGTCCGCGGAGAGGCGGGCCTGCTGGAAGACGACGCCGAAGGCGGTGCGCTGTTCGCGCGGGGCGCGGTGCCGCCAGTGCCGTACGGGGGTGCCGTCCAGGAGGAGCGCCCCGGCGTCGGGCCGGTGCAGCAGGGCGGCGACGCGGGCGAGGGTGGACTTGCCGCAGCCGCTGGGGCCGAGCAGCCCGACCGCCTCCCCCGGCGCGACGGACAGGGAGACGTCCCGGAACACGGGCGCCTTCCCGTCGTATCCGGCGGTGACGGTGCGCAGTTCAAGCACGGTCGGCGGCCTCCGTGAGGACGGCGTGCGGATGGTGGCAGGCCACCTGGCCGCGCAGCGGGGGCGGGGTGGCGCAGGCGTCGGTCGTCCGGTCGCAGCGGGCGGCGAAGGCGCAGCCGTCGGGGAGCGCGCCGAGTTCCGGCGGCAGGCCGGGGATGGGGGCGAAGGCGCGGTCGGGTAGCGCGTCGAGCAGACCGCGGCTGTAGGGGTGGCGTGGGCCGGTTGAGCCGAAGAACGCGTTCGCGTCGGCGAGTTCGACGATGCGGCCGGCGTACATCACGGCGACGCGGTCGGCGATCCGCTCGGCGGCGGCCAGGTCGTGGGTGATCATCAGCAGGGCACGGCCGTCACCGGGACGGACGCCCCCGCCTTCGGCAGTGTCGACATGTCGCCGCAGTTCGTCGACCGTGCGGTCCACCAGGTCCCGGTCGAGCCCGGTGGTCGGCTCGTCGGCGAGCAGCAGGGGGGCGTCGCCGACCAGGGCGAGGGCGGTGGCGGCGCGTTGGGCGAGGCCGCCGGAGAGTTCGTGCGGATGGTGGTCGAGGTGGTCCGCCGGGAACGCGGCGCGCTCGGCGGCGGCCACCGCGGCCGAGCGCAGGGCCTTGCTCCCGCGGGCCCCGGTGAGTTCCGCGACCGTCTCCTCCAGTTGCGCCCGGACGGAGCGGACCGGGGTGAGATGGGCGGCCGGGCTCTGCGGGACGAGGCCGATCAGCCGGCCCCGCACCGTGCGGGCCAGGGTCCGCTCGTCGGCGGCGAGCAGGTCCAGGTCGCCGAGGAGCGCGCGGCCCGCGGTCTGCGCGTTGCCGGGCAGCAGACCGAGCAGGGCGGAGGCGAGGACGGACTTGCCGCAGCCGCTCTCGCCGATCAGGGCCAGGCACTCGCCGGCCGCCACGTCGAAGTGGGCGTCGGTGACGGCGGCGATCCGGCGTCCGCCCGGCATCAGGAAGCGCACCGACAGACCGCGCAGCGACAGCACGGGGGCTCGCTCGCTCACAGCATCAGCTCCGATCGGCGCCGGGGGTTGATCCGTTCCCGCCAGGCACCCGCGAGCCCGGCGACGGCGAGGGTGGGCACGATGATGAACAGGCCGGGGAAGAGCGTCGGCCACCACTGCCCGGCCAGCAGCGAACCGCGGGCCTCCTGGATCAGGTTGCCCAGGCTCGCGGTGTGGGTGGGCAGCCCGAGGCCGAGGAACGACAGCGCCGACTCGTGCCACATGGCGTGCGGCACCATGAGTACGGCGGCCAGCGCGGCCTGCGGCAGCACCGCCGGCAGCAGGTGCCGCACCGTCACCCGCCACCGGGACGCGCCGCCGGAGACGGCCGCGTCGATGTACGGACGGGCGCGCAGGGACAGCACCTCGGCGCGGACGATGCGCGCGGTCGACAGCCAGTGGGTGAGCGCGACGGAGGCGACCACCGGCCAGACGCCCGGCCGGAACATCGCGACGATGAAGATGCCCAGCAGCAGGTGGGGCACGGAGGAGAAGGCGTCGACCACCCGCATGACGCCCCGGTCGACCCGGCCGCCCAGCGCCCCGGCGGTGGCGCCCACGGCGGTGCCGACGACCGTCGCGGTCAGCGCGGCCGCCACTCCGACGAGCAGGGAGACACGCAGGCCGTACACGCAGCGCAGCAGCAGGTCGCGGCCGACGTCGTCGGTGCCGAAGGGATGCCGCCAGGTGGGGGCCTCCAGCTTGGCGGCCAGGTCGACGGCCTGCTGGTCGAGTTGCACCAGCGGCGGCACGAGCAGCACGGCGAGCACGGTCGCGGTCAGCAGCACGGCGGAGGTGCGCAGGCGCAGGGTGCGGGTGGAGCGGCGGTCACCGCCGCGGGAGCGCCACGCGGTGCCTGTCTTCTCGGCGGCGACGTCAGTCATCGACTTCACATCTCACTGAGCTTCACCCTCGGGTCGAAGAGTCCGTAGAGCAGGTCGGCCAGCAGGTTGCCGGCGAGTACGGCGGCGGTGGCGAGGGTGGTCAGGGCGGCGAGCAGCGGGAAGTCGACGGCGGTGGCCGCCTCGACGGTGGCGGCGGCGATGCCCGGCCAGCTGAAGACGCTCTCCACCAGCAGGGCGCCGGTGATGAGTTCGGGGACGCGGGAGCCGATCAGGGTGAGTACGGGCAGCAGCCCCGAACGCAGGGCGTGTCCGAACAGGACGGTGCCCTCCCGCAGTCCGCGGGCCCGCGCGCCGCGCACCGGGTCCTCCGCGAGGGCGTCGGCGACGCCTTGGCGCACGTAGAGGGTGAACCAGGGCAGTTGGGAGACGGCGAGCACCCCGGCCGGCAGCACGAGGTGGCCCGCGACCTGCCCCGGGGTGACCTGTTCGCTGGCGGTGTCGGTCAGTCCGCCGGCGGGCAGCACGTCCCACTGGAGGGCGAACAGCCACACCGCGAGCAGCGCGATCCAGAAGACCGGCGCCGCCTCCAGGGTGTACGCGAGGGAGGTGACCGCCCGGTCGAGCACCGAGCCGGGCCGGCGGGCGGCCAGTACGCCGAGGAGCGTGCCGAGGGTCACCGCCAGGGCGAAGGCGACGGCGCACAACAGCGCGGACCAGACGAGCCGTTCACCGATCACCTGGGTCACCGGCTGCCGCAGCACGCTGGAGTGGCCGAGGTCGCCGGTGAGCGCGGAGGTCAGCCAGTGCCACCAGCGGACGACGAAGGACTCGTCCACACCGAGGTTCTCGCGCAGCCGGTCCAGGGTCTCCTGGTCGGCGCCGAGCGCGGCGGTGCCGGCGTAGGCCTTGACCGGGTCGAAGGGCGAGGCGGCGGCGATCGCGAACACGCCGAAGGTGACGACGAGGACGACGGGGACGGCGGACAGCGCGCGCCGCCCCGCCAGCCGTGCCATCGCGGCCCAGGGCAGCCGTCGGGCCGGTCGGATCACTTCTTCGGCCGCCAGTCCTGGATGTTCCACCACGGCCCGCTGGCGAAGCCGTGCTCGTGCGGCTCCAGTTGGGTGGTCAGCCCGTCCCAGCGGTCGGCGAGGACGTAGAGGTGGTCGATGTGGGTGAGGAAGGTGTAGCCGGGGTCCTCGACGAGGGCCTGCTGGATCTCGTCGTAGGCGGCCGCGCGCTTGTCCGGCTCCTCGCTGCGGCGTCCGGCGTCGAGCGCCTCGTCCACGGCCGGGTTGACGTAGTGGGCCATGTTGTTGAAGCCGTCACCGGCGAGGGTGGAGTGCAGCAGCGTGTAGAGGCCGAAGTCGGGGTCGCCGACGCTGCCGAGGCCCGCGAGGACCGCGTCGGACTTCATCCGCGGCTCGATGACCTCCCAGGTGGCACCCTCGACCTTGACCTCGATGCCGGCCTTCTTGGCGTCGGAGGCGTAGGCGAGCGCGTGGTCCTGGCGGACCTTGTCGCCCGAGGGGTAGTAGAGGGTGAAGGAGGCGCGCCGTCCGTCCTTGGCGCGGATGCCGCCGGAGCCGGGCTTCCAGCCCGCCTCGTCCAGGATGCGCTCGGCCGCGGCGAGGTCGTGCGGGCGCTCGATGCCGCGCTCGTACCAGGGGTCGTCGACAGGCAGCGGCCCGTACGCCGGACGGCCCGCGCCGTCGAGGATCCTGTCGACCATGGCCTGCCGGTCCACGGCGGCGTCCAGCGCCCTGCGGATCGCACGGTCACCGGTGACCTTGCCGGAGGTGGGCAGGGTGACGGCCCGGAAGTCGTAGGACCTGGCCCGGTAGGTGCGCCTGCCGTCGTCCTTCTCGAAGGTGGCGGCGAGGTTGGGCGGCAGGACGGCGCCGTCGAGGTCGCCGGAGCGCAGCCGGGTGGCGCGCACGTTGTCGTCGGCGATGACGGCCATGGTGAACGACTCCACGGCGGGCTTGTCGCCCCAGTAGTGCGGGTTGGCCTTGAAGCCGAGCTTCTCGCCCTTGCTCCAGTGGGTGAGCACGTACGGTCCGGTGCCGACCGGCCGGGTGTTGAAGTCACCGGTGTTGGGGTCCTGTCCGCCCGCGATGTGCTCGGGGACGATGGGCAGGACGGTGCGGGCGGCGAAGGGCGCGTAGGGGTACTCGAGCGTGAAGACGACGGTGTCGTCCCCGCTCGCGCGGACGCCCTTGATCGCGTCGAGTTCGCTGCGGGCGGTGTTGTTGGTCTTCCCGTCGAGGACGGTGCGGTACGTGTAGACCACGTCCTCGGCGGTCAGCGGTTCGCCGTCGCTGAACTTCACGCCGTCGCGCAGGGTGTACGTGTACGTCCGGCCGCCGTCGGTAACCTTCGGCAGCGCGGTGGCGAGCGCGGGCTTCAGTTTCAGGTCGGTGTCACGGGCGAGCAGCCCGTCGAAGATCTTGGAGTTGCCGTCCTTGCCGTAGCCGAGCAGCGGGCTGAGGGTGTCCGGCTCCGAGGCGACCCCGATGACGACGGACTCGGCCGCCCCCGCGTCGCCGTCCGCTCCCCCGCCCGAGGGCGCGGAGCAGGCGGTCGCACCGGCGGCGAACGCCACCGCGGCGGCGGCACTCCGTATCGGCAGGCTCCGATCGGTCCGACGGGTCCAACGGGTCCGACGGGCTGTCATGTCTCCCCCACGCTTGTTGTCGATGCGCAGCTATTGCACATCACTCGCAATAAAGCGTCAAGCCAGGTGGCGGAGGTGCCGGGCGCGGCACCGCGTGTGCGCGGGACGCTCCCCGACGGGCGGGACATGGGTGAGGCGGCCCGGGCCGATCAGTGCCGAGGCGTGGTCGCCGACTCCCGTCTCTCCTGGCGTCGCCGGTGAGGTGTCGGTGTCCATGGCGGTCGGAGCGCCGACCGCGCGTTCAGCCCACCCGGGCGGCGAACGCCTCGTACGCGCGGGCGTCGAAGAGGACGAAGCGGACCTCGGTGACCGAGGTCCGTGTGGTCCGCACCGTCTCGACGGCGATGCGCGCCGCGTCGTCCAGCGGCCAGCGGTAGACGCCGGTGGAGATGGCGGGGAAGGCGACCGTGCGGGCGTCCAACTCGTCGGCGGTGCGCAGGGATTCGCGGTAGCAGGAGGCGAGGAGGCCGGAGCGGTCCTCGGTGGCGCTGTACACCGGGCCGACCGTGTGGATCACCCAGCGCGCGTCCAGGTCGCCCGCGGTGGTGGCGACCGCGCGGCCGGTGGGCAGGCCCTTGCCGAGGTGGCCCGCGCGCAGCCTGCGGCACTCCGCCAGGATCGCGGGGCCGCCGCGGCGGTGGATGGCGCCGTCGACGCCGCCTCCGCCGAGGAGGGAGGAGTTGGCGGCGTTGACGATCGCGTCGGCGCTCTCGCGGGTGATGTCGCCCTGGACGAGGGTGATGCCGGTCATGTCTGCCTCAGTCGCCGCCAGACGGCCTTCGCGGCGTTGTGCCCCGACATGCCGTGGACGCCGGGGCCGGGCGGGGTGGCCGACGAGCAGATGAAGACGGCCGGGTGCGGGGTGGAGTACGGGAACAGGGAGAGCTTGGGGCGCAGGAGGAGTTGCAGGCCGGAGACCGCGCCGGAGGCGATGTCGCCGCCGACGTAGTTGGCGTTGCGGACGGCGAGTTCGGGCGGGCCGGCGGTGGCACGGGCGAGGACGCGGTCGCGGAAACCGGGGGCGAAGCGCTCCAGTTGGCGTTCTATGGCGTCGGTGAGGTCGCCGGTCCAGCCGTTGGGCACGTGGCCGTACGCCCAGAAGACGTGCTTGCCGGCCGGGGCGCGGGTGGGGTCGGCGACGCTGGGCTGCACGGTGATGAGGAACGGCCGCTCGGGAGCGCCGTCCGTGCCGGAGGCGGCGTCCAGGGCGGCGCCGATCTCCGCGCTGTCGGCGCCGATCTGCACGGTGCCCGCGCCGCGCGGTGCCTCGGCAGTCCACGGGACGGGTCCGTCCAGCGCGTAGTCGATCTTGAAGACGCCGGGCCCGTACCGGTAGTTCGCGTAGTGGTTGCCGAGCCCGGCGATGCGGGCCAGAGCCGTGGGCGAGGTGTCGAAGACGTACGCTCGCGCGGGCGGCAGGTCGTCCAGGCGCTTGACCTCGTAGTCGGTGTGGACCGTACCGCCGAGGTCCTTCAGGTACGCGGCCAGGGCGTCGGAGATGGACTGGGAGCCGCCGCGCGCCACGGGCCAGCCGCGGGCGTGTGCGGCCAGCGCGAAGACCAGGCCTATGGCGCCCGTCGCGAAGCCGCCGAGCGGGGCCATGACGTGCGCGACGAGCCCGGCGAAGAGGGTCTTGGCGCGGTCGTCGCGGAAGCGGCGCATCAGCCATGTCGACGGGGGCAGGCCGACCAGTCCGAAGCGGGCGAGGGTGACCGGGTCGCGGGGCAGCGCGGTGAGCGGCAGGGACATGAAATCCCGGGCCAGGGTGTCCCACTTGGGCAGGAAGCGCTCGACCAGCCTGCGGTACGGGCCGGCGTCGCGCGCCCCGAAGGACGCGGCCGTCTCGCCCACCGAGCGGGACAGCACGGCGGCCGAGCCGTCGAGGAAGGGGTGCGCCATGGGCAGATCCGGGTGCAGCCACTCCAGGCCGTACCGCTCCAGGGGGAGGTGGCGGAAGGCGGGGGAATTGATGCCGAGCGGGTGCGCGGCCGAGCACGGGTCGTGCCGGAAGCCGGGCAGGGTCAGCTCCTCGGTGCGCGCGCCGCCGCCCACGGTGCCCTGCGCCTCGAACACCGCGACCGAGAAGCCGCGGCGGGCCAGCTCCACCGCCGCGGTCAGCCCGTTCGGCCCCGCACCCACTACGACCGCATCGAGCATCGACGGCACCTTCGGACCCCTTCGTCTGCCGATGGCCACTGGGGATCAGGATATGCCCGGGGTCCGACAGCGCGCGGTCGCGGGTGGTCCGGGCCGTGCGCGGGGTGCCGTGTCCGGCCCCCGGCGACGGGGCGGAGGGGGTTCAGGCGGCCGCCGCGGCGCGGAAGGTGCTCGGGCTGAGGCCCTTGTGGCGTTTGAAGGCGGCGCTGAAGCCGAAGGCGTCCGCGTAGCCGACGGACCTGGCGACCTGGGCGATGCTGAGATCGGTGTCGGTCAGCAGCACCTCGGCGTCGGCCATCCGGCATTCGGTGAGGTAGGCGAGCGGCGGCCGGCCCATCAGCTCGGTGAAGCGCTTGGCGAACAGCGCCCGCGAGACGCCCGCTCGGCCGGCGAGCGACGCCACCGTCCAGGGCTGGGCGGGCCTGCCGTGGAAGGCCCGCAGCGCGGGGCCGAGCACCGGGTCGGCCAGCCCGCGGTACCAGCTGGGCGCGTCGGCGCCCGCCTGGTCGAACCAGGTGCGCAGCGTGCACACCAGGGCCCAGTCGAGGAGCCGGTCCATCAGCGCCTGGGAACCCGCCGAGAGCCGGGCGGCGTCGGCGGCGGCCGTCTCCAGCCAGGCACAGACCTCGGCGTCCTCGCTGACGACCAGGACGGGTGGCAGGGTGCGCAGGAACCGTTCGTGGCGGTGGCCCGAGGCGCGGTAGGCGCCCACGATCAGCGCGGTCGCCCCGTCCGGGTCGGTGCCCCATCGGATACCGCCGATTTCCTCCGCGGTGCACTCGGCGTCCGTGAAGCACGCGATCTCGTACTCGGCGTGCGGGTGGTCGACCGTGGTGGGCCGGTCGGCGAGGAGGAACGGTGCCGGGCCGCGCACGACGGCCGTGTCGCCCGCGCCGACCGCCCGTCGGGTGCCGTCGGGCAGCAGCAGCGTGCCGCCGCCGCGCAGCACGCTGACCATGGTGAGCGGCGCGCCGTCGGTGAAGCGGACGGTCCAGGGCGCCGTCAGGACCGCGTGGCTGACGACTGAGCCCTCGGCCCGGATGCCGTTCAGCAGCGAACTCAGAGGATCCACGCCGGCCATCGTAGACGATGACACATGTTTCTCAGACTTTCTCCCATGGATCATCCAATCTGCCGGAGCTGTACTGGACTCGTCGCAACGGACGAGACCAGCCGGGAGACCCCGTGACGCAGCACAGCAGCAAGCCCAGGACCGCCCTCGTGGTCGTCGCGCACCACCGCGCCGACTCCCTCACCGCGCACACCGCCCGCCGTACCGCCGACCGGCTGGAGGCCGCCGGATACCGCGTCGACCTGCTCGACCTGCACGCCGAGGGCTTCGACCCGCGGATGAACGCGGCGGATCAGCCGGACTGGGGCGACCGGGAGAAGGCGTACTCGGACGAGGCGCGGGCCCATATGCGGCGCGTCCTCGACGCCGATGTGATCGTCGCCGTCTTCCCGGTGTACTGGCAGAGCGTGCCCGCCGTCCTCAAGGGGTGGATCGACCGTGTGTGGAACTACGGCTTCGCCTACGGCCGCAGCAGGCCGCGCCTCGCGGGCAAGCGCATGCTGTGGCTGGGCCTGGCCGGTGCCACCGCGGACGACCCCGTCACCGAGGGGATGCGCTCCCTCCTGGAGGCCAACCTCAGCGAGGGCATCGCCTACTACTGCGGCTTCTCCCACTCGGCCGTCGGCCTGCTCACCGACGCCGAGGACCGCCCGCAGCGTGTCGACGCCGAGGGCAATCTGCGGGTCGGCGACGCGGTCGCGGGCGCCGAGCGCGAGGCGCGGTACGCCGACTTCGACCGCCGTGCGGGGCAGTTCGTGGAGGAGTTCCTCGCCGCGGAGGTGCCGGCGGCCTGACGGCGGGCGCCCGCAGAGCGGTGACCTCCCCCGGGGATCAGGCTTCCCCCGCCAGCAGGGCCACCACCCGGCGGGCCGTGGCCGCGTCGCGGGCGGCGGTGAACGGCAGTTCGTTGCCCCCGGTGATGCGGAAGGGCTCGCCGGTGCGGGTCAGGTGGGTGCCGCCCGCCTCCTCGACCAGGAGGAGACCGGCCGCGTGGTCCCACGCCGCCTCCCAGGAGAAGGCGGTGGCGTCGGACTCGCCGCGGGCGACGGCCAGGTACTCCAGGCCGGCCGAACCGCAGGGCCGGGGGGCCACGCCCGGGGTGCGCAGGGCGAGCAGGTCGCGCTTCTGCTCGTCCGTGGTGTAGTCCGGGTGGGACATGGCCACCCGCAGCTCGCGGCCGGGCTCGGGCGGCCCCGCGTACAGCCGCTCGCCGTCCAGGAAGGCGCCCCGGCCCCGCACGGCCGTGGCGAGCCGGTCACCGGCGGGGGCGTAGGTCCAGGAGGCGTGCACGACGCCGCGGTGGGCGAGCGCGACCAGCGTGCAGAAGCCCTCCTCGCCGCGCACGAACTGCCGGGTCCCGTCGACCGGGTCGACGATCCACACCGGCGCCTCGCCGCGTATCGCCCCGTACGACGCCGGGTTCGCGTGCACCGCCTCCTCGCCGACCACCACCGAGCCCGGCAGCAGGGCGGCCAGGACCTCGGTGAGGTACAGCTCGGCCTTGCGGTCGGCGTCCGTCACCAGGTCGTGCGGGCCGGCCTTCTGGTCGACTTCGTGTGCCGCGAGCCGGCGCCAGCGCGGCATGATCTCCTGCGCGGCCGCCTTGCGGACGGCCTCCTCCACGTCGTCGGTGTGCCGGGCGAGAAACTCGTCGATGGTTTCGTTGTTCTCGATCACGACTCCATGAGAGCACGCGCCACTGACAATCCCCACCCGGGCGGTGTACTCCGGTGGGAATCGGCACGAACATCGGGGGCACGGGCGTGCGTGCCGGTCAGCGGCCCACCGCGTACCCCTGCATGCCGCGCGGGTTCGCCGCCGCCGACAGCACGCCCGTCTCCGGGTCCCGCGCGACGGCGCACAGGCGGCCCTCCGACCACGCCTCGCCGACCGTCACGTCGTGCCCGCGCCGCCGCAGCTCCTCGACGACCTCCGCCGGCATGCGGGACTCCACGGTGACGGAGCCCGCCCGCATGCCGCGCGGGAAGAAGGACCCGGGGAAACTGTCGTTGTGCCAGTTCGGGGCGTCGACGGCGCCCTGGAGGTCGAGGCCGCCGCGCACCCGTGCGCGCAGCGCCACGGCCAGGAAGAAGTGCGTCTGCCACTGGTCCTGCTGGTCGCCGCCGGGGGTGCCGAAGGCCATGACCGGCACCCCGTCGCGCAGGGCGATGGACGGCGTGAGCGTGGTGCGCGGACGGCGGCCCGGCGTGAGCGAGTTGGGCAGGCCCTCCTCCAGCCAGGTCATCTGGAGCCGGGTGCCGAGCGGGAAGCCCAGTTCGGGCACCACGGGGTTGGACTGGAGCCAGCCGCCGCTGGGCGTGGCCGAGACCATGTTGCCCCAGCGGTCCACGATGTCGAGGTGGCAGGTGTCCCCGCGGGTCCCCCCGTCCGCGGCGACGTCCGGCTCCCCCGGCACCGGGGACGCCGGGCTCTTGGCGACCGTCGGCTCGCCGACCCCTAGGGCGTCGAGGCCCTCCCCCTCCACGTCCGCGACGAGCGCGTGCGAGCTGAGCCGCGGGGTGCGCCCGCCCGGATCGCCGGGCCGCAGTTCGAAGGAGGCCTTGTCGCCGACGAGTTGCCGCCGGGCCGCGTTGTACTCGGGCGACAGCAGGTCGTCGAGCGGCACCCGGTCCGCGCCGTCCGCGTCGCCGTACCAAGCCTCCCGGTCGGCCATGGCCAGCTTGCAGCCCTCGACCAGCAGGTGGACGTAGTCGGCGGAGGCGTAGGCGGGCAGTTCGGGCGGGAGCAGCGCCAACTGCTGGAGCAGGACGGGGCCCTGGCTCCAGGGGCCGGCCTTGCACAGGGTCCAGCCGTTCCAGTCGTACGTCGCCGGCGCCTCGTAGTGGGCCGACCAGCCGGCGAGGTCGGCGGCCGTCAGGGTGCCGGTGTGGCGTTCGCCGCTGGTGTCCAGGGTGGGCCGCCCGGCCTGCCGTACGAGGGCCTCGGCTATGAATCCGGAGCGCCAGATCTCCCGCGCCGCGTCGATCTCCGCCTCGCGGCCTCCCGTCCGGTCCGCCGTCCGGCCCGCCGTGCCGGATGCCTCGGCCAGCAGCCGCTTCCAGGTGGCGGCGAGGGCCGGGTTGCGCAGCAGCTCGCCGGGGCGGGGCGGGCGCCCGTCCGGCAGGTAGACCTCGGCGGAGGACGTCCACTCCGTCTCGAACAGCTCCCGGACGGTCTCGACGGTCTCCGCGACGCGCTCCACGGGGGCGTGCCCGTGCTCGGCGTAGCCGATGGCGTACTTCAGCACGTCGGCCAGTGACCTGGTGCCGTGGTCGCGCAGCAGGAGCAGCCAGGCGTCGAAGGCTCCGGGCACGGCCGCGGCGAGCGGTCCGGTGCCGGGCACCAGGCCGAGTCCGAGCCCCCTGTAGTGCGCGACCGTGGCCCCGGCCGGTGCCACGCCCTGCCCGCACAGCACCCGCACCTCGCCGCCTGCCGGCGCGAGCAGGATCGGCACCTCTCCGGCGGGTCCGTTGAGGTGCGGCTCGACGACGTGCAGCACGAAGGCCCCGGCCACGGCGGCGTCGTAGGCGTTGCCCCCGTCCTCCAGGACCGCCATGGCCGACTGCGAGGCCAGCCAGTGGGTGGAGGACACCATGCCGAAGGTGCCCTGGAGGGTGGGACGGGTGGTGAACATAGGACCTCTCACCTCGCTGCTTACGTGTCGCGGCTCAGGGGTGGGCGCTCGAGACGGGTCCTTCCACGTGTCGGCTGCGACCGCGTTACCGTACTTCGCCGTCTGCATCAGACTGCACTCTCCGTCAGCCTCCGGGCCACCCCACCGCTCCCGCGGCCACGCCCTGCGGTCCCGTCGCACCGGCGTTCCCCGTGGCAGCAACCTGCCACCGATTCGGCCTGCTTGGCGCGATGTCGCAGGTGCCGGTGAGCACGGGAGCCGTCGTGCGGAACTCCTCTTCCGGTTGCGGTCACGCCCACGTCAAACCGGTCGAATCGGCCTTTAGGTTCACCTTGGCGGGGGCCGGACGGCCACCGCGCAGCGAACACCAGGGAGGACGAATGGCCAGGATTGCGTTCCGGGGACGCGCGGCGGCGACGGTCGCGGCCGCGCTCGTTCTGGGAGCCACGGGGGCGACCCAGGCGGTGGCCGCTCCGGCGGACGAGAGCCGGTCGACGACGGCCGTACAGGCCCGCGCCGCGGCCGCGGAGGTGGACTACGACACCTGGCAGAGCGATGTGCGCAAGGTGTTGGACGAGGCCCGCCCCTACGTCGAGCAGCGGCTGGACGACAGCGCCGGCGAGAAGCCGGCGATCGTCCTCGACATCGACAACACCTCGCTGGAGACGCACTTCCAGACGCTTCCGCCGACGCCGGCCGTCAAGCCCACGCTCGAACTCGCCCAGTACGCGCACAGCAAGGGCGCGGCCATATTCTTCGTCACCGCTCGACCCGACCTGATCTCGTGGGTCACGAAGGCGAACCTGGAGGCGGTCGGGTATCCGATCACCGGTCTGTACCAGCGGAACATCGGTGACCTCTTCCGTGACACGGCCGAGTTCAAGACGTCGAAGCGGGCGCAGATCGAGGCCGACGGGTACACGATCGTCGCCAACATCGGGAACAACACGTCGGACCTGACGGGGGGCCACGCGGAGCGGACCTTCAAGCTGCCCGACTACAACGGGGCCCTGGACTGACCGGGACTCTCCGACCCCAGGCGCCTCCGGCCCCTGCCGTACCCGGTGGGCCGGAGGCGTTCACGCGAAGTGAGGCGTTCAAACGATGCCCCGCCGCACAATGCGGTTTTCCGTAATCGTTTCAGACAGGGGTATTTGACGTTACGAAGCTGTCCTGGGTACCGTCGAACTAACGGGAGCGACACAGGCAACTGTTGACCATCCTTCGGATGGATGTCCAGTTTGCCGCCTGTGTCTGCCTAGCGGGGGAATGGAGCTCGAAATGCGGGATGTCTGCCGTGTTGCATCTGCAGGCCGTACGCCCCTTCATGGGCCCAGTACGGTGTCTCGCTAGGTTATCTCTCTGGCTGTTTGCACGGGTATCACCCCGCGCCCGGATCTTCGCGCCCCACGAAGGCGCCGGAGCAGGGCAGGCGGGAACTCCTATTGGTCAAGCTTCAGGGGGAGCTGTGCCAAGTAACTCAGTCAATTTCGAGATAGCCAACGATTCTGGATTCACTGCAGAATTCGCGGAATCACGGCCGTCGAGTGACGAGATAGAGGGCGTGCTGCTACAAGCGCGGAAACTCGTCGAAATCGCCGTCGACCGCCACCGCAACGTCGAGCGCCTGGTCGCCTCGCTCGAACCGAACGAGAATTCGGTCGGGGTCGCCACGGAGCAGATGATCGCCACCGCCCGTCACCACCTGGCCGTCGTCCTCACCGGAGAGGGCAAGGACGAGACCTACCAGCTGATCGACCAGCTGGGCCGGGCGAGTGCACGCGGCGTCGGCGTCAAGCTGCTCGGCCGGGTCGGCCTGCTGCGCGACCGCCGCTTCCTCGAGCACCTCGACAAGTACGCCCCTGGGGTCGAAACCCGCCTGGCCAGGGCTCCGTTACAGGAGGTGGTACTTGCTGACAGCGTTGTCGGCGCCGTGTGGCTGCGCAATGGCGTCGCCGTCCGTGAGGCGGTGGTCGTCCGGGCCCCGGCCGTCCTGCGCAATCTGCGCACCCTGTTCGCCGTCTCCTGGTCCGGCAGCGCCGCCCTCGCGGACCACCGGCGCCTGAGCGACCGCTCACGCAGCGCGCTCGGCCGGCGCATCCTCCAGGCGCTCAGCTCGGGGCGGACCGACGAGGCCGCCGCGCGTGAACTGGGCGTTTCGGTGCGCACGTACCGGCGCAACGTCGCGGAAATTACCCGTGAACTGGGGGCGAGCTCAAGATTTCAGGCGGGCGCACGCGCCGTGGAGCTCGGCCTCCTTTCGCCCTCCGACGATCTCCTGCCCGCGGCTACCGGCCAGTTGGCGGGGTAAGAACTTGTCAGGCCGGCCTTTGACAATGCGGAAAACCTCAGGTCGCTGGCAGCTTGCTGTAGATCTCCTTGTGGTGCGGACGGTCGGGATTGCAGGATCTTCCTGCCTCCCCAAAGGCGTCTCGGCCGCTATCTGCGAGGAACGGCATCGATGAGTGACGTGATGATCGAAGCAATGGAGCTGGGCAGGACATTCGGTGCCACCCGGGCACTCGAGGACCTCAGCTTCCAGATGGAAAAGGGGCGTGTGCTCTGCCTGCTCGGTCATAACGGAGCCGGGAAAAGCACGCTGGTGAGTATTCTCGCCACTCTGCTGCCGCCCACGAAAGGCACAGCTCGGGTCTCCGGTTTCGACGTGGTGCGAGAGGCCCGGGACGTACGCCGCCGCATCGGTCTGACCGGCCAGTTCGCGGCGGTGGACGAGAGCCTCACCGGACGCGCCAACCTGCTGCTGGTGGCCAGACTCCTCGGAGCCGGCAAGCGGGAGGCCGCGGCACGGGCCGAGCAGTTGCTGGACATGTTCGCGCTGACCGAGGCGGCCGACCGGGCCGCGGGCACGTACTCGGGAGGCATGCGCCGGCGCCTCGACCTGGCCAGCAGCTTCGTCGGCCACCCCCAGGTGCTCTTCCTGGACGAACCGACCACCGGGCTCGACCCCGTCAGCCGCAACGCCCTGTGGGCCCTGGTCCGCGAGGTGGTGGACACCGGCACCACCGTGCTGCTGACCACCCAGTACCTGGAGGAGGCCGAACAGCTGGCGGACCGCGTCATGGTGCTCGCTCGCGGGCGGTGCGTCGCGGACGGCTCGGTCGCCCAGCTCAAGGAGCGCCTGGGCGGCAGCACCGTCCGGGCCACCCTCGCCGACCCCGGCCGCGTGCCGGCCGCGTTGAGCGCCCTGCGCGCCGCGGGCCTGGACCCCTGTCCGGGCGAGCCCGCGGGCACGGTCACCGCTCCCGTGGAGGGATCCATCGGACTGGCCGCCGCAGTCCGGGCCTTCGACGCCGCGGGAGTGGAGATCACCGGCATCTCGCTGTCCGAACCGACGCTGGACGAGGTCTATCTGGCCCTCGCCGAGGAGCGCGCCGGCGTTCCGGTTTCTTCCTGAGGCCCCGCGCCTCCCCCACCTCGAATCCGAGCCGCGCCCTTGAATCTGTGGACCATCAGCAGGCTGACCGATGTCCGTCCGCACCCCGCCACCCCGCCGGGAGCACCCCGGGCCGCCGCACCGTGGAGCTTGCGGGTACGGCGGTGGATCCGCGGACGGCGCGGCGCCCGAAGCGACTACACCCCGCACGATCATCGACGGCCTCGACCCCCCAGGAGCCCTTCATGACGGCGACCACGCCGACGTACCACTCGATCACCGAGGCGACGATGATGCCGCGTCTCGTCCGGCTCGGCCCCAACCTGTACGGCGCGGTCTTCTCCCTCATGAAGCTGCTTCCCGCGCGCTACATCCTCAAGCGCGCGCATTCCCGGGGCGAGCTGGGCGCCGGCACGGTGATCGTGGAGACCACGTCGGGGACGTTCGGCCTCGCGCTGGCGATGCAGTCCGCCCTCATGGAGCGGGAGCTGATCCTCGTCAGTGACCCGGCGATCGACGCCAACCTGTACCGGAGACTGACCGATCTCGGTGCCACCATCGAGATCTGCCAGGAGCCCGCGCCGGTCGGCGGCTACCAGGAGGCGCGGCTGCGCAGACTCGCCGAGATCCGCGCGGAACTCCCCTCCACCTTCTGCCCCGAGCAGTACAGCAATCCCGACAACCCCCGCTCCTACGGGGTGGTCGCCGAGCAGATCGCGCGGTCGCTCGGCACCGTCGACTGCCTGGTCGGGCCGGTCGGTTCGGGAGGATCGATGTGCGGCACCGCCGGCGGGCTGCGCGAACTGACCCCGCACACACAGGCCATCGGCGTGGACAGCCACCGCAGCGTGCTCTTCGGCCAGCCCGACGGCCCCCGTGCCCTGCGCGGCCTCGGCAACAGCCTGTGGCCCGCCAACCTCGACCACTCCACCTTCGACGAGGTGCACTGGTGCTCGGCGCCGGAGGCGTACGCCTTCACCAGGCGACTGCACGCCACCCACGCGCTGTTCCAGGGGCCGACCAGCGGTGCCGCCTACCTGGCCGCCAAGTGGTGGGCCGACCGCAACCCCGACGGACTGTGCGTCGTGATGCTCCCCGACGAGGGCTACCGGTACCAGGCGACGGTGTACAACGACGCCTGGCTCGCCGAGAACGGCCACGTGCTGCCCCATCCTCCCGCGGAGCCGGCCCTGGTCGACTCGCCGGCCGACGCCGGCGACGGCTGGACCCGGATGCTCTGGGGCCGCCGCACGTACGAGGACGTGAACGGCACCGTGCCACGCCCCGGCGGGCCGCTGGCCGACCCGGTGCTTTCATGAGCGGCACGGGCCGGCTCACCCGCACGCTCGGGGCCCGCACCGCCCGCGTCGTCTACGGCGAACCGGGCCCGGACGACATCCGCCGGGAACTCGGCCACACCTCGGTCATCGACCTCGCGCACGTGGTGATGCTCACCGAGTGCGGGCTGCTGCCCCGGGACGCGGCCGCCGCCCTGCTGAGAGCCGTGACCGCACTCCGCGCCGACGGCTTCCGGGAGCTGTACGACCGCCCGGCGCCGCGCGGCCTGTACCTGATGTACGAGAGCCACCTCATCGAGCGGCTCGGCGCGGACATCGGGGGCAAGCTGCACACGGGCCGTTCCCGCAACGACATCAAGGCCACCATCACCGCGATGCGGCTGCGCGACGACCTGGCGGACCTGCTCGGCGAACTGCTGCGCCTGCAGGCCGTGCTGCTGGCCCGCGCCCGTGCCCACCGCGACGTCGTCATGCCGGTCTACACACACTTCCAGCCGGCGATGCCCGTCACCTACGGCTACTACCTCGCGGGGATCGCCACCGCGCTGGACCGGGACATCGCCGCCCTGCGGCACGTCCTCGCGGAGCGGAGCGACTGCCCGCTCGGCGCCGGTGCCGTGTCCGGCACGGACCTGCCCATCGACCCTGCCCGCACGGCGGAACTGCTCGGATTCGACGGGCCGCCCCTGCACGCCATGGACGCGGTGGCCTCCCGGGACACGCTGCTGCGCGCCCTCGCGGCGGCTGCCGGGGCGGGGCTCACGCTGAGCCGCCTCGCCACCGATCTCCAGCTGTGGAGCACCCAGGAATTCGGCTTCGTGGAGTTCCCCGAGCGACTCGTGGGCGGCAGTTCCGCCATGCCCCAGAAGCGCAACGCCTTCCTGCTCGAGCATGTGAAGGCCAAGGCGGCGGCCGCCGTCGGAGCGTGGACCGCATCGGCCGCCGCCATGAAGTCCACGCCGTTCACCAACTCCATCGAGGTGGGCACCGAGGCGGTCGGCGGGGCCTGGTCGGCGCTGGCCACCGTGCACGACGGCGTGCTCCTTGCCCAGGTACTGGTGAGCGGCGCCCGGCCGGACGGACGGCGGATGGAGCAGCGGGCCCGGGAGGGCTTCGTGACCGCCACGGTGATCGCCAACCGCCTCGTGCGCCAGGGCGTTCCCTTCCGTACCGCACACCACGTGGTGGGAGCCGCGGTGCGGGAGGCGGTTGACGCCGGTGAGTCGGAGCTGACGAAGATCACGCTGCCGGAGGGCCTGCGGGCTGACGTGAGCGCGGACGTCCCGGCGCTTGCCGAGCTCGTCGCCGAGCACGACCGGGGCGGCGGTCCGGGCGCGTGCGAGAGCGTCGTTCACGAGCTCCGGGAGCGCTGCGCGGAGCACACCGCGGCCCTCGCCCGGTACCGTGCGCGGCTGTCTCGGGCGGAACGCGCCCTCGACACGGCGGTCGCGGCCGTGACCGGCGCAAGGGACGAAGGAGCAGAGCGATGAACGGTACGGCGGTCCGATGGTTCGCCTTCCTGGAGAGCAACACCACCGGTACGGGGCGGGAGTTCTGCGCGCGCGCACGTGCTCGGGGCCTGCGGCCCGTGCTGCTGACCCGGGACCCGGACCGGTACCCGTACGTCACCGAGGACGCCGTCGACACGCTGAGGCTGGACACCACGGACCTCGACGCCGTGGTGTCGGCCTGCCGGGGTCTGGCCGAGGACACCGGACTGGCCGGGATCACCTCCAGCTCCGAGTACTTCGTGGCGGACGCCGCCCGCGCGGCGGCCCGCCTCGGGCTGCCGGCGGCCGACGGCGACGCGATCGCCCGCTGCCGGGCCAAGGATCTCCAGCGGGCGGCGCTCGCCGCCCACGGGGTCCCGGTGCCCGCCTGGACGGGGGTCGCCGACGTGACCGCGGCGGTGCGGGCGGCCGACGCCATCGGGTATCCGGTGGTGCTCAAGCCGGTGAGCGGCTCGGGGTCCAGCGGCGTACGGCTGTGCCGCGACCGGGCCGAGGCCGGGGAATGGGCCCGCGTGCTGTTCGACCGGGCGACGGACGAACGGGGCAACACGGTGCCGGCCCGCGTCCTGGTGGAAGCGGCCGTCGACGGGCCGGAGTTCTCCGTCGAGACCTTCGACGGCGAGGTCGTCACCGTCGTCGCCAAGCACACCGCTCCCGCACCGCACTTCGTGGAGACGGGCCACGACATCCCGGCCCCCCTGGACCCCGGGGCGACCGCCGAACTCGGCGACACCGCGCTGGCGGCCCTCAAGGCCCTGGGGCTCGGCTGGGGCGCCGCCCACACCGAGATCCGCCGGTCCGCCGACGGCCCCGTCGTCATCGAGGTCAACCCCAGGCTCGCCGGCGGCATGATCCCCGTCGCCGTGCGGGCCGCGACCGGCACGGACCTGGTGGACGCCGTGATCGCCCGGGCAGCGGGCCTGGACACGCCGCCCGCGGCGGCGGTCCCGGAAGCCGGGGCCGGCCACGCCGCCGTGCGGTTCGTGATCGCGGCCGGCCAGGGACGGGTCAAGGCCGTGACCGGGGTCCGGGAGGCGGGCGCGGCGCCGGGTGTGGTGGTGGCCGTGCCCACCACGGCCGTCGGCCGGCAGGTGCGGATCACGCACTCGTTCCAGGACCGCCTGGGCTGTGTGGTCGCCACCGGCTCCGGCACCGCGCAGGCGGCGACCCACGCGGAGCAGGCCGCGGAACTGATCAGGATCGAGCTGGAGGAACCGGCGACGCCGGAGGAAGGGAACGGGGGCCGATGAGCGGGCACCGCACTCAGCAGACGTACACCAGAATCCCCAGATGGACCATGCCGGGCAGCGACGAGCAGGGGTCGGCGGAACACCGGGAGGTACTGCCCGCGCCGCTCACCCGGGCGCTGGAGGAGCGCGCCGCCGACACCGGTGCGGGACTGTCCGCGGTGCTGCTCGCCGCGCACGCCCGGGTCCTGGCGACGGTGGTGGCCGAACCCGATCTGCTCATCGGTCTGGTTCCGGCGGCCGGCCGGGCGGAGTCGCCGCTGAGCCTGACCGTCGCGGACTCCTCCTGGGCGGACCTGGTCACGCTCGCGAGCACGGCGCCGGTCGCGGCGCCCCGCGCGGAGGGCCGTCCCGAGGTGGTGTTCGACCTGTCGGGCCTCACACCGACGGCCACCGCGCCCGCCGACCGCCCGGACCCGGGCGACGCGGCCGTCGGTCTCGACGAGGGTGTCGTGCTGAGGGTGGCCGTCACCGCCGGCCCCGCCGGGCTGTCGCTGCGCCTGGTGTACGACCGGGCACACCTCGACGAGAGTTACGCGCGCCGGCTGGCGGGCTACCACCTGCGCGCGCTGGAACTCCTCGCGGCGGACACCTCCGCGCCCCATCACGGCCGGAGCCTGTTGTCGGACGAGGAGGTCGAGACCCATCTGTACGGCCTCGCGGGCCCATGCGTCGACCTGACCGACCGCACCTTCGTGGACCACTTCGAGGACCGGGTGCGCGAGATTCCGGACGCGGTGGCCGCCGTGCACGGCCCGGTGCGCTGGACGTACCGCGAGCTCGACGGGCGGGCCAACCGGGTCGCCCACGCGCTGCTGGACGCCGGCGTGCGCAGCGAGGACGTCGTCGCCGTGGTCATGGACCGCACCCTCGACTGGATCGCCGCGGCGCTCGGTGTGTTCAAGGCCGGCGGCGTCTATCTCCCGGTGCGCCCCGACTTCCCCGCCGACCGTGTGGGTGCCCAGTTCAGCCGCAGCGAGTGCGCGTTCGTGCTCACCGAGCCCGGCAGCGCGACGCTGGCTCAGCGGGCGGGTGAACTCACCGGCCGTGCGCCGGTCGTGCTGTCCGTACCGGAGATCCAGGCCTCCGGTGTCTCCGACGCGGCCCCCCGGGTGCCGGTCGCTCCCGGCCAGGCCGCCTACATCTACTTCACCTCCGGCTCCACCGGCGCCCCCAAGGGCGCCCTGTGCGAGCACGCCGGGATGCTCAACCACCTCCACATGAAGCTCGACGACATGGAGATGACGAACGGGACCGCCGAGGTCGTCACCCAGACCGCCTCGCAGTGCTTCGACATCTCCCTGTGGCAGTTCGCGGCTCCGCTGATGGTGGGCGGCAGCGTACGCGTCGTCGACACGGACGCCCTGCTCGACGTCGCCGGCTTCCTCGACGAGATCGTCACGGGCGGGGTCACCGTCGTCCAGATCGTCCCGTCCTACCTGGAGGTGCTCCTCACCCACCTGGAGCAGCACCCCCGGCCGCTCGGGGCGCTGCGCACGGTGTCCGTCACCGGGGAGGCCCTCAAGTACGAACTGGTCCAGCGGTGGTTCGCCCTGTACCCGGAGATCAAGCTGGTCAACGCCTACGGCGCCACCGAGGTGTCCGACGACACCATGCACGAGGTGCTCGACCGGGTGCCGGACCGCGACTTCGTGACCGTCGGCCGGTCGCTGCGCAACGTCAACACCTATGTGCTCGACCAGGATCTGGCGCTGGTGCCGCTCGGCTCGCCCGGGGAGATCGCGTTCTCCGGGGTCTGTGTCGGCCGCGGTTACATCAACGACGAGGAGCGCACCCGCGAGGCGTTCGTGCCCGACCCGTTCCGCGACGGCACCCGGATGTACCGCACGGGCGACTTCGGGCGCTGGCTGCCCGAGGGGCGGATCGAGTACCTGGGCAGGCGGGACGAGCAGGTGAAGATCCGGGGCTTCCGGATCGAGATCGGCGAGATCGAGAACAAGCTGCTGGGACTGGCGGGGGTCCGGGAAGCCGCGGTCGTCATCGACGGCACGGGCGACGGGCAGCGGAACCTGGTGGCGTTCTTCAGCGGCGCTGACGGCGGTGCCGGTCCGGACGCCGGGCCCACCACCGAACGCGCCCGGGACTTCCTCGCGGGACTGCTGCCCGAGTACATGGTCCCGACGTACTTCCACCGGCTGGACCGGCTGCCGCTCACCGAGAACGGCAAGATCGACAAGAAGGCCCTGGTCCGGCTGGCCGGCACCCTGGGCCACGGCGGCGCGGCCTACGCCGCCCCCAGCACGCCCGCCGAACAGCGGCTGGCCATGCTGTGGGCGCAGGTGCTGGGCGTGCCGTTGGAGCGCATCGGACGGGACGACAACTTCTTCGACCTGGGCGGGACCTCGCTGGCCGCCGTACGCCTCCTGGTGCAGCTGGACCGGGCGCTGTCCCTGAAGGACCTGGTCGCCCACCCCGTCCTGGCCGACCTCGGGCGGGTGCTCGACGAGCGAGCGCGGGGCGGTGAACGGGTCGCGGCGGAGAACCTGCTGCAGCCGCTGGCCAATGCCAGGGACGCCCATCACACCCTGGTGTGCTTCCCGTACGCCGGGGGCAACGCCGTCAACTTCCGTTCCCTGGCGGCCGAGTTGGAGCGGGACGGCATCGCCGTGCTCGGGGTCGAGCTGCCGGGCCACGACTTCGCGGGCGGCGACGACCCGATGGCCGACGTCCCGGAGATCGCCCGCCGGGTCCGGGACGAGATCGCCGCGCGGGTCACCACGCCCGTGCTGCTGTGGGGCCACTGCGCGGGCGCGGCTCCGGCGCTGGAGACGGCGCGGCTGCTCCAGGAGGCGGGCCGTCCCGCCGAGCGCGTCTTCGTGGGCGCGCTGCTGCTGGAGGACATCGGAGCGCTGCGCGCGGAGATGGCGGAGGCGTCGGAGGCGGACAACAGGACCCTGCTGTCCCGGCTGCGCGCGGACAACGCGTACGTCGAGCTCGACGAGCTCAAGCCGGAACGCGCCGACGTCGTGGGCCGGGCCTACCGGCACGACGTCCTGACGGCCAACAGCCACCTGATCCGGATCCGTGAGGACTCCGGCAGTCACCGCATCGACGCCCCGGTCGACGTCGTAGTCGCCCGCGACGACGCCTCGACGGCGCGGTTCGCGGCGGACCACGGCGACTGGAAGGCCGTCTCCGACCGGGTGACCCTGCACGAACTGGGCCAGGGCGGTCACTACTTCATCGGCACACGACCGGCGGACACCGCCGCACTGGTGCGGGCCTGCTGCCCCGAGCCGGCGCACCGGGACTAGGAGGACCAGGGTGACGACGATCGACACGAGGACGCTGCCCGCCGACTACCGCCGGGTGGCCGCCACCGGGGTGAGTTCGGCCTTCGGCACGTTCGGTGAGCTGCTGCAGGGCGTTCTGCCGGAGGCGGACGGTGACTTCCTGGTCACCCTGCCCGTCGCCCGGTGGGCGGTGGCCCGCTTCGAGGCGGCACCGCACACGGACGTGCTCGAGGTATGGCCGCCGCACAAGAAGAAGGCCCTGCGGCTCGCTTCGATGATCATGGAGGACTCGGGGCGGCCCGCGGGCGGTGTGCTGACGATCGACAGCACGCTGCCCGAGGGCAAGGGCCTGGCCAGTTCCTCGGCGGACCTGGTGGCGACCGCCCGCGCGGTCGCCAACGCCCTGGACGAACCCATGCCGCCGCGCCGCATCGAGTCCTACCTCGCCAGGATCGAGCCGACCGACGGGGTGCTCTACCCGTCGGTGGTCGCCTTCCACCACCGCAGTGTGCGGCTGCGCGCCCGGCTCGGTTCCCTGCCGTCCATGGCGGTGGTCAGCGTCGACGAGGGCGGCGCGGTGGACACCGTCGACTTCAACAGCATCCCCAAGCCGTTCACGGCGGCGGACGAACGGGAGTACGTCCGGCTCCTGGACCGGATCACCGGTGCCGTCGCCCGGCAGGACCTGGCCGAGGTCGGCGCGGTGGCGACCGCCAGTGCCCGGATGAACCAGGTGCTGCGGCACAAGTGGTCGCTGGAGCCGATGATCGCGATCTGCCGCGAGGTGGGCGGTCTGGGCGTGGTCGTCGGGCACAGCGGCACCACGCTGGGAATCCTGCTGGACACCTCCGCACCGCACTGCCACGGCCGGCTCACCGCCGCCGCCCAGGCCTGCCAGGAGCTGGCCGGCAACGTGACGGTGTACCGCACCCTGAGCTTCCACTGACCCGCGCACCCGGAAGGGGCCGCACCCGTGACGCCGGGTGCGGCCCCTTCCGTGTTGTTCGGCTACGGCTGGAACGGTTCGCCGATGCCGACCACGATCTCCCGTTCGCCCCGGTGCGGTTCACGGCTGTGCGCGGTGCGGACGTTGTCGATCACGAGGAGGTCGCCGTGGCGCCACGGCTCGCGAACGGTGTGCTTCTCGTACACGTCGTTGATCAGGTCGACGCTCGCCCGGTCCAGCGGAGTGCCGTCGCCGCAGAACGTGTTGAAGGGCAGCCCCTCGGGGCCGAACTCCGCCGTGAGGAACTCGCGGATCTCCGGAGCCATCGTCCACTCGTTGAGGAAGGCGATCTGGTTGAACCAGCACCGCTCTCCCGTTTCCGGGTGCCTCACCACGGCCGGGCGGGTCTGCACGGTGTGCAGCGCGCCCTCGGCGTCCCAGCGCGCCTCGATGCCGTGCTCGGCGCAGTAGCGGTCCACCTCCGAGGGGTCGTCGGTGCCGAAGGCCTCCTGCCAGCCGATCCCGACGAAGGGGTTGTAGTGGCGGGTGAGCCGCCAGCCGTGCCGCTCGAAGCGGGCGACGAGATCCTCCGGCAGGTCGCGCAGTACGGCGCGGCTGTCGGCGGTCGCGGTGACGCCACCGTCGGCCGGCGGGGTGAGGCAGGCGAACGCCATCAGCCGGGGGGCAAAGGAGGCGTAACTGAGCTCATGATGCATGCACATGGGCTGGTCGGCGGGCCAGTGCGAGGAGGAGTAGACGCCCTGTCCGTAGGTGTCGCGGGGTGCGAACCCCTCGCGTTCGATCAGCGGGTCGCCGATGACGCGGCCGACGGCCGCGGCGGCGGTCGCCCGGCTGTCCAGGCGCAGTCCGCGTACCAGTACGGCGCCGTTGCGGGCGACCGCTTCTCTGATCTCGGGGCGGCGGTCGGTGAGCCAGTCGACGGCGGCGCCGGGCGGCGCCTCGGTCGCGTCGAGGCGGAGGAGCGGACCTGTGCCGGTTCCGGGCATGGGGCGATGCCTCTTTCGTCTCTCGGAGGGGTGCGCCGTGCCTGTCTGCGGGCGCGGGGACACTTTCAGGCGGGCGGACGCAGGAACGCCCGTACCGCGGCGATCGATCCGACGGTCGCGACCAGGACACCGGCGCCCAGCGCGGACCACACCTGGCCGCCGAGCGGCTGGTCGAGGGCGAGTGCGCGGTTGGCCTCCATGGCGTACGACAGCGGGTTGACGGTCGCCAGTAGCTGGAGCCAGTCCGGCAGCCGCTCCTTGGGGACGAAGGCGCTGGAGGCGAACATCAGCGGGAACGTGACGAGGTAGCCGGCGCTCTGCATGGCCTCGGGGTTGCGCAGCCACGCCCCCAGCGCGAGGAAGATCCAGGTCATCGCCCAGACGACCACGCAGGTCAAGAGGACCGCGGCCAGCAGCCCGAGCGGTCCGCCGGCCGGGTCGGCGTCCAGGAAGACGACCGCCACCACCACGAGGATCACCAACTGGGCGGTGGTGCGCAGTAGATCGGCGAAGCTGCGGGCGAACAGCAGCAGCGGGGCGTGGATCGGCAGGGTACGCAGGCGGGCCACCGCTCCGTTGTCCATGTCGCGCACCAGGCCGATGCCCGAGGCGACGGCGGGACCGATTCCGGTGGTCACCAGCAGGGCCGGCAGCAGGAAGTCCAGGTAGGCCACACCGTCCGGCAGGTGCCCCCGGTCGACGATGGCGCCGAACACCTGGCTGAGCAGCAGCAGCATGAACACCGGCTGGAGCATGCTGAGGACGACGACCTTGACGTGGGTGAAGTTGGCCCTGACCGAGCGCCCGGTGAGGATGAGCAACTGCGCCGTCAGGCCGCTGCCCTGCCAGGTCGGCACCGGGGCGGCCGCGAGCCGTGCGGTGGGCGGCGAGGTGCTGGTCATGGGGTTCCTCCGGAGTCGTAGGCCCGTTGCACACGGGACAGTGCCGCGAGCAGATCGGCGGACGTGACCTTGCGGGCCGCGGACACGGCCGCCCCGCCGAGGGGCAGCGCGCCGGTGTCCCCCCAGCGGAGCCGTCCGTCGTGGTCGATGAAGCTTCTGGCCCGCCCGGCGTTGTCGGGATGCAGGCAGTAGGGGATGTCGAGCAGACCGCGCCGGAAGGCGGTCAGCAGGGCGGTACCCACGTCGTCGTGCAGGTCCAGCACGGCGTGGACCAGGGTGCGGGCCTCGGCGTACACCTCGGAGTCCGCGGCGGGCGGGCCGGGGGGCGGTGCGGTGGCGGTGGCCGCGGCACGCGCGGCGGTCTCCAGTGCCTCCACGTTGTCGGCGACGGTCGGGATGCGGTGCGCCTCGGCGGCCGTCTTCACGATCAGCCGGGACGCCCCGGAGGTCACCGCGAGCCGGGCGGCCGCCTCCAGGAGGCTCAGCGCGCCGCCGCGCGAGAGGGGGTACACGCCCATGTAGGCGTAGAGCACCACATGCCAGTCGGTGGGCCCGAGCAGTTCCCCGGCGAGCCGTTGCAGCGCGGCGACCGCTTCCAGGTCCTGTTGCGGGCTGGTCTGCTGGGCGTAGCTCAGGGACACGCTGCGCAGCCCGTGGCGGGCGAAGAAGAGGCCCTCCAGGACGCTCACCGCGACCAGAACGGCCGGCGGGCACAGCTGCCCGAGCATGCAGCCGCCGAAGCTCTCCAGGTGCGGCACCCTGCCGTCTCCGGTGTGCTCGGCGAGCATCTCGCAGGCCGTGCGCCAGCAGACGACCGCCTCGGCCAGTGGGGTGCGGCTGTAGGGCAGGCAGTACGAGACCGGCCCGCCCTCCGTGGCGTCCAGGCCGAGGCCGAGCAGCGCCGAGACGATGTGCTCGGGCCGCGAGGAACCGTGTCTGACCTGGACGGGGAAGGAGGCGTCGTGGATGCCGTCGAGCACGGCCCGGGTGGTTTCGGGCGGGTGGGTGCAGATCGGGTAGCCGTTGAGCGTGATCCCCTCGGCCAGGGCCCGGCGGGCGGCTTCGAGGTCACGTACCCGGGTGTAGCTGTCCAGGGTCAGCGTCCCCACCGTGACGGCGTCGGCCGCCCTGGTGCGGGCCAGCCCCTGGCGCATCCGTTCGGGGTCGCTGAAGCCCATGCGGGGCTGGACGACGAGCGTGCCGCGGGCCCGGGCTCCGGCCACGAACTCGCCGAAGGGGACCTGCGTCACGACACCGCTCGGGCGGGGGGCCGGGCCAGCATGTCGCGGAACGCGTTCAGGTCTCCGTCGTCGAAGACCCTGTCGTAGCCCGCCGCGAGCAGCCGGCGCACCTGGCCGACGTTGCGCAGTCCGTCGGTCCCGAGCTTGCCGCCGATCACGATGGTGGTGCCGGCGAGTTCCGGGCGGGCGCGCAGGACCCGGACCAGCCGGAGGCCGTCCTGGTGGCCGTGGCCGTTGACGCTGCTGACGACGACCAGGTCCGGGCGGAGTTCGAGGGCCGATCCCATGACCAGGTCGTCGGGTGCGCAGGGGCCGAGGTTGGTGACCTCGTAGCCCCATTCCTCCAACAGGAGTTGGAGGTAAACGAGATTCCAGGTGTGGGCGTCGGAAGAGGTGCCGGTGACCAGCACGGTAGACATAGGGGTGCCAGGCATGGAATTCATCGGAATCCCGGAGTCGGGGAGTGCCGTAAGCCCCGGGCAGGAACACCCTGAAACGCGGCGCACTCAGCGGCTGAAAGGTTCTTTGGAATTGCGGTCGGCCTCGACTCTACTGGGACGGGCGGGGTCGGAGCCGAGGATCGGCTGGCCGGTACTGGCCTCGCCACCCTCGAACTGCTGGCCCGTACGAGGCTTTTGTCCCTGTTGCTGAAGGGACCGCCGACTGCGGGTGCAGTTTGCTGTCACTCGCCTTCCCCGCCCCTGGGGCAGCCGGTAGAAAGTCACGGCAGTGCCGATTCGGTGCGCGGAAAACCCCCGTTCGCAACCACGAAGGGCAGGCCACGGATATGGCGGGAATCGTCACCGCCCCCAGTGTTACCGCGATGCTGAGGAAGCATGCGGAAAACCAGCCGGAAAAAGAGGCGGCGGCTTTTGTGACGGATCCCCTCCGCGAGGACGGGACGCAGTGGCTGACCTATGCCGAACTGGACGGGCGGGCCCGGAGCCTGGCCGTGCGCCTGCACCGTTCCTCGGTCGGGCCCGGTGAGCGTGCCCTGCTGCTGTACCCCGCCGGACTCGACTTCCTGGTCGCGTTCTTCGGCTGCCTCTACGCCGGTGTCGTCGCGGTCCCGTCCTCGTTGCCCGGCCGCTACCGGCACGAGCGGCACCGGGTCCGGCGCATCGCGGACGACTCGGGCGCGGCGGCGATCCTGACGGACACCGGGACCCGCGGCGACGTCGAGGCCTGGTGCGCCGAGGAGGGGCTCGGCGGTCTCCCCCTGCTGGCCACCGACGAGGCCGGTCCCGGTCCCGGTGACTGGACGATGCCGGCCACCGGCCATTCCACCCTCGCCGTGCTCCAGTACACCTCGGGCTCCACCGGGGATCCCAAGGGCGTGATGATCAGCCACGGCAATCTGCTGCACAACGCCGAGAACATCGCGGACGCCCTGGGACTGGACGACACCACACGCGGCGGCGGCTGGATCCCCCACTTCCACGACATGGGCCTGATGGGCCTGATGACGACGCCGCTGATGACCGGCTCCGCCACCGTGCTGATGAGCCCCAGCACCTTCCTCAAGCGGCCCCACCTGTGGCTGCACATGATCGACCGGCTCGACATCAACTTCTCGGCCGCGCCCGACTTCGCGTACGACGTGTGCAGCCGGCGCGTCACCGACGCACAGGCCGAGGGCCTCGACCTCTCGCGGTGGCGGCACGCCGTCGACGGATCGGAGCCCGTCAGGTCCGCCGTCCTCGACCGCTTCCACCGGCGGTTCGCCGAGTACGGGCTGCGCCCCGAGACGCTCGCCCCCAGCTACGGCATGGCCGAGGCGACCCTCTTCGTCTCCGGTGCGATCGGCATCGCGCCGAGCAGCGTCCGCGTGGACGCCGGTTCCCTCGAACGCGACGAGTTCCGTCCCACCGCCGAGGAGTCCGGCCGGGACGTGGTCAGCTGCGGGCCGCCGCTCGGCGCCGAGGTCCTGGTCGTCGACCCGGACACACTGCGCACCCTGCCCGAGGGATCCGTCGGGGAGCTGTGGCTGCGCGGCCCCGTCGTGGGGCACGGGTACTGGGGGCGTGAGGCCACCAACGAGGCCGAGTTCCGCGCCACCACCGCCGAAGGCGACAGCGGCTACCTGCGCACCGGAGACCTCGGAGCCCTGTACGGAGGCGACCTCTACGTCACGGGCCGCATCAAGGACGTCCTCAACCTGCGCGGCCGCAACCTCTACCCGCAGGACATCGAGCACGAGCTGCGGGTCCAGCGGCCGGAGCTGGGCAACCTGGTCGGAGCATGTTTCGCCGTGCCCCAGACCGCCGGACCCGGTCAGGACGACGTCCTCGTGGTCACGCACGAGGTCCGCGGCATCAAGGACGAAGAGCGGCTGAGGGAGCTCGCGGCGGACATGCGGCTCACCGTCGCCCGCGAGTTCGGTGCCCCCGTCGGCGCCGTGCTGCTGCTGCGGCCCGGCGGTGTGCGCCGCACCACCAGCGGCAAGGTCCAGCGTTCGGCCATGCGCGAGCTGTTCCGGGCCGGCGCACTGGAGCCGACATACGCGGACTACCAGCCCACGCTGCTGCCCACGGCCGCGAGCCGCGAGCAGGCCCCGGCATGACGACCACGCCCGCCGCGCCCGCGGCCGCCCCCGTCGCGGAGCTGACCCGCCTCCTCGGTGAACTGACCGCACCCGGCGAGCCCTTCTCCGGAGAGCGGCTCGCCGCCCTGGACGAACGGGAGGCCTTCCCCGCCGACGCCTGCCGCACGCTCGACTCCTTCGGCCTGTCGCGCTACTACGTGCCGACCGAACACGGCGGCGCCCTCGACGACTTCAGCGTGGTGACCCGGCTGCTTCGGGCGGTGTCCCGCGTGGACCTGACCGTGGCTGCGGCGCACGGCAAGACGTACCTCGGGGCCGTCTCCACCTGGATCGCCGGCGATCCGCAGCGGGCGGCGCGCCTCGGCCGCCGGATCCGCGAGGGCGCGGTCGTCTCCTGCGCGCTGACCGAACGGCACCACGGCAGCGACCTGCTGGCCGGCGAGGTCACCGCCGAGCGGGTGGACGGGGACGGCGGCTGGCGGCTCACCGGTGAGAAGTGGCTGATCAACAACATCACCCGGGCCGATCTGGTCACCGTGCTGGCCCGCACCGGCCCCGAAGGAGGCCCGCGCGGCTTCAGCCTCTTCCTCGTCGACAAGGAGCGGCTCGCTCCCGGTGCCCTGTCCCCGCTGCCGAAGGTTCCCACGTACGGAATCCGCGGGGCGGACATCAGCGGTCTCGCCTTCCACGACGCGATGCTGCCGGACGACGCTCTCATCGGGGCGCCCGGCCAGGGGCTCGAGATCATCCTCAAGGCCCTGCATGTGACCCGCACGGGTTGCATGGGCATGTCCCTGGGCGCGGGAGACCACGCCCTGGACCTGGCCGCCCGGTTCGCCGCCGAGGCCACCGACCGCGGCACACCGCTCGCGAAGGTTCCCCACGTGCGCCGGGAGCTGGGCGAGGCCGTGGCCGGCCTGCTGCTCGCGGAGGCCGCCGGGGTGGTCGCCGCACGGTCCGTCCATGCGCTCACCGGCGAGATGAGCGTCGTGTCCGCCGTCGCCAAGGCGTTCGTGCCGGCCCAGGTCGACGACCTCGTCGCCCGCCTGCTCCACACCCTCGGCCCCTACGGGCTCACGGACGCCGACCCGCACGGACGCTTCGCCAAACTGGAGCGCGACCACCGCATCATCGGCATCTTCGACGGCAGCAGCCTGGTCAACCGCAACGCCCTGATCGACCAGTTCCCCCGACTCGCCCGCGCCTACCGCAAGGGTCGCCGGGACGAAACCGGTCTGGCCGAAGTGACCGATGTCCACGCCCCGCTGCGTCCCTTCCGCCCCGAGGCCCTCAGCCTGCTCTCCGGGACCGGCGCTTCCGTCGTCGCCGCCCTGCCGTCGGCCGTGGACCGCGTCCGCGACCTGGCGGCGTCCGGGGGCGCGACCGGCGGGCTCGCCACCCTGGCGGAGAGAATCCGGCAAGCCACGGACGGGCTGCACGAGCGGATGGCGACCGTCCGCTACTCCCCGCGTGCTGTGCCCGGCCACGCCTTCGGGCTCGCCGAGCAGTACGAGCTGTGCTTCGCCGCGGCGGCCGCGGTCCACCTGTGGCTGCGCCGGCCCGACCGCGTCGACGAGACCTGGCTGCGGGCCTGCCTGGTGAAGGCCCTGACCGACCTCGGCGAACCCGTCGAGGCGTCCGACCGCGACGCCTTCGACGTCCTCACGGACGTGCTGCTGTCCGCGCCCGGCACGGTCCCCTCGCTCCTCGACTCCATGGAGGGTGCGGCCCGATGACCGCGGTCACCGTCACCACCGATCTCGCCGACACCGTCGAACGGCATCTCGGCGACCCGTACGACACCGCCAACCCCCGTGGCTTCGAGGCGGTCCTGACGGCGCACGAGACGGGCCGGCCACGGATCGGGGACCTGCTCCCCGACGCCCTCACGGCGAGTGCGCACGTCACCCCCGAGGCGTGGCTGCACGCGCTGCGTGCCCTGTACCGCCGCTCGCCCGGCCTCGGCGGCACCGTCCGCACGGGCCTCCACGAGAACGGACCGCGGGCCGCGGCCCTGGCCGTCGGCGCCTGCGTCGGAGCCCTCGACTCGGCACTCCGCGTCACGATCCGCCATCTGCGGGGCCGCCTGCTCTACGGGGCGCCCGCCATCGACATCCCTCATCTGCGCCAGGTGCTCGCGGGAGTCCACGCCGACCTGCTGCTGTGCGACGTCCTGACCACGCTGGCGGTACGCGGCGAGGACGCGCTGCCCGCTCGGGAGGGCGTCCACGAGCAGGCGGTGCTCGGACTGGTCCCGCGCGTCCTCCAGGGCGCCCTCGACCGGCTGTCCGTCCTGATGGGGTCGCGCTTCTACATCCGAGAGGGGGAGACCGGCATCTTCCAGCTGCTGCTGAACGGGGCCCAGCGGGAGCTGTTCGCCCCGGCACACGGTCCCCGCCCCGCCCCCGGTCCCCTGCCGTTGACCGAGCTGGTCACCGCGCCGTGCGCCGCCGCCCTCCTCGACCCCGACCTCGCGCAGGCAGCCCCCGGCCGGGTGCTCACCACGCCGGCGCGGCGCTCACCCCAGCCCTCGGGCGACGTCCAGCAGCGCCTGTACGAGGACCTGATCCACCGCTACGAGGGTGCCCGCACCTTCGACCTGACCGAACGCCGGATTCCCGACCGCCCCTGATCCGCCCCCGCTTCCAGGAAAGAGGACAGTTTCATGCCCGAGTCCGACGTCGAGACCCCCACCGCCGACAGCCTCGCCGGCTGGCTCACCGACTGCGTGGCCTCCCACCTGGAACGCCCGGTCGACACCATCGACCCGAGGGTCCCGCTCTCCGACTACGGGCTCGACTCGGTGTACGCCCTGTCGGTCATCGCCGAGCTGGAAGACCACTTCGACATCTCCGTGGACCCGGCTCTCATGTGGGACAACCCCACCGTCGACGCGCTGAGCAAGGCCCTGGCCGACGAACTGGCCGTCAGCGGCTGACGGTCACGGCCCTCCCTCCCCCGCAGTCCAGCACTTCCGCAGAATCGAGAGGACCGCACCGCCATGTCCGAAGCCCGTCTGCTCCGTCGACCCGTCTCCGCCGCGCAGTCCGGCATCTGGGTCGCCCAGCACCTGCACGCGGACAGCCCCCTCTACAACTGCGGTGGCTACTACGAGATCGCCGGGCCGTTGGACACGGAGATCCTCGCCGAAGCGGTACGGCTGGGCGTCCAGGAGACCGAGGCGCTGCGCTCGCGCTTCGCCCAGGAGGAACGGGAGACGGACAGCGGCCCGGAAGTGACCCTCCACCAGCTCGTCGAGCCGGCCGAGCCGCACCCCCTGCGCTTCGTCGACCTGCGCGCCGCCTCCGACCCGGAGGCAGCCGCCCACCGGTGGATGAACGCGCGCATGGCCAGGCCCTTCGACCTGGCCCGCGGCCCTGTCAACGAGCAGGCCCTCCTCACCCTCGCCGACGATCTGCACTGGTACTTCCACGGCTACCACCATGCCGTCCTCGACGGTTTCGGCCAGTCCGTGTACACCGCCCGCGTCGCCGCGCTCTACTCCGCCCTCCTCGCCGGTGAGGAGCCCTCGCCCACCGGCTTCGCGACCCTGGACCTGGTCGTCGCCGACGAGGCGGGCTACGCGGGCTCACGACGGCACACCAAGGACCGGGCCCACTGGCGTGAGGTCTTCACCGACCTGCCCGAGCCGGTCTCCCTCGCCGGCCGCTCGTCCGGCAGCACCCACAGCCTGCGCCGCCACCTCCGCACCCTGCCCTCCCCGCTGGCCGAACGCCTGACCCGGACAGCAGCCCGCACCGGGGTGCAGTGGCCCGCCCTCGCGCTGGCCGCCACCACTGCCTTCTTCCACCGGATGACGGGCGGCACCGACTTCACGTTCTCGATCCCGCTGGCGGGACGCGCGGGGCGCACGTCCCTGACCACACCCAGCGCCATGGTCAACGTGCTGCCCCTGCGCGTGCGGCTCACCGCGGACATCCGCTTCGCCGAACTGGCCTCGCAGGTGTCCCGGTCTCTGGCCGACGTCGTCCGCCACCAGCGCTTCCGCGGCGAGGATCTCATCCACGAGCTGGGCCTCTCCGGCGCCGGCCAGGCCCGTCTCGGCCCGACCGTCAACATCATGGCTTTCGCCGGCGAGCCTCTGTTCGGCACCACACCCGCTGTGACCCATCCGCTCTCGACCGGCCCCGTGAACGATCTGAAGATCAACTTTTACGGCACGGCCGACTCGCGCTCCGGCATCCGTGTCGAACTGGACGGCCATCACGAGCTGTACGGAGAGGACGAACTCGTCTCTCACTGCGACCGGTTGGTACGGGTCCTGGAGTGGGTGGCCGACAGCGACGAGGACTCCCGGGTTTCCGAGGTGGAGGTGTTGGAGGAGGCCGAGCGGGAGCGGATCCTGTCGGGCTGGCAGGGGGCAACACGCACTCTGCGCGGGGCGTCGCTGCCCCAGCTCATCACCGAGCAGGCCCAACGGACACCGGACGCGGTGGCCGTGGAATGCGGCGGCCGGACGCTGAC
>NZ_JBVJEA010000011.1:0-318001 GCF_055581985.1 Streptomyces sp. NPDC042336 | reverse complement strand
GGTGCTGGACCGGTGCCTGCACCACCTGCGGACGGCCCCTACCCAACCCACAAAGCCGCCGCAGACAGCCCAGAACCTAACGAAGCACTACTAGGGCCCGTCCGGCGGATCAACTCGCGGAAGGGGCACGGCACCTCGCCGACGCGATCGTGCCCCCGCGCGGGCCCGGTCGGGAGGGGAAGTTGCGGAGCCGCGCGTGCGGCATGAACGGCCGTACGGTCTCCGGGTCCCGGTGGCCGGTCAGTCGCCGGTCGGGCGGACCCGGATGTGCATGCGTTCGCCCTGGGCGCCGTACAGGGCGATCCACTCGACGGACCGGTCCCCGGCGTTGGCGATGCCGTGCGGTACGCGGGTGTCGAACTCCGCCGTCTCGCCGGGCGTCAGGATCAGGTCGTGCTCGCCGAGGGCGAGGAGCAGACGGCCGGAGAGGACGTAGAGCCACTCGTGGCCCTCGTGCGACCCCTGCTCGGGGCGTGGCGTCCACTCGGTCCGCGGGGTGGCCGGGGCGGGCAGGATCTGCTTGTAGGCGTGCAGGCCGTCGTTCGGGTTCCGGGTGAGCGGGACCCAGGTCTGTCCGTGCCGGGTGAAGGGGCGGGGGTGGACGCGGGGGTCGCCGGTGCGCGAGCCGACGAGTTCGTCCAGGGGCAGCCGGTGCGCGCGGGCCAGCGGCAGCAGGTGCCGCAGCCCCGGCTCGCGCTGCCCCGACTCCAGCCGGGACAGGGTGCTCACGGAGACGCCGGTGACGGCGGCGAGCTGGGCCAGTGTGAGCCCGCGGGCCTGCCGGATGGCACGCAGACGCGCCCCGAGCGAGGTCATCACCTGTGCCGTCTCGTCGTCGTCGCCGCTCATGGGACAACTGTCCCCCATCCGACCTCCCGGAGGACCGGGGGACCGGGGGGCCGGCGGGCCGTGCGTGTTCCCGGCGTAGGGGGAAGACTCGACGGCATGCGGACTGCGTACAGCGTGGAAACGGTCAGGAACGCCGAACGGGAGCTGATGGCCCGGCTGCCCGAGGGGGCGCTGATGCAACGGGCCGCGGCCGGGCTGGCCGCCGCCTGCGCCCAGGTGCTGGCACGGGTGGCCGGACGGGTCTACGGCAGCCGGGTGGTGCTGCTGGTCGGCAGTGGCGACAACGGCGGCGACGCCCTGTACGCGGGCGCGCGGCTGGCCCGGCGGGGCGCGGGCGTGACGGCGGTGCTGCTCGCGCCGGACCGGGCGCACGGCGGCGGGCTGGCGGCGCTGCGGCGGGCCGGGGGGCGGGTCGCGCAGGGCGGGGCTTCAGGTGCCGCCGGGGAGGCGATCGCACGCGCCGACCTGGTCCTGGACGGCATCGTCGGGATCGGCGGCAAGGGCGGGCTGCGGGAGGCCGCGGTGCCGCTGGCGGACGCGGCCGCGCGGTCCCGGGCCGTCGTCGTCGCGGTCGACCTGCCCAGCGGGGTCGACGCGGACACGGGCCAAGTGCGCGGGGACGCGGTCCGCGCCGACCTGACGGTGACGTTCGGGACGCACAAGCCGGGGCTGCTGATCGATCCGGCGCGGGAGTACGCCGGTGCCGTGCGGCTGGTGGACATCGGCCTGCCGCTGCCCGGCGAGGCGGCCGAGCTGGAGGCGTTGCAGCACGCGGACGTGGCACGCCTGCTGCCGGTCCCGGCGGCCGAGAGCGACAAGTACCGGCGCGGGGTCGTGGGCATCGCCGCCGGGTCGGCCCGCTACCCCGGCGCGGCCGTGCTCGCCGTCGCGGGCGCGCTGCGGGGCGGGGCCGGGGCGGTGCGGCACATCGGCCCGGCCGGGGACGCGGTGATCGCCCGCTTCCCGGAGACGCTCGTGTCCGACCAGGGGCCGAAGCGGGCGGGGCGGGTGCAGGCGTGGGTGGTCGGGCCGGGCGCCGGTGACGACGCGGCGACGGTGGCGGAAGTGCTGGCGGCCGAGGTGCCGGTACTGATCGACGCGGACGGCCTGCGGCTGGCCGACGCGGACGCGGTACGGGCGCGCACGGCACCGACGCTGATGACCCCGCACGCCGGGGAGGCGGCGGCGCTGCTCGGGGTGGGCCGGGAGGAGGTCGAGGGCGCCCGGCTGGCCTCGGTGCGCGAACTGGCGGCGCGGTACGGGGCGACGGTGCTGCTGAAGGGCTCGACGACCCTGGTCGCCGGTGCCGATGGCGGCCCCGTCCGGGTCAACGCGACGGGGACCTCGTGGCTCGCCACGGCCGGCAGCGGGGACGTGCTGTCCGGCCTGGCGGGGTCACTGCTCGCGGCGGGCCTGTCGGCGGTGGACGCGGGGAGCGTGGGCGCCTACCTGCACGGCCTGGCGGGGCGCTTCGCGACGGAGGGCGCACCGGCGGGGGCCCACGACGTGGCGGAGGCGGTCCCGCGGGCCTGGCGGGACGTGCGCGAGGGCTGAACCGCCCCGGGGCCGAGTCCGGTTTCCCCGGCCGGTCCGGCACCGGCCGCCGGGGAACCGAACCACCGGCCGCCGGTGAACCGAACCATCGCGGACCTACTCCACCGTCACCGACTTCGCCAGGTTCCGCGGCTGGTCCACCTCGTTGCCGCGGGCCGTCGCCAGTTCGCAGGCGAAGACCTGCAACGGCACCGTCGCCACCAGGGGTTGCAGCAGGGTCGGGGTGGCCGGGATCCGGACGAGGTGGTCGGCGTAGGGGACGACCGCCTCGTCGCCCTCCTCGGCGATGACGATGGTGCGGGCGCCGCGGGCGCGGATCTCCTGGATGTTGGACACGATCTTGCCGTGCAGGATCGACCGGCCACGCGGGGACGGCACCACGACGACGACCGGCAGGCCCTCCTCGATCAGCGCGATCGGCCCGTGCTTCAGCTCGCCCGCCGCGAAGCCCTCGGCGTGCATGTACGCCAACTCCTTGAGCTTGAGGGCGCCTTCGAGGGCGACGGGGTGGCCGACGTGCCGGCCGAGGAAGAGCACCGTGTTCTTGTGGGCGAGCGAGCGGGCCAGTTCGCGCACCGGGTCCATCGTCCCCAGGACCCGTTCGACCGCGCCGGAGATGCCGGACAGGTCGCGGACGACGTCGCCGATCTCGTCGCCGTACTTCGTGCCGCGCACCTGGCCCAGGTACAGGGCGACCAGGTAGCAGGCCACGAGCTGGGTGAGGAAGGCCTTGGTGGAGGCGACGGCGACCTCGGGGCCCGCGTGCGTGTAGAGCACGGCGTCGGACTCGCGGGGGATCGTCGAGCCGTTGGTGTTGCAGATGGCGAGGACCCTGGCGCCCTGTTCGCGGGCGTGGCGCAGGGCCATGAGGGTGTCCATGGTCTCGCCGGACTGGGAGATCGCGACCACCAGGGTCCGCTGGTCGAGGATCGGGTCCCGGTAGCGGAACTCGCTGGCCAGCTCCACCTCGCAGGGGATCCGCGTCCAGTGCTCGATGGCGTACTTGGCGATCAGCCCGGCGTGGAAGGCCGTACCGCAGGCGATGACGACGACCTTGTCGACCTCCCGGAGCACCCCCTGCGGGATGCGCACCTCGTCCAGGCTCAGCGTGCCGGAGCCGTCGACACGGCCGAGGAGGGTGTCGGCGACGGCCTTCGGCTGCTCGGCGATCTCCTTGAGCATGAAGGAGGCGTAACCGGCCTTCTCCGCGGCCGAGGCGTCCCAGTCGACGTGGTAGGAGCGGACGTCCGCCGGGGTGCCGTCGAAGCCGGTGACGGTGACCCCGTCCCGGCGCAGCTCGACGACCTGGTCCTGGCCCAGCTCGACGGCGTCCCGGGTGTGGGCGATGAAGGCCGCGACGTCCGAGGCGAGGAAGTACTCGCCCTCCCCCACGCCCACCACGAGCGGCGAGTTGCGGCGCGCGCCCACCACCACGTCCGGCGCGTCCGCGTGCACCGCGACCAGGGTGAACGCGCCCTCCAGCCGCCGGCACACCAGCCGCATCGCCTCGGCGAGGTCGGCGCAGGCCGAGTACTCCTCGGCGAGCAGGTGGGCGACGACCTCGGTGTCGGTCTCGGAGGGCAGTTCGTGGCCGCGCTCCGCCAGCTCGGCCCGCAGCGGCGCGAAGTTCTCGATGATGCCGTTGTGGACCACGGCCACCCGGCCCGCGTTGTCGAGGTGCGGGTGGGCGTTGGCGTCGGTGGGTCCGCCATGGGTGGCCCAGCGGGTGTGGCCGATGCCGGTGGCGGCGGACGGCAGCGGGTGTTCGGACAGTTCCTTGTCGAGGTTGACGAGCTTGCCGGCCCGCTTGGCGGTGGCCAGGCCGCCGTCGGAGAGCACGGCGACACCCGCCGAGTCGTAGCCCCGGTATTCGAGCCGCTTCAGTCCGGCCATCACGACATCGAGTGCCGACTGAGGCCCTACGTATCCCACGATTCCGCACATAAGCGGCAGCCTACGAGCAGGATCGCCCACCCGGCGGCCGAAAAGCGGGCTCGCTGTGCCCGAAATCGGAAATTCCCACCCGGGTACGAACGGCGTCCGCGCGCCGGGGCGTCAGCCGAGCTTGGCGACCTGCGCGTCGACGACCTCGGCGGGGACCTGGAATTCCGCGCCGGTCATCATCGAGGACAGGTTGACGGCGCTGAAGGTGGCGAGGGTGGCGCCCTTGCGGACCGCGACGAGCTTCATGAGCCCACTGCCGTCCCCGCCGGTGGCCACACCGATGTTGACGGTGAGCCCTTCGTCACCGGCCTTGAGGCGACCCGAGCCGCTCACCTCGGTGACCCGCATCCTGTCGCTGCCCACGGTGGCGTCGAAGCCGCCCGCGCACTTCTCGACGGCCGCCTTCAGACCCGCCATCGCCTGCTCGGCGCCGCCGTCCGCGTAGGAGGCGACGTTCAGCATGATCTTGTTCACGTCGACGTCGGTCATGTCCTGGCCGTCCGGGCCCTTGCTCTGGGAGGGCGACTCCGACTGGCCCTGCCAGGAGCGCTGCACGTCCGCCGCCGGCTCGCCCTGGGCCACCGCGCCCTGGGCGTGGACGAGCGGCAGACAGGACTTGTCGTCCACCGAGATCTGGTCCTTGGCCACCCGGTCGTCCGCCGACAGTTCGGTGGCGACCTCGCCGTTCTTGACGTCGGCCTGGGCGAGGACGACCTTCTCCAGCTCGGCGGCGGTCAGCGCCTTGCCCGCCGGCGCGGACGCTCCGGCACCCTCCGCCGGGGCGGACCGCTCCGCCTTCGCCTTGTCGTCGCCGGCCGCGCCGTCGTCGTCCGACGACCCGCCGCAGGCGGTGACGAGCAGGGCCAGGGCGGCGGCGGAGGCCGCGAGGGCGGTACGGCGGACAGCGGTCGAACTCACGTCGGCACTCTTTCGTCGGGATACGGGTGGGACCGAAGGGTCAGGTGATGTCGAATCGCGCCGGATTCTGTCGAGTCCCGTCAGGATGGAGGTGTGAATCCGGTCGACTTTGCCCGCACCTTACCTACGGCAATCGCACGTACGATCGAAACCGGCCACCCGAGACCCGACCGTGATCTCGCCGGAGCGTGACACACCCCACCTGCCGCCCCGTTCGTACTCCGTTAACAATGGACTGTGATCTCTCCGGTCCCCTCGATCCCCCGGAGCGCCCACCGGTCCCGGCCGGAGGCGACTCCCTACGTCGACCTCACCCGCCCCGAGTGGAGCGCGCTGCGCGACAAGACGCCGCTGCCGCTGACCGCCGAGGAGGTCGAGAAGCTGCGCGGCCTCGGCGATGTCATCGACCTCGACGAGGTGCGGGACATCTACCTTCCGCTGTCCCGGCTCCTCAACCTCTACGTCGGCGCGACCGACGGACTGCGCGGCGCGCTGAACACCTTCCTCGGCGAGCAGGGCTCCCAGTCCGGCACCCCCTTCGTCATAGGGGTCGCCGGCTCGGTCGCGGTCGGCAAGTCCACCGTCGCCCGCCTGCTCCAGGCGCTGCTCTCCCGCTGGCCCGAGCACCCGCGCGTGGAGCTGGTCACCACCGACGGCTTCCTGCTGCCGACGCGGGAGCTGGAGGCGCGGGGCCTGATGTCGCGGAAAGGTTTCCCCGAGTCGTACGACCGCCGGGCGCTGACCCGGTTCGTCGCCGACATCAAGGCGGGCAAGGCTGAGGTGACCGCCCCGGTGTACTCCCACCTGATCTACGACATCGTCCCGGACCAGCGGCTCGTCGTCCGCCGCCCCGACATCCTGATCGTCGAGGGCCTCAACGTGCTCCAGCCCGCGCTGCCCGGCAAGGACGGCCGCACCAGGGTCGGCCTCGCCGACTACTTCGACTTCAGCGTGTACGTCGACGCGCGCACCGAGGACATCGAGCACTGGTACCTCAACCGCTTCCGCAAGCTGCGCGAGACCGCCTTCCAGAACCCGTCCTCGTACTTCCGCAAGTACACGCAGGTGTCGGAGGAGGAGGCCCTCGACTACGCCCGCACCATGTGGCGCACCATCAACAAGCCGAACCTGGTGGAGAACGTGGCGCCCACCCGCGGCCGGGCCACCCTCATCCTGCGCAAGGGCCCCGACCACAAGGTGCAGCGGCTGAGCCTGCGCAAGCTGTGAGGCGGGCGGCGCGCGCGGGACGGCCGACGCGATAGAAATACCGGATGCTGCATCTGCGCCTGATCACTCCGGCCGACCGCACCGACGAGGTGGTCCGCCTGATCGACCGTACGGTCGGCACCACCCATCTCGTCGTCCTGCCGGGCGCCGCCCGCGAACCCGAGGGCGACGTCGTCATGTGCGACGTGGCCCGTGAGGCCGGTGACGAACTCATCAACGGTCTGCGGGCGTTGGGCATCGACAGCTGCGGCGCCATCACCGCCGAGAACATCGACCTGTCGCTGTCCGACCGCGCCGACCAGGCGGAACGGGACGCGCCCGGCGAGGCCGCCGACGCGGTGCTGTGGGAGCAACTGGAGGAGGCGACGCACGAGGAGTCGACGCTCTCCATCACCTACGTCGCCTTCATCACGCTGGCCACGATGATCGCGGCCTGCGGTGTCGTCCTCGACAACGCGATCCTGATCGTGGGCGCGATGGCGGTCGGCCCGGAGTTCGGCCCCCTCGCCGGCATCTGCACGGCGATCGTCCAGCGGGCCCCGCGGCTCGCCCTGCGCTCGGCGATCGCCCTGCTGGTGGGCTTCGCCGTGGCGATGGCGGTGACGGTGGGCTTCAGCTGGATCATGGACGCCCTCGACCTGTTCAGCGAGGGCAAGCTGGAGGGCGACCGCCCCAACACCGGCTTCGTCTACGCCCCCGACGCCTTCTCCTTCGTGGTGGCGGTCCTCGCCGGCGTCGCGGGCACGCTGTCCCTCACCTCGGCGAAGTCCGGCGCCCTGGTGGGCGTCGCCATCTCGGTCACCACGGTCCCGGCGGCCGCGAACGCCGCCGTCGCCCTGAGCTTCGGCGACACCAACCAGACGGTGGGCTCCACCGAACAGCTCCTGCTCAACCTGGCAGGCATCGTGGTCGCCGGAACCCTGACACTGCTGACCCAGAAGGCTCTGTGGTCGACTCAACGAGGCCGGATGAGCAAGTCCGCCTAGGGGCGCGGGGAACTGCGCGACAGGCCACGACGCATCCCGCAGCCCGCATCACACAGACCCCCCACCCCGAACCCGGCGTCGAAAACTAGCCGAGCGCGGACTTCACCACATCGGCCAACCGCCCCGCCACGGACCGGGCCTGCTCGATGTCCGCGGCCTCCACCATCACCCGCACCAGCGGCTCGGTCCCGGAGGATCGCAGCAGCACCCGCCCGGTGCTCCCCAGCTCCCGCTCCGCCTCGGACACCGCCGCGGCCAGCTCGGCAGAGGTACTCACCCGCGACTTGTCCACGTCCGGCACATTCACCAGCACCTGCGGCAGCCGCTCCATCACGGAGGCGAGGTCCCGCAGCGTACGCCCGGTCTGCGCGACCCGCGCCGCCAGCATCAGGCCGGTCAGCGTGCCGTCACCCGTCGTGGCGTGGTCGAGGATGATGACGTGGCCGGACTGCTCGCCGCCGAGGGCGTAGCCGTGCTCCTTCATCGCCTCCAGCACGTACCGGTCGCCGACCCCGGTCTGCACGAACTGGATGCCCTCGCGCTCCATGGCGAGCTTGAAGCCCAGGTTGGACATCACCGTCGCGACGACGGTGTCCGAGCGCAGCGCCTCCCGCTCCCGCATCGCGAGCGCGAGCACGGCGAGGATCTGGTCGCCGTCGACCTCCGCACCGGTGTGGTCCACGGCCAGGCAGCGGTCGGCGTCGCCGTCGTGGGCGATGCCGAGGTCGGCGCCGTGCTCGACGACGGCGGCCTTGAGCAGGTCGAGGTGGGTGGAACCGCAGCCGTCGTTGATGTTGAGGCCGTCGGGCACCGCGCCGATGGTGACCAGTTCGGCCCCGGCCCGCGCGAAGGCCTCCGGCGAGACCCGGGAGGCGGCGCCGTGCGCCTCGTCGAGGACGATCTTCAGTCCGTCGAGGCGGTTGGGGAGCACGCCGACGAGGTGGGCGACGTACTGGTCGAGCCCCTCGTCGTAGTCCCGGACGCGGCCGACGCCGGCGCCGGTCGGACGGTCCCAGGGGGCGCCGGTGCGGTGCTCGGCGTAGACGGACTCGATGCGGTCCTCCAGCTCGTCGGCGAGCTTGTGGCCGCCGCGGGCGAAGAACTTGATGCCGTTGTCGGGCATGGCGTTGTGACTGGCGGACAGCATCACGCCGAGGTCGGCGCCGAGCGCGCCGGTGAGATGGGCCACCGCGGGCGTCGGCAGCACACCGACCCGGAGCACGTCCACCCCGGCGCTGGCCAGGCCCGCGACCACCGCGGCCTCCAGGAACTCCCCGGAGGCGCGTGGGTCCCGGCCGACCACCGCGGTCGCCCGGTGCCCCGCGAAGGTGCCCGCCTCGGCCAGTACGTGCGCCGCGGCGACGGAGAGGCCCAGTGCCAGCTCGGCCGTCAGATCCGCGTTGGCGACACCGCGCACGCCGTCCGTGCCGAAGAGTCGTCCCACTTGTCCTCCTGAGGAAACGTCAGTTCGGAAGCGGCTGCCGATGAGTGCGGCCCACGCAGTCGGCTCCCGAAGGCCCGGGCGCACAACGCCCGACCAACGATCACATAAGCCTTAGAACGTCTTGTGCCGTTATACGCCCAACGGCAGGGATAAACGAATGCCCCGGCAGCACAGTGGCGTGCCGCCGGGGCGTTCGGAGTACAGGCAGCGAAGCTTAGCGCTTGCTGTACTGCGGGGCCTTGCGGGCCTTCTTCAGACCGGCCTTCTTCCGCTCGACCGCGCGGTCGTCGCGGCGCAGGAAGCCGGCCTTCTTGAGCGCGCCGCGGTTGTTGTCCACGTCGGCCTCGTTCAGGGCGCGGGCGACACCGAGACGGAGCGCACCGGCCTGGCCGGAGACGCCACCACCCGCGATGCGGGCGATGATGTCGTAACGGCCCTCGAGCTCGAGCACCTTGAAGGGCTCGTTGACTTCCTGCTGGTGCACCTTGTTCGGGAAGTAGTCCTCGAGGGTGCGACCGTTGATCTTCCACTTGCCGGTGCCCGGGACGATCCGGACACGGGCGATGGCGTTCTTGCGACGGCCCAGGCCGGCGGCCGGCTGGGGCTCGCCGAAGGCGGAGGCCATGGACTCCGAGGTGTACTCGCCCTCGACGGGCACCTCGGACTCGGTGGTGTAGCTGTCGATGTCGATCTCTTCGAGCGGCTGCTCGGCAGTGGTCTCGGCCACGATGCTCCTCAGATTCTCTTCAGTCTTAGGGGGTGGCCGGACTTACTGCGCGACCTGGGTGATCTCGAACGGCTGCGGCTGCTGCGCGCCGTGCGGGTGCTGGTCACCCTTGTAGACCTTCAGCTTCGAGAGCATCTGACGGCCCAGGGAGTTCTTCGGGAGCATGCCCTTGACGGCCTTCTCGATGGCCTTCTCCGGGTTCTTGTCCAGAAGCTCGTCGTAGCGGACCGAGCGCAGACCGCCCGGGTAGCCGGAGTGGCGGTACGCCATCTTCTGGGTCCGCTTGTTGCCGGAGAGGTGCACCTTGTCGGCGTTGATGATGATGACGAAGTCACCGGTGTCGACGTGGGGCGCGTAGATCGGCTTGTGCTTGCCGCGCAGGATGGAGGCCGTGGTGGAGGCCAGACGCCCCAGGACGACGTCCTGAGCGTCGATGACGTGCCACTGGCGCGTCACATCGCCGGGCTTGGGGCTGTACGTACGCACGGTTCGTAGCCTTCGCTTCTTCAGTGAGTGGTCCTGACATTGGTCACCGAAGACGATCACGACAGCCCTGACCGCACTGCGGTGACGCATACCGCGTGCAGGTCGCTGGTCATCGGTCCCGGTGGACCGGTGTAAGGGCCCCTCACGTGAGAATGAGCAAGCCAATACACATACGACTGTGCAGAATACCCGGGCCCCGGCGGCCGGGTCAAAACGGGGCCGCGGGGGCCCGCTCCCGCTCCGGCGCACGCCCCCGGGGCACCCGGTCGTCCGCGCCCGCCGGACCGGTCCGGGCCTGCCGGGCGACCGTGACCGCCAGCACGCACAGCGTGAACGCGTCCCGGAAGGCCCGCCGCCGCTCCCCCTCCAGCCAGGGCCAGGTCAGACCGGGTGCCTGGGGCACCAGGGCGATCCAGAACCACACCCCGCGGGCCACCGATCCGGTGTACGGCAGCCCGGCGAGCAGCAGCGGCAGGGCGACCAGGAGGTAGTGGTCGTAGGACGGCCGGGAGACGAGGAACGCCGAGAGCATCAGGCCCGCTCCGGTCTCCGCGAGCCGCAGCGGGCCGGGGTCGGCGCGGCGCCAGCGCCGGTAGGCGCAGAGCACCCCGGCGCAGGCCGCCGCCACCGCGAGCCCCTGCGCGAGCGCCGGTGGCACCCCGAGCCGGGGCAGTACGGCAGCCGGGGATGCCTCGTAGAGCCGGACGAAGCCGTCGTCGCCGTGCAGCAGGAAGGGCAGGGTGCGGGTGAAGAAGCCCGCCGGGTCGGGCATCGCCAGGGCCGCCGCGGCGGACGCCAGCGCCGGCACCAGGACGGCCGCGGCCAGCGCCCGCCACCGGCCGGCGAAGAGGAAGAGCAGGACGACGGGTGCGAGCAGCGGCTTGAGCGCCACGGCCGCCCCGATGACCACGCCCGCCCCCGTCCAGCGCCCCCGGCTCGCCAGCAGCAGGGCCAGCGGCAGGGCCACCGCCGCCGTCACCGTCCAGTTGCCGAGCCGCACCAGGTGCCCGAAGGGCGCGAAGCCCAGCGCGAGACCGGTCAGCCCGAGGACCGCGAGCCGGCTGCCCAGCGGCACCCGGTGCAGGCGCAGCGCGCAGGCCCAGGCCAGGGTGAGCAGCACGGTCACCGCGCAGGGCACCAGCACCCGCAGTACGGCGCCCGGCAGCAGCGCCTGCGGCACCGCGGCCAGGACGGCGCTCGGCAGGTAGAGGAAGTGCGGGTCGTCGTAGGGGGAGCCGCCGGCCAGCCAGGTGCGGGCGGCCCGCACGACGATCGCGTTGTCCATCCCGCCGTCCGGGGTCGTGCGCGCCGCGTGCACGGCGGACGCCGCCAGCACCGTCACGAGCACCGCCCACGGATGCCTTCCCACCGGTCGCACCAACCACCCGGAGATGTCGCTTTTGCCCGTCCGCATGAACGGAACGCTAGGCCCTGCGGCCCCCAAGTCCCCGCACCAGCACGCCCCTCGGCCCGTCTAAGATGCGCCCCATGAGCTTTGGGCAGGGGGGACCTCAGTCGCAGTGGGATCCCTGGACACCGCAATCGCAGCAGCCGCAGTCTCAGCAGTCGCAGCAGCCCTGGAACAGCGGGAACAGTGACGACACCCCGGACTGGGCCGCGCTCGCCGAGGCCTCCGAGGCCCGTGCCAAGCGGCGCCGGCTGTTCCTCATCGGTGGCGGGGCGCTGGCCACGGTGGCGATAGCCAGTGCCGTAGCGGTGGCCGTGGTCTCGGCGAACGGCTCGGACCAGGCGTCCGACGGCCCCTCCTCGCAGCTCCCGTCGACGGCGGACATACCCAGCGCGACGGCCACCGAGCCTTCCTTCGCCCCGACCAGTGCCCCGCCGCCGCTGGACCCGAAGGACTTCGTCTCCAGCGTCAAGAAGGACAAGGCCCCGCTCAGCCCGGACCTGCTCTTCCCCGGGACCCAGCTGACCATGGGCGACACGGTCTACAAGAAGGGCCCGACGGCCGACACCCGCACCTGCGGCTCCGCCGCGCAGGGCACCCTGCCGAAGGTCCTCGACACCAACGAGTGCACCCGCCTGATCCGCGTCACCTACACCCAGGGCGACACCGCAGTGACCGTCGGCGTGGCCGTCTTCGACACCGAGGCGCAGGCGGCGAAGGCGAAGAAGGACGCCGACAAGAAGAGCATCGTCCGCTCCCTGTCCGGCGGCGGCGTCAAGTCCTTCTGCACCGGCGCCGTCTGCCGCTCCACCACCAACTCCTACGGCCGGTACGCCTACTTCACCGTCGCCGGCTTCACGAACGGCAAGGACGTCACGGAGAAGTCCACCGGCGTGTTCCGGGCCGGTGACGACCTGGCCGAGTTCGCCTTCCGGCAGATCCGCCGGCGCGGTGAGGCCCAGGCATCGGCGGCGGCGGAGAGCTGAGCGCCCACCGCTCCCCCGCTCAGCAGCAGCCGGCTCCCGGCAGCGACCGCTTGTTGCGCGCCTCCTTGTTCCGGGCGGCCAGCAGCTCGTCGGCCGGGTAGCCGACCTCCTCCAGCGTCAGCCCGTGCGGCCGTACGACGTGCACCGCCGAGTCCCGTACGCCCGCGGCCAGCACCTTCGCCGGCCAGTCGGGCCCGCGGTGGCCGTCGCCGACGAACAGCAGCGCCCCGATCAGCGAGCGCACCATGTTGTGGCAGAAGGCGTCGGCCCGCACGGTGGCGGTGACGATCCCGTCCTCGCCCCGCAGGAGACTCAGCTCCTGCAGCGTCCGGATGGTGGTCGCGCCCTCCCGCTTCTTGCAGTAGGCGGCGAAGTCGTGCTCGCCCAGCAGGCCCCGGGCGGCCTCGTTCATGGCGTCCACGTCGAGCGGCCAGTCGTGCCACAGGACGTGTCCGCGCAGCAGCGGGTCGACGCCGCCGGGGTTGTCGGTGACCCGGTAGGCGTAGCGCCGCCAGACCGCCGAGAACCGCGCGTTGAAGCCGCTCGGCGCCTCGCGCAGGGCCCAGACCCGCACGTCCCTCGGCAGCCGCCCCGCGAGCCTCTTGAGGAGCTTCACGTGGTGCTCGGCCCACACCTCGCGCGGCAGGTCGACATGGGCGACCTGCCCCCGAGCGTGCACCCCGGCGTCGGTCCGCCCCGCCACGGTCAGCTCGTACGTCTCCCGCGACCGGGTGACCGTACGCAGCGCGTCCTCGATCTCCCCCTGCACGGTCCGCCGCCCCCCGGCCTGCTTGGCCCACCCGGAGAACTCGCTCCCGTCGTACGAGAGATCCAGCCGCACCCGCACGAACCCGGCCTCAACTTCGTCACTCACCCAGAGATCCTCTCACCAACACGAAAGCGGGCCCGCCCTTGAAAAGGACGGACCCGCAAACGCCGTTAAGGGGCGCGGGGAACTGCGCGACAAGCCACCACGAACCCGCGGCCGCCGACGCACAGCCCCCGGCAGACGCTTACGCGTCCTTGGACTCCTCGGCCGGAGCCTCGTCGGCCTTGGCCGTGTCGACCTTGGCCTCGGCAGCCTCGGTGCCCTCGGCGTCCTTGGCCGCACGCTTCGTCGCGGCCTCGGCCTCGCCGGTGGCCTGCTGCGCCACGGTCAGCGCCTCGACCAGCTCGATGACGGCCATGGGCGCGTTGTCACCACGGCGGTTGCCGATCTTGGTGATCCGCGTGTAGCCACCGGGACGGTTCTCGTAGCGCGGGCCGATCTCGGTGAAGAGCGTGTGGACGACGCTCTTGTCCGTGATCACCTGGAGCACCTGACGGCGGTTGTGAAGGTCGCCCTTCTTCGCCTTGGTGACCAGACGCTCGGCGTACGGACGCAGCTTGCGCGCCTTCGCCTCGGTGGTGGTGATCCGGCCGTGCTCGAAGAGGCTCTTCGCCAGGTTGGCGAGGAGCAGCTTCTCGTGCGCGGCACTGCCGCCCAGACGGGCACCCTTGGTGGGCTTCGGCATGGTGTTTCTCCTAGGTGTCTGCCCCGGCCGTATCAGGTACCGGAGTCAGTATCCGAGCAGGCGGTCGCCTGTCGGAGACCCCGCGCCCCAAAGGGGCGCGGGGAACTGCGCGACCAGCCACAGCGGGCCGGCAGCCAAAACGAACCGTCGAACCCGAGCGCTCAGTACTGCTCGGTCTCCACGAAACCGGCGTCCGCGTCGTCGTCGGCGCCGAAGGCGTCGGCGGCAGCGGTCGGGTCGAACCCGGGAGGCGAGTCCTTCAGCGCGAGACCCATACCGGCGAGCTTCGCCTTGACCTCGTCGATGGACTTCGCACCGAAGTTGCGGATGTCCAGGAGGTCGGCCTCGGAGCGGGCGACCAGCTCACCCACGGAGTGGATGCCCTCGCGCTTGAGGCAGTTGTACGACCGAACGGTGAGCTCCAGCTCCTCGATCGGCAGCGCCAGATCGGCGGCGAGCGCGGCGTCCGTCGGGGACGGACCCATGTCGATGCCCTCGGCGTCGATGTTCAGCTCGCGGGCGAGACCGAACAGCTCGACCAGGGTCTTGCCGGCGGACGCCATGGCGTCACGCGGACGCATGGCCTGCTTGGTCTCGACGTCGACGATCAGCTTGTCGAAGTCGGTGCGCTGCTCGACACGCGTGGCCTCGACCTTGTACGTGACCTTCAGGACCGGCGAGTAGATCGAGTCGACCGGGATGCGGCCGATCTCCTGGCCCACCTGCTTGTTCTGCACGGCGGAGACGTAGCCGCGACCGCGCTCGACGGTCAGCTCCATCTCCAGCTTGCCCTTGCCGTTGAGCGTGGCGAGGACGAGGTCGGGGTTGTGCACCTCGACACCGGCCGGGGGCGCGATGTCGGCGGCGGTGACCAGACCCGGACCCTGCTTGCGCAGGTACATCACGACGGGCTCGTCGTGCTCCGAGGAGACGACCAGCTGCTTGATGTTGAGGATCAGGTCGGTGACGTCCTCCTTGACGCCCGGCACGGTGGTGAACTCGTGCAGGACACCGTCGATGCGGATGCTGGTGACAGCAGCGCCGGGGATCGACGAGAGGAGGGTGCGGCGCAGGGAGTTACCGAGGGTGTAGCCGAAGCCCGGCTCCAGCGGCTCGATGACGAACCGGGAGCGGAACTCGTCGACGACCTCTTCGGTCAACGAGGGACGCTGAGCGATCAGCATGTGGTGATCCTTCAGTCAGGGGCGCCCGCTATTTGACGCCCGACTAGTACTGCAAGGGTACGGGCGGCACGACCCGAAGGAGCCGTACCGCCCGCAAAACCCTGGTGAAGCGTTGAAGCGATGTCGCCGTGAGGCGAGATCAGACGCGACGACGCTTCGGCGGACGGCAGCCGTTGTGCGGGGTGGGCGTGACGTCCTGGATGGAGCCGACCTCGAGACCGGTCGCCTGGAGCGAACGGATGGCGGTCTCACGACCCGAACCCGGGCCCTTGACGAACACGTCGACCTTGCGCATGCCGTGCTCCTGCGCGCGACGGGCAGCCGACTCGGCGGCCATCTGCGCGGCGAACGGCGTGGACTTCCGGGAGCCCTTGAAGCCGACGTGGCCGGCGGAGGCCCAGGAGATCACGTTGCCGGTCGGGTCCGTGATGGACACGATCGTGTTGTTGAACGTGCTCTTGATGTGCGCGTGGCCGTGAGCGACGTTCTTCTTTTCCTTGCGGCGCACCTTCTTGGCAGCGCCCTGACGTCCCTTGGGGGGCATGTCGTTCTCCTACGGGAGGTGGTCGGTCCTACAGCGAAGACCGCTGGACGGCGAAGTCCGCTGCGGACTACTTCTTGCCCGGCTTCTTCTTGCCGGCGATGGCGCGACGCGGGCCCTTGCGGGTGCGAGCGTTGGTGCTGGTGCGCTGACCGCGGACGGGCAGACCGCGACGGTGGCGCAGACCCTGGTAGGTGCCGATCTCGACCTTGCGGCGGATGTCGGCCTGCACCTCGCGACGGAGGTCACCCTCGGTCTTGATGTTGTTGTCGACGTACTCGCGGATCGCGACGAGCTGCTCCTCGGAGAGGTCCCGAACACGGGTGTTCGGGTCCACGCCGGTGGCGGCGAGCGTCTGCTGCGAGAGCGTCCGGCCGATGCCGAACACATAGGTGAGGGCGATCTCCACGCGCTTTTCGCGCGGGATGTCAACACCGGAAACGCGTGCCATTCAATGGCTCCAGTTGATTGTCGGAGGTCTTCCACAGAACCGGCGCCCAGCCGCCGTACCAGGTACGAACTGGGTCCCCGGCCTCCGAACCGGGGGTGTCGGGCGATGGCTCGCCCGGGTTCTGCGTATGAACATATTCAGCTCGCGTCGCGCGAAGTCATGCGAATCGCGGAGGGAACGGTCAGGCTTCAGCCCTGGCGCTGCTTGTGGCGCGGGTTGTCGCAGATGACCATGACCCGACCGTGACGGCGGATCACCCTGCACTTGTCGCAGATCTTCTTGACGCTCGGCTTGACCTTCATGGGTGTGAGGTTCTCCGGGTCAGTTGCCGGCGGCCCCGCGCGCGGAGCGCACGGGACGTGGGCAAGATCTACTTGTACCGGTAGACGATCCGGCCACGCGTCAGGTCGTACGGAGACAGCTCCACCACGACCCGGTCGTCAGGGAGGATGCGGATGTAGTGCATACGCATCTTGCCGCTGATGTGTGCCAGGACCTGGTGGCCGTTCTGGAGCTCGACCTTGAACATGGCGTTCGGAAGAGACTCGACGACAGTGCCCTCGATCTCGATGGCACCTTGCTTCTTGGCCACGCTTCGCCCTTCGAATCGACTACCTTGATCGGCTCCTGCGCTTCCTCGTGCCTCACGGATGCGATCTGTGAGGACATGCGTATGCACGAGAGCCGACGAGTCAGTCTACGTCAGCAAACCCGGAAAGGCGAAACGAGGAAGTCTGCCCCGGTAGTGAGATCGTTATGCAAGGGGGTCGGGCGCCGCCGTGATCCCCAGCTCCGCCAGCTTCGCCTTGCCGCCGTCGGGCGCCGTCAGGACCAGCGGGCCCTGTTCCGTCAGGGCCACCGAGTGCTCCCAGTGGGAGGACCAGGTGCCGTCCGTGGTGATGACCGTCCACTCGTCCGACAGGACCTCGGTGCGGGGGGTGCCGAGCGAGACCATGGGCTCGATGGCGAGGCAGAAGCCGGGGACGAGCTTCGGGCCCTTGCCGCGGCGCCGGTCGACGTAGTTCAGCAGATGCGGGTCCATGTGCATCTCGGTGCCGATGCCGTGGCCGCCGTAGTCCTCGATGATCCCGTACTTGCCGCCGCCGGGCTTGGGCTGGCGGCGGATGTAGGTCTCGATGGCGCGGGAGACGTCCACCAGGCGGTTGCCCTGCTTCATGGCCGCGATGCCCGCCCACATGGACTCCTCGGTCACCCGGGACAGCTCGACCAGCTCCGGGGAGTGACCGGAGCCGACGAAGGCCGTGTAGGCGGCGTCGCCGTGCCAGCCGTCGATGATCGCGCCGCAGTCGATGGAGATGACGTCGCCGTCCTTGAGGACCACGTCGTCGGACGGGATGCCGTGGACGACGACCTCGTTCACCGAGGTGCAGATGGTGGCGGGGAAGCCGCCGTACCCGAGGAAGTTCGGCTTGGCGTCATGCTCCGCGAGGACCTTGCGGGCGACCTGGTCCAGGTCCCTGGTCGTCGCGCCGGGCACGGCGGCCTCGCGCGTGGCCGCGTGGATGGCGGCGACGACCAGCCCCGCTTCGCGCATCTTGGCGATCTGCTCGGGGTTCTTGATCTGCACCATGGGGGCTGCGGCCTTTCTGGACGGGACCGGGAGGGGAACAAGGGGCCGGGGCGGGAACCGCTTCCCACGATACGGGGCGGAGCCACCCCACCCCACAGCACAGCCGCGGCCCCCTGAGCGAGGGACCGCGGCTGCAGCCGGGCGGAGTACTACTGGTCGCGCTTGAGCGCCTCCAGCGCACGGCGGGTGACCTCGTCCACGGGGCCCGTCGCCGCGATGGTGGCGACCAGGCCCTGCGACTTGTAGTAGTCGATGATCGGCTCGGTCTGCGTGTGGTAGACCTCCAGCCGCTTGCGGACCGTCTCCTCGGAGTCGTCGTCCCGCTGGTACAGCTCGCCGCCGCAGACGTCGCAGACGCCTTCCTTCTTCGGCGGCGTGTACGTCACGTGGAAGACGTGGGCCGAGTCGTTGCGGCAGACGCGCCGGCCGGCGATCCGCTTGACGACCTCGTCCTCCGGGGCCTCCAGGTCCAGCACGGCGTCGAGCTTCATGTCCTCGGTCTCGAGCAGCTCGTCCAGCGCCTCGGCCTGGGAGACGTTGCGCGGGAAGCCGTCCAGCAGGAAGCCGCCCTCGGCGTCGGGCTGCTCCATGCGGTCCTTCGCCATGGCGATGGTGACCTCGTCCGGCACGAGATTGCCGGCGTCCATGTAGGACTTCGCGAGCTTGCCCAGTTCGGTCTGCTGGCTGATGTTCGCGCGGAACAGGTCGCCCGTGGAGATGTGCGGAATGTGCAGCGTCTCGGCAAGGCGGGTGGCCTGCGTTCCCTTTCCGGCACCCGGAGGCCCGACGAGGACGATTCGCATCAGCGGAGGAACCCTTCGTAATTGCGCTGCTGGAGCTGGCTCTCGATCTGCTTCACCGTCTCGAGACCGACACCCACGATGATCAGGATGCTGGTGCCGCCGAACGGGAAGTTCTGGTTTGCCCCGAAACCAGCCAACGCCATTGTCGGGACGAGAGCGATCAGACCCAAGTACAGCGAACCCGGCCAGGTGATCCGGTTGAGTACGTAGCTCAGATACTCAGCGGTCGGTCGGCCAGCCCGGATGCCCGGGATGAAGCCACCATACTTCTTCATGTTGTCCGCGACTTCCTCGGGGTTGAACGAGATGGCCACGTAGAAGAAGGCGAAGAAGACGATCAGGAAGAAGTACAGGATGATGTGCGGCGTCGCCGCCGTGTCCGCGAGGTTCTTCGTGATCCAGGTGGCCCAGCCCGCCGTCGAGTTCGAGAACTGGACGATCAGTGCCGGGATGTAGAGCAGCGACGAGGCGAAGATGACGGGGATGACACCCGCCTGGTTCACCTTGAGCGGGATGTACGTCGAGGTACCGCCGTAGGACCGGCGGCCGATCATCCGCTTCGCGTACTGCACCGGGATGCGGCGCTGGGCCTGCTCCACGAAGACCACGAGGCCGACCATCACCAGTCCGACGAGGATGACCGTGCCGAACTCGATCCAGCCGTCGGCCAGCTCACCCTGCTTCTTGATGGCCCACAGGGCGGACGGGAAGGTCGCGGCGATCGAGATGAACATCAGGATCGACATGCCGTTGCCAATGCCGCGGTCGGTGATCAGCTCGCCGAGCCACATGACGACGCAGGTACCGGCGGTCATGCAGATCACCATGACGATGGTGGTGAAGATCGCCTGGTCGGGGACGATCTGACCGGCGACGGTGCAGCCGGAGAAGAGCGCGCCGCTGCGGGCGGTGGCCACCAGGCCGGTGCCCTGGAGGATGGCGAGCGCGACGGTCAGGTAGCGGGTGTACTGCGTGATCTTCGCCGTACCCGCCTGGCCCTCCTTCTTGAGGGCTTCCAGGCGCGGGATCACGACGGTCAGCAGCTGCAGAATGATGCTCGCCGTGATGTACGGCATGATGCCGAGCGCGAAGACCGTGATCTGCAGCAGGGCGCCACCGCTGAACATGTTGACCAGGCCGAAGAGGCCCTGGTTGCCGGACGCCTGGTCCACGCACTCCTGGACGTTCTTGTAGTCGACGCCTGGAATGGGGATGTGGGTACCGAGTCGGTACACCACGATGATGCCGAGCGTGAAGAGCAGCTTCTTGCGCAGGTCGGGCGTCTTGAACGCCCGGGCGAACGCGGTGAGCACGGTGCCTCCTGCGACCCCCGCGCTACTGCGTCAAGGGTGACGGTCTTGAGGTTCGACTGACGACTGATAAGTGGACGGCTAAGGGAGTAACGCTGAACCGCCGCCAAGAGTGCCTCATGTGACGCACCCGTGAAAGAGGGCAGCGCAGGCCACCTTACCGGCGGGAGCACTTCCCTTGGAACGACCAACCGGGGATACCCCTTTTGTGGGGCATCCCCGGTCGGGAGCGCTCAAGTCATCGAGACGCCTGAAGGGTTCAGACGAGCTCGGTGACGGTACCGCCGGCGGCGGTGATCTTCTCCTTGGCGGAGCCGGAGACGGCGTCGACCGTCACCTGCAGCGCCACGGAGATCTCGCCCTGGCCGAGGACCTTGACGAGGCTGTTCTTGCGAACGGCACCCTTGGCCACGAGGCCCTCGACGGTGACCTCGCCACCCTCGGGGTACAGCGCGGCCAGCTTGTCGAGGTTCACGACCTGGAACTCGGTCTTGAACGGGTTCTTGAAGCCCTTCAGCTTCGGAAGACGCATGTGGAGGGGCATCTGGCCACCCTCGAAGCGCTCCGGAACCTGGTAACGGGCCTTCGTACCCTTCGTACCACGACCGGCCGTCTTACCCTTCGACGCCTCACCACGACCCACACGGGTCTTGGCGGTCTTGGCGCCCGGGGCGGGACGGAGGTTGTGGATCTTGAGCGGGTTCTGCTCCGCCATGATCAGTCGACCTCCTCGACCGTCACGAGGTGGCGGACGGTGTGCACCATTCCGCGGAACTCGGGGCGGTCCTCCTTGACGACCTGCGTGTTGATCCCCTTGAGACCAAGGGAGCGCAGGGTGTCACGGTGGTTCTGCTTGCTGCCGATGTAGGACTTGACCTGCGTAATCTTGAGCTGCGCCATGATTACGCACCCGCCCCGGCACGCGCACGGAGAAGGGCCGCGGGGGCGACGTCCTCGAGCGGCAGACCACGGCGGGCCGCGATCTCCTCGGGACGCTGCAGGCCCTTGAGGGCCTCCACGGTCGCGTGCACGATGTTGATCTGGTTGTCGGAGCCGAGCGACTTCGACAGCACGTCGTGGATACCGGCGCACTCGAGCACGGCGCGCACCGGACCACCGGCGATAACGCCGGTACCGGGGGACGCGGGCTTGAGCAGCACGACGCCGGCAGCCTTCTCACCCTGGATGGGGTGCGGGATGGTGCCCTGGATGCGGGGGACCTTGAAGAAGTGCTTCTTGGCCTCCTCCACACCCTTGGCGATGGCGGCCGGCACCTCCTTGGCCTTGCCGTATCCGACACCCACGGTGCCGTCACCGTCGCCCACCACGACCAGCGCGGTGAAGCTGAAGCGACGACCACCCTTCACAACCTTGGCGACGCGGTTGATCGCGACTACGCGCTCAACGTAAGCGGTCTTCTCGGCGGCACCTGCGCCACCGTCACGGCCCTTCCGGTCCCGCCGCTCGCCGCCACCGGCACCGCTGCCGCGGCGCTGGGGTCCAGCCATTGGAATTACCTCTCTCTGTTTCCGCTAGCGATACGGAACCGGCTCAGAACTTCAGTCCGGCTTCGCGGGCGGCGTCCGCCAGGGCTGCGATGCGCCCGGCGTACTGGTTGCCACCACGGTCGAACACGACGGCCTCGATGCCGGCGGCCTTGGCACGCTCTGCGACCAGGGCGCCGACCTGCTTGGCCTGCGCGGACTTGTCGGCCTCGCCACCACGGATCGAGGTGTCCAGGGTGGACGCCGACGCAAGGGTGTGACCCTTGATGTCGTCGATCACCTGGGCCACGATGTGGCGGTTCGAGCGGGTAACGACCAGACGGGGACGCTCCGCCGTACCCGAGAGATTCTTGCGAATCCGGATGTGGCGGCGCTTGATCGCGGCGCGCTTGTAGGCGTCGCCCTTCAGGATCTTCTGTCCGTATGCCATGGCTTACTTACCCGCCTTTCCGACCTTGCGGCGGATGACTTCGCCCTCGTACTTGACGCCCTTGGCCTTGTACGGGTCGGGCTTGCGCAGCTTGCGGATGTTGGCCGCAACCTCGCCGACCTTCTGCTTGTCGATGCCCTCCACCGAGAAGTGGGTCGGGTTCTCCACCTTGAAGGTGATTCCCTCGGGGGCCTCGACGAGGATCGGGTGGCTGTAGCCGAGGGAGAACTCCAGGTTCGAACCCTTGGCGAGCACGCGGTAACCGACACCGCTGATCTCGAGCTTCTTCACGTAACCCTGGGTCACGCCGGTGATCATGTTCGCCACCAGCGTGCGGGACAGGCCGTGCAGGGCCTTGCTCTGACGCTCGTCGTTGGGGCGGGTGACGTTCAGCACGCCGTCCTCACCCTTGGCGATGTCGATCGGCGCCACGACGGTGTGAGTCAGCGTGCCCTTGGGGCCCTTGACCGAGACCGTACGGCCGTCGATGGTGACGTCCACGCCGGCGGGAACCGCGATGGGGAGCTTGCCGATGCGCGACATAGCTGTTTCCTCCGTTCCCTTCCGTTACCAGACGTAGGCGAGGACTTCTCCGCCTACGCCCTTCTTGCCGGCCTGCTTGTCGGTGAGGAGCCCGTGGGACGTGGAGATGATCGCCACGCCGAGGCCACCCAGCACCTTGGGCAGGTTGGTGGACTTCGCGTACACCCGGAGACCGGGCTTGGAGATCCGCTTGATGCCCGCGATGGAGCGCTCACGGTTCGGGCCGAACTTCAGCTCGAGAACGAGGTTCTTGCCGACCTCGGCGTCCTCGGTCTTCCAGCCCGTGATGAAGCCCTCCTGCTGGAGGATCTCCGCGATGTGAGACTTGATCTTGGACGCCGGCATCGTCACGGAGTCGTGGTACGCCGAGTTCGCGTTCCGCAGACGCGTAAGCATGTCTGCGATCGGATCAGTCATGGTCATGAATTGGCCTTCGGCCTCTCTCGCCGGGGTTTCCTGGTGCGCCATCCCTCTCCCCGATCCGAGACGGGACGGGTGCGGCGCGGTGGACCTACGGCGTAGTAAGCAGTCATTTGCGGGCGCGGCCCGCAGGCGTGCGGGCGGCAGACGCCCAACCCCGCAAGCCTACGGCATACGAGGGCGGGCCTCTGCCGACCCAGTTGCTTACCGAGAGTCTGAATAACCCGGGATTACCGGATTACCAGGAGCTCTTGGTCACGCCCGGCAGCTCGCCGCGGTGAGCCATCTCACGAAGGCACACGCGGCACAGGCCGAACTTGCGGTAGACGGAGTGCGGACGGCCGCAGCGCTGGCAGCGCGTGTAGCCGCGGACACCGAACTTGGGCTTGCGAGCAGCCTTGGCAATCAGAGCCTTCTTCGCCATCTCGCTCACGCCTCCTTGAAGGGGAAGCCGAGGTGACGGAGGAGCGCGCGGCCCTCAGCGTCGTTGGTCGCCGTGGTCACCACGGTGATGTCCATACCCCGGGTGCGGTCGATCTTGTCCTGGTCGATCTCGTGGAACATGACCTGCTCGGTGAGACCGAAGGTGTAGTTGCCACGGCCGTCGAACTGCTTGGGGGACAGACCACGGAAGTCGCGGATGCGCGGCAGCGCCAGCGACAGGGTGCGGTCCAGGAACTCCCACATGCGGTCGCCACGGAGCGTGACGTGGGCGCCGATCGGCTGGCCCTCACGCAGCTTGAACTGCGCGATGGACTTGCGGGCCTTGGTGACGGCCGGCTTCTGACCGGTGATGGTGGTCAGGTCGCGGATCGCGCCCTCGATCAGCTTCGAGTCACGGGCGGCGTCGCCGACACCCATGTTGACCACGATCTTCACGAGGCCGGGGATCTGCATGACGTTCTCGTAGGAGAACTCCTCACGCAGCTTGCCCGCGATCTCCTCGCGGTACTTCGTCTTGAGACGCGGAGTGGTGGTGGTAGCCATCAGATGTCCTCACCCGTCCGCTTGGCAACGCGGATCTTGTTGCCCTCGTCGTCGAAGCGGTAACCGACGCGCGTGACGACCTTGTTGCCGTCCTTCTCCACGACCAGCTGGACGTTGGAGACGTGGACCGGCGCCTCGGTGGTCACGATGCCACCGGCCTGCGAACCGCGAGCGGTCGGACCGGCCTTGGTGTGCTTCTTGACCCGGTTGACACCCTCGACCAGGACGCGGTCCTCACGGGGGAAGGCCGCGATGACCTTGCCCTGCTTGCCCTTGTCCTTACCGGTGATGACCTGGACCAGGTCGCCCTTCTTGATCTTCATGCTCACAGCACCTCCGGCGCGAGGGAGATGATCTTCATGAACTTCTTCTCGCGCAGCTCACGGCCGACCGGGCCGAAGATACGGGTGCCGCGAGGGTCGCCGTCGTTCTTCAGAATGACGGCGGCGTTCTCGTCGAAGCGGATGTACGAGCCGTCCGGACGGCGGCGCTCCTTGACGGTGCGAACGATGACCGCCTTGACGACGTCACCCTTCTTCACGTTGCCACCGGGGATCGCGTCCTTGACGGTGGCGACGATGACGTCACCGATACCCGCGTAGCGGCGACCGGAGCCACCGAGCACACGGATGGTGAGGATTTCCTTCGCACCCGTGTTGTCGGCGACACGCAGTCGCGACTCCTGCTGGATCACGTCTATCTCCTGAATGTCTGCCGGTTCCCCGGGAGCCGATCACTGGGTGAACGGCTCCCGGAGCCTGGCGGAACTGTCCTGCGGGGAATGCCCCGCAGGAACGTACTTTGGGAATTCGCTTGCGCGAATTGCCTACTTGGCCTTCTCGAGGACCTCGACGACGCGCCAGCGCTTCGTCGCGGACAGCGGCCGGGTCTCCATGAGGAGCACACGGTCGCCGACGCCCGCGGAGTTCTGCTCGTCGTGAGCCTTGAGCTTCTCGGTACGGCGGATGACCTTGCCGTACAGGGCGTGGGTCACGCGGTCCTCGACGGCGACGACGACGGTCTTGTCCATCTTGTCGCTGACGACCAGACCCTGCCGGGTCTTGCGGAAGCCGCGCGCGGCCTTCGTCTCTTCAGTCACGTTGCTCTCGCTCATCAGGCGCTCTCCACCGTCTCGATGCCCAGCTCGCGCTCACGCATCAGGGTGTAGATCCGGGCGATGTCCTTACGGACGGCCTTGAGCCGACCGTGGTTCTCGAGCTGGCCCGTCGCCGCCTGGAAGCGGAGGTTGAACAGCTCTTCCTTGGCCTCGCGGAGCTTCGCCAGAAGCTCCTCGTTGCCCAGCTCGCGCAGCTCGGACGCCTTGGTACCGGCCGACATCACGCTTCACCTGCCTCGCGCTTGACGATCCGGCACTTCATCGGCAGCTTGTGGGCCGCACGAGTCAGCGCCTCACGGGCGATCTTCTCGTTGGGGTAGGACAGCTCGAACATGACCCGGCCCGGGTGCACGTTCGCGATCCACCACTCCGGAGAACCCTTACCGGAACCCATGCGGGTCTCGGCCGGCTTCTTCGTGAGCGGGCGGTCCGGGTAGATGTTGATCCAGACCTTGCCGCCACGCTTGATGTGGCGGGTCATCGCGATACGGGCCGCCTCGATCTGGCGGTTGGTCACGTACGCCGGCGTGAGGGCCTGGATGCCGTACTCGCCGAACGCGACCGTCGTACCGCCCTTGGCCTGACCACGGCGCTTCGGGTGGTGCTGCTTGCGGTGCTTGACCCTACGGGGGATCAGCATGTCGGTCAGGCCTCCGTTCCGGTGCTCTCAGCCGGAGCGGCAGCGGCGGGCGCCTCGGCCTTGGGGGCCTCGGCGGCCGGAGCCGACTGCTGCTGCGGCTTGCGACCGCGCCGCTCGCCACCGCGGCCACCACGGGCCGGGCGGTCGGCGCCACCGCGGGCCGGGCGGTTACCCGCACGGGCGGCAGCGTTCTCGGCGCGGACCTCGGCGATGTTCTTGACGTCGCCCTTGTAGATCCAGACCTTCACACCGATGCGGCCGAAGGTCGTCTTGGCCTCGAAGAAGCCGTAGTCCACGTTCGCGCGGAGCGTGTGCAGGGGCACACGGCCCTCGCGGTAGAACTCCGAGCGGGACATCTCGGCGCCGCCGAGGCGGCCACCGCACTGGATCTTGATGCCCTTGGCGCCGGCCTTCATCGTGCCCTGCATGCTCTTGCGCATGGCGCGACGGAAGGAGACGCGGGAGGAGAGCTGCTCGGCGACGGCCTGGGCGACCAGCTGAGCATCGGTCTCGGGGCTCTTGACCTCGAGGATGTTCAGCTGGACCTGCTTGCCGGTGAGCTTCTCGAGCTGACCGCGGATCTTGTCGGCCTCCGCACCGCGGCGGCCGATGACGATGCCCGGACGAGCCGTGTGGATGTCCACGCGGACGCGGTCACGGGTGCGCTCGATCTCGACCTTGGAGATGCCGGCGCGCTCCATGCCGGACGTCAGCATCCGACGGATGGCGACGTCTTCCTTGACGTAGTCCTTGTACAGCTTGTCGGCGTACCAACGCGACTTGAAGTCGGTCGTGACACCGAGCCGGAACCCGTGCGGGTTTACCTTCTGGCCCATTACCGGGTTCCTTCCTTGCTGCTGACGACCACGGTGATGTGGCTGGTCCGCTTGCGGATCCGGTAGGCGCGGCCCTGGGCACGCGGCCGGAACCGCTTCAGGGTCGGGCCCTCGTCGACGTACGCCTCGGAGATGAAGAGGCTGTCGGCGTCGGTGTGGTCGTAGTTGTGCGCGGCGTTGGCGATGGCGCTGTCCAGCACCTTGCCGACCGGCACGCTCGCGGCCTGCGGGGCGAAACGCAGGACCGCCTGAGCCTCCGTGGCATCCATGCCACGGATGAGGTCCACCACGCGGCGGGCCTTCATGGGCGTGACGCGGATGTACCGCGCCTGGGCCCTGGCTTCCATGGTTGTCCCTTCAGTGTTTGTCATGGTCATTCCACCCCGCTGTTAGCGGCGCTTCGACTTCCGGTCGTCCTTGACGTGACCCCGGAAGGTGCGCGTCGGCGAGAACTCGCCGAGCTTGTGGCCGACCATGGACTCGGTGACAAACACCGGGATGTGGGTCTTGCCGTTGTGCACCGCGATCGTGTGGCCGAGCATCGCCGGGACGATCATCGAGCGACGGGACCAGGTCTTGATGACGTTCTTGGTACCGGCTTCGTTCTGCGTGTCCACCTTCTTGATCAGGTGGTCGTCGACGAAGGGTCCCTTCTTCAAGCTACGAGGCATCTCAACCCGTCCTTAGCGCTTCTTGTTCGTCTTGCGGCGGCGGACGATGTACTTGTTCGACGCCTTCTTGGGCGAACGAGTACGGCCTTCCTTCTTGCCCCAGGGGGACACCGGGTGGCGACCACCCGAGGTACGGCCTTCGCCACCACCGTGCGGGTGGTCCACCGGGTTCATGACCACACCACGCACGGTCGGGCGAACGCCCAGCCAGCGCTTACGGCCCGCCTTGCCCCAGTTGATGTTGCTCTGCTCGGCGTTGCCGACCTCGCCGACCGTGGCGCGGCAGCGCTGGTCGACCAGGCGGATCTCTCCGGACGGCATGCGCAGGTGGGCCATCGTGCCCTCCTTCGCGAGCAGCTGCACGGAGGCACCGGCGGAGCGGGCGAACTTGGCGCCGCCACCGGGACGGAGCTCGATCGCGTGGATCGTGGTACCGACCGGGATGTTGCGGAGCGCCAGGTTGTTGCCCGGCTTGATGTCGGCCCCGGGACCGTTCTCGACGCGGTCGCCCTGCTGCAGGTTGCGCGGGGCGAGGATGTAGCGCTTCTCGCCGTCCGCGTAGTGCAGCAGCGCGATGCGCGCGGTGCGGTTGGGGTCGTACTCGATGTGCGCGACCTTCGCCGGCACGCCGTCCTTGTCGTGCCGACGGAAGTCGATGACACGGTAGGCGCGCTTGTGTCCGCCACCCTGGTGGCGAACGGTCACACGACCGGCGTTGTTACGGCCGCCCTTGCTGTGCAGCGGGCGGACCAGCGACTTCTCCGGCGTGGACCGCGTGACCTCGACGAAGTCGGCGACGCTGGAGCCACGACGGCCCGGCGTAGTCGGCTTGTACTTGCGGATTCCCATTTCTCAGTCCTCGTCCGATTCCGGACGATCCGGACCTCCGTCAGGAGGTCGGACCGCCGAAGATGTCGATACGGTCGCCCTCGGCGAGGGTCACGATCGCGCGCTTGCTGTCGGCACGCTTGCCGAAGCCCGTGCGGGTCCGCTTCCGCTTGCCCTGGCGGTTGATCGTGTTGACCCCGGTGACCTTGACCGAGAAGACCGCCTGGACGGCCTCCTTGATCTGGGTCTTGTTGGAGCCCGGGGCGACGACGAACGTGTACTTGTTCTCGTCGAGGAGCGCGTAGCTCTTCTCCGACACGACCGGCTTCAGCAGCACGTCACGGGGGTCCGTGAACGCCTTGCTGGCCGGGGTGACGACGGTGTTCTTGCCCTCGGCCTCGTGGCGGCGCGCCTTGGCGACGCGCGCGGCCTTGGCGGCCTTGGCCGCCTTGGAGGCGATGCTCGGGTGACGCGTAGCCATCAGGCTTCGCTCCCTTCGGTGTCAGCGGCCTTGTTGGGGCCAGACACGAAGGACTCGAAAGCGGCCTGGGTGAAGACCACGTCGTCCGAGACGAGAACGTCGTACGTGTTCAGCTGGCCCGGCTCCAGGATGTGGATCTGGGGCAGGTTGCGGGCGGACAGCCACGCGGCCTCGTCGGCGCGGTCGACGACCAGGAGCAGGTTCTTGCGCTCCGAGATCTTGCCGAACAGCGTCCGGGCGGCCTTCGTGGACGGGTTCTCGCCCTCGATGACGCCGGTGACGACGTGGATCCGGTTGTGGCGGGCCCGGTCGGTGAGGGCGTGGCGCAGGGCCGCGGCCTTCATCTTCTTCGGGGTCCGCTGCGAGTAGTCACGCGGCTGCGGGCCGTGGACGACGCCACCGCCGGCGAACTGCGGCGCACGGGTCGAACCCTGGCGGGCGCGGCCGGTGCCCTTCTGGCGGTACGGCTTCTTGCCGCCACCACGGACCTCGCCGCGACGCTTGGTCTTGTGCGTGCCCTGGCGGGCAGCGGCGTTCTGCGCGACGACGACCTGGTGGATCAGCGGAATGCTGATCTTCTCCACGCCGAAGATCTCCGCGGGGAGCTCGACGCTTCCGGTCTTCTCGCCGGCAGGCGAAAGGATGTCAACAGTGCTCATCGGTTACCTCAGGCCCCCTTGGCCGCGGTGCGGACCAGGACGAGGCCGCCGTTCGGACCGGGAACCGCGCCCTTGATGAGCAGCAGACCCTTCTCCGCGTCAACGGCGTGGACGGTCAGGTTCTGGGTGGTGACCCGCTCGTTGCCCATGCGGCCGGCCATGCGGAGGCCCTTGAACACGCGGCCCGGGGTGGCGCAGCCACCGATGGAACCGGGCGAGCGGTGCTTGCGCTGGGTGCCGTGTCCGGCGCCGAGGCCCTTGAAGTTGTGACGCTTCATGACACCGGCGAAGCCCTTGCCCTTGCTCTTGCCGGTCACGTCGACCTTGATGCCGGCCTCGAAGACCTCGGCGGTGACTTCCTGACCGAGGGTGTACTCGGCGGCGTCGGCCGTTCGGATCTCGACGAGGTGGCGACGGGGGGTGACGTCGGCCTTGGCGAAGTGGCCCTTGAGGGGCTTGTTCACCTTGCGCGGGTCGATCTCGCCGAACGCGATCTGGACGGACTCGTAGCCGTCGACGTCGTTCGTGCGGACCTGGGTGACGACGTTGGGGCCGGCCTTGACAACGGTGACCGGAACAACGCGGTTGTTCGCGTCCCACACCTGCGTCATGCCGAGCTTCTCGCCCAGGATGCCCTTGATCTGCTTAGCCATTCTCAGATCACCGGCCTTCAGAGCTTGATCTCGATGTCGACACCGGCCGGGAGGTCGAGTCGCATCAGAGAGTCAACGGTCTTGGGGGTCGGGTCGAGGATGTCGATCAGGCGCTTGTGCGTGCGCATCTCGAAGTGCTCGCGCGAGTCCTTGTACTTGTGCGGCGACTTGATGACGCAGTACACGTTCTTCTCAGTGGGCAGCGGCACCGGGCCCGCGACCGACGCACCAGTGCGCGTCACCGTCTCGACGATCTTCTTCGCCGAGGAGTCGATGACCTCGTGGTCGTAGGCCTTGAGCCGGATGCGGATCTTCTGTCCCGCCATGGCTACTCAGTAGTCCTGTCTCTCGTAACGCTCTGGACCCGGTGGTCCTTGTCCATTCCGCTCCCCCTCCGACCCACGCGGTCGGGCGTGTCGCGCTCTCGCTGACATGGATGTCCCTTTTCGGGACTTCCCTGCAGTGGGAGTCGCGGGCCCTTCCGGAACCGCAGACCGGGGGCGAGAGGCCCACCGGGTGCCTGGCCTGCACCCCGCTGACACTTCCCGGAAGATTCCCGTACGTCCGCCCCTGATCAGGGACGACGAGTACTGTGGGACTCGCTTCCGGTCCCCCCGGCGGGAGGCGCGCAGCATCGGCACTCGACCGAGCAACCCCGCTAGTCTGCCATACGGGGCGCGGGGCTGGCCAATCGGGCGGCCGGAGAGAATACCCCGGGGGTGGCGGAGATCAAACCCGGGCAGCGGGGCCGGACGGTCACGCCGTCAAGACACCCCGAGCGACTGATCCAGAATCTCGTCGTATGCCCGGAATCCTGCCTTTCCTTCCTCCGGTGCGTCGGACTCGGGTCGCAGGATCCCAGGCAGGTGCGCGACACGCCACATGCGGAAGACCACGCCGGGAGTGCTCCCGCCGCTCGGGTCCGCCAGGCCGCAGGCGATTGTCAACACCTCGACTATCTGCTCCCCACCCCGGACGGCCTCTGTGCCGGCCGCGACGGCCGCGGTGACGAGCGCCTGGAGCAGAAGCGTGAGCTGCAGGTCCGCTGCCATACGGCACATGCGGCGGACCAGCGCCGGCTCCTCCAGCTTCGCCAAGGGCTCGGGGACCCCCGTGACACCCGCGGACCACAGGAGCAGGAACGCCGCGGGCACGTCATGATCGCGCAGCCGTCCCAGCTCGTCGACGACGGCCATGCCCGAGTCGCTGAACCGGCATACCGACCGGATACCGCTGAGCAGGCGCTCCACGTCCTCGGACCGGTCGTCCAGGAAACGGCCGACCGAGACGTCCGAGACGGACCAGGAACCCGTGGCGTTCACGGCCCCGACCTCCACGACACCGCCAAGCGGGCCGAAGACACCACGAGCCAGCATGCTCTCCGACATGGGAACGATCGAACCTGCCACTACCGCGCTCCTCGCAAGACTCTAAAATTGGCCCATCATGTGCTGAATCACCGCATCTCGCTGCGGAAGTACGCGCGGAGAACCTGCGTTCAGGATGTCGACCCCCTGCTGAGTGTCCACGAAGTACTCCGGCTGGCGCCCGGCGGGCCCGCTGTGCTCGCGGAGCACCGAATCGGCGAACGATCTCGGCACTTCGGTCCGGACCACGACTCCGTCGGGACCGGCGTACTGTGTGGCGGCCCTGTTGAAGTCGTCGGTCAGGTACACGCCGGCATCCGGTGTGTATTCGCGCTGCATGTCGTGGGAGCGACCCAACGAGAATTCCCCGCCGCTCCAGTCCCGCGAGCCATGATAAAGAACCACGCTTTCCTCGTCGCACGACATCAGACCGAAGGGGTCCGTCTGCCGCCACGGATGGGTCACGTAGCTGTAAGGATCCGGAGCGGGCGCCAGTCCGAGTGGGTCCAGCGAGGTGTAACGGCCGCTCTCCGGGTCGTAGTGCCGGTGGTAGTTGTAGTGCAGTCCTGTCTCTTGGTCCTGGTACTGCCCGGGAAAGCGCAGCGGGGTGTACGCCTCGCTTTGCCGGGGCCAGGCCGTAGCACCCCATAGCGTCCGGTGGGATCTCCAGCTCACATCGCCCTGTGGATCGACGAGTTGGGTCGGAGTTCCGACCAGATCGGTGACGATCGCGAAGAAGCGGGCGTCCACCTCTTCCTGCGTCGCCGAGTCGGTCAGACGTTCAGTCTGGGCGATCGGTCGCAGGCCGGAGTGGTCCCAGGTGAGGGTGACCGCATTCGGCAGAGCCGGGCCGATGGTGGTCTCCTCCACGAGGACCGGGCCGTCCCACGTGAAATCCGTACGCTCCACGACTGAATGACCGTCGTCGCCGAGTCGCTCCTTGGCGATACGACGACCGAGAGGGTCGTAGGAGTAGCGCCAGGCCGTGCCGTCCGGGGTCGTGACAGAGGTCAGTCGGTCCTCGGCGTCCCAGACGTACCGCCAGACTGCGGGCTTCCGGGACAGGCGCCTCTTGCGGCGCTCCACGACCCGTCCGGCAGCGTCGTGTACGTAACGCACTCCTCCCGCACGCTCCAGGCGACTTCCGGCGTAGGTACGGCGGTCTTGCGCCGCGTCCAGTCCCGGATAACCGGACCATGAAGCAGAAGTGATGTGTCCTGCGACGTCATAGTCGTAGCTTTCCGAACGGCCCTCCGCCTCCAAGCCCCTGACGCGCCCCATCGCGTCGGTGTGAAGAACGACAGGGCCGTCGATGACATCGGAAACCCGGCTCGGACCGTGGTGTACTCCGTAGCTGTATTCGCGGCCCTGGACCAGCCGGTCCGCGGTCGTCCACCGTTCTTCCACGGGCCGACCGCTCGCGTCCCAGGTCTGGTCGAGGCGCAGCGAAGCATCGATGCGACGGCTGATTTCCTGTCCGGCGGCATCGTGACCGAATTCGATGGCGTGGCCGGAAGTACTCAGACCGATCATTCGTCCGACGGCGTCATACCCGTACAGGGCACGCGCACCGGAGGGCGTGACTCGCTCGACACGACGGCCGGTGGAGTCGTACGTCGACACCGTCGATCGGCCGTTCACCCACTCGGCGACGACCCGCCCGGCGAGATCCCGCTCCAGCCTCAGGTCGCAGCCCGGCCCCACGGCGCGGACCAGCCGTCCCATGGCGTCGTGGACGTACTCGGTGGACTCGGCGCCGACAACCTTGGAACGAAGCCGCCCCATCGGGTCGTACGTGAACGCGACCTCCTGGCTCGTCGGGTTCACCCGCCGCGACAACCGGCCGGCCGCGTCCCGCTCGTAGGTTGTCCGCTGCTCGTCGAAGTCCGTTTCGGCAACGAGCCGGCTGGCCGCGTCGTAGATATACGCCCAACTCAGACCAAGGGGGTTGATCGCACGCGTAAGCCGCAGTGACGCGTCGTACTCGAATTCGTACCGTCCTCCATCGGGTTCCGTCTGCGCGGTGAGCAGGTCGAAAGGACCGTATTGGAAGGTCGTCAGGGCGCCGTTCGGCTTCACGTGGGACGTGCAGTTGCCCTCACCGTCGTACGTCCACGTCTCCTGGGTGCCGTCGGGGCCGAGGACACGGGTCGGGCGACCTTCGACGGTCCACCACAGCCTGGTCGTTTCTCCCAAGGGACCCGTGATGGCGCTGAGCCGGCCGAAGGAGTCGTACGTGCGTATGGTGCGCTCCCCCAGAGCACTGGTGGTCTCGCAGCGTAGGCCCGCGGCATTGCAGCGCACTGTCGTCGTGGCGCCGAGTGGGTCGGTCACCGACGCGATGGACCCGTGGGCGTCGTAGGCGAACCGCGTGCGGGCACCGTCAGGTGCGATGGTCTCAAGCCGGTTGCCTCGTGCGTCGTAGGTGTGTTGCCAACTCGTCCCGTCCGGCAGGTTGACGCGGGTCGGCAGGTGCAGGGAGTTGTACACCACGGTGACGACGCCACCGTCCGGCAGCGAGACGTGCGTCGGCCGACCGACCGCGTCCACCTCATAACGCGTGCTGTGCCCAAGGGAATCGGTGCGGGAGAGCAGGTGGTGGTGGTCGTCGTACTCGGTTCGAGTGCAGTGGCCAAGGGGGTCGATCTCGGCAATGACCTGGCTGTTGTCGTTGACAACGAACCGAGTGGTCGCACCGTCGGTCGTCGTATGACTGGTGACGCGGCATCCCGGCCAAGCGGAGAGTGCCTCGTCGTACGTGAACGTGCCCGCGACGTGTCCGGCTTGTCCGGCCTGTGAGACACATCGCCCGTGATCGTCGTAAACGTAGGTGTACCGGTGATTGTTGCGGTCGGCCCATGACGTCATGCGCAAGTACTCGTCGTAGGTGAACGCGAGGGCCAAGCCGGATGAGTTGACGACCTCGGTGAGGTTGCCGTCGTCGTAGCCGTATCGCCTGACAACAATGTCCGAACCGTCCTCCGCATCGGTCAGACGCAGGGCGGTGACACGACCGTCGGAGGTGGTGAATGTGATGTGGTAACCACCCGAGTGCCGGATCCCGAGCGGAGCGCCGGACTCGTCATACTCGAAGGTGAGGCTGTTGGCGTTACGGTCGGTGATGCTGGTGATGCGGGCAGCGCCGTCGGGCTGTGGAGCGAAGCGGCGGCTGAGACCGGTCCAGGGTTCGTCCACTCGATACGTCCCGTCGGCCTCCCGGCTGAGGGGCATACGGGGCCCCGACTCGGGCAGCCAGAGATGCCCTGCCTCGTTTTCGACGCGGTAGACGAGGATCATTCCGTCCTCCGTGACGAAGTAGACGCCGTCCGCCTCCATCTCCAGACGTTGATCCAGGGTCGAGGACCAGCTGGGTCCGAACCACCATCCGCATCCGTAGTTGGACGCGGCGCGGCGAATGAACGTCAGGGGCAGGGTTCCGGGAAGGGACACGTCCGTCTCGACCAGGAACGTCTCTCCAGTAGCGACGTCGACCGGGTCACCGCAGCCTCGGATCTTGCTCTTCAGCCGGTTGTAGGCCCCCTTGGCGCCGTCGGCCACCACTGTCTTGGCGTTTTTGGCGACGCCTCGCGCGCTGAGGGCCATGCCCTTCAGGCCCGTCTTGCCCAGTGCCTTGGCGCCCTTGGCCAGTCCGCCGAGGGTGGTGAGGCCCTTCATGCCGGGTATGCAGTCCAGGGCCGCGAATCCGACGTCCCACAGGGATGCCTGGCCCTTGCGATATTTGTTGAGCGTGTCCGCGAGGACGACGAGGGCGGCGACGAGGACGATCGCGCCGAGGATCGGGCCGCCGATGATCATCGCGACGATGCCGACGACGGCGACGACGACCTTGCAGACCGCGACGATGGTGTCCCAGTTGTCGGAGAACCAGTCCCCGACGTCCTCCCACCACGACCGGTTCTGGATGCCGGCGTCGGACGCCTCGTCGATCTTGTTCTTGGCCTCCCGCGCCGCATCCTCACGCATCTTGCGCGCGTCCTCGGCCATCTTCTTCGCCGCGTCCAGCGCCCCCTGCGCGGAGTCGACGGCGGACTGGGCGTCGGCGTGAGCGGTCTTGGCGTGCTGGACGTCACGGGTGGCGGCCCGGACCTTCGCCTCGTCCGGCTTGTCCGCGTCCGACTTGCTGCCCGTCGGATCGTCCTTGTACTTGTCCGCCTCCTTCGACGCCCGCGTCACCCACGAGTCCGCCGAGGACAACTTCGACTGCGCCGACGTCAGGTCCTGGCGGGCCTCCCGCGCCTTGACCAGCGCCCTGTCCGCCAGCGCCTGCGCCCGCTCCAGCTTCGGCCAGAAGTCCGCGAGCGCGTCACCGCACATCCCGTACGACTTCTCCAGCTTCCTCAAGTTCTTGGGAACGCCGGAGAACTCCTCCTTGAAGACCGTCGCCGACTTCCCCGCCCACTCGGCCAGGGTCGACTCCCCCGCCATGCCCTTCACCAGACGCAACGCCTCCGACACATCGTCGGCGAAGTCGTGCAACGTCTTGGCGAGCGTGCGCACCCGCTGCGGATCCCCCGGGGTCGGGTCCTTGTCCAGGTCCAGCACATGCCAGTCACTCGGCCTGTGGCCCACCATCCCCGCAACCCCCGTCAACTCACGCGTCGCACCAGCAACCACCCGTACGCACACGTGAACTTACGAGGGAGAAGTAGTCCGCGTCCAGGATCACGTCGGCATCGCGGATGACGCCCACGATGCCGACGCCGCCCGTGACGGCTCCGCACAGGTCGCTCAGGCAGTCCACCAGGGCGTCCCAGTTGGCGCTCATCGTCCGCGCATGGCCTTCCAGGCGTCGGTCGCCGCGTAAGCGCAGCTCAGCCGCCACGCGTCCAGCTTGTTCCGCACCGTTGAGACGACGCTCCAGCACTTCAGCCACGTCGGCAGTCGTCGGAACGGTACGAAGGTCAGGGTGTCGTCGATGGCGTTGATCGCGATGCTCGTGCGGCCGGGGCCTTCCGCCCGCAGTGCGGCGTACAACTCCGGTGTCAACGCGCCGTTGAGGCGAGCCGCCGTCCCTGCCGCGGTGAAGGCGAACCCTCGCTGGGCTACGTCCGGGAGTTGCATCGCCCGCACGATCCGGGGTGACGCCTCCTCCAGCGAGCAGTTGAAGGCGAGTCCGATGGCCGCCGTGCCGAGGCTCCTCTCCCCGCGCTCGAAAGCGGCGTCCCATTCCTGCGGGTCGTTCAGGGCAAGCAGTCGTTCGCCTGTCTGCCAGTTCCAGTCGGTCGTCATGGCCAACGTGCTTCCCGTCTTCCGCCGGGGACCGAATTGCCGGGTTCGCGCCGCATCGGTGTCATCCCCGCAGCGTCCAGAACCGAGAGTCCCGGGGCGGGGCCGGGTGGACGGGGAGGCGGGTGAAGTCGATGTGGGCGTCGGCTTCCGGGTCGCCGGTCGGCGGGAGCAGGTGGTCGCCGCGGGCGTAGTAGGCGGGCAGGGCCCAGAACTCCGGGGCTTCGTGGCACAGGAGGTCCGGGTACGGGCCGACCTCCAGGTCCGCGTACTGGCGGTTGATCCTCGCCACCGCCTCCGGGCGGGAGATGCCGCAGCGGTCCACCAGTACGTCGACCATGTCGCGGAAGTACTCCAGCATTCCCTCGTCCAGGTCGAGGACGAATTCCTCGGTCACCGGGGCCCCCGCGCCCCTCAGTCCACGAACCGGAACGTCGACGTGATCGCGTCGAAGATGTCGAAGAAGGAGTCCGCGAGGTCGAGGACCTGGCTGCTGCCCGCGACCAGGGCGACCTTGCCCTCCTGGCCCGGGACCGGGATGTACGTCTGCATGAGCACCGCGCGGACCGTGCGGTTCAGGGCGTCGCCCGGGACCGGGATGTCCTCCACGCCCTGGGTGCGGGCCGCGGGGCCCACGCCGGGGATGTCGACCGTGGTGACCTTGCGCCAGGAGTCGCCGGGCTTCCTCGCCTCCTTGACCGCGAGCTGGGCGGCTATGGCGCCCGGGTCGGTGGGGAGGGGGTCACCGGATGACGTGCGGCCGCCGATCAGGGAGACCGTGACCGAGCCCGTGATCGGGGTGTCGCCGCCGAAGCTCTCCGCCATGCAGCCGCAGTACAGCGCGCCCGACTTCCAGGCGTCGGACGCCGCCTTCTGGAGGAAGGTGACGTACGCGGATCGGGAGGGCTTCAGTTCCGGGTACCGGCGGATGCGGTCGTCGACCATGCGGCGGATCGAGTCGTCCCGTGACTCCGGGCGTACGTCGAACTCCCACCAGGATTCGGGCACCTTGATGCGGAAACCGCCCCGTTCGACGGTCAGTGCCTCCGTGTAACGGGCCATGGCGCGCCCGGCCTCCCCCGTCAGTCGCTCGAACAGTTGCCCCGTCATCGTCCCACACGGCCCGCGCGCCCTAAGTGCAGAAAGTCGTTCACCTGTTTGGACGAAAACCTGCTGTGGCCGCTGTAGACATGCGGCAGCTGATGTGGTTAGTCTTCTGCCGTAGCCAAGAGTCAGTGAGGCGCGGCAGAGACGAACTGCCCGCATGTGGAACAGCAGGATCAGCAGGACCAGCAACACCGAAAGAAGTACGACACGGAGAGAAGGAGGAGGACGCCATCAGGATCGCCCGGTCGAGGACGTTCTCACCGGGTACCGCAGGCCCCGGAACGGAAGGTGGTCCCACGGTCACGCATCCGCGATCCCTCAACAGAAGGCCGGCAGTGCAGTAGGCCGGCAGATGGTGTTACAAATCCCTCGGGGCCTTGGTGCCGTACGGCACCAAGGCCCCTCGACGCATTCCGCCTACAGAGGTGCAGATGACCGCAGACACACCGCTCCACCGAATCGACGACGACGACTACCCCGCGTACACCATGGGGCGGGCGGCAGAGATGCTGGGCACGACGCCCGCCTTCCTGCGGGCCCTCGGCGAAGCCCGGCTGATCACTCCCCTGCGCTCAGAGGGTGGTCACCGTCGCTACTCCCGCTACCAGCTGCGCATCGCCGCGCGCGCCCGCGAGATGGTCGACCAGGGAACGTCCATCGAGGCGGCCTGCCGCATCATCATCCTGGAAGACCAGCTCGAAGAGGCTCAGCGCATCAACGAGGAGCTGCGACGCGGTGGCGCCGGGGCGGCCGGGGACAAGACCGGGAGTGCCCGTTCCGGCCGGTAGTGGCACCGACCGGTCCGCCCGGGCGGGCCTGCGGATAAAATCCGTTTCCATGTCGAAGCCTGACGAGCTGATCATTGACATCGCTGCCCGTGTGGAGTCCGCGCAGAGCAGTCGGATGTCCTTGACCGTGGTCACCCACGGTGCTGTCATCACCGGTCGCCTGGCCCCCGAGTCCGTGTGGAGGAAGCGGGTGTCGGAAGTGCTGACCGACTCCGCGGACCTCAGCGACTTCTCCGCCGTATTCGATGCCCCGGCCGAGCGGGAGGGGGCGCCCACGCACCTGCACTTCCATGTCGCCCGGATCCTCCAGGGCACGATGGGGATCCCGGAGACGGGCGGGATGTACCGCGTGGCGATCGAGGACGTCACCGCCTGGACGGTGGGTGACTTCAGCTACTCCGACCACTGAGGGGCGAGGCGAAGGGGCCGGCACCGTCGGCGGCGATGTCGCGCAGGCGGACCCGGTCCGTGTACGCGGAGCCGTTCCGTACGGCGGTCAGCCGGGCACGGGTGACCAGGGCGGTGTACTGGCCGTCCTCGTCACAGACGACCAGGTGACCCGTGCGGGCGGCGGCCATGACGGACAGCGCCACCTCTACGGTCATGTCGCCCCAGACCTGCGGTCCGGCCGCGTCCACGGCGTCGGCGACCGTCCTGTGCGCGGGAGTGGTACTCGTCGAGCGGGGGTGCGTCTGGAGCAGCGTCAAGAAGTGCCTCCTGCAGAGATGGGCAGAGATGGCCGGCTTTCCGGTCAGGACGGTTCCAGGCACGGGAATCCGCGTACGTGAATTCCCGGAATTTCACGGGAATTCACGGATTCCAGAGATTTCAGGGATGCAGCTGGGGCCCGCACCCCGAAGGATGCGGGCCCCAGCTGCAAGTGCGTCAGGCGAGGACGATGTTCTCGGCCGTCGGGCCCTTCTGGCCCTGCGCGATGTCGAAGTTCACCTTCTGGCCTTCGAGCAGCTCGCGGAAGCCCTGGGCGGCGATGTTCGAGTAGTGGGCGAACACGTCAGCGCCGCCACCGTCCTGCTCGATGAAGCCGAAACCCTTTTCCGCGTTGAACCACTTCACGGTGCCAGTAGCCATGTCATTTCTCCTTCGGGGCAGTGCACCGGCGCCCGCACTGTACGGACGCCGTGTCGCCGCGTTGATCACCCCGACCGGAAAAAGACCGGTGTCAAAAATTCGGGAACCACAACTGCAACTGATAACGACAGTAGCACGTCGAAGCGCCCGATACGCGCCGATCAATTTCCCCGAGTTCGGCGCTGCAAGGAAACTGGCGGCGCGTTCCGTCAAACCCTCTCCCCGCGGATACAGATTTACGGGCGCCCATTTCGCAGGAATTATTCGGCGGGCGGGTTCCGTCAGATGACGCCCTGCGCCAGCATCGCGTCGGCCACCCGCTCGAAGCCGGCGATGTTCGCGCCGGTGACGTAGTCGCCGGGGGCGTCGTAGCGCTCGGCGGTCTCGTGGCAGGTGGTGTGGATGCTGGTCATGATGTCCGCCAGCTCCTCCTCGACGCGCGCCGCCGTCCACGAGGTACGGGCGTGGTTCTGCGCCATCTCCAGGGCGCTGACCGCGACACCGCCCGCGTTGGCCGCCTTGCCGGGGCCGAAGGCGACGCCGGCCTGCTGGAGCAGGTGGACGGCCTCCGGGGTCGTCGGCATGTTCGCGCCCTCGGAGACCGCCTTGACGCCGTTGCGGATCAGGGCCGCGGCGTCGTTCTCGTCCAGTTCGTTCTGCGTGGCCGACGGGAGGGCGAGGTCCGCCGGGACCTCCCAGACGCGGCCGCCGGGGACGAAACTGGCCGAGGCGCCCCGGCGCTCCGCGTACGCGTCGACGCGGCCCCGCTCGACCTCCTTGATCTGCTTGAGCAGGTCGAGGTCGATGCCCTTCTCGTCGACGACGTAGCCGGAGGAGTCCGAGCAGGTGATGGCGTTGGCGCCGAGGGCGGTCAGCTTCTCGATGGTGTAGATCGCCACGTTGCCGGAGCCCGAGACGATCGCGGTCTGGCCCTCCAGGTCCTCGCCGCGCTCGCGCAGCATCGCCGCCGCGAAGAGGACGTTGCCGTAGCCCGTCGCCTCCGGGCGGATCAGCGAGCCGCCCCAGCCCTGGCCCTTGCCGGTGAGGACGCCGGACTCCCAGCGGTTGGTGATCCGGCGGTACTGGCCGAAGAGGTAGCCGATCTCCCGGCCGCCGACGCCGATGTCCCCGGCCGGGACGTCGGTGTGCTCGCCGATGTGCCGGTACAGCTCCGTCATGAAGGACTGGCAGAACCGCATGACCTCGGCGTCGCTGCGCCCGTGCGGGTCGAAGTCGCTGCCGCCCTTGCCGCCGCCGATGCCGAGGCCGGTCAGCGCGTTCTTGAAGATCTGCTCGAAGCCCAGGAACTTGATGACGCCCAGGTTCACCGACGGGTGGAAGCGCAGGCCGCCCTTGTACGGGCCCAGCGCGCTGTTGAACTCGACGCGGAAGCCCCGGTTGACGCGGACGCGGCCCTGGTCGTCCTGCCACGGCACCCGGAAGATCACCTGGCGCTCCGGCTCGACCAGCCGCTCGATGAGGCCCGGCTCGGCGTACTCGGGGCGGGCCGCGACGACCGGGGCGAGCGTTTCCAGGACCTCGTGCGCGGCCTGGTGGAACTCCGGCTGGGCCGGATTGCGGTGCTCGATCTCCGTGAGGAGGTGGTCGAGAGTGGTCTGCGTCTCGCTTCGCGTCGTCACAGGGGCCCTTTCTGGCACGGCGGGCACCGGTCGCGTGCAGCGACCGGTGGGAGGCGCTCGGCGCCGTTGCCGCGCGCGGGACACTTAAGTGTTACGCGCATGTAAACCTCGTGGCCAGCACCCGATCACTGGATGAGACGAAGGCCTCCCGGCCCGTCGGCGGCTACGGGCCACGGGCTACGGGCCACGGGTTACGACGGCTACGTGTCGCCGTTGAGCATCTCGGCGGTCAGGACGTTGCCCGCGACGCCCCAGCCGCCGTCCGGGACCTCGTCGACGAGGACGACCGTAGTCGGGCGGGCGCGCTCTCCGTAGATCTCCGCGTAGAGGTCGGTGGTGCGTTCGACGATCTTCTTCTTGTCCTCCGCCGAGAGAGTGCCCGCGGGGACCTTGAAGTGGGCGAAAGGCATGTCAGATCATCCCTCCGTTGGCGCGCAGGATCTGGCCGTTCACCCAGTGCCCGGCGGGGCTGCCGAGGAAGGCGACCACGGCGGCGATGTCCTCCGGGGTGCCCAGCCGCTCCAGGGGCGGGGTCTTCGCGAGCCGGTCGATCTGCTCGGGCGTCTTGCCGTCGAGGAAGAGGTCGGTGGCCGTCGGGCCGGGGGCGACCGTGTTCACGGTGATGTCCCGCCCGCGCAGCTCGCGCGCCAGGATCATCGTCATCGCCTCCACGGCGCCCTTGCTCGCCGCGTAGCCGCCGTACGTGGGGAACTGCGTCCCGACGACGGACGTCGAGAACCCGATGAAGGCGCCACCGGCACGCAGCCGCCGCGCCGCCTGCTGGGCGACGACGAAGGTGCCGCGGATGTTGGTGCGGTGCATGGCGTCGAGCGCGGCCAGGTCCAGGTCGGCGATCGGCGACAGCGTCATCCGCCCGGCCGCGTTCACGACCACGTCGACGCCGCCGAACTCCTCCTCCGCCCGGTCGAACAGCGCGCCGACCTCCTTCTCCTCCGCCACGTCGGCCTGTACGGCGACGGCGCGTCCGCCGGCCCCGGTGATCGCGGCCACCGCCTCGTCGGCGGCCTCGGCGCCGTGGGCGTAGTTCACGACGACGGCCAGGCCGTCCTCGGCGAGCTTCTGCGCGACCGCACGGCCGATGCCGCGCGATCCGCCGGTGACGATCGCCACGCGGGCGTCCGTCACTGTGTTCTGGTTCGTGTTCGTGGTCATGCGTCCACGATGCGCCCGGCCGGGCGGCGCAGCCAGGGGATGCCATCCCCTGGGTCACCGGCCCGGCCCCGCGCAGAATGGACCGCATGAGCGCTGTGAAGTACGCCGAGCTGGGAGCGTTCCTGCGGTCGCGGCGGGAGCGCATCCGTCCCGCCGACGTCGGACTCCCGGCCGGGCCGCGCCGCCGGGTGCCGGGGCTGCGCCGCGAGGAGGTGGCCCAGCTCGCCGGGGCGTCCGTGGACTACTACAACGAGCTGGAGCGCGGCGCCGGGTCCCAGCCGTCCGAGCAGATGATCGCCGCGCTGGCGCGTGCGCTGCGGCTGTCCGCCGACGAGCGGGACTACCTGTACCGGCTCGCCGACCGGCCGGTGCCCGTGCAGGGCGGGCCCGCCTCGCACGTGCACCCCGGCATGCTGGACCTGCTGGAGCGGATGGCCTCGACCCCGGCGCAGGTGATCACCGACCTGCACGTCACCCTCGTACAGAATCCGCTGGCGGTGGCGCTGCTCGGGGACCAGTCCGGTTACCGGGGGCCCCGTGCCAGCTTCGTGCACCGGTGGTTCACCGAGCCGGAGGCCCGGCTGCTGTATCCCGAGGCCGACCACGAGAGCCAGTCCCGCGCCTTCGTCGCCGATCTACGGGCCGCCGCCGCCCGGCGGGACGCGAAGGACGCGGAGGTCGGCTCGATGATCCGCACGCTGCTCGGCGTCTCCCCCGAGTTCGCCTCCCTGTGGGCCGACCACGAGGTGGCCTTCCGGCGCGACGACCGGAAACGGCTGGTCCACCCGGTGATCGGCCTGATCGAGGTCAACTGCCTCAACCTCTTCAGCGAGGACGGCCGCCAGCGGCTCCTGTGGTTCACCCCGGCCGTCGGGACCGACAGCGCGGGGCTGCTGGAGTTGCTGGCGGTCGTCGGAACGCAGGAGGTCAGCGCTGCGACGCGTACGGCAGGAAGCTCGCCCAGGCGGCAGGGGTGAGGGCGAGGCGGGGGCCGTCGGTGTCGGTGGTCTTGGAGTCACGGACGTGGACGGTGCCGGGGGTGACGGCCAGCTCGACGCAGGAGTTGCCGTCCGTACCGCTGCTGTAGCTGCTCTTGAACCAGACCAGTTCGGTCTCGCGGATCATGTTTCTCCCAGCAGTTTTTCGATGAAGGCACGTGACTCTCTCGGTGGGAGAGCCTGCGCCCGGATGGTGCCATACCGCAGCTCAAGGATGCGCAGCTCCCTGGGCTCAGCAGTCGGCCGACCGTTGAACGCACCATCGCTACGTCCCACTGCCGTGCCATCCGGGAACTTCAGCAGCTCGATCTTGCCGTCCACACCCGGGTGGGCTTCCGTGTTCGTCGGCATCACCTGAAGCGAGACGTGGTTCAACGATCCCACCTCCAACAGGCGTTCGAGCTGCTGCTGCCTCACCATTGTGCCGCCAACCGGCCGTCGCAACGGTGCCTCTTCCAGGACGAAGTGGATCGACGGCGCCGGATCGCGTTCGAAGACCGACTGCCGAGCCATACGGGCAGCCACCATGCGCTGTACGTCGTCTGCGGAGTACGACGGCTGGGCCGCTTCCATGAGCGCGCGGGCATGCTCCGGTGTCTGCAACAGCCCATGGACGCTGTTGCACTCGTAGATACCGATCTCGACCGCGTTGCCCTCCAACTTCCCCAGCTCCCGCACCTTCTTCGGGTACCGGACCTTCTTCACGTCCTCCCAGGCGGCCGAGATGAGCCCACCGGCCCCCAACACCTCGTCGGCCCTGTCCAGGTACTCCTGCCGGGGGATCCGCCTGCCGCCCTCGACCTTGTAGACGAGGTCCTCCCCGTACCCGACCGCCACTCCGAACTCGCCGGCGCGCATCCCCGCGGCCTCGCGACGAAGCCTCAACTGCCGTCCCACCGTGGTGATGACCGCGACGCCCCACTCGTCGTCCGGGTCGACTTCCCACCCCGACTCGTCCGTCTCCACCGTCATCCCGCACCCCTTCGTCGTACTCGCCGTGTTGCCCCCAGCGCCCTACCCGTACGGCGTGTGCCGACAGCCCCGACAGCGATGGACAACCACCGGACAGTCACGGCACGTACCCGCTGAGTCACTTTTCACGGTACGCACACGCCGCCACGCTGAGTGACGTGAATCAGAAATCCGCCGAACTCCCGGCGTCCGTCCGCAACTTCAGCGTGCAGCTGTCTCCCACGCCACGCGGTGCCCGCCTCGCCCGCCTGCTCGCGACCGAGCAGCTCCGCTCCTGGGGGCTGCCCCTGGATCCTGCACGGCTCCTCGTCGCCGAGCTGGCCAACAATGCGAGCGCCCACGGACGCGTCCCGGGCCGCGATTTCCGGCTCACGCTCTACGTCGTCGGCGACACCCTCCGCATCGAGGTGACCGACACCAGAGGCCAGGAGCTTCCCCACCCCCAGCCGCCCTCCCCCGAGGCCGAATCCGGCCGTGGCCTGCTGCTGGTGGAGGCGCTGGCGAGCCGCTGGGGGGTGACGGAGGGCCGCTTTCCGCGCAAGACGGTCTGGGCCGAACTGCGCTGTACGCCGCCGGAACCCACGTTCTGAGGTTCCGGCGCCGCCGGTGCCCTACAAAAGAAAAAACCGGGGGAAATGACCCCCACCAAGCCCCACCCCTCCCGCCCGAGGCGCGTCATCACTCGGGCGGGTGAACATCACCGGCTGAGTTGGATTTCCGGTCCCCCAACTCCCCTACTCTCAGCGCAAGCAAGAACATCCGAAACAACCGAAAAAGACTTCGGCCCCCGCTGGGACTGGCATCCCGGAGCGAGGGCCTAACCACCAAGGAAGCAAACCCTAGGAACTTCCCGATGGATACCCAAAACCCTAGCGCGCCCCCGCGCGCCCAGTCAGCCCCCGCCGCCGATCCGACCCGTACGCGTCGTCACGCTGGCGGCATCGTCCACGACAACACCCGCCACACCACCCGCTTCGTGGTGATCGGCAACCACCTGGTCCAGCACAAGGAGCTGTCGCTCCTGGCGATCGGCCTCAGCTGCGACCTCCAGTCGCTGCCCACCGGCGCGGGCGCCGACATCAAGTCGCTCGCCGCCCGCTTCCCGGAGGGGCCGACCCGTATCGCCGCCGCCCTGCGCGAGCTGGAGGCCCACGGCTACCTGCGCCGCGAGCGCCACCGCACCGAGACCGGCCGGATCGTCACCCGCACCGTCTCCTGCAACCAGCCGCGTCACCGGCGCGAAGCAGCCGACACGGGCTGCCCGCCCGCGAAGCGCACGCCTCCGTCGCCCCGCCGTACGGGACCCAAGGCGCTCCCCGCCGTACCGCAGCCCGGCAGCAAGGCCCCGGCCCTCCTCCAGACGGCCCTCGACCTCCTGGCCGACCTGCGGCGACACGACGCCCGTCTGCTGCTCTCCGCGACGGAGACGGCCCACCTGGTCCCAGGGGTCGCAGCCTGGCTGGAGCGGGACGTCGGTCCCGGCGCCGTACGGCACGCCCTGACCGCCGGCCTCCCGGACGAGCCCCTGCGCCGCCCCGCCGCCCTGCTGGCCCACCGCCTCACCGACCGACTGCCACCGCCGCCCCCGTTCCGTACGCCGTCGGCCGCCATGCCGCCGCCGCGCCAGCCACTCCAGAACTGCGAGGGCTGCGACCGCGGCTTCCGGGCCCCGGACTCCGAGACCCACTGCCGCGACTGCCGAGAGCCCAGGCGTCCCACCCCGTCAGCCCGCTCGTCCCAACCGTGAACAGGACCCTCAGCGCCGTGCCTGCATTCTCACGCCCCTGCCGTCCGGGCGACTGACCTGGCCAGTGCACTCCCGGGAGGACATCGGACGAGGCTTTCGCCAAGGCCGACGAACTGGTCAGAGCGGCGGAGGAGTGGAAACCCCGCCCTCAGGCCACCGTGGAAACACAGAACGGATGACCCGCCGGGTCCAGCAGCACGCGCCAGCGGTCCGGCGACGGCTGGAACTCCGGCTTGGTCGCGCCCAGGGCGAGCAGGCGGGCCTCCCCCGCGTCCAGGTCGTCGACGCCGACGTCGATGTGGGCCTGCTTCTCCTGGTCGGTGCCCGGCCAGGTCGGCGGGCGGTAGTCGGGGAGGCGGCAGAAGCCGAGGCCGGGCGCGCCGTCCTTGCCGCCGAGGAGGTAGAAGTCGTCCGTGTTGAAGGCCACGGGGAGGTCGAGGGCCTCGCCCCAGAAGCGGGCCAGTGCGGCGGGGTCGGAGCAGTCGAAGGTGACGGCCGAGTAGCGGAAGGCCGGTGCCGAGGTGTGCTGCGTTGTCGTCATGGGAGAGACCGTAGGACGTGACCAGGACAGGTTCGGTCCTGGTCATGTCGGTCGACCGTGGCAGACTTCCAAACCGTGCTCAGTACTTCCGCCCGGCTGCTGCGGCTGGTCTCCCTGCTCGCCGTCCGTCCCGCCTGGACCTGCGGTGAGCTGGCCGAGCGGATGGAGGTCACGGAGCGGACGGTGCGGCGGGACGTGGCGCGGCTGCGAGAGCTGGGGTACACCGTCGACTCCGACCCGGGGCCCTGGGGCGGGTACCGGCTGCGGCCGGGGACGCGTACGCCGCCGTTGATCCTGGACGACGAGGAAGCCCTCGCCGTGGCCGTCGGGCTGCGGGAGGCCGCGCTGAGCGGGGCGCTCGGCGGGGACCAGGCGGCGCTGTCGGCGCTGCTGAAGCTGCGGCAGGTGCTGCCCAAGCGGCTGGGCGACCGGCTCGGGGACATGGACGCCGCGTTCGTGCAGACGCCGAGGGCCGGAGAGCCGCAGGTCGCGGCGGGGATGCTGCTGGAGCTGGCGGCCGCGTGCCGGCGGGGCGAGCGGGCCCGGATGGCGTACCGGGACTGGGGAGGGCGGAGCAGTGTGCGGGATGTCGACCCGTACCGGCTCGTGCACACCGGGCGGCGCTGGTACTTCGTGGCGCTCGACGTCGAGCGGGGCGAGTGGCGGACCTTCCGGGCGGACCGGGTCGAGCGGCTGCAACCGACGGGGCGGGCCGTCGAGTTCACCGACCCGCCGCCCGATCCGGCGCTCCTCGTGTCCCGCGCGAGCGCGACCGGGCCGTACGCGCTGCTGGCCACCGTCCGCCTGCCGGTGCCCATGGAGCAGGCGCTGCGGTCCGTTCCCGCCACGGTCGGGCTGCACCGGGCCGACGGGCCGGACGCCACGGTCGTCGAGATCGGCGGGTCGAGCGCGGAGGGGCTGGCCCGGTATCTGTTCAGCCTCGCCACGCCGTTGCGCGTCCTGGCGCCGGACTCCGTGCGGGAAGCGCTGCTGCGCCGGACGCGGGAGCTGCTCGCCGCGAACGGCGACGCGAGTGCTTGAAGTTTCCTCCACAGGTCCGTACCAACCTCTTGCCCCCGTCCTCCCCGCGTCGCAAGCTCCCCTCATGGAGCTGGAGTTGCGGCATCTCAAGACGGTCCGGGCCATCGCCGACGCCGGCAGCCTCACCAGGGCGGCGACGGCTCTCGGTCTCGCGCAGCCCGCGCTGAGCGCACAGCTCAAGCGGATCGAACGGGCCCTGGGCGGCGCACTGTTCGTACGCGGGCGGCACGGGGTGCGGGCCACCGCGCTGGGCGAACTGGTGCTGGAACGGAGCCGGATCGTGCTGCCCGCGGTGACCGAGCTGCAGCAGGAGGCGGCCCGGTTCGCCCGCGCACCGCGCACGGCCGAGCGGCTGCGGATCGGCGGCACCCACGGGCCCTTGCTGGGCGCCCTCCTCGACCGGCTGGCCGGTGTGGCGCCCGACGCCCGGATGACGACCTGCACCTCCTGGTCCGAGCGGGAGCTGGCCGGACAGCTCTCCGAGGGCCGGTTGGACTTCGCGCTCGCCGGGACCTGCGGCACCGCGCCGCCGCCCGCGGGCGAGGGGCTGGTGTGGCGGGAGGTCGCCGTCGACCCGGTGTTCGTCATGATGACCGACGGCCACCCGCTCGCCCACCGCGCGGAGGTGGGCCTGACCGAGCTGGCCGACGAGGAGTGGGCCTGCGTTCCCGGCGACGGCTGCTTCGGCGACTGCTTCACCGCCTCGTGCGCCCGCGCGGGCTTCACCCCGCGCCGCATGTACGAGACGGACACCGCGTCCCTCGTGCACCTGGTGCAGGTGGGGCGGGCGGTCGGGCTGTGCCGGGCGACCTTCCCGACCACGCCCCAGATCGTGACCCGGCCGCTGGCCGACACCCCGCTGACCTGGCGGCACCTGCTCGGCTGGCACGCGGCGACGCAGCGGCAGGACACCGCCGCCGCCGTGCTCGCGCAGGCCCGCATGGCGCACGCCGGCGTGGCGGCGAACAGCGACAGCTACACGGAGTGGATGTCGGCCCACCGGGTTCCCTGACGCCTTCTCCCCCGCTCCCCCCCGACCGCCCTCGCGGCCTTCCATAACGCCGGGGAGAGGGACGGCTGACCTCTTATGCCGGCCGGTCGTCCCTCCCTACGGTTTCGGCACCTCCCCACCGAGACCGAGGAGATCCCCCATGTCCCACCGACACCGACACCACAGAGCCGTGGGTGCCGCCGTCGCCGCGACCGCGGCCCTGCTCGTGGCCGGGCTCAGCGGCTCCGCGAGCGCCGGGACGGCACCCGCCGACTCCGCCCCCACCGCGGCCGAGACCCTGCGCACCGACGCCGCGCCCCCCGCTCTCCTCAAGGCCATGCAGCGGGACCTCGGCCTCGACCGTCAGCAGGCGGAGCGCCGCCTCGTCAACGAGGCCGAGGCCGGGGCCACGGCGGGCCGGCTGCGGGCCGCGCTCGGCGGCGACTTCGCGGGCGCCTGGGTGCGCGGTGCCGAGTCCGGCACCCTGACCGTGGCGACGACCGACGCGGGCGACGTCGCCGCGATCGAGGCGCGCGGCGCCGAGGCCGAGGTCGTACGCCACTCGCTCGCCGACCTGGACGCGGCCAAGGCCCGCCTGGACAAGGCGGCGGCCGGCCTGAACACCGCCGACGCGCCCGTCTGGTACGTGGACACGCGCGACAACAGCGTCGTCGTCGAGGCGATACGTCCGGCCGCGGCACGTTCGCTGCTGGCGGCGGCCGGTGTGGACCGTTCCCTCGCCCGCGTCGAGTCCCGCACCGAGCGGCCCCGCACCTTCTACGACCTGCGCGGCGGCGAGGCGTACTACATCGACAACAGCAGCCGCTGCTCGATCGGCTTCCCCGTCACCAAGGGCACCCAGCAGGGCTTCGCCACCGCCGGCCACTGCGGCCGGGCCGGCGCCGGCACCACGGGCGCCAACCGGGTGGCCCAGGGCACCTTCCAGGGCTCGGTCTTCCCGGGGCGCGACATGGCGTGGGTGGCCACCAACTCCAGCTGGACGGCGACCCCGTACGTCCTGGGCGCCGGTGGGCAGAACGTCCAGGTCACCGGTTCCACGGCGGCGACGGTCGGCGCCTCCGTGTGCCGCTCCGGCTCGACGACCGGCTGGCACTGCGGCACCATCACGCAGCTGAACACCAGCGTCACCTACCAGGAAGGCACCATCTCCCCGGTCACCAAGACCACCGTCTGCGCGGAGCCCGGTGACTCGGGCGGCTCCTACATCTCCGGCAGCCAGGCGCAGGGCGTCACCTCGGGCGGTTCGGGCGACTGCCGCTCCGGCGGCGAGACCTTCTTCCAGCCGATCAACGCGCTGCTCCAGAACTACGGGCTCACGCTCAAGACCACCGGCGGCGGCGACGGCGGCGAGGAGCCCGGCGGCACCTGGGCGGCCGGCACCGTCTACCAGCCGGGCGACACGGTGACGTAGGGCGGCGCGACCTACCGCTGCCTGCAGGGCCACCAGGCCTACGCGGGCTGGGAGCCGCCGAACGTTCCCGCGCTCTGGCAGCGGGTGTGACGCCCCACTGACCCCCACAGGGGACAACGGGGGACGGGTCCGGGCGTGCGTGAGGGAGAGCGCCCGGGCCCGGTCACGTCCGTGTCAGGTGCGGGTGACCTGGCCGCAGCCCTCCGATCCGGAGCCGGTGAGGGGGCGGCTGCGGTCGTAGGGGTCGGTCGGGGGGCCGGTGGGCCGCGCGCCGCCGGGACCGTCGTCGTCGGGGAAGCCGGGGTGCAGGAAGCCGTCGTGGACGTCGCAGTCGGTGTTGCCGTACTCGGAGAAGTACTTCTCCACCAGGAGCCTGCCCTCGGTCACGTTCCACTTCGCCGGGTCGTTCAGGGTCAGGGTGAGCACGCGGCGGATGACGGTGCGGGCGACCGGTCCGTCGTTCTCGCCGGTCCGCACCAGCGGGTAGACGAAGGTGTAGTCCGCGTCGACCTTCACCACGCCCGGTTCACCGGCGGCCACGGTCATGCGGCCACGGACCTTGACCACGTCACCGGCCAGGCGGGTCTCGGTCGGGTCGAAGCGGGTGAAGAGGCGGAGCGGGTCGTGGTCCTCGTCCGGGTCGCTCAGTGAGCGGCGCAGCTTCGGGAGCAGCTCGGGCTGCTTGGGGTCCAGGACGGCCAGCGCCTCGTCCGGCCGTTCCCCGCGCAGTACGGCGGGGTCGAGGTTGGCGGCGACCAGGAGTTCCTTGGTACGGCGCAGCGCGAACGCCACGTCGTCCTCGCCCAGGCCGGACAGCGCCTTCGCCCGCGGCGGCTCGATGGCGTCGGCGCCCTCGGCCCACCGCTCGGCGGGCGAGCCGCGGAAGGGGTGCTCGCGCGTGGCCGACCCGGCCGCTTCCCCGGGAGCGCCGGTCGGCCGCGCCGTCTCGGCCGCGGAGGCCGGCCGCGCGGAGGCGTCGTCCCCGCCGGGCAGCCGGTCCAGGACCAGGGAGGGCCGTACGGCGACCAGCGCGAGCGCCGCCAGCACCAGGACGACGGCGCCCGCGCCCCACCCGCGCCGACGGGTGCGGCCGGTGCCCCTCGGGCTGTGCTGCGGGGCACGCCAGGGCGTCGGCTCCGCCTGGTCCCGCAGCCGGGCCGCCACCATCCGCGCCCGCGCCGACGGCTCCTTGGGCGCCGGGACGCCCTCGCCCTCGGCCGCCTCCCGCAGGAACGTCGCCAACTCCTCGTCGGAGATCGCGGGGGCCGGTTCGTCGTCGGAGCGGTCGGGGGGCGGGACGGAACTCACGGGCTCACTTTCTGACTCGGTGCGGGCGAGCGCTCGCGGTGATCCATTCTGCCGTCGCGTGCGGGGCACGTGCCGTTCCGTGCGGGACTCGTGATTGATTCCGTACGCCTGTGGCCGGACCGACCGGCGATCCGCGTCAGGCCCGCAGATACGTCAGCACCGCCAGTACCCTGCGGTGGGTCTCGGTCGCCGGGGGCAGGTCGAGCTTGGTGAGGATGCTGCCGATGTGCTTGCCCACGGCCGCCTCGGAGACGACGAGTTCGCGGGCGATGGCCGCGTTGGACCGGCCCTCCGCGATCAGGGCGAGCACCTCGCGCTCGCGCGGGCTCAGCCGCTCCAGCGGGTCCCGGCGGCGGCGCAGCAACTGGCGTACCACCTCCGGGTCGACGACCGTGCCGCCGGCCGCGACCTCGGCCAGCGCGTCGACGAACTCCTCGACCTGGCCGACGCGGTCCTTGAGCAGGTAGCCGACGCCGGTGCCGTCGCCGGAATCCAGCAACTCGGCCGCGTAGGCCCGTTGCACGTACTGGCTGAGGACGAGGACGGGCAGGGCGGGCCGCTCCTCGCGCAGGCGCACGGCCGCGTGCAGGCCCTCGTCCTGGAAGCCGGGCGGCATGCGCACGTCGGTGACGACGATGTCCGGGGCGTGCTCCGTCACGGCCGCGACGAGGGCCTCCGCGTCGCCGACGGCCGCCACGACCTCGTGACCGAAGCGGGCCAGCAGGCCGGTCAGGCCGTCCCGCAGCAGCACGCTGTCCTCGGCCAGTACTACGCGCAGGGATCGCAGGGGCCGTACGGATCGCAAGGAATCTCCACGCTCAGCAGGGTCGGCCCGCCCGGCGGGCTGGACAGGGAGAGTCTGCCATCGAGGACCGACACCCGGTCGGCGAGCCCGGTCAGCCCGCTGCCCGCCGCGGCGTCGGCCCCGCCCCGGCCGTCGTCGCGGACGCGCAGCACGAGCCGTCCGTCGCGGTGGCCGCCGGTCACCTCCGCGCGGGCGGCGCCGCTGTGCCTGCCGATGTTGGCGAGGGCCTCGCAGACCACGAAGTAGGCGGCGGCCTCGACCGCCTGGGGCAGCCGTCCGGGCAGTTCCAGGGCGACGTCGACGGGGACGGCGGAGCGGTCGGCGGCGTCGGCGACGGCCGCGGGCAGGCCGTAGTCGGCGAGCACCTTGGGGTGGATGCCGTGGATGAGTTCCCGCAGTTCCTCCAGGGCCTTGCCCGCCTCGCCGTGCGCCTTGGCGAGCTGGTCGGCCAGCGGGCCGGGCGGGGCGTCCAGGCGGGCCAGGCCGAGGGCCATCGTGAGGGCGACGAGGCGCTGTTGGGCGCCGTCGTGCAGGTCGCGTTCGATCCGGCGCCGCTCGGCCTCGAAGGCGTCCACCAACCGCACGCGGGAGCGGGTGAGTTCGACGACCCTGGCCTCCGGGTCGCCCTCGCGCGGGGCGCGCACGAGCACGCGGGCCAGCTCGCCGCGCGCGCCCGCGGCAAGGCCCAGCGCGTAGCCGCCGAGGGCGAGGAGCAGCAGCCCGAGCAGCGCGACGCCGGACGCGGCCGGCCAGGTGGTGACCGTCCACTGCTTGAGGATCTTCGCCTCCTCGCCCCCGCCGGCCGTGGCCATCAGCAGGGGGGTGGCGGCGAGATGGAGGGGCGCCGCCAGGGCGAGGGCGACGACCAGGGCGTCCAGCGGCCACAGCAGCAGGGCGAACAGCAGCGCGTGGCCCAGCTCCCGCCAGGTCGCCCGCTCGCGCAGCCGGGTGAGCAGCCAGGGCCAGGGGCCGGTGGCGGGCGGCTGCCGTACCGGCCGGGCGGGCACGGCGGCGCGGTCGACCAGGCGCAGCCGGTGCCGTTCCATGCGGGCCACGGGGATGCCGACCAGGGCGGTGAGCACCAGCAGCGGCAGGCCCACCAGGACGACGGCGAGTGCGCCCGCGAGGGTGAGGGCGGCCACCGTCCCCACCAGGACCAGGGCACCGGCCACCGCCCCGGTCACCAGGTAAGCGACCGCGCGCCAGGGCCAGGCCGAGCGCAGGTAGCCGCGGGCGGACAGGGCCTGCCACACGTTTCGGGGGTGCATGCGGATCACCGTAGGACCCGCGCGTGGGGCGGGGCCATCGGTCCAGTGGGCGCCTCGCGGGTATGGCCTGCCCTACCCCGGCTCTCGCCCCTGCCGCACTGCGCCGGGGTGACCGCGAGCGGTTTCGTGGACCCCGTCAGCGAGCCGGGCACCGAGGTCCGGCCCCGAACGAGGGGGACACGATGAACGACGACGCGGTACGGCTGCGCTCCGTCAGCCGCAGGTACGGGTCGGGCGACAGCGCGGTGACGGCCCTCGACGCCGTCTCCGCCGTCTTCTCCCGGGGCACGTTCACCGCGGTGATGGGCCCCTCCGGCTCGGGCAAGTCGACCCTCCTGCAGTGCGCGGCCGGCCTGGACCGGCCCACGTCGGGGTCGGTCGTCCTCGGGGGCACCGAGCTGACCGGGCTGAGCGAGCGGCGGCTGACCCTGCTGCGGCGTGAGCGCGTCGGTTTCGTCTTCCAGGCGTTCAACCTGCTGCCGTCCCTGACCGCCGAGCAGAACGTGGCACTCCCCCTGCGGCTGTCCGGTCGCCGCCCTCCCCGCGGGCGGGTGCGCGAGGTGCTGCGCCGGGTCGGTCTCGCCGACCGCGCCCGGCACCGGCCGGCCGAGCTGTCCGGCGGTCAGCAGCAACGCGTCGCCCTGGCCCGGGCGTTGATCACCCGCCCGGAGGTGCTGTTCGCCGACGAGCCGACGGGGGCGCTGGACTCGCGCACCGGCCAGGACGTGCTGACCCTGCTGCGCGGCATGGTCGACACGGACGGCCAGACGATCGTCATGGTCACCCACGACCCGGTGGCAGCCGCCCGCGCCGACCGCGTGCTGTTCCTCGTCGACGGCCGCGTCCACGACGAACTGACCGGCTCGGGCCCCGACACCATCGCCGCCCGCATGACCCACCTGGAGACCGCCCCGTGCTGACCCCCGCCCCGCCCGTCACACGCCCCCACCGCCCCGCCCCCGGCAGCCGAAGGACCGCACCGGGCGCCGCCCTCACCGCCCCGGCCGGAGGCCACCGGCTGCTGACCGCCACCCCGCGTGCCATACACCCCCGGCAGGCCACCCGCGCCACCGCCACACCCGACACCCCACCACCGACCCCGACCGGCCCCACCCCCCAGCAGCCGAAGGACCGCACCACACGCCGCCCTCACCACCCGGCCAAAGGCCACCAGGTGCTGACCACCACCCCGCGTGCCATACGCCCCCGGCAAGCCGCCCGCGCCGCCGTCGCACCGGCACCGGCACCGGCACCAGCACCGGCACCGGCACCGGCACCGGCACCGGCCACCCCACCACCCGTCGCGGCGAACCCCGCACCGCCCCCGGCCGGCCAACCGGCCGCACCGCCCACCGGCACCACCACCCACCCGTCCCGGCCGGAGGCCGCCCCGTGCTGACCGCCACCCTGTCTGGCATGCGCGCCCGCTGGGCCGCTTTCGTCGGGAGCTTCGTCGCGTTGGCGCTGGGGGTGGCGCTACTGACCGTCACGGGGCTCGCGCTGGCCGCCTCGCTGGACGCGCCCGACCGTGCGCCGGAGCGGTTCGCCGCCGCGCCGGTGGTGGTGCGGGGGCAGGACACCCTGCGGGTGCCGACGCCCGCCGGGGAGCGTACGGAGGAACTGGCCCGGCCGCGTGCCGTGCCCGCCGCGGTCGTGGCCCGGCTGGAGCGGCTCGGCAGGGTCGTCGAGGACCGGTCCTTCCCGGTACGCGTCCGGGGCGGGAGCGGCCCCGGTGAGCTGGTGGGCCACCCCTGGTCCACCGCCGCGTTCGCCCCGTACCGGATCGGCGCGGGCCGCGCGCCCCGCGCCGCCGGCGAGGTCGTCGTCACCGGCGGCTGGGCCGCCCCGGGCGAGCGGGTGCGTACGGACCGGGGCACGCTGCGGGTGGTGGGGACCGTGTCCGGCCTGGGGTTCGAGGACGCCGTCTTCTTCACCGACGCGCGGGCGGCCGCACTCGCGCCGGTCAGCGTGCAGTCGGCGGTCGACGCGGGGGCGGCCGCCGTACGGGAGGCGGTGCGGGACGCCGTACGGGACTCGGTGCCCGGCAGCGCGGGCGTCCGGGTGCTCACCGGGGACGAGCGGCGGTACGCGGACGCCGACCCCGACCGGGACGACGAGGCGCTGACCGCCCTGAACGCCCTGTTCGGCACGGCCGGCGGCGTCGCCGCCTTCGTGTCGGTCTTCGTCGTGGCGTCCACCTTCGCCTTCGCGGTGGCCCAGCGGCGCCGAGAGTTCGGGCTGCTGCGCACGGCCGGGGCGACGCCGGGGCAGCTGCGCCGGACGGTGCTGGCCGAGGCCCTCGCCGTCGGCGTCCTCGCGTCCGCGGCCGGCTGCGTGCTCGGCGGGTACGGCGCCCCGCACCTGGCGGCACGCGTGGTCGACGGCGGCCTCGCACCGGCCTGGTTCGCCATCGGCGACCACACCTGGCCGTACCACGCGGCCTTCTGGACGGGGCTCGTCGTCGCCCTGTGCGGTGCGGCCGCGGCCTCGTGGCGAGCGGGACGGACCGGCCCCGTGGAGGCACTGCGCGAAGCCTTCGTCGACGCCGGACCGATGACCCGGGGGCGGTGGCTGCTCGGCACGGCGCTGCTGCTGACCGCGCTGGTGACGCTGGGCGCCTCCCTCGCCGGCGACCCCGGCGACCTGCTGCACCGCAAGACGTACGTGAGCCGCCCCATGCTGCTGATCACGGCGGTGGCCCTGCTCACGCCGGTCGCGGTGCGCCCGCTGACCCGGGTGCTCGCCTGGCTCCCGGCGCGGTTGCCGGGCGCCACGGGCATGCTGGTGCGGGAGAACGCGGCCGCCGGGGTCCGCCGTACCGCGGCCGTCGCCGCCCCCGTCCTGGTCACCGTCGCGCTCGCGGGCTCGCTGCTCGGCGCCACCGCGACGCTGAACGGGGCGAAGGCCGCCGAGGCGCGTGAGCGGACCCTGGCCGCCTTCGTGATCACCGCGCCGGGCGAGGGCGGCCAGGGCTTCGACGCCGGGACCCTGGAACGGCTGCGCGCGATCCCCGGGACCCTCGTCTCACCGTCCGCGTCGAGCGCGGTGTACGTCCTGGAGGACGACGTGGCACTCGTCGGCTCCGACGCCCGTGCCGTCGCCGGCCCACAGGCGCTCACCGCGACCACGCGGCTGCCGCTCGCGGCCGGGAGGGCGACCGACCTGGACGACCGCTCGATCATCGTGAACGAGGAGTGGGCGGAGCACACGGTCGGCCGCGACGTGCGGGTGTGGCTCGGGGACGGCACGGAGCGGACGCTGCGCATCGCCGCGGTCATGCACACCGGCACCGGCGGCAACGGGGTCTACGTCACCCCCGCCAACGCCCCCCGCGCCCCGGTCGACCGGGTGGACGTCGCCCTCGCGGACGGCGCCGACGCCGACGCGGTGGCGGACCGGCTGCGGCAAACGGTGGGACCGGCCGGCGGACAGGTGTCGACCAGGGACGAGTGGATCGCGGCCACCCACCCGCGGACCAACGGCACGACCCGGCTCGGCCTCCTGCTGGTCCTCGGCATCGCCCTGCTCTACACCGGGATCTCCGTGGTCAACACGATGCTGATGGCCGCCTCCGACCGGGTCCGCGACCTCACGGCACTGCGCCTCGCCGGAGCCACCGGCGGCCAGGTCCTCCGCCTGCTCGCCGCCGAGTCCCTCACGGTCGCCGCGGTCGGCACCCTGCTGGGCCTGACGGTCGCCGGGCTCAACCTGGCCGGCATGTGGGCCGCGCTGAGCCTGCTCTCGGTACCCGCCGCACCGGTACTGCCGTGGGCCGCCATCGGCACCACCGCAGCCGCCTGCACGGCACTCGCGACCACCGCCTCGGTCGTCCCCGCCGCCCTCCACCGCATCCGCCCTTGCCACCCACGAACGCCGCGGCAAGCGACGCCACCGCGATGGCCCGCGTGAACCGGTCTCCAACGTCTCAGGATTCTCACCACCCCGCCGACGGCAGTTGACGCGCTCCGGCCCCGGCCATGCGAAAGGGCCCGTACGACCGAAGTCGTACGGGCCCTTTCAGGCATCAGCCCATGTCAGGTCTGGTCGACCGACAAGCAAGCGGAGCTTACTTGTTGATCTTGGTGACCTGGCCGGCGCCCACGGTCCGGCCACCCTCGCGGATGGCGAACTTCAGGCCCTCTTCCATGGCGACGGGCTGGATGAGCTCCACCTTCATCTCGGTGTTGTCACCCGGCATGACCATCTCGGTGCCCTCGGGGAGGGTCACGACGCCGGTCACGTCCGTCGTACGGAAGTAGAACTGCGGACGGTAGTTGTTGAAGAAGGGGGTGTGACGGCCACCCTCGTCCTTCGACAGGATGTAGGCCTGGGCCTCGAACTCGGTGTGCGGGGTGACCGAGCCCGGCTTGATGATGACCTGGCCGCGCTCGACGTCCTCACGCTTGATGCCGCGAAGCAGCAGACCGACGTTCTCACCGGCCTGGCCCTCGTCGAGGAGCTTCCGGAACATCTCGATGCCGGTGACCGTGGTGGTGGTCTTCTCCTGCTTGATGCCGATGATGTCGACGGTCTCGTTGACCTTGAGGACACCACGCTCGATGCGGCCGGTGACGACCGTACCGCGACCGGTGATGGTGAAGACGTCCTCGATCGGCATCAGGAACGGCTTGTCGACGTCGCGCTCGGGCTCCGGGATGGCCTCGTCCACGGCCTTCATGAGCTCGAGGACCGAGTTGCCCCACTCCTTGTCGCCCTCGAGGGCCTTCAGAGCGGAGACCTTGACGACCGGCAGCTCGTCGCCCGGGAACTCGTACTCGGAGAGGAGCTCACGCACCTCGAGCTCGACGAGCTCCAGGATCTCCTCGTCGTCCACCATGTCGGCCTTGTTCAGCGCGACGACGATGTACGGAACGCCGACCTGGCGGGCCAGGAGCACGTGCTCCTTGGTCTGCGGCATCGGGCCGTCGGTGGCGGCGACCACGAGGATCGCGCCGTCCATCTGCGCGGCACCCGTGATCATGTTCTTGATGTAGTCCGCGTGACCGGGGCAGTCGACGTGGGCGTAGTGACGGGTCTCCGTCTGGTACTCGACGTGCGCGATCGAGATGGTGATACCGCGCTGGCGCTCCTCGGGAGCCTTGTCGATCTGGTCGAAGGCCGAGGCCTCGTTCAGGTCCGGGTACGCGTCGTGCAGCACCTTGGTAATGGCGGCCGTGAGGGTCGTCTTACCGTGGTCGATGTGACCGATGGTGCCGATGTTGACGTGCGGCTTAGTCCGCTCGAACTTCGCCTTCGCCACTGGGGTCCTCCTGTGGAGTGGTTCTGTACGCCTTACTCATCGGCGCCAGGTGATCTTTGCTGGAAAGCCCGGGTGCCGGGGGCATTCCGTCGGGTTCACGGCGGAATGCCCCATGCAGGCTCCGGGGTCAAGCCTAAAGCGTGAGAACGGGGTCCGTTAAACGGAGTAGCCCGTTACTCGCCCTTGGCCTTCGCGATGATCTCCTCGGCGACGTTCCGGGGAACCTCGGCGTAGGAGTCGAACTGCATCGAGTAGCTTGCGCGACCCGACGTCTTGCTGCGGAGGTCTCCGACGTAGCCGAACATCTCCGACAGCGGCACGAGGCCCTTCACGACGCGGGCACCCATCCGCTCCTCCATGGCCTGGATCTGGCCACGGCGGGAGTTGATGTCGCCGATGACGTCGCCCATGTAGTCCTCGGGCGTGGTGACCTCGACGGCCATCATCGGCTCCAGGAGCACGGGCGAAGCCTTGCGCGCGGCCTCCTTGAAGGCCTGCGAACCGGCGATCTTGAAGGCGAGCTCGGAGGAGTCGACCTCGTGGTAGCCACCGTCGATGAGCGTGACGCGGACGCCCGTCATCTCGTAGCCGGCCAGGATGCCGAACTGCATGGCCTCCTGCGCACCGGCGTCCACCGAAGGGATGTACTCCTTCGGGATGCGGCCACCGGTCACCTTGTTCACGAACTCGTACGAGGCGTCGCCGCCCTCGATCGGCTCGATCGCGATCTGCACCTTGGCGAACTGACCGGTACCACCGGTCTGCTTCTTGTGGGTGTAGTCCACGCGCTCGACGGCCTTGCGGATCGTCTCACGGTAGGCGACCTGCGGCTTGCCGACGTTGGCCTCGACCTTGAACTCGCGGCGCATGCGGTCGACCAGCACCTCGAGGTGCAGCTCGCCCATACCACCGATGATGGTCTGGCCGGTCTCCTCGTTGGTGTGGACCTGGAAGGACGGGTCCTCCTCGGCCAGGCGCTGGATCGCGACGCCGAGCTTCTCCTGGTCGCCCTTCGACTTGGGCTCGATGGCGACCTGGATGACCGGCGCCGGGAAGTCCATGGACTCCAGGATGACCGGGTTCTTGTCGTCGGACAGCGTCTCACCGGTGGTGGTCTGCTTGAGGCCCATGACGGCGACGATGTCACCGGCGCCCACCGACTCGATCTCCTCACGCTTGTTGGCGTGCATGCGGTAGATCTTGCCGATGCGCTCCTTGCGGCCCTTGACCGAGTTCAGCACCGCGGTGCCGGACTCCAGGCGGCCGGAGTACACCCGGACGAAGGTGAGCTTGCCGAGGTGCGGGTCGCTCATGATCTTAAAGGCGAGCGCGGCGAGCGGCTCGTCCTCCGACGGCTTGCGCTTGACGACGACCTCGGGGTCCTTGACGTCGTGGCCCTCGATGGCCTCGACGTCGAGGGGGGTCGGCAGGTAGCGCACGACCGCGTCGAGCAGGGGCTGGACGCCCTTGTTCTTGAACGCGGTGCCGCAGAACACCGGGGTGACCGTGGTGTCGCTGGACTTGCCGGAGGCGATGGTGATGCGACGGATCGCGGCGTACAGCTGCTCCTCGGTGGGCTCCTGGCCCTCCAGGAACAGCTCCATGACCTCTTCGTCGTTCTCCGCGACGGCCTCGACCAGCTTGCCGCGCCACTCCTCGGCGGCCTCGGTGTGCGTGGCCGGGATGTCGACGGTGTCGTACATCTCGCCCTTGGCGGCCTCGGCGGACCACACGAGCGCCTTCATGCGGACCAGGTCCACGACGCCCTTGAAGTCGGCCTCGGCACCGATCGGGAGCTGCATGACCAGCGGCTGGGCGCCCAGGCGGTCCGAGATCATCTCCACGCAGCGGTGGAACTCGGCGCCGGTACGGTCCAGCTTGTTGACGAAGCAGATACGCGGCACGCCGTAACGGTCGGCCTGACGCCACACCGTCTCGGACTGCGGCTCGACACCGGCGACACCGTCGAACACGGTCACGGCACCGTCGAGCACACGCAGGGAGCGCTCCACCTCAACGGTGAAGTCGACGTGCCCGGGGGTGTCGATGATGTTGATCGTGTAGTCGTTGTCCTCGAGCGGCCAGTGACAGGTGGTCGCAGCAGACGTGATCGTGATGCCACGCTCCTGCTCCTGCTCCATCCAGTCCATCGTGGCGGCGCCGTCGTGGACCTCACCGATCTTGTACGACACGCCCGTGTAGAACAGGATCCGCTCGGTGGTGGTCGTCTTGCCCGCGTCGATGTGGGCCATGATCCCGATGTTGCGGACCTTGGCCAGGTCAAGTGAAGTGGTAGCCATAAGGCTTCAGTCTTCTCTCGGTCTCGATGTGGGTAGCGACTACCAGCGGTAGTGCGCGAAGGCCTTGTTGGACTCGGCCATCTTGTGCGTGTCCTCGCGCTTCTTCACAGCGGCACCCAGGCCGTTGGAGGCGTCGAGGAGCTCGTTGAGCAGACGCTCGGTCATGGTCTTCTCGCGGCGGGCGCGGGAGTAACCGACCAGCCAGCGCAGCGCGAGGGTGTTGGCGCGACCGGGCTTGACCTCGATCGGCACCTGGTACGTCGCACCACCGACACGGCGGGACTTGACCTCGAGGGTCGGCTTGATGTTCTCGAGAGCGCGCTTGAGCGTGATGACCGGGTCGTTGCCGGTCTTCTCGCGCAGGCCCTCCATGGCGCCGTAGACGATGCGCTCGGCGGTGGAGCGCTTGCCGTTCAGCAGCACCTTGTTGATCAGGGAGGTCACCAGAGGAGAACCGTAGACCGGGTCGATGATGACCGGGCGCTTCGGGGCGGGGCCCTTACGAGGCATTCTTACTTCTCCTTCTTGGCGCCGTAGCGGCTGCGGGCCTGCTTGCGGTTCTTGACACCCTGGGTGTCGAGGGAGCCGCGGATGATCTTGTAGCGAACACCCGGCAGGTCCTTCACACGGCCGCCGCGCACGAGCACGATCGAGTGCTCCTGCAGGTTGTGCCCCTCACCCGGAATGTAAGCGGTGACCTCGATCCCACTGGTCAGACGCACACGCGCGACCTTACGCAGGGCCGAGTTCGGCTTCTTCGGGGTGGTCGTGAACACACGCGTGCAGACGCCACGACGCTGAGGGGAACCCTCGAGTGCGGGCGTCTTGTTCTTCTCGACCTTGTCCTGCCGGCCCTTGCGGACCAGCTGCTGGATCGTAGGCACTACTTCTCCGGTTTCTGTGTGCCGAATGGTGAAGCTAACCTGGAACGTCACCGACCCACGCGGTCGGGTGTGTCGAAGCCGCGAACTCCCGCCGCGAGGCGGAAGGAGACGCGAATTGCGGTGGCCACACACGGCCCTGGTGCGGCTGTAGACACGCACGAGGGCCAGGGCACACCCCAGGCACAAGGTCTGAGCGTACCTAGCGCATTCGCTGCGGTCAAAACAAATGGGCGACACCGGCCTCCACGCCCGGTTCACCCCACTTTGCCCTGATCGACAGGCGCCCGCCTCAGGCCCGCGGCATCGGGACGCTCGGCGCGTCCTCGTCCTCGTCCTCGCCGGCGTCCTCGTCCACGCCGGCGCCGGCAGCCGTGTCGTGGCGGACGAAGTACGTCGGCCGGTTCTGCACAGCCGTGTATATGCGCCCGACGTACTCGCCGAGCAGGCCCACGCAGACCAGCTGCACGGCGCCGATGAACACGATGCCGGTGAAGAGCGAGGTCCAGCCGGGCACCGTGCGGCCCAGGGCGAACGCGGTCAGCGTGTAGACCAGCAGCCCCAGGCAGACCACGAAGGCCCCGCCGCCCAGCCAGGTGGCGATGCGCAGCGGGGCCGCGGAGAAGCCGGTGACGCTGTCGACCGCCAGCCGGATCATCCGGCCCAGCGGGTACTTCGTGCGGCCCGCCGTACGCGGCGCGCGCTCGTACGTCACCTGCCCGCTCGGGAAGCCCAGCCAGGGCACCAGCAGGCGGTACACCCGCTGCTGGTCCGGCAGCGCCTTGAGCGCCTCCACGGCGGCCCGGCTCAGCAGCCGGAAGTCCCCCGCCTGGGCGGGGACCGAGGGTCCGGCCAGGCGCCGCATGAGCCGGTAGTAGACGCCCGCCGTCCACCGCTTGAACCCGGAGTCGCTGCTGCGGTCGGCGCGCACGCCGTAGACGATGTCGAGGCCCTCCGCGCGGGCCAGCGCGAGCATGTCGGGGATCTTCTCCGGCGGGTCCTGGAGGTCGGCGTCCAGGCTGACCACGTACGCGCCGCGGGCCCGGTCGAGCCCGGCCGTGAGCGCCGCCTGGTGGCCGGAGTTGCGCCGCAGGGCGACCACGCGCAGCTCCGGCCAGCCCAGCCGGAAGGCGTCGAGCAGCTCCGCCGTGCGGTCGCCGCTGCCGTCGTCGACGGCGACGACCTCGTGGGGGACGCCCAGCTCCGTCAGGACCGGACGCAACCTGGTGACCAGCGCGGGCAGGACGTCCTCCTCGTTGAACATCGGAATGACGACCGACAGCACGACCGGTTCGTGCCGCTCCGCGTCCCGTCCCTCGGGCACCGCGCCTCCCTCCGCATGACCTTGAGTACAGATGTGCGACTCTTGTGCGATCTTATGGCAGCAATTGACGGTTGAGGGTGGCCCGAGGGGGATGACAGCCATGGACACGGCTGCCGATGACACGGTGACCGACGGGCCGGCCGGCAGCGGCGGACGGCCGCCCGGCGAGGCCGGGGCACGCACCTGGCGGAGCCGGCTCCCCGCCCTCCCGGCCGGCGCGCGACCCTACCTCGCCCCCTTGGTGCTGTACGGCGTCACCAAACTCGTCGGCCTCGGGGTCTTCGCCTCCCTCCTGACGTACGCCGGGGACTTCCGGGGGAAGAACCCGCGCTTCGGCGGCGGCGCCCACTGGTGGGACGTGCTGGGCACCTGGGACGGCTGGTGGTACCTCCAGGTCGCCGAGCACGGGTACAGCCCTTCCCTGGTGCGGCTCGGCGGCGACGGCCTGTTCACGGTCCAGCAGAACTCGGTCGCGTTCTTCCCGCTCTACCCGGCCCTCATCCGCATGGTCTCGGAGACCACCGGCCTCGGCCTGTACGGCTCCGGGATCCTGGTCTCCGTCCTCACCTCGTTCGTCGCCGCGGCCGGGATCTACGCCGTGATCTCGCTGCTCGCGGGAGCCCGGGCGGGCACGATCGCGGCCGGGCTGTGGGCGGTGGCGCCCGGCGCGGGCGTCGAGTGGGCGGTGTACTCCGAGTCCCTGTTCGTCGCCCTCGCCGCCTGGACCTGCTACGCCGTCATGAAGGGCCGCTGGGTGGCGGCCGGCCTGCTGGCCTTCACCGCGGGCCTGAACCGGCCCACCTCCGCCGTCCTCATAGGCGCCGTGGGGCTCGCCGCGCTGGTGACGCTGGCCCGTCCCGCGTCCCGGCGCGAGCACGGCGTGCGCGGCCCGGTGTACGCCATGCTCGTCGCGCCGCTCGGCCTGCTCTCCTACATCGCCTGGGTCGGTTACAGCACCGGCGAGGCCACCGCCTACTTCACCCTCCAGCGCGAGGGCTGGGCGCACTTCTTCGACTACGGCGCCTACACCTGGGACGTGCTGCGCAACCTCGCGGTGGGCCGCGGCGACTACCCCTTCGCCTTCTCCACCCCGGACCTGCTTTCCCTCCAGCTGGTCCTGGCGCTGCCCTTCCTCGTCGCGCTGATGCTGCGCAGGAAGCCCCCGCTGGTCCTGGTCGCGTACACCCTGGCGACGATCGTCACGGTCCTGGGCACCCAGCAGATGTTCGGCAACACGATGCGCTACCTGCTCCCCGCCTTCCCCCTGCTCCTCGCTCCGGCCGCGGCCCTGAGCCGCCTGAAGCTCCCGAGCCTGATCGTCTTCTTCACCACGGCCTCGATCGCCTCCGGCTGGTACGCCCACTACGTCATCTTCGAACTGGGCGTGCCGTAGCCACCGCGCGGTGCGGCGGCGCCGTCACAGCGTGAAGAGCAGCCCCGTCACCGCCGCCGCCCACATCGCGCGGTGGTACGTGCAGACCGCGCAGACCGCGCCCACGTAGCCGCCGCTCGGCCAGTAGTGGCTGATGCATTCGCCCTCGACGCGGGTGCCCGCGGACTCCAGCCGCTTCGCCTTCCGCAGGGCGCTTCTGCCCCGCGGTCCGAGCACGCCGGAGGGCGGCCACCCCGCTCGGGGTGACCGCCCTCCGTTCGTATCAAGCTGCCCGCTTACTGGTTGTACGGACCGTAGTCGTAGTCCTCCAGCGGAACGGCCTGGCCGGAGCCCGTGCCGAACGGCGAGTAGTCGATGTCGTCGTAGCCGACGGCCGAGTACATCGCGGCCTTGGCCTCCTCGGTCGGCTCCACCCGGATGTTGCGGTAGCGGGACAGGCCCGTACCGGCCGGGATGAGCTTACCGATGATGACGTTCTCCTTGAGGCCGATGAGGCTGTCGGACTTGGCGTTGATCGCCGCGTCCGTCAGGACTCGGGTCGTCTCCTGGAAGGAGGCGGCCGACAGCCAGGATTCCGTCGCCAGCGAGGCCTTGGTGATACCCATCAGCTGCGGACGACCGGAGGCCGGGTGACCGCCCTCCTGGACCACACGACGGTTCTCGGTCTCGAACTTCGTGCGCTCGACCAGCTCGCCGGGCAGCAGCTCGGCGTCGCCGGACTCGATGATCGTCACACGGCGCAGCATCTGCCGGATGATGATCTCGATGTGCTTGTCGTGGATCGACACGCCCTGCGAGTTGTAGACCTTCTGGACCTCGCCGACCAGGTGGACCTGGACGGCACGCTGACCCAGGATGCGCAGCACGTCGTGCGGGTTGGTGGCACCCACGGTGAGCTTCTGGCCCACCTCGACGTGGTCGCCCTCGCCCACCAGCAGACGGGCACGCTTCGAGATCGGGAACGCCGTCTCGTCGCTGCCGTCGTCGGGGGTGACGACGATCTTCTTGGTCTTCTCGGTCTCCTCGATCCGGACGCGGCCGGAGGCCTCGGAGATCGGGGCGACACCCTTCGGGGTACGGGCCTCGAAGAGCTCGACGACACGCGGCAGACCCTGCGTGATGTCGTCACCGGCCACACCACCGGTGTGGAAGGTACGCATCGTCAGCTGGGTGCCGGGCTCACCGATGGACTGGGCGGCGATGATGCCGACCGCCTCACCGATGTCGACCAGCTTGCCGGTGGCCAGCGAGCGGCCGTAGCACATGGCGCAGGTGCCGACCTGGGACTCGCAGGTCAGGATCGAGCGGGTCTTGACCTCCTCGACGCCGTGGGCGACCAGGGCGTCGATCAGGACGTCACCGAGGTCGACGTTGGCCGGCGCGATGACCTTGCCGTCGATGACGACGTCCTCGGCGAGCATGCGGGCGTAGACGCTGGTCTCGACGTCGTCCGCCTTGCGCAGCGTGCCGTCCGCGTCGCGCACGGCGATCGGCAGCTTGAGGCCGCGCTCGGTGCCGCAGTCCTCCTCGCGGATGATGACGTCCTGGGAGACGTCGACCAGACGACGCGTGAGGTAACCCGAGTCGGCGGTACGCAGAGCGGTGTCCGCCAGACCCTTACGGGCACCGTGCGTGGAGATGAAGTACTCCAGCACGGACAGGCCCTCACGGAACGACGCCTTGATCGGACGCGGGATCGTCTCGTTCTTCGCGTTCGACACCAGACCACGCATACCGGCGATCTGACGCATCTGCATCATGTTGCCTCGTGCGCCCGAGTTCACCATCATGAAGATCGGGTTGGTCTTCGGGAAGTTGTCGTTCATCGCCTCGGCGACCTCGTTGGTCGCCTTGGTCCAGATCGCGATGAGCTCCTGCGTGCGCTCGTCCTTGGTGATCAGACCGCGCTCGTACTGCTTCTGGACCTTCTCGTCCTGCGCCTCGTAGCCCTTGACGATCTCCTTCTTCGCCTCGGGAACGACGACGTCGGAGATGGCCACGGTGACGCCGGAACGAGTCGCCCAGAAGAAGCCGGCCGCCTTCAGGTTGTCGAGCGTCGCCGCCACGATGACCTTCGGGTAGCGCTCGGCGAGGTCGTTGACGATCTCGGAGAGCTGCTTCTTGCCGACCTCGTAGTCGACGAACGGGTAGTCCTCGGGCAGCAGCTCGTTGAAGAGCGCGCGGCCCAGCGTGGTCTTCAGGGTGAAGGTGTCACCCTGCTGCCACTCCGGCTCACCCTCCTCGCGGGCCGGGGGCTCCCAGCCGCGGGGCGGGATGGTACCCACCGGGAAGCGGATGTCGACCTTCGACTGGAGCGACAGGTCGCCCGCGTCGAACGCCATGATCGCCTCGGCGGCGGAACCGAAGGCACGGCCCTCGCCCTTGAGGTCGCGGCCCTCGCCGTCGGTGGTGAGGAAGAACAGACCGAGGACCATGTCCTGGGTCGGCATCGTCACCGGACGGCCGTCGGCCGGCTTGAGGATGTTGTTCGAGGACAGCATCAGGATGCGGGCCTCGGCCTGCGCCTCCGCGGACAGCGGCAGGTGCACGGCCATCTGGTCACCGTCGAAGTCCGCGTTGAACGCGGTGCAGACGAGCGGGTGGATCTGGATGGCCTTGCCCTCGACCAGCTGCGGCTCGAAGGCCTGGATGCCGAGGCGGTGCAGGGTGGGCGCACGGTTCAGCAGCACCGGGTGCTCGGCGATGACCTCTTCGAGGACGTCGTACACCACGGTGCGGCCGCGCTCGACCATGCGCTTGGCGCTCTTGATGTTCTGCGCGTGGTTCAGGTCGACCAGGCGCTTCATCACGAACGGCTTGAAGAGCTCCAGCGCCATGGCCTTGGGCAGACCGCACTGGTGCAGCTTCAGCTGCGGGCCGACGACGATGACGGAACGCGCCGAGTAGTCGACTCGCTTGCCGAGCAGGTTCTGACGGAAGCGGCCCTGCTTGCCCTTGAGCATGTCGGACAGCGACTTCAGCGGACGGTTGCCGGGGCCCGTCACCGGGCGACCACGACGGCCGTTGTCGAAGAGCGCGTCGACGGCCTCCTGGAGCATGCGCTTCTCGTTGTTCACGATGATCTCGGGCGCGCCGAGGTCGAGAAGCCGCTTCAGGCGGTTGTTGCGGTTGATGACACGGCGGTACAGGTCGTTCAGGTCGGAGGTCGCGAAGCGGCCACCGTCCAGCTGCACCATCGGACGCAGGTCCGGCGGGATGACCGGCACGCAGTCCAGCACCATGCCCTTGGGGCTGTTGCTGGTCTGCAGGAACGCGGAGACGACCTTGAGGCGCTTGAGCGCACGGGTCTTCTTCTGGCCCTTGCCGGTGCGGATGATCTCGCGGAGGCGCTCGGCCTCCTCGTCGAGGTCGAAGGACTCCAGGCGCTTCTGCAGCGCGGCGGCGCCCATCGAGCCGTCGAAGTAGGTGCCGAAGCGGTCGCGCAGCTCGCGGTAGAGCAGCTCGTCGCCCTCCAGGTCCTGGACCTTGAGGTTCTTGAACCGGTTCCACACCTCGTCGAGGCGGTCGATCTCGCGCTGCGCACGGTCGCGCAGCTGCTTCATCTCACGCTCGGCGCCCTCGCGCACCTTGCGGCGCACGTCGGCCTTGGCGCCCTCGGCCTCCAGCTCGGCCAGGTCGGTCTCGAGCTTCTTGGCGCGGGCTTCGAGGTCGGAGTCGCGGCGCTGCTCGATCTGCTGGCGCTCGACGGAGACGTGGGCCTCCAGCGACGGCAGGTCGCGCGTACGGCGCTCCTCGTCCACGAACGTGATCATGTACGCGGCGAAGTAGATGACCTTCTCGAGGTCCTTCGGCGCCAGGTCCAGCAGGTAGCCCAGGCGCGACGGGACGCCCTTGAAGTACCAGATGTGGGTGACGGGAGCGGCCAGCTCGATGTGGCCCATCCGCTCACGGCGCACCTTGGCGCGAGTGACCTCGACGCCGCAGCGCTCACAGATGATGCCCTTGAAGCGGACGCGCTTGTACTTGCCGCAGTAGCACTCCCAGTCCCGGGTCGGACCGAAGATCTTCTCGCAGAAGAGTCCGTCCTTCTCGGGCTTGAGGGTGCGGTAGTTGATGGTCTCGGGCTTCTTGACCTCGCCGTGGCTCCACTGACGGATGTCGTCAGCGGTGGCCAGACCGATCCGGAGCTCGTCGAAGAAGTTGACGTCGAGCACTATGCGTCAATCCCTCTCAGGGTTGTAAGTCTGTGGTCTGAAACGGGGGTCGCGGGATCGGCGGGGCCTGTGGGTGACAGGCCCCGCCTGACTCCCGTCAGACCTCTTCGACGCTGCTCGGCTCGCGCCGGGACAGGTCGATGCCGAGCTCCTCCGCAGCGCGGAAGACGTCCTCGTCGGTGTCACGCATCTCGATGGACATGCCGTCCGAGGACAGCACCTCCACGTTGAGGCACAGGGACTGCATCTCCTTGATGAGCACCTTGAAGGACTCGGGGATGCCGGGCTCAGGGATGTTCTCGCCCTTGACGATGGCCTCGTAGACCTTCACGCGGCCGGTCACGTCGTCGGACTTGATGGTCAGCAGCTCCTGGAGGGCGTACGCGGCGCCGTAAGCCTCCAGCGCCCACACCTCCATCTCACCGAAGCGCTGGCCACCGAACTGGGCCTTACCACCCAGCGGCTGCTGGGTGATCATCGAGTACGGGCCGGTCGACCGGGCGTGCAGCTTGTCGTCGACCAGGTGGTGGAGCTTGAGGATGTACATGTAGCCGACCGAGATCGGCTCCGGGAACGGCTCGCCGGAGCGGCCGTCGAACAGCCTCGCCTTGCCGGTCGGGAGCACCATGCGCTCGCCGTCGCGGTTCGGGATGGTGTGCTGGAGCAGGCCGGCCAGCTCGTCCTCGCGCGCACCGTCGAAGACCGGGGTGGCGACGTTGGTGCCGGGCTCGACCTTGTCGGCGCCGATGGCCTGGAGCCGCTGCGCCCACTCCTCCGCGAGGCCGGAGACGTCCCAGCCGCGGCTGGCGAGCCAGCCGAGGTGGATCTCCAGGACCTGTCCCGGGTTCATTCGGGACGGGACACCCAGCGGGTTCAGGATGATGTCGACGGGCGTGCCGTCCTCCAGGAACGGCATGTCCTCGATCGGGTTGATCTTGGAGATGACGCCCTTGTTGCCGTGGCGGCCGGCGAGCTTGTCACCGTCGGTGATCTTGCGCTTCTGCGCCACGTACACGCGCACCAGCTGGTTCACACCGGGGGGAAGCTCGTCGCCCTCCTCGCGGTCGAAGACGCGGACGCCGATGACCTTGCCGATCTCGCCGTGCGGCACCTTCAGGGAGGTGTCGCGCACCTCGCGCGCCTTCTCACCGAAGATCGCGCGGAGCAGGCGCTCCTCCGGGGTCAGCTCGGTCTCACCCTTGGGCGTGACCTTGCCGACGAGGATGTCGCCGGCGACGACCTCGGCACCGATGCGGATGATGCCGCGCTCGTCGAGGTCGGCGAGGACCTCCTCGGAGACGTTCGGGATGTCCCGGGTGATCTCCTCGGGGCCGAGCTTGGTGTCACGGGCGTCGACCTCGTGCTCCTCGATGTGGATCGAGGAGAGGACGTCGTCCTGCACGAGGCGCTGCGACAGGATGATCGCGTCCTCGTAGTTGTGACCCTCCCACGGCATGAAGGCGACCAGCAGGTTCTTGCCGAGCGCCATCTCGCCGTTCTCGGTGGCCGGACCGTCGGCGAGGACCTGGCCCTCGATGACGCGGTCGCCCTCGGAGACGATGACCTTCTGGTTGACCGAGGTGCCCTGGTTGGACCGGGAGAACTTGGCCAGGCGGTACGTGATGTACGTGCCGTCGTCGTTGGTCGTGGTGATGTAGTCCGCGGAGACCTCCTGGACCACACCCGGCTTCTCGGCCTTGACCACGTCACCGGCGTCGGCGGCGGAGCGGTACTCCATGCCGGTGCCGACGAGCGGGGACTCGCTCTTGATGAGCGGCACGGCCTGACGCATCATGTTCGCGCCCATGAGGGCACGGTTGGCGTCGTCGTGCTCGAGGAACGGGATCATCGCGGTCGCGACCGACACCATCTGGCGCGGCGAGACGTCCATGTAGTCGACGTCGTCACCGGGGACGTAGTCGACCTCGCCGCCACGACGGCGGACCAGGACGCGGGCCTCGGCGAACCGCATGTCGTCGTTGAGCGTGGCGTTGGCCTGCGCGATGACGAAGCGGTCCTCCTCGTCGGCGGTCAGGTAGTCGACGTCGTCGGTGACCTGGCCCTCGACGACCTTGCGGTACGGCGTCTCGATGAAGCCGAAGGGGTTGATCCGGCCGTAGGACGCGAGCGAGCCGATCAGACCGATGTTCGGGCCTTCGGGCGTCTCGATCGGGCACATGCGGCCGTAGTGCGACGGGTGCACGTCGCGGACCTCGAAGCCGGCCCGCTCACGGGAGAGACCACCCGGGCCGAGGGCGTTCAGACGACGCTTGTGCGTCAGCCCCGACAGCGGGTTGTTCTGGTCCATGAACTGGGACAGCTGGCTGGTGCCGAAGAACTCCTTGATGGAGGCGACGACCGGCCGGATGTTGATCAGGGTCTGCGGCGTGATGGCCTCGACGTCCTGGGTCGTCATGCGCTCGCGCACGACGCGCTCCATACGGGCGAGACCCGTACGGACCTGGTTCTGGATCAGCTCGCCGACGTTGCGGATGCGGCGGTTGCCGAAGTGGTCGATGTCGTCGGTCTCGACGACGATCTCCCGGCCCGACTCGCCGACCGTCTCGGTCTCACCGGCGTGCAGCTTCACCAGGTACTTGATCGTGGCGATGATGTCGTCGGTGGTGAGCACGCCGGCGTCCAGCGGCTCGTCCGCGCCGAGCTTCTTGTTCACCTTGTAGCGGCCGACCTTGGCGAGGTCGTAGCGCTTCGGGTTGAAGTAGAGGTTCTCGAGCAGCGTCTGCGCGGCCTCACGCGTGGGCGGCTCGCCCGGACGCAGCTTGCGGTAGATGTCGAGCAGCGCGTCGTCCTGGCCCTGGGTGTGGTCCTTCTCCAGGGTGGCACGCATGGACTCGTACTCGCCGAACTCCTCGAGGATCTGCTCGGTCGTCCAACCGAGGGCCTTGAGCAGGACGGTCACGGACTGCTTGCGCTTGCGGTCGATGCGCACACCGACCATGTCGCGCTTGTCGATCTCCATCTCCAGCCAGGCACCCCGGGACGGGATGATCTTGGCGGAGAAGATGTCCTTGTCGGACGTCTTGTCGATGGAGGAGTCGAAGTAGACACCCGGCGAACGGACCAGCTGCGACACCACGACACGCTCGGTGCCGTTGATGACGAAGGTGCCCTTGTTCGTCATGAGCGGGAAGTCGCCCATGAAGACCGTCTGGGACTTGATCTCGCCGGTCTCGTTGTTGGTGAACTCGGCGGTGACGAAGAGCGGGGCCGCGTACGTGAAGTCACGGTCCTTGCACTCGTCGATGCTGTTCTTCGGGGGCTCGAAACGGTGGTCGCGGAACGTCAGCGACATCGACCCGGAAAAGTCCTCGATCGGAGAGATCTCCTCGAAGATCTCCTCCAGACCGGACTTGGTGGGGACGTCCTGACCGGACTCCAGAGCCGACTCGACGCGAGCCTTCCACGCGTCGTTGCCGAGCAGCCAGTCGAAGCTCTCGGTTTGCAGCGCGAGAAGGTTCGGAACCTCGAGGGGCTCCTTGATCTTTGCAAAGGAGATGCGCAGCGGGGCGGTGCTGGCAGCGTTGTTCGTATTCGCGGTCGAGGCATTGCGCGAGGCGGCCAAGAGGGGGTCCTTCCGAGGGCTCGGACTCACTACGCGCGTACCGGCCCCTCTTCCGTGCACGGAGACAGGGGGTGCCTGATGTGGCTAAAGAGCCAGGTCAGACATGCTCTGGTCGTCAGTGCTCGGGCGAGGGTAGACCCCTGGTGACGGGCAGGGGGCAGCTAACAGGCAGCGCAAAGGGTCAGTGTAGCCACTTGGCACACTGATGTCCAGTGCGGTTCTCGGGGACCGTGTTCACTCCTCGTTGTTCTCACCACCTGTGCGGCAAGGCCTCGCCCTCAACGCACCCAGATACTGCCCTCTTCGCCGTCGATCCATGCCTCGGATTCGGATCCTTGTGACGACGCCCTGAGAATTGCGCGCTGCGTGCGGTTCGTCAAGGCCCCCCTTGCCCAAACCGGTTGTCGCCAGGGGGCTCTCAGGGCCCCGGCGACGGCACGACGAAGATCACCCTACTCTTCACCGTCACACGTGCAAGGCGACCGCCGCCGGACCCCGGATACGCCGAAGAGCGACCACCCGGATGGATGATCGCTCTTCGGTGCTACGGCGTTACAGACCCTGACGGATCCGTGGTGCCGGTGCGGTCTTACTTGACCTCGACGGAGGCGCCGGCGCCCTCGAGGGACTCCTTGGCCTTGTCGGCGGCGTCCTTGGCGACCTTCTCGAGGACGGGCTTCGGGGCGCCGTCCACGAGGTCCTTGGCCTCCTTCAGACCCAGGGAGGTCAGCTCACGCACGACCTTGATGACCTGGATCTTCTTGTCGCCGGCACCGGTGAGGATGACGTCGAACTCGTCCTTCTCCTCGGCGGCCTCGGCGGCGGCGCCACCAGCGGCACCACCGGCGACGACGACCGGCGCGGCAGCGGCGGCGGTGACGTCGAACTTCTCCTCGAAGGCCTTCACGAACTCGGAGAGCTCGATGAGGGTCATCTCCTCGAACTGGGCGAGCAGGTCGTCCTGGCTGAGCTTCGCCATGATGGCGGTCCTTCCACTAATTCGGCAGGTGCCGGATGTACGGGGTGTGGCGGGCGTACGTCGGCCCGCTGCGACCCGTGCCGCGCTCAGGCGGCCCGGATCAGAAAGCGAGCCGAGTTACTCGGCACCGCCCTGCTCGTCCTGCTTGGCACGGAGCGCGTCCACGGTGCGGACGAGCTTCGACGGCAGCGCCTGGAAGACGGAGGCAGCCTGGGACTGCTTCGCCTTGAAGGCACCGGCCAGCTTGGAGAGCAGAACCTCGCGGGACTCGAGGTCCGCAAGCTTCTTGATCTCGTCGGCGGACATCGCCTTGCCGTCAAGGACACCGCCCTTGATGACGAGATTCGGGTTGTCCTTGGCGAAGTCGCGCAGACCCTTCGCCGACTCCACCGGGTCACCGGTGACGAAGGCGACGGCCGTCGGACCAGCGAAGAGCTGGTCGTCGAGCGTGATCCCGGCCTCGTTGGCCGCAATCTTGGTCAGCGTGTTCTTCACCACGGCGTACTGGGCGTTCTCACCGAGCGACCGGCGCAGCGTCTTGAGCTGCGCCACGGTGAGACCGCGGTACTCGGTCAGCACGGCGGCGTTCGAGCTGCGGAACTTGTCCGTCAGCTCGGCAACCGCGGCAGCCTTTTCGGGCGTCGCCATAGAGCCTCGGCCTCCTTCCGGGTGATTCGGACCGCGCGGACCCGAAGGAGGACTGGGGAAAACGAAACGCCCCGGCGCAGGCGCTCGGGGCGTGACTCGACCGGTCGGCATCCGCACGGGGCGGGCACTCCGGGAGTTCATCCACAGTCACCTGCGCGGGTCGTCCGCAGTTCAGCGGATCCTTCGGCCACCGTGTCCTCTTTCGAACACACGGCAACGACCAGCGGTCTTTGGCTTCTGTGGAAGCGTACGGGAACGGGGCAGTGCCAAGCAAATCCGCCCCGACGGCGACCCCACGGGGCGGGCGCCGGGGCTCAGCCCTGCTGGGCGTCCTTCATCATCTCGGCCAGGTCGGCGGTCTCCGCGGCCGGCGGGGCGGTGACCTTCACGGGCTCGTTGAACCCGAGGAAGGTGATGGTCATGTCCATCGGGCCCTTGTCCGCGTCGCCGCGCATGCGGAACTGCTTGGCCTGGTCGTCGCCGTCGACCCACATGTCGATCGTGAGCTTGTCGACGCCCATCTTCTCGTACTGCTCAAGGCTCTTCTGGCGCTTCTCCCGGGTGGCCTCGCCCTCGTCCCCGATGGTCTTCTCCAGGTCGGCGAGGGAGACCGTGCCCTTGTAGTGGGTGGTCTTCACGCCGTCGACGGTCTCGGTGCCGACCTTCTCGACGTCCTTGGCCCCGGTGAGGAAGGTGGACTCGGTCGCCGGGTTCTTGTCGGCCTGGGAGGCGCCGCCCAGCTGGTTCAGCTCCTCGTCGGCGCCCAACGCGGACATGTCGAACTTGATCCAGCTCTTGCCGTCCATCTCCTTGGCCGCCTCGGCGCCGCCGCCGATGTACATCGCGTTGTCGACGAGCCGGATCTCCGCGGTGCCGTCGGCGCCCTGGTCGAGCGCCGTCATCTTCATGCTCATCGCGAGCTTCGGCTTGATCTGCATCTGCGCCTCCGCCTTGACCCGGCCCTCCTCGGGGACCTTGCCGGTCATGCGGTAGCGGAAGGAGTCGATGTCCTCCGTGTTCTTCGCCGCCTTGGCGACGGCGGCCGCGGGCGTCATCTCCGGGGACTCGGAGGCCTTGTCCTCCTTGGAACAGCCCACCGCCCCGGCGGCGAGCAGCAGTGCGGCCAGTCCGGCGCCGACGGGCACACGTACGGAAGTCTTCATCGTCATCCCCCCACGGGATTCAAGGAGCACAGGAGCATGGAGGGGCACAGGAGACGCACCGCCGCTCCACAGCAGTTCTTTGCGGTTCTTTGGAACAAGGACGCGAGCCTAGCCGAATCGGTTCGGAACGATCTCGTGATTTCTCCGCCGGTCCCTCCGGCCCTAGTTCTCCTCGGACGCGAGCAGTTCCTTGAAGTCCGCCGTGTCCGCGGCCGGTGGGCGTTCGGCGGAGACCGTGACGCCGTAGTCGCTGTAGTACGCGGTCTGGGTCAGCTCCCCGGTCTTCGTACGTCCCCGCTCGACCTTCTTGACCAGCAGATCCCGGTCGTCGACCCAGATGTCGACGGTCTGCTCGGTGGCCCCGCCCACCGTGCCGGACCAGTGCGTGGTGCGCCGGCCGCGCGTCGTCTCCTCGCCCACCCGGCGCACGTCCCCGGCCGTCAGCAGCAGCTTCACCGCCTGGTGGGGCGTGGTGTTGCGCATCTGGTCGGCGAATCCGGCGCCCGCGTCGCCGCCCAGGTCCTCCAGGTCCTCGTACACGTACTTGATCCAGTGCCGGCCGTCGAGCCGCTCGGCGAACTCGTCGCCCATCCTGGCGTAGTAGGCGTCGGGCAGGTACCGGGCCTCCATCGCGGTGGTGCCGAGGCTGCGCATGGTCTCGGCGGTCGTGCCGCCCGTGTAGGTGATCGTCAGGGTGCCGGTGAGACCGTCGTCCCAGCCGAGGGCGCCCGCGGCCGCCAGGGACAGCTCGCGGCCCATCACGGTCGTGGACTCCACCCGAGCCGAACCCGCCCGCCCGGTGGCCCGCTCGACGGCCCGCAGGGCGTCCGCCGAAGGTCCCGTGAGGGCCGGGGGCCGGGGGGACGGCGGAGCGGAGGCGGAGGGTGCCGTCGAGCCGGTGGCCCCGGTCGCGCCGCCGGGGTCGTCGGGTCCCCCGGAGCCGGTGCACGCGGTGGAGCACGCCAGCGCGGCCGACACCGCGATCGAGACGACCGTACGGCGTGCCGTCGTGCCCGTCATCCACCCACCCCTTGCGCCCCGTACGGCTCCTGCGCCCCGTGCGCGGTCCGTTGCCCGCACGCTAACCCAGGGCGCCGGAAAAGGGGACGGGCCAAAAGGGACGGGCCCCGCACCTCGAAAGGTGCGGGGCCCGTGAACCCTTGGGGCGAGCCGCCCGCTCAGACCGCGGCCGGGTCCTCCTCGACGAGGAGGTTGCGGGTGCGGTTGGAGTCCAGCGGAATGCCGGGGCCCATCGTGGTGCTGATGGCGGCCTTCTTGATGTAGCGGCCCTTGGCGGCGGACGGCTTCAGACGGAGGATCTCGTCCAGCGCCGCGCCGTAGTTCTCCACCAGCTTGGTGTCGTCGAACGACGTCTTGCCGATGATGAAGTGCAGGTTCGAGTGCTTGTCGACGCGGAACTCGATCTTGCCGCCCTTGATCTCGGTGACGGCCTTGGTCACGTCCGGGGTCACGGTGCCGGTCTTCGGGTTCGGCATCAGACCACGGGGACCGAGCACGCGGCCGAGGCGGCCGACCTTGCCCATGAGGTCCGGGGTGGCGACGACGGCGTCGAAGTCCAGACGCCCCTTCGACACCTCGTCGATCAGCTCGTCGGCGCCGACGATGTCGGCGCCCGCGGCACGCGCGGCCTCGGCACGGTCACCGGTCGCGAAGACCAGGACCCGGGCGGTCTTGCCGGTGCCGTGCGGGAGGTTCACGGTGCCACGGACCATCTGGTCCGCCTTGCGCGGGTCGACACCCAGACGGAAGGCGACCTCGACGGTGCCGTCGAACTTGGAGGTGGAGGTCTCCTTGGCGAGACGGACGGCCTCGAGCGGGGCGTACAGCTTCTCCCGGTCGATCTTGGCGTCCGCAGCGCGGAGAGACTTGCTGCGCTTGCTCACTACTGCTCCTGTGGCTTCTTAGGAGTCGTGGTCCGGGCCGAGCAGGCCCCGCCACTTCTGCTGCTGGAAGGTGGGGTTCAGCCCTCGACCGTGACGCCCATGGAACGGGCGGTACCGGCGATGATCTTCTCCGCCTGGTCCAGGTCGTTGGCGTTGAGGTCGGGCATCTTGGTGGTGGCGATCTCACGGACCTGGTCACGCGTGATCTTCGCGACCTTGGTCTTGTGCGGCTCGCCGGAGCCCTTCTCCACGCCCGCGGCCTTGAGGATCATCTTGGCGGCCGGCGGCGTCTTGGTGATGAAGGTGAAGGAGCGGTCCTCGTAGACCGTGATCTCCACCGGGATGACCCAACCGCGCTGCGACTCGGTCGCGGCGTTGTAGGCCTTGCAGAACTCCATGATGTTGACGCCGTGCTGACCCAGCGCGGGGCCGACCGGCGGAGCCGGGTTCGCGGCACCGGCCTGGATCTGGAGCTTGATGAGCCCCGTGACCTTCTTCTTCTTGGGAGGCATAGCTCTCCGGGTCCTTTCGATTCGGGTCCTGCCCGCGTTCGGGAGCTACCCGGACACAGGCATACCGCACAACGATAACGGGTATGGATGCGCGGCCAAAAACCGAGCAGGTCAGGCAGGGCACGAGGCCCCGCCTGACCTGCTCGGAAGCAGTACGTCCAGAAGGTGTGGTCTCAGTTCTTCTGGATCTGGTCGAAGCTCAGCTCGACCGGGGTCTCGCGGCCGAAGATCTCGACGAGGCCCTTGACCTTCTTCGAGTCGGCGTTGATCTCGTTGATGGTGGCCTGCAGCGTCGCGAACGGGCCGTCGGTGACGGTGACCGAGTCGCCGACCTCGAAGTCCAGGACCTGGACCTCGACCTTGCGCTGCGGAGCCGGCTTGCCCTCGGCCTCGGCGGCCTCGCGGGCGGCCTTCTCCTCGGCCTCCGGGGCGAGCATCTTGACGATCTCGTCCAGGGTCAGCGGGTACGGGTCGTAGGCGTTGCCGACGAAGCCGGTGACGCCGGGGGTGTTGCGGACGACGCCCCAGGACTCGTTGGTGAGGTCCATGCGGACCAGGACGTAACCGGGCAGCTTGTTCTGGCGGATCGTCTTGCGGTCGCCGTTCTTGATCTGGACGACCTCTTCCTGCGGCACCTCGGCCTGGAAGATGTAGTCCTCGACGTTGAGCGAGACGGCGCGCTGCTCGAGGTTGGTCTTCACGCGGTTCTCGTAACCGGCGTAGGTGTGGATGACGTACCACTCGCCGGGGAGGACGCGCAGCTCCTGGCGGAGCTTCTCGACCGGGTCGAGGTCGGGCTCCTCCGCCTCGGGCTCCTCGCCTTCGGCTTCCTCGGCTTCGGCCTCGGTGGTCTCCGCGTCGGTCGCCTCGGCGGTCTCGTCCGCCTCCGCCTCCGCCGCGTCCTCTTCCGTCTCCGCGACGACCGTGTCGTCGGCAGCCTCGGCCTCGACGGAGGCCTCGGTGTCCTCGTTGTCGGCGCCCTCGACGGTGCCGAGCTCGTCCTCGACGGACTCGACCGGCTCGATGGCGTCGTTCACGTTCGGGTCAGACACTGTGGCTGCTTCTTCCTGGATACATAGGGGTGGAACACGCGAAAGGGGCGCCGGGTACCTCGGCGCCCTTCGCTCTCGACTCAGCCGAAGACGTACTTGGCGGCGTGAGAGAAGCCATAGTCAATCAGAGTCACCAGGCCGATCATGATGACCACGAAGATGATCACCACGGTGGTGTACGTCGTCAGCTGGTTGCGGCTCGGCCAGACAACCTTGCGCAGCTCCGCGACGATCTGGCGGTAGAAGAGCGCGAGCCGCTTCAGCGGGCCCTTCTTGCCGCGCTTGCCGCCCTTGCGCGACTTCCTCTTGGAGTCCGGCGCCTCGTCCTGGGCATCAGGCATGTCGATGGAGCCCACGGCGTCCGTCACTCGTCCTCACCTGATTCCGGGTCGTGGCCGTGCCGCGCCCGGTTGGAGCCGCACGGCGGTGCATTGCTGTACGTACATGCGCACACATCCTGGCGATGGTGTGTGTAGCAGGGCCGGAGGGACTTGAACCCCCAACCGCTGGTTTTGGAGACCAGTGCTCTACCAATTGAGCTACGACCCTTTGTTCGTCCCCCAACGTACCGCATCCGCCCGGATGCTTGGTGTGCACCGGGTGATCGCGGACCGCTGAAGGCCAACGAGGTGAGAGTGTACGTGCTCACGGCCCGGGCGTCGAACAGAAAGGATGTCCGGACTGATGTTCAAGGCGTGGACCGGACAGGCGTTCAGGTCCTGGACCGGTCCGGTTCAGTCCGTGAAACCCCTGTGCCCGGGAAGTTTCCGGTCTGGAACGATGGGGTCATGAGCGCTGCAACCCCTCCCACCGAGCGCCGGGTCTCCGCCCGAGTCGGCGCGATCTCCGAGTCCGCGACCCTCGCCGTGGACGCCAAGGCGAAGGCCCTCAAGGCCGCCGGACGTCCCGTGATCGGCTTCGGCGCGGGTGAGCCCGACTTCCCGACGCCGGACTACATCGTCGAGGCCGCCGTCGAGGCGTGCAAGAACCCGAAGTTCCACCGCTACACGCCGGCCGGCGGGCTGCCCGAGCTGAAGGCCGCCATCGCCGCGAAGACGCTGCGCGACTCCGGCTACGAGGTCGACCCGTCGCAGATCCTCGTCACCAACGGAGGCAAGCAGGCCATCTACGAGGCGTTCGCCGCGATCCTCGACCCGGGCGACGAGGTCATCGTCCCGGCGCCCTACTGGACGACGTACCCGGAGTCGATCCGGCTGGCCGGCGGTGTCCCGGTCGAGGTGGTCGCCGACGAGACGACCGGCTACCGGGTGACGGTGGAGCAGCTGGAGGCCGCGCGCACCGAGAAGACCAAGGTCGTCCTCTTCGTGTCGCCGTCGAACCCGACGGGCGCGGTGTACAGCGAGGCCGAGACCGAGGCCATCGGCACGTGGGCCGTCGAGCACGGCCTGTGGGTGCTGACCGACGAGATCTACGAGCACCTCGTCTACGGCGACGCCGTCTCGGTGTCCCTGCCGGCGCTGCTGCCCGAGCTGCGCGACAAGTGCATCGTGGTCAACGGCGTGGCGAAGACGTACGCGATGACCGGCTGGCGGGTCGGGTGGGTCATCGGCCCGAAGGACGTGGTCAAGGCCGCGACCAACCTCCAGTCGCACGCCACGTCCAACGTCGCCAACGTGTCCCAGGCGGCGGCACTGGCCGCGGTCTCCGGGGACCTGGAGGCGGTGGCGAAGATGCGGGAGGCCTTCGACCGGCGCCGCCAGACCATCGTGCGGATGCTCAACGAGATCGACGGCGTGCTCTGCCCGGAGCCCGAGGGCGCGTTCTACGCCTACCCGTCGGTGAAGGCGCTGCTCGGCAAGGAGATCCGCGGCAAGCGTCCGCAGGACTCGGTCGAGCTGGCCGCGCTCATCCTGGAGGAGGCCGAGGTCGCCGTGGTGCCGGGTGAGGCGTTCGGCACGCCGGGGTACCTGCGGCTGTCGTACGCGCTCGGGGACGAGGACCTCGTCGAGGGCGTGAGCCGGATCCAGAAGCTGCTGGCGGAGGCCAGGGACTAGGACCGGTCTCCAGCCGTTCTTCGGCAGGGGCCGCACACCGGAACGTTCCGGTGTGCGGCCCCTGCTTTGTTTGTGCGAGCAAGACCACGTACGGGGAAAGTGCTGTCGGGCCGGGCGTGTCGTACGGCAGGATCACCAGATGGAGCGTGTACGTGATGTCTCTGAACTGCCCAAGGCCCATCTCCACCTGCACTTCACCGGCTCGATGCGGCCCACCACCCTGCTGGAACTGGCCGACAAGCACGGCGTCCGGCTGCCCGAGGCGCTGACCGAGGCGCTGGGCCGCGGGGAGTCGCCGAAGCTGCGGGCGACGGACGAGCGGGGCTGGTTCCGCTTCCAGCGGCTGTACGACGCGGCGCGGTCGTGCCTCCAGGAGCCCGAGGACATCCAGCGGCTGGTCCGGGAGGCCGCGGAGGAGGACTTGCGGGACGGGTCGGGGTGGCTGGAGATCCAGGTCGATCCGACGTCGTACGCGCCGCGGCTGGGCGGGCTGATCCCGGCGCTGGAGATCATCCTGGACGCGGTGGAGACGACCGTGCGGGACACCGGGATCGGGATGCGGGTGCTGGTCGCCGCGAACCGGATGAAGCATCCGCTGGACGCGCGGACGCTGGCGCGGCTGGCGGTGCGGTACGCGGAGCGGGGCGTGGTCGGCTTCGGGCTGTCGAACGACGAACGGCGCGGGATGGCCCGGGACTTCGACCGGGCGTTCGCGATCGCGCGGGACGGGGGGCTGTTGAGCGCGCCGCACGGGGGCGAGCTGACCGGGCCCGCGTCGGTGCGGGACTGCCTGGACGACCTGGAGGCGGACCGGATCGGGCACGGGGTGCGGGCGGCGGAGGACCCCCGGCTGCTGAAGCGGCTCGCGGACCGGCAGGTGACGTGCGAGGTGTGCCCGGCGTCGAACGTCGCGCTGGGCGTGTACGAGAAGCCGGAGGACGTGCCGCTGCGGACGCTGTTCGAGGCGGGGGTGCCGATGGCGCTGGGCGCGGACGATCCGCTGCTGTTCGGGGCCCGGCTGGCCGCCCAGTACGAGATCGCGCGCGAGCACCACGGCTTCACGGACGCGGAACTGGCGGAACTGGCGCGTCAGTCGGTGCGGGGGTCGGCGGCGCCGGAGGAGGTGAAGGGGAAGCTGTTGGCGGGGGTGGACGACTGGCTCGCGGGGTAGGTGGCGGGGGCTCGCGGTGCCTGCGGGTGCCTGCGGGTGCCTGCGGCACCTGTGCGGGTTCGGTGGGGGGTGCCTGCGGCACCTGTGCGGGTTCGGTGGGGGGCGCCTGCGGCGCCTGTGCGGCTCCGGTGGGGGGTGCCTGCGGCGCCTGTGCGGCTCCGGTGGGGCGTGCCTGCGGCGCCTGTGCGGGTGCGGGTTCGGGTTGGGGGTGCCTGCGGCGCCTGTGCCGGTTCGGTGGGGGGTGCCTGCGGCGCCTGTGCGGGGTGGTGGGGGTTCGCGGTGCGCGGTGCGTTGTGGGTGGGTCGGGGCCGCGCCGGGGGGTGTCCGTCCTCGGAACGGCGCGGAATCGGTCGGCCACGGGGGCTCGCGGCGTTGACGCGCCAACCGCTGCGGGCGGACACCCCCCGACACGACCCCTTCTCGCCGTACGCGACTGCGGCCCGCCGACGCCCGCCCCGCCCCGGCCCGCCGTCGGCGGCTTCCTCGCCGTAGCTGCGGGCAGTCGTGCTGGGCTGTGGGAGCCGCGCCTACGGCGCGTTGAGGTGGGTCGGGTCAGAGGGTGACGCCGACCGTCACCGGTTCGTTGACCAGTGTGACGCCGAAGGCCTCGTGGACTCCGGTGACGACCTCGCGGGCCAGCGCGAGCAGGTCCTCGGTGGTCGCCTCGCCGCGGTTGGTGAGGGCGAGGGTGTGCTTGGTGGAGATGCGAGCGGGGCCGGAGCCGTACCCCTTGGTGAAGCCCGCCTTGTCGATCAGCCAGGCCGCGGAGGTCTTGACGCGGCCTTCCCCGGCCGGGAAGGCGGGCGGCTCCACTGCGTCACCCAGGCGTTCGGCGACGCGCGAGCGGAACGCGGCGAACTGCTCGTCCGTGAGGATCGGGTTGGTGAAGAACGAACCCGCCGACCAGGTGTCGTGGTCCTCGGGGTCCAGCACCATGCCCTTCCCGGCGCGCAGCTTCAGCACCGTCTCCCGGGCGGCCGTCAGCGGCACCCGGTCCCCCGCCTCGACGCCGAGGGCGCGGGCCGTCTCGGCGTAGCGCAGCGGCGCGGAGAGACCGCCGGCGTCCTCCAGCTCGAAGCGGACCCGCAGGACGACGTACCGCTCGGGCTCGGCCTTGAAGCGGCTGTGGCGGTAGGAGAAGGCGCAGTCGGTGTTGGAGAGGGCGACCGTCGCACGGCTCCTGCGGTCGTACGCGGTCACCTCGGTGATCGTCGCGGACACCTCCTGGCCGTACGCGCCGACGTTCTGGATCGGGGTCGCGCCCGCCGAGCCGGGGATGCCGGCCAGGCACTCGACGCCCGCCAGGCCCGCCTCGACGGTCCGGGTGACGGCGTCGCTCCAGATCTCGCCGGCCGCCAGCTCCAGCGTCGTGCCGTCGAGGCTCAGGCCGCGGGTGGCGATGTGCAGGGCGGTGCCGTCGAAGCCCTTGTCGCCGATGACCAGGTTGGATCCGCCGCCGATGAGCAGCAGCGGGGTCCCGGTGTCGTCGGCCTCGCGGACGGCGGCGATCACCTCTTCGTCGGTGGTGGCCGTGACCAGCCGGGTCGCGGGCCCGCCCAGGCGGAAGGTGGTCAGCGGGGCGAGGGGGGCGTCGTGGAGTTCCTGCACGCGCTCAAGACTACGAGACGCCACCGACGGCCCCGGGCAGCGGGAAACACGGGAACGCCCCGACCGGTCGGCCGGGGCGTCGCCGGGTGCGCGGGTACGCCTCACGTCAGGCGCCTGCGCACCTCCGTCCAGCTCACCGGGAGCTCGTCGCTCGACGCCGGCCACGAGACGAACTTCGCGTCCCGCATCTGCGCCGACAGCCCGCGGGAGGCCGGCACGTGGGTGCCGGAGTGGGCGAAGGCCTTGAGTGCCTCGGGCGACTCCCAGGCGGAGAGCGTCCAGAAGGTCCGCTTGAAGGGCTCCGCCTTCAGGGAGGCGCCGTACGCTCCGGGCGCGCTCCCGACCTGCCGCCACACGCCCGGCGTGCGCGCCAGGAACTTCAGCGCTCCCCACAGGGTCCTGGTCTCGAAGCGGGACGCGAAGACGTGCACCTCGGTGGCCCGGGGAGGCCGGTTCGGCACGGTCCAGGGAAGGGTGGGCATGTCGTACTCCTCGCGTGTCCTGTGCGTTGTGTGGGGTGCGGTGTGTGTTCTGGGGTTCGTGTCGTGCGGTTCAGTGCGGGGTCGTCGGTGCGGTCGTGGCCAGGCTCGGTCCGGGTGCCGGGGCGGGCTCCGTCGCCGGTGCGGCCGAGGGGCGCCGGCCCCCGTCGCCGGTCCGGCGGCGTGCCGGGATCATCAGGGCCGCGACACCGCCGAGGGCCACCACAGCGGCGCCCACGGCGATCGCGGGCCGCAGTCCGTCCACGAAGGTCTGCGCGGACGCGTAGCCGCCCTGCGCCGCGAAGATCGACGACATGACCGCGATGCCGAGCGCGCCGCCCACCTCGCGCAGCGCGTTGTTGGCGCCGGAGGCGACGCCCTGCTCCTTCACGGCGACGCTGGACATCACCAGCGCGGAGGCGGGCGCGAAGTAGAGGGCCATACCGATCCCGCTGACGATCAGGCCGGGCAACTGGACCGCGTACGAGGCGTCGGCCGTGATCACGGAGGCGAGGTAGCCGAGGCCGGCTGCCTGGAGGAAGAGTCCGGCCGCGACGACCGGGCGGCCTCCGATCCGGTCGGAGAGGATGCCGGCGATCGGCGCCACCAGCATGGGCATGCCGGTCCAGGGCAGCATGCGCAGGCCCGCCTCGGTGGGCGAGTAGCCGAGCACGCCCTGCATGTACTGGCTGAGCAGGAAGATCGAGCCGAACATCCCCAGGAACATCAGCAGGCTCGCCGCGTTGACGCCGGAGAAGGCACGGGAGCGGAACAGCCGCATGGGGAGCATGGGGTTCTTGGCGCGGGTGCTGTAGAGGACGAAGCCGGCGAGCAGCGCGGCCCCGGCGAACAGGGAAGTCAGCACCACGGCGCCGGTCCAGCCGTCGACGGGGCCGCGGACCAGGCCGTAGACGACGCCGAAGAGTCCGCCGCTGGCGAGCAGGGTGCCGGGTATGTCGAGCGGGGCGCCGGTGCCGCGCGACTCGGCGAGACGGAGGCGGGCGAGGGGCAGCAGGGCCAGGCCCAGCGGAACGTTCAGCCAGAAGATCCACTGCCAGGAGATGTGCTCGGTGAGACTGCCGCCGACCAGCGGCCCGGAGGCCACGGCGAGCCCGTTGACGGCACCCCAGATGCCGTACGCCATCCCGCGGCGTTCGGCGGGTACCGCGGCCGTGAGCAGGGTCAGCGTCAGCGGCATCATGATCGCCGCGCCGACTCCCTGCACCGCGCGGGCGGCGATGAGCGAGTCGATGCCGGGCGCCATGGCCGCGGCGGCGGAGGCCCCGGTGAAGACGGTGAGGCCGACGAGGAAGAGCCTGCGGCGGCCGAAGCGGTCGCCGAGGGCCGCGCCGAACATCAGGAGGACGGCGAAGGTGAGCGTGTAGGCGCTCACCGTCCATTCCAGGTCGTGCAGCGCGCCGCCCAGGTCCTCGCGGATGGAGGGCAGGGCGGTGGTGACGACGAGGTTGTCCAGGGCCGCCATGAAACCGGCGACGCTGGTGATGACGAGGGCCCAGGCCGCGCCCCCGCCCCGTGCGTTCTGACGTGCTCCGTGCTGTGACATCTCTCCCCCAGAGGGTGTGCACTCGTCGTGAACTGGTTAGTAATTGATGACTAACTTTCAGGCCCATGCGGATACCGGAAGCGATCGCTTCCGCACGCCTTCGTGCCTTGGTGCCCGCGCCCTACGCGTCGTCCCGGGCCGGTTTGGCCTGCCCGGATTCGTAGATACCGCCGTAGACCCGGTGTCCCGGCGGGAACCCCATGCCGACCAGGGTGTTGATCAGCATGCCGTACGCCAGGAAGGTCGTCGTCTCGCTGATGTCGGCCCCCAACGGCAGGTGCACGGTGTCCCAGATCTCGAGCCAGCCCTTGCGGACCATCTCGCCGAACTCGTGGTCCCCGGCCGCCTCGGCGGCGGCGACGGTGACGTACACCTGCAACTGCATTTGGAGCTTCTCGGGGTGGTCGGCGATCAGCCGCGTGTAGGCGTCGGCCATGGCGTGCAGGGCCTCTTCCCCGTGCAGCCCCTCGGACGCCTTCTCGAAGACCTCCCGCGTGTCCCGCAGACAGCGCTCCGCCACCGCGAGGAAGATCGCCTTCTTGCCCGGGAAGAGGCGGAAGAGGTACGGCTGGGAGACTCCCACCCGCTTGGCGATGTCCTCCGTGGAGGTGCCGTGGTAGCCACCCCTGGCGAACTCGCTCGTCGCCGCGCGGATGACGCTCTCGCGCCGCTCCGCCGCACTCATCCTGACCATGGAAGGTAAGTTAGTACTCAATCACTAACTTGGTCAAGGGCGGCTCCCCTGCTGGTCACGCCGGAAGCCTGGAGAGACGTGCGGGGTCAGTGCGGCCGCCGCCGCACGACGTCGGCGAGCACCGTGTTCACCAGCTGGCCGACGGTCGCCGTGGACGGCGGGCCGGGGTCGCGGTCCGCGAACAGGAGATGCCCTCCGCCGACCAGGGAGAGGGTGAGCGAGTCGATGTCGGCGTCGGCCGAGATCCGGCCCCTGGCGCGCTCGTCGGTCAGGTAGGCGGAGACCGCCGACGCGACCTGGGCGAGGATCGCGATGCCGCCGCCGGGCACGGCTTGCCGCAGCCGCGCCCGCAACTCGTCCCGGAAGGTGACGAGCGGGATGATCGCCACCGGAACCGGCCCGAACAGGCTGGTCAGCGCGTTGGTGAGGTTGTCGGCCACGGTGCCGGTGCCCACGGTTTCGCGCAAGGCCAGGGCCTGCGTCTCGAGCTGCGCGGCCCGGTCGAGCACCAGCTCGGCGAGGAAGGCGTCGAAGTCGGCGAAGTGCCGGTGCAGGACGCCTTTGGCGCAGCCCGCCTCGTCGGTCACGGCCCGGCTGGTCAGCCCGTCCGGGCCGTCCCGCAGAAGCACGCGTTCCGCGGCGTCGAACAGCTGTCGGCGCGCGTCGCGAAGGTGCACTCCGGTCGGCACTGGCGGATCCTCCGTTCCTCCCGCACGCCCGGCACTCCTGGCGTCCGTCGACTCGTGGGCGTCTGCCCTCTGTTGCGTGTGGGCGCTTGCCCACTAAGGTGAACGCATGCCCACTCTATCGCCGCGGGAGCAACCGGAACCCACACCACCGCACCGGGCCCGACAGACGGCGGAGTCCTTCGGCGCGGACGCGCAACGCTACGACCGGGCCCGGCCGAGCTACCCCGGTGACCTGGTGACGCGTGTCGTCGCGGGGAGCCCGGGGCCCGACGTACTCGACGTCGGTTGCGGCACGGGCATCGCGGCCCGGCAGTTCCGGGCCGCCGGCTGCACCGTGCTCGGCGTCGAGCCGGACGCGCGGATGGCCGACTTCACGCGGGCCTGCGGGCTGCCGGTCGAGGTGGCGACCTTCGAGGCCTGGGAACCGGCCGGCCGGGCCTTCGACACGGTGATCGCCGCCCAGTCGTGGCACTGGGTGGACCCGGCCGTCGGCGCCCTGAAGGCAGCCCGGGTCCTGCGTCCGAACGGGCGCCTGGCGGTCTTCGGGCACGTCTTCGAGCCGCCGCCCGAGGTGGCCGAGCCGTTCGCGGCCGCCCACCGTCGGGTGGCGCCCGAATCGCCGTTCAGCGGTCAGCCGGCGCGGCGTCCGCTGGAGACGTACCAGGCGGGGTACGCCAAGATCGCCGACCGGATCCGAGAGACCGGCCGGTTCGACGACCCGGAGCAATGGCGATTCGACTGGCAGCGGTCCTACACGCGCGACCAGTGGCTGGAACTGCTCCCCACCACCGGCGGTCTCACCCGGCTTCTCCGCGGTCAACTCGCCGAGATACTGGGCGCGGTCGGCCGCGCCATCGACGCTCTGGGTGGCCGCTTCACGATGCACTACACGACACTGGCGACCACCGCGGTGCGCGCCGGCACCAGCCACTGATCCCCTCCGCCCCGGCCGGTCGGGCGGCCGGCCCGGCCCGGTCAGGGGCGGGGTAAGCAGAGGGGAGCGCGGGGGAAGCGGTCAGCCCAGTCGTACGACCGCCCGGGACATGCCGAGGACCTTCTGGCCGCCGCTGGTGGCCGTGAGGTCGACGCGGACGGTGTTGTCGTCGAGCTTGGCCGCGACCTTGCCGCTGACCTCGATCACGGCGCCCTCGTCGTCGTTCGGGACGACTACGGGCCGGGTGAAGCGGACTCCGTACTCGACGACCGAGCCCGGGTCGCCGGTCCAGTCGGTCACCACGCGGATCGCCTCGGCCATGGTGAACATGCCGTGCGCGATGACGTCCGGCAGGCCCACCTCCTTGGCGAACCTCTCGTTCCAGTGGATCGGGTTGAAGTCACCGGAGGCACCCGCGTAGCGCACGAGCGTGGCGCGGTCCACGGGGAAACTCTGCGCGGGCAGCTCGGTGCCGACCTCGACGTCGCTGTACGTCACCTTCGCCGTCGCGGGCTGCGTCTGGGGCTGCGTCATGGGAATGCTCACGCCTCCTCGGCCGCGCGGGCCACGAGCTTGGTCCAGGCGGTCACGACGTGCTCGCCGGCCTCGTCGCGGACCTCGCCTCGGATGTCCAGGATGTCGTTGCCGGCGAGTGACTTGATCGCCTCGATGGTCGAGGTGACGGTGAGCCGGTCACCGGCCCGCACCGGGCGGGCGTAGGCGAACTTCTGGTCGCCGTGCACGACCCGGCTGTAGTCCAGCCCGAGCTGCGGGTCCTCGACGACCTGACCGGCCGCCTTGAACGTGATCGAGAACACGAAGGTCGGCGGAGCGATCACGTCCGGATGACCGAGCGCCTTCGCGGCCTCCGCGTCGGTGTACGCCGGGTTGGCGTCCCCCACCGCTTCCGCGAACTCGCGGATCTTCTCCCGGCCCACCTCGTAGGGCGCGGTGGGCGGATAGGTCCGCCCCACGAACGACTGGTCGAGCGCCATGGGCTGGCAACCTCCTGCTGCTCTTCGTATCCGTGCCGACGGGGTATCCGTGTCGACGGGGTATCCGTGTCGACGAGCGACGGTGACAACGACACGAGGCCGCCCCCAAACCTCGGGGACGGCCTCGTGTACGAGCCTGTTCTATCGCGTCTCGCGGTGCGCGGTGTGCGCGTTGCAACGCGGGCAGTGCTTCTTCATCTCCAGTCGGTCCGGGTTGTTACGCCGGTTCTTCTTGGTGATGTAGTTCCGCTCCTTGCACTCCACGCAGGCCAGCGTGATCTTCGGGCGGACGTCGGTGGCAGCCACGTGAGTGCACTCCTTGACGAACGGATTGATGGTATTAACGCAAGAAAGAGTAGCCGATTGAAGGACCGACCCCGCAATCGGCTACTGAGAGTAGCGGTGACCGGACTTGAACCGGTGACACAGCGATTATGAGCCGCTTGCTCTACCGACTGAGCTACACCGCTGTGATGCGATCGGGCCCCGCCTCGCGACGGGAACCTCTCACACCAGAGCCCCAAAACGGAATCGAACCGTTGACCTTCTCCTTACCATGGAGACGCTCTGCCGACTGAGCTATTGGGGCGAGCGATGAAGACATTACACGGTCGCCCGCCGTTCGCCCAAATCCGTTTCGCCGCCCCTGCCCCGTCCCGTCCCGACCGCCGCGGAACGGGACGGGACCGGCCCGGACGACGCGGACCGCACCGGTACGACTATTGCGCTCCTCCGCGCCACGGACTGATCACCGTCCTAGGCTCGACTCACTCTGCGTGATCTTGCGTCCCCCACTGCGCAGCCCCGAGCCCAGAGGAGCGCGATGCCCGACAGCCAGCCGCAGCCGCCCCACTCGCCCTCCCCCTCGGACCCCGCCGACCGCGGCTCGCTGCTGCTCTCCGGGGCGCGGCTCACCGACGGCCGGACCGTGGACGTACGGCTCCACGGCGGCCGCATCGAGGCGGTCGGCACGGCCGGCAGCCTGACCCCGCGCCGCACCCTCGGCAGCCTGCCCCCGGGACGCGCGCCGGGCACCGGCACCCGCCCGCGCCCAGGCGGCCACCTCGACCTGGGTGGCTACCTGCTGCTCCCGGCCCCGGCCGACCCCCATGTCCACGCCGACACGGCGCTCACGGCCGACTCCCCCGGCCCCGTCTCCTACGAGCCCGAGGACGTCCAGCGCCGGGCGACCGAGGCCGCCCTGCTCCAGCTGGGGCAGGGCGCCACCGCGCTGCGGGCGCATGTGCGGGTGGGCGACGTCGCGGGCCTCGGCGCGCTGACCGCCGTACTGCGGACCCGGCGCTTCTTGCGCGGGCTCGCCGAACTGACCGCTGTGGCGATGCCGAGGGTGCTGACCGGGGTGGCCGGCGCCGACGGGCTGGCGATGCTGCGGGACGCGGTCAAGATGGGCGCGGACGTGGTGGGCGGATGTCCGGACCTGGACCCCGATCCGACGGGGTACGTGGAGGCGGTCCTGGAGGTCGCCGCCGAGCACGGCTGCCCGGTCGACCTGCACACGGACGCCGCCGATCCGGCGCGGCTGGCCCGGCTGGCGGCGATGGTGGGCGGGCTGCGCCCCTCAGTCGCCATCGGCCCCTGCGACGGCCTGGGCCGGCTGCCCGCCGACGCGGTCTCCCGGGCCGCGGACCAACTCGCGGCGGCGGGAGTGACGGTGGTCTGCCTGCCGCAGGGCGCCTGCGGGACGGCGGACCGCCCCGGCGGCACTGCTCCGGTACGGCTGCTGCGGGCGGCCGGGGTACGGGTCGCCGCCGGGAGTGGCGCCCTGCGGGACGTGTCCAACCCGGTCGGGCGCGGCGATCCCCTGGAGGCGGCCTACCTGCTGGCCTCACGCCACGGGCTGCGCCCCGAGGAGGCGTACGACGCGGTGAGCGCGGCGGCACGGTCGGCCCTCGGTCTGCCCGAGGTGCGGGTGGAGGCGGGCTTCCCGGCCGAACTCGTCGCCGTGCGCGGGGACCGGCTGGCGGGCGCGCTGTCGCTGGCGTACAGCCGGATCGTGGTGCACCGGGGGCGCGTGGTGGCGCGGACCAGCGCGGTACGGGAGTACGGCGACTCGACCGCCGCGTCGGAGCCGGGGCTGCCCCGGCAGGGCGGTGGCGGGCGAGGACGCCGTGACGGGCGCGGCGGGTCCGGCGGTCTTGACGGGCGTGGGGACATGGCCTGAGCGGGAGCGGGCGGGCGGCGGGTGGGCCGTGCGCGGAGTCGGGCGCGGGGCCGTGCGCGGGCCGTGCGCGGAGTCGGGCGCGGGGCCGTGCGCGGGCCGTGCGCGGGGCCGTGCGCGGGGTGGTCGAAGTCGTGCGGCGCGGGCGGCCGTCGGGGCGTACGGTCGAAGACATGCGCATTGTCATCGCTGGTGGTCATGGTCAGATCGCGCTGCGGCTGGAGCGGTTGCTCGCCGCGCGCGGTGACGAGGTGGCGGGCATCGTCCGCAAGGCGGAGCAGGCCGACGATCTGCGCGCCGCGGGGGCCGAACCGGTCGTGCTGGACCTGGAGTCGGCCTCGGTCGAGGAGGTGGCGGAGCGGCTGCGGGGCGCGGACGCGGCGGTCTTCGCGGCGGGGGCGGGGCCCGGCAGCGGGGCGGCCCGCAAGGACACGGTGGACAAGGCGGCGGCCGTCCTCTTCGCGGACGCGGCGGTCCGGGCGGGCGTACGGCGCTTCCTGATCGTGTCGTCCATGGGCGCCGACCCGGGGCACCAGGGCGACGAGATCTTCGACGTCTACCTGCGTGCCAAGGGCGAGGCGGACGCGTACGTCAGCTCACTGGACGACCTGGACTGGACGATCCTGCGCCCCGGTGCCCTGACGGACGACGCGGGCACGGGTCTGGTGCGTCTGGAGGCGCACACCGGCCGCGGCCCCGTCCCGCGCGACGACGTCGCGGCCGTCCTGGCAGAACTGGTCGACAGCCCGGCCACGAGAGGTCTGACCCTGGAGCTGATCAGCGGTTCGGCGCCGGTGTCGGTGGCGGTGAAGTCGGTGGCCGGGAACTGAGGGCGGCGGGGCGGCCCGGCGTGCGAGGGCTCACGGCGCGTGGCGGCCCGGGACCGCGGGCGAAGGATCAGAAGAGGGGCAGCTGTCCGGGGAATTCAGGGACCACGTATCCGTCCAAGGACGGCTGCACCGCACCGAGTTGCGCCGACCGACGCGAACCCGGACAGGACACGAGCTCACCGCTCTCCCGTGCACCGGGCGGGTCGTGGCGCGCGTACCGCCCCGCGACGACGGCGATCTCGCGACGGCACTCGGGGCAGGTTCTGCGGCGGGAGGACGAGGCCATGACACCAGTCTGCCCGCCCCTCGCGAACGGTGCGCCGCCCCACGCTCCCTCGTACGGACCGACCCATGACGAAGGGCCCCGTGACCTGCTGTTCGGGCAGGTCACGGGGCCCTTTCGTTCCCGTGTGGCGGCGCCAGGATTCGAACCTGGGAAGGCTGAGCCGGCAGATTTACAGTCTGCTCCCTTTGGCCGCTCGGGCACACCGCCGGGGTTCGCTGCCCGGCGAACCGCTTGTGGGCGGTGCTCCGTGGCAACGACGTAAACAATACCTGATGTGGAGGGGTGCTTCGCCACCCGATTGATCGCCGCCCGGACCGCGGCGGGTGGCTAGGCTTGTCCGGATGCGGCCGAGGACCCTGCCGGGCCCGGCGGCCGCCGACGTATGCCGGTACGGACCCGATACGCGGCCCGACACGCACCCAGATACAAGGAGCCACAGGACATGGCCGACTCCAGTTTCGACATCGTCTCGAAGGTCGAGCGGCAGGAGGTCGACAACGCCCTCAACCAGGCCGCCAAGGAGATCTCGCAGCGCTACGACTTCAAGGGCGTGGGCGCCTCGATCTCGTGGTCCGGGGAGAAGATCCTCATGGAGGCCAACTCCGAGGACCGGGTGAACGCAGTCCTCGACGTCTTCCAGTCCAAGCTGGTCAAGCGCGGCATCTCGCTCAAGGCTCTGGACGCGGGCGAGCCGCAGCTCTCCGGCAAGGAGTACAAGATCTTCGCTTCGATCGAGGAGGGCATCTCCCAGGAGAACGCGAAGAAGGTGGCCAAGCTCATCCGCGACGAGGGCCCCAAGGGCGTGAAGGCCCAGGTGCAGGGCGAGGAGCTGCGGGTCTCCTCGAAGAGCCGGGACGACCTGCAGACCGTGATCGCCCTGCTGAAGGGCCAGGACTTCGACTTCGCGCTGCAGTTCGTCAACTACCGGTGATCAGCTGCTGAGGCTTCCGCTGACGGAGAAGGGTGGGCATCCCGACGGTGCCCACCCCTTCTCGTCCGGTCCGCTTCTCGTCCGGTCCGGGCGCGTTCAGTCGCGCGAGTTGCCGAACAGGAGCCGGTAGGCGACCAGGAGCACCAGCGAACCGCCGATCGCCGCCGCCCAGGTGGCGCCGTCGTAGAAGTCCTTGCTGACCGGGTGGTCGAGCCAGCGGGCCGATATCCAGCCGCCGATGAAAGCGCCCGCGATGCCGATGAGGGTGGTGCCGATGAGCCCTCCGGGGTCGCGGCCCGGCAGCAGGAACTTGGCGATGGCTCCGGCCAGCAGTCCGAGGATGATCCAGCTGATGACGGTCATGCCGTGACCCTGCCCTTTCTCTCTGTGCCCACACTGCGCCAGTGCTGCGGGCCGTTCCTCCGCGCGGTGTTCATGTCCTCTTGGTGAAGGGGACGTTCCGATCGCGTCGGGTGGTTGCGCCGATCAGTAGGGTGCGGCGCATGACACCTGCGGGTTCGGAGCTGCGTCGCACCCTCGGTCTGGGCGACGCCGTCGTCGTGGGGCTCGGTTCCATGATCGGTGCCGGGGTCTTCGCCGCCCTGGCTCCGGCGGCGCGCGCCGCCGGCTCGGGGCTGCTGCTCGCCCTGGCCGTGGCAGCCGTCGTCGCCTACTGCAACGCCATGTCGTCGGCCCGGCTGGCGGCCCGGTATCCGGCCTCGGGTGGCACCTACGTCTACGGGCGTGAGCGGCTCGGGGAGTTCTGGGGCTATCTCGCGGGCTGGTCGTTCATCGTCGGCAAGACGGCCTCCTGTGCCGCCATGGCGCTCACCGTGGGCGCGTACGTCTGGCCGGAACAGGCGCATGCGGCGGCGGTCGCTGCCGTGGTGGCGCTGACCGCGGTGAACTACGGCGGGATCCGGAAGTCCGCCTGGCTGACCCGGGCGATCGTGGCGGTGGTTCTCGCTGTCCTCGCTTCCGTGGTGGTGGTGTGTCTCGGTTCGGCGCGGGCCGACGCCGGGCGGCTGGACATCGGCTGGTCGGGCGGCGTCGGCGGAGCCCTTCAGGCGGCCGGCCTACTGTTCTTCGCGTTCGCGGGGTACGCGCGCGTCGCGACCCTCGGTGAGGAGGTGCGGGACCCGCGGCGCACCATTCCACGGGCGATTCCGCTGGCGCTGGGGCTCACCCTGGCGGTGTACGGGTGTGTCGCGGTGGCTGTCCTCTCCGTGCTGGGTCCGGCCGGTCTGGGGCAGGCGACGGCGCCCCTGGCCGACGCGGTACGGGCGGCCGGCGTGCCGGAGCTGGCGCCGGTCGTGCGGGTGGGTGCGGCCGTGGCCGCGCTGGGCTCCCTGCTGGCGCTGATCCTGGGCGTTTCCCGGACGACGCTGGCCATGGCCCGGGACCGTCATCTGCCCCGGGCGCTGGCCGCGGTGCATCCGCGTTTCCGGGTGCCGCACCGGGCGGAGCTGGCCGTGGGCGCGGTGGTCGCGGTGCTGGCGGCGACGGTGGACGTGCGAGGGGCGATCGGCTTCTCCTCCTTCGGTGTACTGGCGTACTACGCGGTGGCCAACGCGTCGGCCTGGACGCTCGACCACGCGCGGGTGTCGCGGGTCGTGCCGGCGCTGGGACTGATCGGCTGTGTGGTGCTCGCCTTCTCGCTCCCGGCGGTGTCGGTCGTCGTGGGTGTGGGTGTGCTGGCGGTGGGTGTGGTGGCGTACGGGGTGCGGGGGCAGCAGGTCCCGCGGTAGCCGACGGCTGGGTGCACCGAGGTGGTCGCACGTCGGCACCCCGGGGTATGTCCCGGCGGAAAGAGCCTCGGCGGCCGGTTTCCTTCAGGACGCCGGTGCGGGCGATCTGTCCGTCGTCGCGGGTCCTCTGCCGGTGCGTATGGCGAAATCGCTCCAGGGGGCCGGTTCCGGGCCCTCGTGGGCCTCCTCGTACCAGCCCGTGCCCTCGACCCAGGCGCGCAGCCAGTCGGCGAGGCTCGGGGCGTCGACGTACCAGGCGCGGTCGGGGTCACCGGCATTGGGCTCGAAGAGGAGGACGGTGGCCTGCGGGGAGCGGCAGTCGACGCACGCGTACATCGCGCAGCCCCAGTGGGATATGGGCAGAACTCCCTCGGGCCAGGGCCAGTCGGGGTCCTTCGCGCCGCTGTCGCGGTTGGCGAGGTACTGGGCGACGGCGGCGGGCTCGCCCGAGGGCGGGCTGTCGAGCAGGGGCAACAGACCGTACTCCGGGCCGAATCCGCCATCCCCTATGCGCAGGTACAGCTCGGCGAGCAGTGCGGGGAGAGGGAAGCCCAGGGCTGCCTCGGCGCGGGCCGACGTCGCCCCGTCCACGGGCTCGGGCAGGGAGGCCCAACCCCACGGGTGGGTGACCCGCGCCTTGGCGGCCACCCGTGCCAGCAACTGCTCGTTCTCGGTCATGGGTTCATGATGCAGGCCGCCGCTGACATCCGTGCGGGCCTGTGGACAACCTGGAGGCTGTGGACAACGAGGGCCACGCGACGGCTCGCGGAGACTCTTTACCAGCCGGTCCGCTGTGACGTTCCCGCGGCGGTGAACGGCTGGTCCGTGCGTACGATCTCGCGCCCCAGCGGGAGCAGCGAGACGGGGATCAGCTTGAAGTTGGCGATGCCGAGCGGGATGCCGATGATCGTCACGCACAGCGCGATACCGGTGACGATGTGGCCGAGGGCCAGCCACCAGCCGGCCAGGACGAGCCACAGCACGTTCCCGATGCAGGAGGGTGCTCCGGCGTCGCGGCGCTCGACCGCCGTGTACCCGAAGGGCCACAGGGCGTAGACGCCGATGCGGAAGGCGGCGATGCCGAAGGGGATTCCGATGATCGTGACGCAGAGCAGCGCGCCCGCGAGCAGGTAGCCGAGGAACAGCCAGAAGCCGCTGAGCACGAGCCAAATGACGTTGAGGATGGTCTTCACTGCTGACGACCTGCCATCTTTTCGAGCCGGGCGATTCGCTCCGCCATCGGCGGGTGGGTGGAGAACATCTTCGAGAGTCCCTGCCCCGGCCGGAAGGGGTTGGCGATCATCATGTGGCTGGCGGTCTCGAGCCGGGGCTCCGGGGGGAGCGGGAGTTGCTTGGTGCCGAGTTCCAGTTTGCGCAGGGCGCCGGCCAGGGCGAGCGGGTCGCCGGTCAGCTGGGCGCCGGAGGCGTCGGCCTCGTACTCCCGGGAACGGCTGATCGCCAGTTGGATGACGGTGGCGGCGAGCGGTCCGAGCAGCATGATGAGGAGCATGCCCAGCAGCCCGGGTCCGTCGTCGTCGTTGGACCGTCCCACGGGGATCAGCCAGGCGAAGTTGACCAGGAACATGATCACCGAGGCGAGGGCGCCGGCGACGGAGGAGATGAGGATGTCGCGGTTGTAGACGTGGCTGAGTTCGTGCCCGATGACGCCGCGCAGTTCGCGTTCGTCGAGCAGGCGCATGATGCCCTCGGTGCAGCACACGGCCGCGTTGCGCGGGTTGCGGCCGGTCGCGAAGGCGTTGGGTGCCTCCGTCGGCGAGATGTACAGGCGGGGCATCGGCTGGCGGGCCTGGGTGGAGAGCTCGCGGACCATGCGGTACAGCGCCGGGGCCTCGAACTCGCTGACCGGGCGGGCGCGCATGGCCCGGAGTGCGAGCCTGTCGCTGTTCCAGTACGCGTACGCGTTGGTGCCCAGGGCGACGAGGACGGCGACGACGAGCCCCGCTCGGCCGAAGAAGCTGCCGATGACGATGATGAGCGCGGACAGTCCCCCGAGGAGTACTGCGGTCCTGAGCCCGTTGTGCCGGCGGTGCACGGTACGCCCTCCAAGTCGTGCAGCAGGGGAACCCTTTGCTTGCTGGTCTCGCTCGCTGTGGTTGCTTCCTGGTCTCCAGTGCCACCGGTGCCGTGGGTGACACGTCCAGTGGACCCTTCCGTACTGGTCAACGCCAGGCGAGGGCCACCAGTTCCCCGGCGCCCGGCGCGGCACCTGTGGTCCGTACGGGTGACAGCCGCGGCGTACGGCACGCGCGCGTGGAGCCGGGTGCCGTACGCGCGCGTGCCCGGGCGGGTGCGTGCGGGTGCGGTCAGAAGAGCCCGGTGTCGGCGAAGCGCAGGATCAGCTGGGGTGCTCCGGAGAGGGCGACGGCGAGGACCGCGGTCACGGTGATCGCGGCGGTGAGGGGGCCGGGGGCACGGTGGCCGGCGGTCGCTTCCTTGGGCGCCCGGAACAGCAGAGCCGTCCATTGGAGGTAGTAGAAGAGGGCGATCACCACGTTGACGGCCATGACGACGGCCAGCCAGCCGAGTCCGGCGTCGACGGCCGCGGTGAACACCGTGACCTTGGCGAACAGGCCGATGACACCCGGCGGCAGCCCGGCGAGGCAGAGCAGGAAGAAGGCCAGGATCAGGGCGGTGAGGGGGTTGGACGCGTACAGGCCGCGGTAGTCCGCGACGCGGTTGAGTGCCCTCGTGCGGCCCACCAGCACGGCCACCGCGAAGGCGCCGAGGTTCACCGCGGCGTACATGAGGGCGTAGGCGACGGTGGAGCCGATCGAGCGTTCGGGGTCGTCGGAGTACGCGGCGGCGGCGATCGGCACCAGGAGGTAGCCGGCCTGGCCGACGGACGACCAGGCGAGCAGGCGTACCGCGCTGTACGCGCGCGTGGCCTGCTGCCGGAGGGCGCCGACGTTGCCGACGGTCATGGTGAGCGCGGCCAGTGCCGCGAGGGCGGGGCCCCAGACGTCCGCGTAGGACGGCAGGGCGACGACCGTGACCAGGATGAGGCCGGAGAAGCCGACCGCCTTGCCGATCACGGACAGGTAGGCCGCGATCGGCAGGGGGGCGCCCACGTAGGTGTCGGGCACCCAGAAGTGGAAGGGGACGGCGGCCGTCTTGAAGGCGAAGCCGACGAGGGTGAGGACGACGCCGGTCTGGGCGAGGGTCGTGAACTGCCCGTCGACCTGCTGGATGCGGTCGGCCACCTGGGTGAGGTAGAGGGTGCCGGTGGTGGCGTACACGAAGCTGATGCCCATGAGGCTGACCGCTGTCGCCGTGACCGAGGACAGGAAGAACTTCAGGGCCGCTTCGGAGGACCTGCGGTCGCCCTGCCGGAGGCCGACCAGGGCGAAGGCGGGCAGGGAGGCGACCTCCAGAGCGACGACGAGGGTCGCGAGGTCGCGGGAGGCGGGCAGGAGCGCGGCGCCGGCGGCGGAGGAGAGCAGCAGGAACCAGAACTCGCCCTCGGGCAGTCCCCGGTCGGCGTCCTTCACCGCGGTGACGGACAGGAGGGCGGTCAGCAGGGCGCCGCCGAGGACCAGGAACTGGATCGCGAGGGTGAAGGTGTCCGCGGTGTAGCTGCAGACGCGGGGCTCGCCGGCCAGGCAGAACGTCGAGCGGTCGTCGTTCACCAGGGGCAGCAGCATGAGGGCGGAGGCGGCGAGTCCGGCGACCGAGAACCAGCCGAGCAGGGACTTGCGGGCGTCCTTGACGAACAGGTCGGTGACGAGGACGACGAGTCCCACGACCGCCGTGATGGTGGGGGGCGCGATGGCGAGCCAGTCGACGGACTGGACGAGGTTCTGGGCCAGTGGCTGCGTCAGGGGCTCGGCGAGGAGCTGGACCGGGGAGCTCATCGGGTGCCTCCTGAGAGGAGCTGCTGCACGGCCGGGTCGGTCAGCCCGAGGAGGGTCCTGGGCCACAGTCCGGCGACGACGGTGAGGGCGACGAGCGGCGTCCAGGCGGCGAACTCGTAGGTGCGCACGTCGGCGAGCTTCGGCTGCGGGGCGTCCTGCGGTACGGCGCCCATGCAGACGCGGCGGACCACGATCAGCATGTACGCGGCGGTCAGCAGGGTGCCGAAGGCAGCGATGGCCATGAAGGTGAGGAAGGTGGGGCGGCTGAGGTCGTCGTGCGGGTCGAACGCGCCGAACAGGGCGAGCATCTCGCCCCAGAACCCGGCCAGGCCCGGCAGACCGAGCGAGGCGACCGCGGCGAAGGCGAGCAGTCCGCCCAGGCGCGGTGCCCTGCCGTACAGGGCGTGACCGGACTCCTCGGCGAGGGCGTCGAGGTCGGTGGTCCCGGTGCGGTCCTTGAGCGCGCCGACCACGAAGAAGAGCAGGCCGGTGATGAGGCCGTGGGCGATGTTGGCGAAGAGTGCGCCGTTCACGCCGGTCGGGGTCATGGTCGCGACACCGAGCAGGACGAAGCCCATGTGGCCGACGGAGGAGTAGGCGATGAGGCGCTTGAGGTCGCCCCTGGCGCCTCTTCTGGCGAGGGCCAGGCAGGCCAGGGAGCCGTAGATGATGCCGACCACGGCAAAGGCGGCGAGGTAGGGCGCGAAGGTGCGGAAGCCGTCCGGCGCGACCGGGAGCAGGATCCGGACGAACCCGTACGTACCCATCTTCAGCAGGACACCGGCCAGCAGGACCGAGCCGACGGTCGGCGCGGCGGTGTGGGCGTCGGGCAGCCAGCTGTGCAGCGGCCACATCGGGGTCTTGACCGCAAGCCCGATCCCGATCGCCAGAACGGCGATGACCTGCACGGATGTGGTCAGCGACCGGCCGTTGTCAGTGGCGAGTGCCACCATGTCGAATGTACCCGCCGTGATTCCGATCAGGAGCAGGCCGAGCAGCATGACGACGGAGCCGAGGAGCGTGAAGAGGATGAACTTCCAGGCGGCCCCGGCCCGTCCCTCGCCGCCCCAGCGGGCGATGAGGAAGTACATCGGGATGAGGACCGTCTCGAAGGCGAGGAAGAACAGGATCAGGTCGAGGACGGCGAAGGTCGCGAGGGTGCCGGACTCCAGGACGAGCAGCAGCGCGACGAATGCCTTGGGGCTCGGGCCCGTTGGCATCTTGAAGTACGAGTAGAGCGCGCAGAGGAAGGTCAGCAGCGCGGTCAGGACCAGCAGGGGGAGGGAGATGCCGTCGATGCCGAGGTGGATGCGTACGTCGAGTGCGGGGATCCAGCTGATGTCCGTGCTGGCCTGCATCTTCGACGGATGGTCGTGGTCGAAGCCGAGCACGAGGACGACCGCCGCGACCAGGACGACGCCGGTGACGGTGACGCCGTGCCGGAGCACGGCCTGCTCGGGTGACTTCCCCTTCAGTCCGGGCGGGGCCGGCAGAAGGGCGGCGGCGGCGCCGAGGAGCGGGCCGACGACGATGAACGCGAGAAGGACCTGCATCACGGACTCGTTGATATCGATCACGCCTGCTCACGCTCCCGTGGCGACGAGGACGGCGGCGACCGCGAGGACGACGGTGCCGGCGAGCAGCGCGCTCACATAGGTCTGCACATTGCCGGTCTGGGCACGCCGTACGGCGGCCCCGAGCAGGCGGGGCAGTGCGCCCGCCGCTCGTACGTAGGTGTCGACGACCTCGCGGTCCAGGAACCGGACGAGGCTTGCGCCTGCCGTGACCGGGCGGACGAAGAGGGCCGTGTACACCGCGTCCAGATGGAAGCCGGCGGCCGCGTGCCGGTGCACCGGGCCCAGCAGAAGGCGTCCCGGATCCGAGGGGTCGGGCGCGGAGGCGAGGTCTCCGTAGGCGGGCCGGTGGGCGGCGATGGCCTCGGCCTCCACCAGGGCGGCGTCGCCCTCGGGGTGGGCCGCGACGGCGCCCATCGGGGTGCGGGCCGCGAGCGCCGAGGTGTGCCGCCAGGCGGCGTAGGTGACGATGCCGCCGACCAGCGCCACTCCCGTGCCCAGCACGGAGGTGGTGAGGGTCGGGGTGAGGTCGTGGCCGTCGAACCAGTCGGGCAGCAGTCGGAAGGCGAGTCCGCCCAGGGCGAGTGAGGGGAGGGCGAGCACCCAGAGCACGGCGTTCATGACCACCGGCTGCCTGCCGTGGTCGGGGGCCTCGGCGCCTCGGCCGCGGAAGGCCAGCAGCCACAGGCGGGTGGCGTAGGCGGCGGTGAGCAGGGCCGTGATCAGAGCGGCGACGAGCACGGTCCAGCCCGCGGCGCCGGGCGCGTGCTCGGTGTGGCCGGTGGCGACGTGCTCCGCGGCGCCGAGGACCGACTCCTTGGAGAAGAAGCCGCTGAAGGGCGGGATCGCGGCGAGCGCGAGCAGGGCCACGGTCATCGTCCAGTAGGCGTCCGGGACGCGTTCGCGCAGGCCCCGCATACGGGACATGGCGGCCAGCGAGTTGGTGCCGGCGGCGTGGATGATCAGGCCGGCGGCGAGGAACAGGAGCGCCTTGAAGGCGCCGTGGGACAGGAGGTGGAAGACGGCGGCACCCCGGTCGCCGGTGGCGAGGGCACCGGTCATGTAGCCGAGCTGTCCGATCGTCGAGTAGGCCAGGACGCGTTTGATGTCGTCCTGGGCGAGGGCGGCGAGCGCGGAGCCGACCATCGTGACGGCGGCCATGACGGCCAGGACGACCATCGCGGCCCGTGAGGCCTCGAAGAGCGGAAGGAGCCGGGCGACGAAGTACACACCGGCGGCGACCATCGTCGCGGCGTGGATCAGCGCGGAGACGGGTGTCGGGCCCGCCATCGCGTCGGGGAGCCAGGTGTGCAGGGGGAACTGCGCCGACTTGCCCGCCACACCGGCCAGGAGGAGCAGGGCGATCACCGTCGGGTGGTCGAGCGATCCGTCGGCCACCGCGCCGAGGATCCGGGTGATGCGGAAGGAGCCCGCCTCGGTGGCCAGCGCCAGCAGACCGATCAGGAAGGGGACGTCGCCGAGCTTGGTCACCAGGAATGCCTTGAGGGAGGCGGCGCGCGCCTCGGGGGTCTCCCAGTAGTGGCCGACCAGGAAGTACGAGCAGATGCCCATGACCTCCCAGCCGACCAGCAGCACCATCAGGTCGCCGGAGTAGACGACGAGGAACATCGCGGAGGTGAACAGGGAGACGAGAGCGGCGTACGAGGGGTAGCGCGGGTCGTCGCGCAGATAGCCCGTCGAGTAGATCTGCACGCAGGCGGCGACGGTGCCGACCAGAAGGGCGACGAGGGCGGCGAAGCCGTCGATGTGCAGGGCGAGTTCGATCGGGACCGAACCGGTGGGGGTCAGCTCCGTGACGGCGTCGAGGGCCGGGCCGCCGCCCTGACGGGCCGCGATGACTGCGGCCAGGACGAGGGCCGCCAGCGTCGGCAGCACGGCGAGGGGGCGGACGAACCCGGGTGCCGACCGGCCGAGCAGGAGACCGGCGGCAGCCCCGAGGAAGGGAAGGAGGGGGACGAGTACGGCGAGGGTGGTCGTGGTCACGCGGTGGCCTCAGCCTTCTCGGCGGCCGTCCCGGTCGCGGGGGTGTCGGTGCCGGGGCCGTCGGGTTCGTGGCCCTCGGCCGTGTCGCGGAGCTTGTCGATGTCAGAGGTGCCGCGGTTGCGGTGGACGGCGAGGACGATCGCCAGGCCGATGCCGATCTCGGCGGCCGCGATGGCGATGGTGAACAGGGTGAGGGCCTGGCCGGAGTGCAGGGTCTCCTCCGCGGCCCTGCTGAGCCAGACGTCGAAGGCGACCAGATTGAGGTTGACGGCGTTGAGCATCAGCTCGACCGACATCAGGACCAGGATCGCGTTGCGGCGGGCGAGGACGCCGTAGAGGCCGGTGCAGAACAGGAGGGCGGAGAGGACGGCTGGATAGGCGAGGTGCATCAGCGGACACCGTCCGTTTGGGAGGGGCCGGCCTGGGTGGTTCCTGTCTGGGATGTTCCTGCCCCGGGGGCCTCGCCCGCGCGGGCCGCCTTGGCCTTGCGGGACAGGACGATGGCGCCGACCAGGGCGGCGAGGAGGAGTACCGAGAGAGCCTCGAAGGGCAGGACCCAGTTCTGGAAGAGGCTCGCTCCGGTGACGGCGGTGGAGCCGGCGGCCGGGCCGTCCAGGTCGATCCAGGTGGTGCGGAAGGCGTCGACGACGACCCACACCAGGGCCGCGGCGGAGGCCACGGCCACGGTGAGCGCGGCCCAGCGGTTGCCGGAGTCGGCGTCCGGGGACCGTCCGATGGGCGCCCTGGTGAGCATCAGCCCGAACAGGATGAGGACGACGACAGCACCGACGTAGATGAGGACCTGGACCCAGGCGATGAACTCGGCGGTGAGCAGCAGGTATTCGACGGCGAGGCCGCCCAGGGCCACCACCAGCCACAGGGCGGCGTGGACGAGCTGGGGGGTGGTGACGGTGATGACGGCGGCTCCGAGCGTGACCAGGCCGACGAGGAGGAAGGCGATCTCCACGCCGGTCGGGGACAGGAAGCCGTGGGATCCGGCGGCGAGGATCACGACTGGTCCTCCTGTCCGGGCTGGTCCGTCCGCTGCTGCGCGGCCAGCTTGTCGACGGCCTTGCGGGCGGCGGCGAGTTCCTTGGGCTCCTCCGCGCCGGGGTCAAGGGCGGGCGGGGCCGGCACGGTCCACATCCACTCGCGGAGCTTGTCCCGCTCGTGGGTGAGGTCGCGGATGTCGGTCTCGGCGTACTCGAACTCCGGGGACCAGAACAGGGCGTCGAAAGGACAGACCTCGATGCAGATACCGCAGTACATGCACAGGGAGAAGTCGATGGCGAAACGGTCGAGGACGTTGCGGCTGCGGTCGCGTCCGCCGGGGGCGGCCGCCGGGACCGTCTCCTTGTGGGAGTCGATGTAGATGCACCAGTCGGGGCACTCTCGGGCGCACAGCATGCAGACCGTGCAGTTCTCCTCGAACAGGCCGATCACGCCGCGGGTACGGGGCGGCAGTTCGGGCTGGGCGTCCGGGTACTGCTCGGTGACGGTCTTCCTCGTCATCGTGCGCAGGGTGACGGCCAGGCCCTTGGCCAGGCCGCTGCCGGGGACGGGGGCCATTACGCGATCACCACCTTGACGACGCCGGTGAGGGCGATCTGGGCGAGGGAGAGGGGGACGAGGAGCGTCCAGGACAGTTTCTGGAGCTGGTCCTCGCGCAGACGCGGATAGGTGACGCGCAGCCAGATCACGACGAAGGCGAGGACGGCCGCCTTGAGCAGGGTCCACACCCAGCCGAGGCCGTCGGCGCCCCAGGGGCCGTGCCAGCCGCCCAGGAAGAGGACGGTGGTCAGACCGCACAGGACGACGATTCCGGCGTATTCGGCGAGGAGGAACAGGGCGAAGCGCAGGCCGGTGTACTCGGTGTAGGCGCCGAAGATGATCTCCGAGTCGGCGACCGGCATGTCGAACGGGGGGCGCTGCAGTTCGGCCAGTCCGGCGACGAAGAAGACGAGCGCGCCGACGATCTGCCAGGGCAGCCACCACCACTCGAAGGCGTCGAGGATGCCGACGAGGGAGACCGTGCCGGCCGCCATGGCCACGGAGGCCGCGGTCAGCAGCATCGGGAGTTCGTAGGCGAGGAGCTGGGCGGCGGTACGCAGGCCGCCGAGGAGGGAGAACTTGTTGGCCGAGGACCAGCCCGCCATGAGCGAGCCGAGGACGCCCACGCCCATGACGGCGAGGACGAAGAAGACGCCCGCGTCGACGACCTGACCGACCGCGCCCTCCCCGGGCCCGACCGGGATGGCCAGGAGAACCAGGAGGTACGGGAGCAGGGCCACGGCCGGGGCGAGCTGGAAGATGCGGCGGTCCGCGTCGGCGGGGACCACGTCCTCCTTCTGCGCGAACTTCACGCCGTCCGCGACGAGCTGGGCCCAGCCGTGGAAACCACCCGCGTACATCGGGCCCAGCCGGCCCTGCATGTGGGCCATCACCTTGTGCTCGGTCTGGCCGACGATCAGGGGGAACGCGAGGAAGACGACGAAGACGGCCAGAAGGCGCAGGGTGACGTCGAGCGCGTCGTTCACTGCGGGCCTCCTGAGGAGTTCGGCGGATCGGGCGGGGTGTCGGTGTCGCCGGGGGCGTCGGGCTCCTTCGGAGCGTCGGAGTCCTGGGGAGCCTCCGACTCGTGGGCGGCCTCTGGCCCGTCGTCGGGAGTGTCCGGTGTCTCCTCGGAAGGCTCCGGCTCCTCGGTGGCGGCAGGCTCGGCGAACGCCGGGCGGGCGTGATGCCACGGGGCGTCCGGGCTGCGCGGTGCCGAGGGCGTCGGCTTCGGGGCCGGTTCCTCGGTGGGCGAGGGCGCGGTGCCGCCCCGCGTGTCGTCGCCGGAACCCGCGTCGTCCGGCTGCCCAGCGTCGGCGGCCTCCCGCTGGCTCGCCGAGCCCTGCGACGCACTCCGGCTACGCCGTGGGCCGACCGTGCCGGCGACTTCCCGCCGTCCGGCGGCCGGCTGCCCGGTGTCCTGCTGGCCGGAGCCCTGGCGACCGGAGTCCTGCCGTCCGGAGCCCTGCCGACCGGAGTCCTGCTGTCCGGAGCCCTGCCGACCGGAGTCCTGCCGGCCGGCGGCCTGCCGGCCGGAGTCCGTATCGCCACCGGCCGCGTCCGTCGGACCGGCCGCTCGTTGGGAGGCGGAGCCCTGGCTCGCACTGCGTGACCGCCGCGGTGCCGGCGCGGCCGTCGGCTCGCCGGCCGGGGAGGTCTGGCCGGCCGAGCCCTCGGCCGCCGTACGGGAGCGGCGCGGCGCGGCCGGGGTCTCGGTGGCCGGAGCCGTCTGGCCGACGGAGCCCTCGGCGGCCGTACGGGTCCGGCGGGCGGGGCGTTCGCCCGCTCCACGGGCCGGGCGCTCCCCCGCCGCACGCCCCGCGCCTCGGGCCGGGCGGGCGGGAGCGGGAGGCAGCTGGCCCTTCAGCGGGCCCCATTCGTTGGGGTCGGGGACGCCCGGCGGCAGCATCTGGCGGCGACGGGGACCGCCGTGCTCGGACTCGCCGGGCTCCTTGGCCCCGGGCCAGGCCTTGGCGACACGGGCGGCGAGGACGAAGTCCTTGCGCAGCGGGTGGCCCTCGAAGCCCTCCGGCAGGAGCAGGTGGTCCAGCGCGGGGTGGTCCTCGAAGGCGACACCGAACATCTCGTGGGTCTCGCGCTCGTGCCAGGCCGCGCCCGCGTACACCGCGACGGCGGTGGGCAGCACCGGGGCGTCGTGCGGGACGGTCGTCCGCAGCAGCAGCCTGCGTACCGGTCCGAGCGCCACGACATGCGCCGCGACGCGGAACCCGGTGCCCGGCTCGTCGACCGCGCTCAGCCAGTCGAAGTAGGTGCAGCCGAGCCGGTCACGCGCCGTCTCCAGGGCGGTGATCCAGGACGTGGGCGGCACGTCGACGGTCAGGAGGCCGTACGACTCCGCTGCCGTGGCGTCCGGTCCGAAGAGCTCCTCGGCGTCGGCGGGCAGCCAGCCGACCGCGGTCATCGGTCCTCCTCGGCGTCGGAGGCCGGGGCGGGCGGTCGCACCAGGCCGCTCCGCAGCGCGGCCGTCGACGGGCGGGGCGGGGTGCCGTACCGCTCCCCCAGCGACTCCCGCGCGATCTTCTCCTGGAGCTTGAGGATCCCCTGGAGCAGCGCCTCGGGGCGCGGCGGGCAGCCGGGGACGTAGACGTCGACGGGGATGATCTGGTCGACGCCCTTCGTCACGGAGTAGGAGTCCCAGTAGGGGCCGCCGCAGTTGGAGCAGGCGCCGAAGGAGATGACGTACTTCGGCTCGGGCATCTGCTCGTACAGGCGTTTGACGGCCGGCGCCATCTTGTCGGTCACCGTGCCCGAGACGACCATCAGGTCGGCCTGGCGGGGGCCGGGCGCGAACGGGATCACACCGAGGCGGATGAAGTCGTGGCGGGCCATCGACGCGGCGATGAACTCGATCGCGCAGCAGGCGAGGCCGAAGTTGAAGACCCAGAGCGAGTAGCGCCGGCCCCAGTTCAGGACGACCTTCATCGGCTCCGGGGCGAGGCGTGCGAGCGTGCCCAGCCTCTTGGGCTCGGGGAGCGGCACGGGTGCCGGGTCGGTGCGGTCGGCGGGCTTCACGTCCACGACAGGACGCCCTTCTTGTATGCGTACAACAGACCCACGGCGAGGAAGCCGAGGAAGATGAACATCTCCACGAGGGTCGTGGCCCCGTAACCAGGGTCGGCGAAGACCGTGGCCCAGGGGAAGAGGAAGATCGAGTCGACCGCGAAGATGACGTAGAGGAAGGCGTAGACGTAGTAGCGGACCTGGGTGTGTGCCCAGCCCTCTCCGACGGGGTCGACGCCGCACTCGTAGGTGAGCAGCTTCTCGGGCGTCGGGACCACCGGTCGCAGCAGACGTCCGGCGCCGAAGGCCACGGCGACGAAGAGCACCCCCACGACGGCGAGCAGGCCGACGACCGAATAGGACTGGAAGTAGTCCGCGGCGAGCCCGACGGGTGCGTCGGCGGCGGTCGCATCGCCGGCGATCACGGCACCGACGGTCGGTTCCGGCACGTGCGTCCCTCGCTCCCTGTCGTGAACGCTGGTGTTCGACGATCTGTACGCACGGGAGTCTAGGGCCTGATAAAGACACGGTAAGCAGCCCGTCGCACCTTGGGACGCGGGGGTGGGGTTTTCCTCAGTGCGTCCCGGCGGCCCACCTCATGGCGCGGCGCCGCGCCGCACGGCACGCTGACGTGTATGACCGAACGCCTCTCGACCTCCAGCCTCGCCGGGACCACCGGCGCAGCGGCCGGCGACCGCCTGCCTCCGGCCCGTTTCGCCTACGACCGGCACACCTGGAAGGAGATCGCCCATCTGCTGGCGAATCTCCCGGCGGCGCTGCTCGGATTCGTCTACGTCGTGACGACGCTGTCCGTCGGCATCGGGTTGACGGTCACGGTGATCGGGCTCCCGCTGCTGGCGGCCGGTCTGCTGGGCGCGCGGCAGCTGGGCAAGCTGGAGCGGGCGCGGGCCCGGACGCTGCTCGGCGTGCGGGTGGACGAGCCGAGCCCGCTGCCGCTGCGGGCCAGGCGCGGCTTCTTCGCACAGTTGTGGATGTCCTTGAAGGACCCGGTGGGCTGGCGCACGGTGCTGTACGAGTTCATCAGGTTCCCCTGGGGCGTTCTCACCTTCGTCGTCACCCTGACGTCGTTGTTCGTGCTGTGGCCGGTGCTGCCGTTCGTCGCGCGGGGCCTCACCAACGTCGACCGGGCCATGGTGCGCGGGCTGCTGTCACCCTCCGACGAACTGGAGCGGCGGATCGCCGAGCTGGAGTCGGACCGGGGGGTCGTGGTCGACACGGCCGCGGCCGACCTGCGGCGCATCGAGCGCGACCTGCACGACGGGGCGCAGGCCCGCCTGGTCAACCTCGCGATGGGGCTGGGCCTGGCCAAGGAGAAGCTCCTGGAGGACCCGGACGCGGCGGCGGCCATGGTCGACGAGGCGCACGGCGAGGTGAAGCTGGCCCTTCAGGAGTTGCGGGACCTGGCTCGCGGGATCCATCCGGCCGTCCTGACCGACCGGGGCCTGGACGCGGCGCTCTCCTCGGTCGCCTCCCGCTGCACCGTGCCGGTCAGGGTGACCGTCGACCTGGCGGAGCGCCCCGCGCCCGCCATCGAGGGCATCGCCTACTTCACCGTCTCGGAGCTGCTCCAGAACGTCAGCAAGCACAGCGGGGCCGGCTCGGCCTCCGTGGAGGTGTGGCGGTCGTCCGACCGGCTGCTCATACAGGTGGGGGACAACGGCCGCGGGGGCGCGCGTCTCGACGGCGGTACGGGGATGAAGGGCCTCGCCGACCGGCTGTCGGCCGTCGACGGTCTCTTCGTCGTCGACTCCCCGGAGGGCGGCCCGACGCTGATCACGGCCGAGCTGCCGTGGCGCGACCGCGCGGAGGCCGACGCGGCCGGCTCTCCCGCCAGGAGGTAGGGAAAACCCCCCTCCCCGGACGCCGACGGGCTCCATTGGCCGCGGACGTGCGGCCGAGGAGGGTGGAGGTACGACGGCACAGCCGCAGACGACGAGGAGAAGGACGGCACCGATGGCCACGGAATACGGACAGGGTTACGGGCTCGGGAGCGGGTCCGGCTTCCCCGGGGACGCCGGTGCGCGGCGCCACCGGCTGCCGGCGGGACTGCGGGCACCGTTCGAGGCGCGCAGCTGGCGGGAGTTCGGCTACGTCCTGATGGGCCTGCCGGTCGCCGTCCTGCTCTTCACCTACGCCGTGACCATGGTGTCGCTGGGGGCGGGCCTGCTGGTGACGTTCCTGGGGGTGCCGGTGCTGGCGGCCGCACTCGCCGGGTGCCGGGGCTTCGGGGCGATGGAGCGGGCACGGGCCCGCGCCCTGCTGGGTCTGCGGGTGGCCGACCCGGAGCCGCTGCGGCTGAAGAAGCAGGGCGCGATGGGCTGGATGGGAGCCGTGCTCAAGAGCGGCACCTCCTGGCGGAGCCTGCTGTACGCGCTGGTGCAGTTCCCCTGGGCCGTGTTCTCGTTCGTTGTCGCCGTGACCGTCTGGGCGGTCGGGTGGGCGATGCTGACGTACCCGCTGTGGTTCTGGGTGTTCCCGATGTACGCCGGCCAGGACGGGCTCCAGCTGTACGGCGACGAGACGCACCGGATCTACCTGGACAACCCCTTCGAGATCGCCGTGACCGCGCTGGTCGGGCTCCTGTTCACCCTGGCGACGCCGTGGCTGGTCAGGGCGCTGACCATGGTGGACCGGGTCATGGTGCACGGGCTGCTGGGACCGTCGCGGCTGGCGACGCGGGTGGTGGAGCTGGAGTCGGACCGGGGGGTCGTGGTCGACACGGCCGCGGCCGACCTGCGGCGCATCGAGCGCGACCTGCACGACGGGGCCCAGGCCCGCCTGGTCAGCCTGGCCATGGACCTGGGCCTGGCCAAGGAGAAGCTGAAGGAGGACCCCCGGGCCGCGGCCGTCATGGTGGACGAGGCGCACGGCGAGGTGAAGACGGCGCTCCAGGAACTGCGGGACCTGGCTCGGGGCATCCACCCCGCGGTGCTGACCGACCGTGGCCTGGACGCGGCGCTCTCCTCGGTCGCCTCCCGCTGCACCGTGCCGGTACGGGTGGAGGTCGACCTGGTGGAGCGGCCGGCGTCGGCGATCGAGGGCATCGCCTACTTCACCGTCTCGGAGCTGCTCCAGAACATAAGCAAGCACTCGAGGGCCACGTCGGCCGCCGTGGAGGTGTGGCGGGTGGAGAACCGGCTGATGCTCCAGGTCGTGGACAACGGCGTGGGCGGGGCGCAGACCTCGGCCGGGTCCGGGCTGGCGGGTCTGGCGGACCGGCTCGACGCGGTGGACGGGATCCTCGTGGTGGACTCGCCCGCCGGGGGGCCGACGCGGATCACGGCGGAGCTGCCGTGGCGGAACGAGCCGGTCACCGGCTGACCGGCACGAGGCAGGCGGCGGGTCCGGTGGGGTGACCGGAACCCGCCGACGGGAACCGGCCGTCAAGAACCCGCCGACGGGAACCCGTCGCCGGGAACCGGCCGTCAAGAACCGGCCATCGAGTGGACCGCACCCGGAGCGATACCCAGGACTTCCCTTTTCTCTTCCCGTTCCCCGAGGGCATCCGGCCTCCGATGCTGGGATGCTGGACCTGTCGCACGGACGGTTCGTGGACGCGGCGTGGGCCGCGGGGGCCGTCAGGTGCACGGGCTGTGGGGGGCCGAGGATCGTGGAGGACAGGGTGCGGGTGGTCATCGCCGAGGATTCAGTGCTGCTCCGAGAGGGGCTGACCCGGTTGCTGACCGACCGCGGGCTCGAGGTCGTGGCCGGTGTCGGCGACGGTGAGGCACTGATCAAGACCATCACCGAGCTGGATGCGCAGGGCGAGTTGCCGGACGTCGTGGTGGCGGACGTGAGGATGCCGCCGACGCACACCGACGAGGGGGTGCGGGCGTCGGTGCTGCTGCGCAAGGCTCATCCCGGTCTCGGCGTGCTGGTGCTGTCCCAGTACGTGGAGGAGCGCTACGCGACGGAGCTGCTGGCCGGTTCCAGCCGGGGCGTCGGGTATCTGCTCAAGGACCGGGTGGCCGAGGTCCGGGAGTTCGTGGACGCCGTGGTTCGGGTGGCGCAGGGCGGTACGGCGCTGGACCCGGAGGTGGTCGCGCAGTTGCTCGGGCGCAGCCGCAAGCAGGACGTGCTGGCGGGGCTCACCCCGCGTGAGCGGGAGGTGCTGGGGCTGATGGCCGAGGGCCGGACGAACTCGGCGATCGCCCGGCAGCTCGTCGTGAGCGACGGGGCCGTCGAGAAGCACGTCAGCAACATCTTCATGAAGCTGGGTCTGTCCCCGAGCGACGGTGATCACCGGAGGGTGCTCGCCGTGCTCACCTATCTCAATTCCTGACATCAGCGGCCCACGCCTCGGAAAGACCGGCCGGGCCCGGCGACGCGGACGCTCATCCGGACGAATGAGAAACCGGAGGCGGGCGCGGTGCGTCCTCGACGGTGCCGGAGCAGAAAAGCCCTGGGATTCCAGGGCTGTGGGTCATCTCGAAGTCGTGTCCATCATGCGAATCTCCACCGGAAGTCATCGCGTGCGGACGTAGGGTTGATCCCGGGACGGTCGGTGGGAGACCAGTCCCCGGACAGCCGTCCCTAGGGAGGTCCAGTAAGTGACCAGCCAGGTCAGCAGCCCAGCGGAGCAGGCCGACGGTACCGACGAGACCGTCGTGGGAGCGCAGCGCAAACCGGTCGGGGCGAAGGACGTCCGCCGGCTGGACCGGGTGATCATCCGGTTCGCGGGTGACTCGGGCGACGGAATGCAGCTCACCGGCGACCGTTTCACCTCGGAGACCGCGTCGTTCGGCAACGATCTGTCGACGCTGCCGAACTTCCCGGCCGAGATCCGGGCACCCGCCGGCACCCTGCCGGGCGTCTCGTCCTTCCAGCTGCACTTCGCCGACCACGACATCCTCACGCCGGGCGACGCGCCCAACGTGCTGGTGGCGATGAACCCGGCCGCGCTGAAGGCGAACGTGGGCGACCTGCCCCGCGGCGCGGAGATCATCGTCAACACGGACGAGTTCACCAAGCGGGCGATGCAGAAGGTCGGCTACGACACCTCTCCGCTGGAGGACGGCTCGCTCGACGGGTACCACCTGCATCCGGTGCCGTTGACCACGCTGACCGTCGAGGCGCTCAAGGATTTCGACCTCAGCCGCAAGGAGGCCGAGCGCAGCAAGAACATGTTCGCGCTCGGACTGCTGAGCTGGATGTACCACCGGCCCACCGAGGGCACGGAGAAGTTCCTGAAGTCGAAGTTCGCGAAGAAGCCGGACATCGCCGCAGCCAACATCGCGGCCTACCGGGCCGGCTGGAACTTCGGTGAGACGACCGAGGACTTCGCGGTCTCCTACGAGGTGGCACCGGCGGCGACGGCCTTCCCGCCCGGCACCTACCGCAACATCTCCGGGAACCTGGCCCTGTCCTACGGCATGATCGCCGCGTCCCGGCAGGCGGATCTGCCGCTGTTCCTGGGCTCGTACCCGATCACCCCGGCTTCGGACATCCTGCACGAGCTGTCCCGGCACAAGAACTTCGGCGTGCGCACCTTCCAGGCCGAGGACGAGATCGCCGGCATCGGCGCGGCGCTCGGTGCGGCCTTCGGCGGGTCGCTGGCGGTGACGACGACGAGCGGTCCGGGGGTGGCGCTGAAGAGCGAGACGATCGGGCTCGCGGTGAGTCTGGAGCTGCCGCTGCTGGTGGTGGACATCCAGCGCGGCGGTCCGTCCACCGGTCTGCCGACCAAGACGGAGCAGGCCGACCTGCTGCAGGCGATGTACGGGCGCAACGGCGAGGCGCCGGTTCCGATCGTGGCCCCGCGCACCCCGGCCGACTGCTTCGAGGCCGCCCTGGAGGCCGCGCGGATCGCGCTGACGTACCGGACGCCGGTCTTCCTGCTCTCCGACGGCTACCTGGCCAACGGCTCGGAGCCGTGGCGGATCCCCGAGCCGGACGAGTTGCCGGACCTGACGGTGCGGTTCGCGCAGGGGCCCAACCACACCCTGGAGGACGGCTCCGAGGTGTTCTGGCCCTACAAGCGCGACCCGCACACCCTGGCCCGTCCCTGGGCCGTGCCCGGCACGCCCGGCCTGGAGCACCGGATCGGCGGCATCGAGAAGCAGGACGGCACGGGGAACATCTCCTACGACCCGGCCAACCACGACTTCATGGTCCGCACCCGCCAGGCGAAGGTGGACGGCATCGAGGTCCCCGACCTGGAGGTCGACGACCCGGACGGCGCGCGGACCCTCGTGCTGGGCTGGGGCTCGACGTACGGGCCGATCACGGCGGCGGTGCGGCGGATCCGCAAGGAGGGCGGCCGGATCGCCCAGGCCCACCTGCGCCACCTCAACCCCTTCCCGGCCAACCTCGGCGCGGTGCTGAAGCGGTACGACAAGGTGGTGGTCCCGGAGATGAACCTCGGGCAGCTCGCCACCCTGATCCGGGCGAGGTATCTGGTCGACGCCCGCTCGTACAACCAGGTCAACGGCATGCCGTTCAAGGCGGAACAGCTCGCCACCGTCCTGAAGGAGACCATCGATGGCTGACACCAACGCACTGCTCCAGCTCGTCCCCAGGGCCGAGGGCAAGCAGTCCATGAAGGACTTCAAGTCCGATCAGGAAGTGCGCTGGTGCCCCGGCTGCGGCGACTACGCCATCCTCGCCGCCGTGCAGGGCTTCATGCCCCAGCTCGGTCTGGCGAAGGAGAACATCGTCTTCGTCTCCGGCATCGGCTGCTCCTCCCGCTTCCCGTACTACATGAACACCTACGGGATGCACTCCATCCACGGCCGCGCCCCCGCCATCGCCACCGGCCTCGCGGCCTCGCGGCGCGACCTGAGCGTGTGGGTCGTCACCGGTGACGGCGACGCGCTCTCCATCGGCGGCAACCACCTCGTCCACGCCCTGCGCCGCAACGTCAACCTCAAGATCCTGCTGTTCAACAACCGGATCTACGGCCTGACCAAGGGCCAGTACTCCCCCACCTCCGAGGTCGGCAAGATCACCAAGTCGACGCCGATGGGATCCCTGGACGCGCCCTTCAACCCGGTCTCCCTCGCCCTCGGCGCGGAGGCGTCCTTCGTCGCCCGGACCGTCGACTCCGACCGCAAGCACCTCACCGAGGTCCTGCGCCAGGCCGCCGACCACCCCGGCACCGCCCTGATCGAGATCTACCAGAACTGCAACATCTTCAACGACGGCGCCTTCGACGCCCTCAAGGACAGGGAGCAGGCCGAGGAGGCGGTGATCCGCCTGGAGCACGGGCAGCCGATCCGCTTCGGCGCCGGCGGCGCCAAGGGCGTCGTACGCGATCCGCGCACCGGTGACCTGGAGGTCGTCACCGTCACAGCGGACAACGAGGCGGACGTCCTGGTCCACGACGCCCACGCCGCGTCCCCGACCACGGCCTTCGCGCTCTCCCGTCTCGCCGACCCGGACACCCTGCACCACACGCCGATCGGTGTCCTGCGCTCGGTCGAGCGGCCGGTCTACGACACGCTCATGTCCGACCAGCTCGACGCCGCCGTCGAGCAGAACGGCAAGGGCGACCTCGCCGCACTGCTCGCGGGCGGCGACACCTGGACGGTCGTCGGCTGACAGACCGCCGTTCACAGCACACGAGGGCCCGGGCGCACAGCGTCCGGGCCCTGTGCCTTACCCAAAGGTAAGTACCTTACTTCAGAGTTGGCACTTTCCTTCAGATAGCGCAGCCTTTAGGGTTAGTGGCAACACACCCCCCAAGGAGCGCTGACACCATGAGCATCGTCGTCACCGGAGCCACCGGACACCTGGGCCGCCACGTCGTGCGGCAACTGCTGGAGAAGGTGCCCGCCGACCAGGTCACCGCCGTCGTCCGGGACCGCGACAAGGCCGCCGACCTCGCCGCCCGGGGCGTACGGCTCGCGGTCGCCGACTACAACGCCCCCGAGACCTTCGACGGTCTGTTCGCGTCCGGCGACCGGGTGCTGCTGATCTCCGGGAACGAGTTCGACAAGGGCCGCGTGCGGCAGCACACGATCGTGATCGACGCGGCGAAGAAGGCCGGTGTCGCCCTGCTCGCCTACACCAGCGCCCCCAGCAGCCTCAAGGCCGCGCTCGCCGACGACCACCGCGCCACCGAGGAGGTACTGCTCGGCTCGGGCGTGCCGTACGTGCTGCTGCGCAACGGCTGGTACCACGAGAACTACACCGAGCAGCTCGCCCCGGTCCTGGAGCACGGCGCCGTGGTGCAGGCGGCCGGCGAGGGCCGGGTCTCCTCCGCCTCCCGCGCGGACTACGCGGCCGCCGCCGTCGCCGTACTGACCGGCGAGGGCCACGAGAACACGGCGTACGAGCTGGGCGGCGACGAGGCCTGGAGCTTCGCCGAGTACGCCGCCGAGCTGAGCAGGCAGACGGGCAAGGAGATCGTCTACAACCCCGTCTCCGTCGAGGCCTACACCGGCATCCTGACCGGCGCCGGGGTGCCGGGACCGCTCGCGGACGTCTTCGCGGGCGTGGACGCCGCCATCGCCCGGGGCGAGCTGGTGGTCTCCACCGGCGACCTCTCCCGGCTGGCCGGCCGCCCGACGACGCCGCTCGCGGAGGCCGTCAGCGCCGCCCTCAAAGGCTGACTCCGCCCTCCCCCGCACACACCCACCTCGCCTGTCATGACCGTATTCCGATACGGGCATGACAGGCGGCCGGGTGCGGCGCTACCTTCGTCCTGGCATGCCTCCCCCGTCCCCGGCATGCCGTGTGCGAGAAGGAGGTGCCCGTGGCCGGGTCGTCCAGGAGTGAGCAGCGCATAGGCCTGCTCAACGGCTTCGCGGCGTACGGGATGTGGGGCCTCGTCCCGCTGTTCTGGCCGCTGCTCAAGCCCGCCGGGGCCGGGGAGATCCTCGCCCACCGGATGGTGTGGTCCCTCGCCTTCGTCGCCGTCGCGCTGCTCTTCGTGCGGCGCTGGGCCTGGGCCGGGGAGCTGCTGCGGCAGCCGCGCAGGCTCGCGCTCGTCACGGTTGCCGCCGCGGTGATCACCGTCAACTGGGGCGTCTACATCTGGGCCGTGAACAGCGGCCACGTCGTCGAGGCGTCGCTCGGGTACTTCATCAACCCGCTGGTCACCATCGCGATGGGAGTGCTGCTGCTCAAGGAGCGGCTGCGGCCCGCGCAGTGGGCGGCGGTCGGCACCGGCTTCGCGGCCGTGCTCGTCCTCACCATCGGCTACGGCCAGCCGCCGTGGATCTCGCTCTGCCTCGCCTTCTCCTTCGCCACCTACGGACTGGTGAAGAAGAAGGTCAACCTCGGCGGCGTCGAGTCGCTGGCCGCGGAGACGGCGATCCAGTTCCTGCCGGCGCTCGGTTATCTGCTGTGGCTGGGCGCCCGGGGCGAGTCGACCTTCACCACCGAGGGGCCCGGGCACTCGGCCCTGCTCGCCGCGACCGGCATCGTCACCGCGATCCCGCTGGTCTGCTTCGGCGCGGCGGCGATCCGCGTGCCGCTGTCCACGCTGGGGCTGCTGCAGTACCTGGCGCCGGTCTTCCAGTTCCTGCTCGGCGTCCTGTACTTCGGCGAGGCCATGCCGCCCGAGCGCTGGGCGGGCTTCGCGCTGGTCTGGCTGGCGCTGACGCTGCTGACCTGGGACGCCTTGCGCACGGCCCACCGGACGGCGCGGGCGCTGCGGGAGGGGCTGGACCGGGCGGGCGCGGGCGTACCGCCGGTCAAGGGGGGCGCCGCCACGCGGGAGTCGGGGGTGGTGGCCTCCGGGACTCCGGCGCCGGGTGCCACGGACGCGCCGCGGCAGCAGCACGGCACCAGGGCGGGGCAGCCGTAACGGCACCTCGTGAGCACGGGGTCAGTGCTCGTCCGGCGTCCGGCGGGCTCGGTGGGCGCGGACCTTCTCCCGGTTGCCGCAGTGTTCCATCGCGCACCAGCGGCGGCGGCCGGGACGCGAGGTGTCGACGAACAGCAAGTAGCAGTTGTGGGCACCGCACTCGCGGACGCGGTCCGCGTGCGGACCGGTGAGCAGTTCGATCGCGTCGCGTGCCACCGTCGACAGCAGCCGGGGCCCGGTGGCACCCGGGGCCCAGCCGCGCGTGCCGTCCGGTTCGAGGCGGGCGACGAGCGGGGGCGCGGCCGCGGCGGCGTTGACGACGTCCAGGTGGGCGGGGCGGAGGGGCCGCCCGTGGGCGCGGTCCGCGGCGAGGAGGAAGAGGGCGTCACGCAGGGTCCTGGCCCGTTCCACGTCCGCCCGGTCCACCGACAGGTCCAGCCCGTCCGGCAGCCGGCTGCGGTCGGCCCAGGCCATCAGATCGGCGGGCTCGTGCAGCACCTCCCAGCGCGCGAAGGGGCCCGGCCCTCCGGTCGTCAGCAGTTCGAGGCAGAGCGCGCCCGGGTCGAAGCGGAACGACCTGCCCTGGGACGACACCAGCGTCAGTCCGGGCGGACGGCCCGGGGCCGGCTTCGGTGATTTGGGCGATTCCGCTGTCGGCTCGGTCATGCAACCAGTATTAGTGGTTACATGACATCGACCTCAAGGCCCGCTCCCCTGCACATCAAGATCGTCATCGACGCGGCGGCTCCGCACGCCCAGGCGGACTTCTGGGCCGCGGCCCTCCACTACGAGGTGGAGGACAACAGCGCGCTCGTCGGGAAACTGCTGGGCTTCGGGGCGGTACCGGCGGAGTTGACCGTCGAGTCCCACGGCCGCCGCGCCTGGCGGGACCTGGCCGCCGTGCGCCACCCCGACGACCCCTTCCAGGAGGAGAGCGGCACCGGGCTGGGGCGGCGGCTGCTGTTCCAGCGCGTGCCGGAGGCCAAGACCGTCAAGAACCGGGTCCACCTCGACGTGCACGCGCCGGACGGCCGTCGGGAGGAGGAGGTCGCCCGGCTCGAGGCGCTGGGGGCGAGCGTGCAGCGGCAGGTGAAGGAGCCGGGCGGGGAGTGGGTGGTGATGGCGGACCCCGAGGGCAACGAGTTCTGCGTCCACTAGGACGGGGCGGGGCCGACCGGGCGCGACCGGGCGCGACCGGGTGCGACGGGGGCTCGATGGGCGCGACCGAGTGCGACCAGGTACTGCCGGGTGTGATCAGCGGACTTCCGGTATGTGCGACACCGTGGCCGAATAGCGGTCTTGACGGGCGGTCAGTCCCGCCCGCACCATCCAGGCACCCCATTCACTGCGGAGTCCCGTCCCCAGGGACCCCCTAGGAATCCGGAGCCCCCCACATGAAGCTCCTCCTTTCCGGGCGCGCACTGACGGCCGGAGCCGTCGCCGTCGCCACACTGGTGACCGGCGGTTCCGCCGCCGGAGCGGCGACCGCGCCCGTACACCCCACGGCCGCCGCCACTGCCGCCGCCGCGCCCGACATACCGATAGCCAACGTCAAGGCCCATCTCTCGCAACTGCAGTCGATCGCCACGGCGAACGGCGGCAATCGCGCCCACGGCCGCGCCGGCTACCAGGCCTCGCTCAACTACGTGAAGGCCAAGCTGGACGCGGCCGGGTTCACCACCCGCGTCCAGCAGTTCACGGCCTCGGGCCGCACCGGGTACAACCTGATCGCGGACTGGCCGGGTGGCGATGCCCAACAGGTTGTCATGGCCGGGTCACATCTGGACAGCGTCACCTCAGGCCCCGGCATCAACGACAACGGCTCCGGCTCCTCGGCTGTCCTGGAGACCGCGCTCGCCGTCGCCCGGTCCGGCTACCAGCCCACCAAGCACCTGCGCTTCGCCTGGTGGGGCGCGGAGGAGCTGGGACTCGTCGGCTCCCGCTACTACGTCAACAGCCTCGGCTCCGCCGAACGCGCGAAGATCAGCGGCTATCTGAACTTCGACATGATCGGCTCGCCCAACCCCGGCTACTTCGTCTACGACGACGATCCCACGATCGAGAAGACGTTCAAGGACTACTTCGCCGGCCTGGGCATCTCCACCGAGATCGAGACCGAGGGCGACGGACGCTCCGACCACGCGCCCTTCAAGAACGCCGGCGTCCGAGTGGGCGGCCTCTTCAGCGGCGCGGACTACCGCAAGACGTCCGCGCAGGCGGCCAAGTGGGGCGGCACCGTGGGCCAGCCGTTCGACCGCTGCTACCACTCGTCCTGCGACACGACCGCCAACATCAACGACACGGCCCTGGACCGCAACAGCGACGCCATCGCGTACGCGGTCTGGGAACTGTCGCAGTAGGTCGGGCGTCAGCCCGTCCGGGCGCCGACGCGTCGGGTGAGGCGGTCCATGCGGGCGCGGGCGGACTGCAGTTCCTCGGCGTCGTCGGCGGCCGGGCCGTCCTCGGCGGCGAGTTCGTCCCACAGGCCGACCAGGTCGTCCCCCAGCTCCAGGCCCCGTGCGGGGTCGCGTACGGCACGCCAGGCGGTGGCCGCGCTCTGGACGTTGCCGTACGCGGCCTCGGCGTCGCCCGAGCGCCGGTGTATCCGGGCCAGGTCGAGGGAGAGCCGGAAGGCACGGTCCGGGTCGCCCGACAAGTAGGCGATGTACGCGGTGAGTTCACGGAGCCGGAGTACCTCAGGGTGCTCCGGCCCCAGCGTGCGCGAGGCCTCCGTCACCGTCTCCTCCGCCAGCCGTGCCGCGTCCTGTGTACGCCCCTCCTTGACGGCCTCGTTGATGCGGACCGTCGGCTCCGCGAGCAGGGCGGGCGCGGTGGCGTCGCCGGGCGCCGTGAGCGGTGCGTCCCCGAGCACGGCCTCGGCAACGGCGTCGAAGCCGCGGGCCGGCGTGGGCTTGGGGTCGGGGTCGGAGTACGGGTCGGGGCGGGGGCCGAGGTCGGGGGCGGTTTCCCGCTTGGGGGCCCCTGCCGGCTCAGGGGCGGAGGTGGTGGCGGGTGCCGGTTCGGGGATCGAGGCGGGGATCGGTTCGGGTGCGGGAGTCGGCTCCGGTGCGGTGGCGAACGGGCCGGGCACCGACCACGTCCCCGCGTCCTGCGAGGCGCGGGTCGTGGCAGCGGCGTCCATGCTGGGCGGCGGTCCGAACTCACCCGTCGGCGGTGCCACCGTGCCGGGAGGCGTCCCCCCGGCCGGTTCCGGCAGGGCGCGCAGCGTGAACGTCGGCACGCTGTCCCGCACCGGCGCCACCGAGCGCAGGACCCGCGTGTGCCGGTCCTGCCGTACGGGTGCTTCCGCGGATGCCTCCACCACCTCCACGGTTGCTTCCGCGGGTGCCGCCGCCGGTGTCTGCTCGGGTGCCGTCGGCACCGGTTCCGCCGCGAGGTGGCTGGAACCGTCCGGATCGACCCGGAGGGGGACGGAGTAGCCGACGCGACGGTCGTGAATCGTGGCGAGGACGGGGCGACCGGCGGCGAGGGCGAGGCGGTGGAGGCGGTTCAGCACGGCGTTCTGGATCTCCTCGCCCGGGGCCGCGACGACCGGTGCCCCGTCGACCGTGGCAACACGTGCGCCGGAGTCGCCCTCCGGCACGTGGACGTCGATCGGCGTCGCCGCGGGATCGGGCGAGCCCTCGGCGCGCTCGTGCTCCCGCTGCTTGTCGCGGCCGAGTCGAGACATCGTTCCCCCACTCATCGGCGGCTTCCGTCGGCGGTTCCCGTTTCCTGCCGTCCAGAGCCTGTCATGCCTGTCGTGCACCTACCGTCGAGTCTCTCCGCTGACTCCCGATTCTGGCGTCACCGGGGTGTCACAGGCTCGTTCCAGGAGGTCACGCCGGGCGGTGGCCGCGCATGCATGACGAGTATCGATGCGTGTGCATATAATGCGTACGCAGGTTACCGTCTATCGCCGAACGACCTTGGGGTCATCATGACGCGCCGCTTCCTCTTCCTGCCGGGCAGCACCCGCCCCGACGGCAACACCGAGTTGCTCGCCCGCCGCGCTGCCGAGCAGTTGCCCGCGGGCGTCGAGCAGCACTGGATCGACCTGGCCCGGCACCCCTTGCCGGAGTTCGAGGACCTGCGGCACGACAGCGACCACACGCGCCCCACGGAGGGCAACGCGCGCCTGCTGCTCGACGCGACCCTCGCCGCCACGGACATCGTGATCGCCTCACCGCTGTACTGGTACACGCTGTCCACACCGGTCAAGCGCTACCTCGACCACTGGTCCGGCTGGCTGCGCACCCCTGGCCTCGACTTCAAGGCGACCCTGGCCGGCCGCACCCTGTGGGGCGTCACCGCGCTCGCCCACGAGGAGCGGGAGGTCGCGGACCCGCTGATCGGCGCACTGCACCACTCAGCGGCCTACATGGGCATGCGCTTCGGCGGGGTGCTGCTCGGCAACGGCAGCAAGCCCGGTGACGTCCTGCGGGACACGGAGGCGCTGGCCCGCGCCAAGACCTTCTTCGCCCGTCAGGCGCCGTTCGCCCGCTTCCCGTACGAGGAGGCGGACGCCGGCGCTACGCGGTGATGTCCTTCGTCGTGAACCGGGCCCAGGCCGCGGAGCCGAAGACCGCCGCGTACAGGGCCTGGAGGCCGAGGTTCTTCACCAGGTCGTCCCAGTAGACCGGTTCGCGCATCACGTCGGCGAAGGAGAGCCAGTAGTGCGAGAAGAAGTACGGCTGGAGGGCGTCGAGCTGCGGGATCTGGTCGAGGATCTGGACGGTGATCAGCAGGCCGACCGTGGTGGCCATCGCCGCGATGCCGCTGCCCGTCAGGGTGGAGACGAACAGCCCCAGGGCCGCGATGCCGACGAGTGAGGCGGCCACGACCAGGGCGATCAACAGCGCCCGGCCCAGCCCCTCGGCGTAGGTGATGCGGGTGCCGGAGATGGTGACCAGGTCACCGACCGGGAACAGCAGCGCGCCGACCGCGAGCGCCGAGACCGCGACCACCAGGGTGGCGGCGAGGCAGAAGGCGATCACCGTCGCGTACTTGGTGAGCAGCAGCCGGGAGCGCCCGGCCGGGGCGACCAGGAGGTAGCGGAGCGTGCCCGCGCTCGACTCGCCCGCGATCGCGTCGCCCGCGACGACGCCGATGGCCATCGGCAGGAAGAACGGGAGGGTCGCGGCGAGCGCGGTGAAGACCAGGAACAGCCCGTTGTTGCTGATCTGCGAGATGAACGCCGGCCCCTCGCCGCCGCCACCCCCGCCGAGCGAGGACCCGTCGCTCGTCTCGATCCTCACGGCGATGCCCACCAGGACCGGCACGGCCGCGAGCACGGCCAGCAGGGCGAGCGTCCGCCAGCGCCGGAAGACGGTCAGCAGCTCGCTGCGGAGCAGTCCGAGGGACCACAGCGGACTCGGTGCCCGCGCCGCACCCCGGCCCGGCACCACGTCCGGCGCCGCCGCCTCGGTCGGCCCCACCCCGGCCTCCCCCACCGGTTCGCCGTGCACGTCAGCCCGCGACATCGAAGCCCTCCCCGGTCAGCGCCACGAACGCGTCCTCCAGCGAGGCCCGCTCCAGCACGAAGCCCCGGACCCGGACCCGGGCCGCGACCAGCGCCTCGTTCACCTCGGCGAGGTCGCGCTCCGGCGGCTCCGCCGTCACCCGCTCCCCGTCGACGACCACGTCCGCGGCCCCCTGCTCCTTCAGCACCCGGGCTGCGTCCCCAGCGTCCGGCGTCGTCACCACCAGGCGTCCGCGCGCCCCGGCCGCCAGGTCGGCGACCGCGCCCTGGGTGATCAACCGCCCCTGCGCCATCACGGCTGCGTGCGTGCACACCTGCTCGATCTCGTCCAGCAGGTGGGAGGAGAGGAAGACGGTGGTGCCGTCCGAGGCCAGTTCGCGTACGAGGGTGCGGATCTCGCGCATGCCCTGGGGGTCGAGTCCGTTGGTCGGTTCGTCCAGGACGAGCAGTCGGCGCGGCTGGAGCAGCGCCGCGGCGAGACCCAGCCGCTGCTTCATGCCGAGCGAGTACGCCTTCGCCTTCTTGCCGCCGGCGGCCGCGAGGCCCACCCGGTCCAGCGCCGCGGCGACGCGCCGGCGCCGGGTGCGCGGGTCGGCGGTCGGGTCGGCGGCGTCGTAGCGCAGCAGGTTGTCGCGCCCGGAGAGGAAGCCGTACAGGGCCGGACCCTCGATGAGGGCGCCGACCCGGGGCAGTACGGCGCGGGACGCGCGCGGCATGGGCCGGCCGAGGACCCGGACGCTGCCCGAGGTGGGTTCGATCAGGCCCATCAGCATGCGGATGGTGGTGGTCTTGCCCGAGCCGTTCGGGCCGAGGAAGCCGAAGACGCTGCCCGCCGGGACGGTCAGGTCCAGACCGTCGACGGCGAGCTGTCCGCCGCGGTAGCGCTTGGTGAGCCCGCGGGTGGCGATGACGGCGTCATCGGCGCGGTCCCGGTCCGGGCGCTCCGGCTCCGTGGCGGACGCTTCGGCCATCGGCTCCCTCTCTTCGTCCTCTTCGCCGTCCGGCTGGGGATGCTGGGCGGGTCCTGCTTCTGCTACTTCGCGGCGTCGGCCGCCTTCACCAGCGCGTCCTTGGTGACCGCGCCGGCGTAGACCTTGCCGTCGTCCGTGATCAGCGCGTTGACCAGGCGGGTCTTGAAGACCGTGCCCGAGCCGAAGTCGCCCTTGACCTGGTCTCCGAAGGAGCCGAGGAAGCCGCCGAGGGCCCCGAGGTCGCCGCCCGTGGAGCCCGTGGGCAGGCCGCCCCCGGCGCCGGTGTCGAAGGCGGCGATCGAGTTCCAGCCCTCGCCGATGACCTTGAGGCCGTCCAGCTCCTTGGCCAGGCCGCCCTCGGCCTCGCGTCCGCGCTCCGGGGTCTTGGCCCGCTCGCCGGTCTCGTCGGCCTCGGTGACCTTGGCTCCCTCGGGCGGCGTGAAGTCGAACGTCGACGCGTCCGGCTTCGCGAAGCTGACCTTGGTGAAGCCCACGTCCACGACGGCGGCGCCGCCGCTCGCCGGGGTCAGGGTGAACTTCAGCGGGGTGCCGGTCTCGGCGTCCACGGCCACGGTGATCGCACCGATCGTGGAACCGCCCTGCTTGGGCTCGACGACCAAGCGGTAGGCGTCCCGGCCGGCCACCTGGGCGGTGCCGCCGACGGTCACCGACGTGGTGTCGTCGACCGCCTTGAGCGCCTGGTCGGCGAAGTCCTTCGGGGTGGCCGGCACGTCCTTGCCCGGCACGTCCTTGCCCGGCCGCTCGGCGCCGTCGGCGGCGGTGGAGTGGTAGACCTCGTTGGACCGGCTGTCGTAGCCCCAGACGTCCTTGCCGTTGTGGATCAGGCTGTACTCGGCGGCGTTCTCCAGCAGGGAGAGCTTCTGCCGGTCGGGGCCGTCGGCCGCGACGCGCAGCGTGTGACTGCCGGACACCAGCTCGGTGAGCTTGGCCGAGGGGTCGGCGGCGGAGCCCTCGCCGTCCTCGCCGGAGCCCGGACCACCGGACATTCCGGACATCAGGCCGCTCTCCAGTCCGCCGAGGTCCGGCAGTCCCAGGTCGGTGTTGATGCGCACCGTGCCGGACAGCTGCTGGACGTCCGACTTGGCGATCTTCTCTATGAGCTGCTCCGCCGTGACCTTCGGCAGGTCGGGGTCGCCGGAGTCGGCGAGCGCGGGGACGAGCCCGATCGTCGCGGCCGCCACCCCCATCACCGCGACCGGGACGACGTACCGCGCGGCCTTGCGCCGTCCGGCCCGCAGCTCCTCGCCCTCCCCGGCGGTCGTGTTGTCGTCGGAATCGATCGGTGCCATGTGTGCCCTACCTCCGTCGTCGGCGGCGGCTGTCTCGCGACCTCGCACTCGTTCACCCGTGAGCCGCCATTCTCACCCGAATCGGTGAGGATTGGTGTTTTTCCGTGGTGTCCATCTGACCAAATCACCGGAGCACAAGCGTCAGACCGCGGGCTCAACTCCGCCTACTCCTGCGGGATGACACGCAGGGGTGCCGACTCCCCCGGCCCGTAGGGGGCGGTGTACGCCAATCGACAGCGCCGCCCGGCAGCGGACGGTCGCGTGCGTGACACACATCACGGATGGCGGCACGCGACGGACGACGGGCAGGCGACGGGCGACGGACCACACGCGACGGGCGACACACCCGACGACCGACCGGACGACGGACCGACCGGACGACGGACGACACGCGACGGCCGGCGCACGCCGGGCCGCCGGGCGGTCAGCCGGCCCGGTGGACCACCGCGTCGCACAGCTCGATCAGCGCGGCCTTGGCGTCGCACTCCCGCAGCGGAGCCAGCGCGGCCCGGGCGTCCTTGGCGTACCGGACGGTGTCCCGGCGGGCCTGCTCCAGCGCGGGGTGGGCGCGCAGCAGGCGCAGCGCCTCGGCGTGCCGCGCGTCGTCGCTCAGGTCGGAGTCGAGCAGCTCGCACAGCGCGATGTCCTCGGCGAGCCCCAGCCGGGCCGCCCGCTCGCGCAGCCGCAGTACCGGCAGCGTGGGAATGCCCTCGCGCAGGTCCGTGCCGGGCGTCTTGCCGGACTCGTCGGAGTCGGAGGCGATGTCCAGGACGTCGTCCGCGAGCTGGAAGGCGACGCCGAGCCGCTCGCCGTACTGGGTCAGCACGTCCACCACCGTCTCGTCGGCGCCGGACATCATCGCGCCGAACCGGCAGGAGACCGCCACCAGCGAGCCCGTCTTGCCGCCCAGTACGTCCAGGTAGTGGTCGACCGGGTCGCGGCCGTCCTGCGGGCCGGCCGTCTCCAGGATCTGACCGGTGACCAGCCGCTCGAACGCGAGGGCCTGGACGCGGACCGCCTCGGGGCCGAGGTCGGCGAGGATCTGCGAGGCGCGGGCGAACAGGAAGTCGCCGGTGAGGACCGCGACCGAGTTGCCCCAGCGGGTGTTCGCGCTGGGCACCCCGCGGCGCACGGCGGCCTCGTCCATCACGTCGTCGTGGTACAGCGTGGCGAGGTGGGTCAGCTCCACGACCACGGCCGAGGGCACGATCCCGGGGGCGTAGGGGTCGCCGAACTGGGCCGAGAGCATCACCAGCAGCGGCCGGAACCGTTTCCCGCCGGCCCGCACCAGGTGCTGGGCGGCCTCCGTGATGAACGGCACCTCGCTTTTGGTTGCCTCAAGCAACCCTTCCTCGACAGCAACCAATCCGGCCTGGACATCGGCTTCCAGAGCCTGGTCCCGCACGCTCAGCCCGAACGGCCCGACGACGGTCACGAGGGGTCTCCTGTCTGCTGGTGTCTACTGGCGATTACCTGGTTTGTCGATAGGTCGCTGCCACCACTCAAGTCAGCGTATCCGGTCACCTTTCGATCACCGCTAGCGCCCACCGTTACAGGCTGGTCGGTATCGGATCATGAACGGTATGTTTTTGATCAGGTGATATGAGCAGATTTTGATTGATAGCGCCAGAGGGATGAGCCGGACCGGGAGCGCGAACGAGCCGGAAGCCGCCACCGAAGATCCCACCACCCCTCCCAACGGCCCGCACTTCGAGAACGTCACCCGATCGACCCACGCGCCCGAGGCGGTCCGCACCGGTCCACACGCACTCGCGCCGGTCCGCGCCCACCCTCCCGGCAGGCGCGAAAGGCACCTCCGCGGCCACCCACTCCCCACCCCGCTTCCCTCCACCCGCGACTCGACACCCGAAGCCGTCGCCACCCGTGGCCGGTTGACGCATGGTTGAGATGAATGCCCGTTTTGCCATGCTTGTTGAGGCCAGTGAGTTGGCTCACTCCGAACCGCCCACAGGCAACCCCTTCCGAACCTGTGCCCTCCCTTTGCCCCGCAAGCCAGTTGAGGCTTGGCAACAGCAAAGGATCAAGAGCCTCAAATGCCTCAGACCAAGGTCAACAGGCACGTGGGGTGATTCCTGCACTTGTTCCGAACATGTGCTCTCGCATACGTTCCCGGCCTGTCGGGTGGACGCCGAATCCTGCCACCGCCCGTCGCACAGTCATCCACCCAACAAACTCGCAGGCAGGAGCGGGGGACCCAAGGTAAGTCGCCGCACCGGTCACCACCGGAGCGGCTAGGGGTGAAGCCGTACCCGTCAGGGCACGGCCGGGCACCTCCCCGCCCGAACCCGACAGCTCACCTCGTAGGCGTAAGGAGAGGGACACTGCATGTCTGCCAACGGTCAGAACCGTCACGCCCGCACCAGCCGCCTCGCCCGCAAGCTCGCCGTGGCCGGCACCGGTGCCGCGGTGCTCGCGCTGCCGCTCATCGGCGCCGCCACCGCCTCCGCGGCCACCCCGGCCACCCCGGCCGCCGCCACGACCGCCACCACGGCGGCCACGACGTACCCGGACAACCTCGACGGCTGGATCCGTGAGTCGCTCGACATCATGGCCCAGCACGGCATCCCCGGGACCTACGAGGGCATTCACCGCAACATCATGCGGGAGTCCTCCGGCAACCCGCTCGCCATCAACAACTGGGACATCAACGCCGTCAACGGCACCCCGTCCAAGGGCCTGCTCCAGGTGATCGACCCGACCTTCCAGGCGTACCACGTGCCCGGCACCTCATGGGACCCGTACGACCCGGTCGCCAACATCACCGCCGCCTGCAACTACGCGGCCGACCGCTACGGCTCGATGGACAACGTCTTCAGCGCGTACTGAGCCGTACCCGCGTGGTGGCGCACCCACCGGTGACGCGGCCATGGTGACGCAGCCCTCGGTGGCGCGCTGAGCGGTGGCGCAGCCCTCGGTGGCGCACCGAGCGGTGGCGCGCTGAGCGGTGGCGCGTCACGAAGTACCGAAGATCCGCTCGAGGACGACGGCCACGCCGTCGTCCTCGTTCGTCGTGGTGACCTCGTCGGCCACCGCCTTGAGTTCGGGGTGGGCGCCGGCCATGGCGACGCCGTGGGCCGCCCAGTGGAACATCGGGATGTCGTTGGGCATGTCCCCGAAGGCGATCGTCCGCCGCCGCTCCAGGCCGAGGTGCTCGGCGGCCAGCGCCAGGCCGGTCGCCTTGGTGATGCCGCACGGCTGCAGCTCCACCGTGCCGGGCCCCGACATGGTGACCGTCGCGAGGGAACCGACCACCGCGCGCGCCGTCGCCGCCAGTTCGTCGTCGGTCAGCTCGGGGTGGCGCAGCAGCACCTTGCTGATCGGCCTGGACCACAGCTGCTCACGCCGCCCGACGCGCACCGCGGGCAGCGTCGGGTGGGGCATCAGGTAGCCCGGCTCGATGAGCGTCAGCCCGTCGACGCCGTCCTGGTCGACGGCGGCATGCACCTGACCCACCTCGGCCTCGATCTTGCCGAGCGCGGTCTCGGCCAGCTCCCGGTCCAGGGTGACCGACCAGAGCATCCGGTGCGCCCCGGCGTCGTACACCTGCGCGCCCTGCCCGCACACCGCGAGTCCCGTGCAGCCGAGCCGGTCGAGCAGGGGGCGCACCCGGGGCGCCGGCCGCCCCGTCACCACCAGGTGCCGGGCACCCGCCCCGGCGACCCGCGCCAGCGCGGCCAGCGACCGGTCGGAGACGGTGTCGCCGCCTCGGAGCAGCGTGCCGTCCAGGTCGGTGGCGACGAGTGAATATGCGGTGCGGTCCATGATCAGAGAATACGGACACCGCACCCGTCCGACTCACCCGTGACCGCTTCCGAACGAGGGCGTAGCGAGTGCGTTCGGACCGGAACGAGGATGCACGAGGGCGTCCGTTCGTGCCCGAAACCTGACACATCATCGGCTAAAGCCGCTTCAGGGCCTCTGCACCGGTTGGCGACGACATGGCCCGGCGCCCGTCTTCCGGGCGGTCCCGGAGGTGCCTTCCGTCTGTTCAGGGGAAGGTGACCGGGGGCCGCTCGAACGGCGGACGCAGACGTGTGCCGCCACCTTCCGCCGCACTGCCCAAGACCGGCATGTCAGCCGTAACGTGTGGCCCGACCAGCACAGCGCAGACACGGCGCACATGGCGAGCACGAAAGCGAGGCAGCACCCGATGCCCCCCTTCGATGTCCCCGAGGGCGACCCCTTCGGCCCGCACAACCTTCCGTACGGCGTGTTCTCGATCCCCGGCTCGCGCGAGCGGACGGTGGGCGTCCGGCTCGGCGACCACGTCCTCGACGCGGGCGCGGCGGCCCACGCGCTGGGATCGCCGTACGCGTCCCTGCTCGCCCGGCCCACCCTCAACCCGCTGCTGGCGGCCGGGCGCACGGCGTGGTCGGACGTGCGGCGGGCGCTGACGGCGTGGGTGACCGTCCCCTCCCACCGCGAGGTCCTGGAGCCGCTCTTCCATCCGCTGGCGTCGGTGACCCTGCACCTGCCCTTCGAGGTCGCCGACTACGTCGACTTCTACGCCTCCGAGAACCACGCCCGCAACGTCGGCCGGATCTTCCGCCCCGACGCCGCCGACTCCCTCACCCCGAACTGGAAGCACCTGCCGATCGGCTACCACGGCCGCTCCGGCACGGTCGTCGTGTCCGGCACGGACGTCGTACGCCCCTCCGGGCAGCGCAAGGCGCCGGCCGACGCCGCTCCCGTCTTCGGCCCGTCCGTCCGCCTCGACATCGAGGCCGAGGTCGGCTTCGTGGTGGGCGTGCCCTCCGAGCCGGGCACTCCGGTGGCGCTCGGCGACTTCCGCGGGCACGTCTTCGGGCTCTGCCTGCTCAACGACTGGTCCGCGCGGGACGTCCAGGCCTGGGAGTACGTGCCCCTCGGCCCGTTCCTCGGCAAGTCCTTCGCCACGTCGGTCTCGGCGTGGATCACGCCGCTGGACGCCCTGGACGAGGCCCGGGTGGCGCCGCCCGAGCGCACCCACGAGCTGCTGCCCTACCTGGACGACACGCACGACGACCAGGACGGCCCCGGCGGCTACGACCTGCGGATCTCCGTCGCCGTCAACGGCCACGTCGTCTCCGAGCCGCCGTTCTCCACCATGTACTGGACGGCCGCCCAGCAGCTGGCCCACATGACGGTCAACGGCGCCTCGCTGCGCACCGGCGACCTCTACGGCTCGGGCACGGTGAGCGGGCCGGCCGAGCGGGAGCGGGGGTCGCTGCTCGAACTGACCTGGAACGGCCGCGACCCGCTGGAACTCCCCGACGGCAAGCGGACGTTCCTGGAGGACGGGGACGTGGTGACCCTCTCGGCCTGGGCCCCGGGGCCGAACGGGGTCCGGGTCGGGCTGGGCGAGGTGACCGGGCGGGTGGTCGGGCGGGACGTCTGACCGGGCGCGGGGGAGGCCCGATGGCGCGCGCGGCGAGTGCGGTGGCGCGCGCGGCGAGCACGGTGGCGCGCGCGGCGAGCACGGTGGCGCGTGCGGCCCGGAGGTTCCCTGCGACCGGTTGGCTGGGGCACGAATTCCGGAACCGGTGCCCGCCGACACCTGACTCGCACCGCCCGACCCCGTCATACTGGCGTCGGGCGGTGCGCGCGCACGGCACGGCCCGGCGCAGCCCCAGCACCGCCCTGTACAGCCAGAGCCGCCCATCCTTCGACCAGGATCCGGAGCCAGTGGCATGACCGTCTGCCTGCTCCTGCTGTTCGTCGTCGCCGTGACCGCCGCGGTGCCGGTGCCGCGCGCGCTGACCCGTTCGGCGTGGCCCGAGCGGGACCCGGTGGTCGGGCTGTGGGTGTGGCAGTGCCTGGTCGCCACCGTGCTGCTGTGCTGTCTGACGGCTCTCGTCCTCGGTGCCACGGCCGTCTTCGGGACCGTCCGCACCCAGCTCTTCGCACCGGCGCCGCCCGCGGTGACCGCGGCGTACAACCTCTCCGCCGGTCCGGTCTGGGCGGCCGTCCTCACCCTGCTGCTGGCGGCCGGTGCCGCCTGGACGACCGCGATGCTCGTGCGCGAACTCGTCGAGGCCCGCCGCCGGCGCGCCCGGTCCCGCGCCCATCTGCGCGAGCGCGCCCCCGACCTGCCCGCCGGACTCCCCGCCGCCCGCGGGCCCCTGCTGGTACTGGAGGACGAGTACCCGGACGCCTGGTGGATGCCCGGCAGCCCGCCGCAGCTGATCGTCACCACCGGTGCCCTGCACCGCCTCACCGACCATCAGCTGGACGCCGTGCTCACCCACGAGCGCGGCCACGCCCGGGCCCGCCACGACTGGCTGCTGCATCTGTCGACCGCCCTGGCCACCGGATTCCCGAGCGTCCCGCTCTTCGCCCACTTCTGCGACCAGACCCACCGCCTGGTCGAACTCTCGGCCGACGACACCGCCTCCCGGCGCTGCGGCCACCTGACCACCGCGCTGGCCCTGATCGAGCTGAACCAGCACCGCGGCGTCCTGTCCTGCGCCTCCAGCCACCGCCTCCTCGGCGAACGGGTCGACCGCCTCCTGGAGCCCCGGCCCCGCCTGCCCCGCCGCCATCGCGCCCTGACCACGGCGACCGCCGCCCTGGTCCCTCTCCTCCCCCTCCTGATCACCTTCGCTCCGGGCCTGACGGCCTTGACATAGCCGCGGCCATCCGGCTGCGGGCAGTCGCCACGGCGCCCGGCTGCAAGCGGGGATGCGTGAACCCCCACGCCCCGCGCCGTGCGGACCCCGGTGGCGGATCTCCTCCGTTCCCAGGAGAAACCCCCAGCTCACCCCCGCAACCGGCGGAGCCCCAGGTGGCGCAACATTCCCGCAACACCACTAATCCCACCGGATAGGTATGGTTCCAGCCATGCCGCCCACCGACCGCATCCGAGACCACGCCGGCCAGGGTGCGACCACCGTCGCCGCCCACCGCACGCGGCGCCGGTTGCGCGCCGACCGGGCCCGTCAACTGGCCGACCTGCTCCGCCGTCAGCTGCTCGACGACGCCTTCCCCGACGGCACCCTCCCGCACGAGGACACCCTCGCCGCCGACTACGACACCACCCGCAACACCGTCCGCCAGGCGCTCGACCTGCTGCGCGCCGAAGGGCTCGTGGCCCGCCAGCCCGGCATCGGCACGGTGGTCGTGGCCCGCAAGTACGCCCACGGACTGGACCGCCTGATGGGCCTCGCGGAGACCCTGCACGAACACGGCCGCGTCACCAACGAGGTCCGCACCACCGTCCCCGTCCCGGCCCCCGCACCGGTCGCCGAACGCCTCCGCGTCCCACCCGGCGCCGACGTCCTCTACATCGAACGCCTGCGCCGTCTCAACGGCGTCCCCCTTTCCCTGGACCTCACCTACCTCCCCCTCGACATCGGGACCGCCCTGCTCGGCGCGGACCTGGAGAACACCGACGTGTTCCGGCTCCTGGAGTCCGTCACCGGCAAGCCGCTCGGCCACGCCGAGATCACCCTGGAGGCCGTCACCGCCGACGCGCACTCCGCCGCCGTACTGGAGGCACCGCGCGGCACGGCGGTCCTCATGCTGGAACGGCTCACCCACCTCGCCGACGGCCGCCCGGTCGACCTGGAGTTCGTCCGCTTCCGCGGCGACCGCATCGCCATGAGCGGCCTGCTGCACCGGTCCCTGTGACCCGCTGAACCCCCTTTTCGCGCACCCTCCCTGGAGACAGCCATGCCCTTGGCGCCCCAGCGGGCCGACGTGCCCGTGACCATCGACGAGTCGAAGTGCATCGAAGGCTGCACGCTCTGCGTGGACATGTGCCCGCTGGACTCCCTCGCCATCGACGAGCGCAACGGCAAGGCGTACATGCACGTCGACGAGTGCTGGTACTGCGGCCCGTGCGCCGCCCGCTGCCCCACCGGGGCGGTCACGGTCAACATGCCCTACCTGCTCCGGTGAGAGGCCGACTCCCATGAAGGCGAAACGCACCGCACTCCCCGCCGCCGCGGCCGCCGTGGCCCTGCTCCTCTCCCTCACCGCCTGCGGCGGAGACGCCTCCGCCGACGGGGACGGCTCCACGGTCACCGTGACGGTCGGCTACCAGTCCAGGACGATCAACACGGTCACCGCCGGCACCCTCCTGCGCTCCCTCGGCTACTTCGAGAAACAGCTCAACTCCCTCGGCGACGGCGTCACCTACAAGGTCGACTGGCAGGACTACGCGACCGGCGCGCCCATCACCGCCCAGATGACCGCGGGGAAGATCGACATCGGCTCGATGGGCGACTTCCCCCTGCTCATCAACGCGGCCCGCGGCAAGCAGCTCGGCAAGCCGACCCGCCTGGTCTCGGTCACCGGCTACAACCTCCGCGGCGGCCTCAACACCATCGTCGTCCCACCCGGTTCCTCTCTCACCTCCCTGAAGGACCTCAAGGGCAGGAAGGTCTCGACGAGCGTCGGCTCGGCCGCCGACGGGACCCTCGTACGCGCCCTGCAACGCGCCGGTCTCGATCCCGCCGAGGACATCGAGAAGCTCAACCAGCAGCCCGCCGTGGGCGCCTCGGCCCTGGACGCGGGAAGCGCGGACGCCCTGTCGCAGTTCGTCGCCTGGCCCGGCCTGCTCGCGCACCAGGGCAAGGCCAAGGCTCTGTACGACGGGGCGCAGCTGAACCTGCCCACCTTCCACGGGGTCACCGCCGTCGAGGACTTCGCGAAGAAGCGCCCCGCCGTGCTGGAGGCGTTCCTGAAGGCCCAGACGCAGGCGACCGACTATCTGGACGCGCATCCCGTGGCCGCCGCCGAGAAGGTCGCGAAGGCCACCGGCCTGCCCGCCGAGACCGTCTACCTCTACAACGGCGCCCAGGGCATCGCCACCTTCGACCCGGCGATCAAGCCGCAGCTCGTCGCAGCCCTGAAGGAGGACGTCTCGGTCCTCAAGGACGCGAAACTCACCGGCGACGTGGACGTGGACGCCTTCGTCGACGACCAGTACGTGAAGAAGGCGCTCGGACCGGCCGAGTACGCCGAGCGGCTCGCCGCCACGCCCCCGGAACCGGCCGGCGAGGTCTGGCCCAAGGGCGCGCGGAAGACGCTCTCCTTCTCCTCCCCCACCGCGCTGCTGCGGCACGTGGCCGGACACCGCGACGAGGTCCGTGCCGCCTACGTCCCCGACACCACCACCGGCACCCTGTGGTTCGCCGACCAGGCGGTGTGGGTGGCCGACGGCGGTGACCTGCTGCCCTTCGTCGCCCCGGAGACCGCGCGGGCATACGTCGCCGGGCACGGCGGAGCGCGCGTCGTCCCGTACGCCGAGGCACTGGAGCGGGCGTCGTGAAGCGCTCCGCCCGGTACGCGCTGCGAATCGCCTCGCTCGCCGCCGCCCTGGGGCTGTGGCAGCTGGTGACAAGCCAGGACATCGACCTGTGGCTGCGCTTCTCGCAGTTCCCCACCGTCACCGACGTGGCCCACACCTTCGCCGACCGGCTGGCGGGGCCCGACTACTGGACCGACCTCACCGACAGCCTGACCCGCATCCTCACCGGCTTCCTGCTCGCCGCAGTCCTGGGCGTGGCCACGGGCGTGCTGGTGGCCCGCTCGCGGCTGGCCGAGGACCTGCTCGGCCCGGTCCTCGAAGTGATCCGGCCCATTCCCGCCATCGCCCTCGTCCCGGTGGCGATCCTCCTCTTCCCCTCCAACGAGCAGGGCATCGTCTTCATCACCTGCGCCGCCGCCTTCTTCCCCGTCCTGGTCTCCACCCGGCACGCGGTGCGCGCACTGACCCCCGTGTGGGAGGAGGCGGTCCGCACCATGGGCGGCGGCCGGTGGCGGATCCTCGGCTCGGTGGTCCTGCCGGGCGCGCTGCCCGGCGTCTTCGGTGGTCTGTCGGTCGGCATCGGCGTCTCGTGGATCTGTGTGATCTCCGCCGAGATGATCTCCGGTCAATACGGCGTGGGATACCGCACCTGGCAGGACTACACGGTGATCGACTACCCGGGCGTCTTCGTCGGCATGGTCACCATCGGTGTGCTCGGCTGGCTGACCTCCACGGCCGTGGAACTGCTGGGCCGCCGCCTGACCCGCTGGCTGCCGCGCACGGCGTACGCCCCCGCCACCCGTCCGAACCCCGCGCGGCCCGGCGCGGCGGCGGCGCCCGCCCGCGCCGCCGTACCCGAGGACACCCGCGCCCACCCCGAGGAGGCACGCGATGAGCACCTCGTCCGAGACTGAGACCGGGACCACCGGGACCGGCGCCGGGACCGGGTCCACTGAGACCGGTGCTGGGGCCGGGACTGGTGCCGGGGCCGGGACTGGTGCCGGGGCTGGGATCGGGGCTCGGGTCGGGACCGGTGCCGGGGCCCGTCCGTCGGCCGGCGCCGGGACGTCGCCCCGCGGCACCCGGCTCACGCTGCGCGACGCCATCCTCGGACGCCCGGACGCCGCCGCGGTGAGCGGTGTGGACGTCGACGTCTCCCGCGGCGAGATCCTCACCGTGGTCGGGCCCTCGGGCTGCGGCAAGTCGACGCTGCTGCGCACGCTGGCCGGTCTGCTGCCGCCGCTGGCCGGGACGGCGGAGCAGGACGGGCGCCCCGTGGACGGCCCGGGCGCGGACCGGGCACTGGTCTTCCAGGAGGACGCCCTCCTGCCCTGGCGCACCCTGCGCGCCAACGTCGAACTCCCCCTCGCCATCCAGGGCCTGCCCCGCACCGAACGCCGGCGACAGGCGACGGCCTGGCTGGAGCGGGTCGGCCTCGCCGCGCAGGCCGGGCAACTGCCGCACCGTGTCTCCGGGGGACAGCGCCAGCGCGCCCAGCTGGCCCGTGCGCTGGCCGGACGTCCCCGCGCCGTCCTGATGGACGAACCCTTCGGCGCCCTCGACGCCCAGACCCGCGCCGGCATGCAGGACCTGCTGGTGGAGGTACTGCACGGCACGGGAGCCACGGTCGTCTTCGTCACCCACGACGTGGACGAGGCCCTGTTCCTCGGAGACCGCGTCGCCCTGCTCGGCGCCGGCCGCCTGATCGCCGTACGCGACGTGCCCCGCCCCCGGGACCGCACCGCGCACGACGACCCGGCCCGCGTGGCGCTGCGGCGCGACGTCCTGACATCCCTCGGCACCTGAAAGGCCACCTGGTGGAGATCCCCGCCCTCACCGACGCCGAAGAACTCACCTGCGACGTCCTCGTCATCGGCGGCGGTACCGCCGGCACCATGGCCGCGCTGACCGCCGCCGAACACGGTGCGGACGTACTGCTGCTGGAGAAGGCCCACGTCCGCCACTCCGGCGCCCTCGCCATGGGCATGGACGGCGTCAACAACGCCGTCGTCCCCGGCCGCGCCGAACCCGACGACTACGTCGCCGAGATCACCCGCGCCAACGACGGCATCGTCGACCAGTCGACCGTCCGCCAGACCGCCACCCGCGGCTTCGCGATGGTCCAGCGGCTGGAGTCGTACGGCGTGAAGTTCGAGAAGGACGAGCACGGCGACTACGCGGTCCGCCAGGTGCACCGCTCCGGTTCCTACGTGCTGCCGATGCCGGAGGGCAAGGACGTCAAGAAGGTCCTGTACCGGCAGCTGCGGCGGCGCGAGATGCGCGAGCGGATCCGCATCGAGAACCGCGTGATGCCGGTGCGGGTCCTGACGGCGGAGGGGCGGGCGGTGGGCGCGGCGGGCTTCAACACCCGCACGGGGCGGTTCGTGACCGTCCGCGCGGGTGCCGTGATCCTCGCGACCGGTGCCGCGGGCCGGCTCGGTCTGCCCGCCTCCGGCTACCTCTACGGCACCTACGAGAACCCCACCAACGCCGGTGACGGCTACGCCATGGCCTATCACGCGGGCGCCGAACTGACCGGCATCGAGTGCTTCCAGATCAACCCGCTGATCAAGGACTACAACGGTCCCGCCTGCGCCTACGTCGCCAACCCCTTCGGCGGTTACCAGGTCAACCGGCACGGCGAGCGCTTCGTCGACTCCGACTACTGGTCGGGCCAGATGATGGCCGAGTTCGCGGCGGAGGTCGCCAGCGACCGAGGTCCGGTGTATCTGAAGCTCAGCCACCTCCCCGAGGAGTCGGTCTCCGCGCTGGAGTCCATCCTGCACTCCACCGAACGGCCGACCCGCGGCACCTTCCACGCGGGCCGCGGGCACGACTACCGCACCCACGACGTCGAGATGCACATCTCCGAGATCGGTCTGTGCGGTGGCCACTCCGCCTCGGGCGTCCGGGTCGACGACCACGCCCGCACCACCGTCCCCCGCCTCTACGCGGCCGGTGACCTGGCCTGCGTACCGCACAACTACATGATCGGCGCGTTCGTCTTCGGCGACTTGGCGGGCGCGGACGCCGCCCGGTACACGGCCTACGCGGGCGAACTGCCGCCCGAGCAGCTGCGCGAGGCGCACGAGCTGGTCTACCGCCCGCTGCGCAACCCCGACGGCCCGCCGCAGCCCCAGGTCGAGTACAAGCTGCGGCGCTTCGTCAACGACTACGTGGCACCGCCGAAATCCGGCGCCCGGCTGTCGCTCGCCCTGGAGTCCTTCGAGCGGATGCGCACGGACATCGCGGCGATGGGCGCCCGCACCCCGCACGAGCTGATGCGCTGCGCCGAGGTCACCTTCATCCGCGACTGCGCGGAGATGGCCGCCAGGGCATCCCTGGCCCGCACGGAGTCCCGCTGGGGCCTCTACCACGAGCGCGTCGACATCCCCGAGCGCGACGACGCGGCCTGGTTCCACCACCTCGATCTGCACAAGTCCCCCTCCGGTGCGATGGAGTTCACGGCTCGTCCCGTGGCTCCCTACCTGGTGCCGATCGACGAGTTCACGCCGGTCGGCGGTCCTTCCCGGCACCTCGGCGAGGTGCACCCGGAACAGGTGGCGACGGCCGGGGCCCGCGATGCCGCGCCCCGCGCCACCGGGGTCCCCCCCACGGCCACCGCGGTCACCGCGACCGCCGAGCCGGGCGCCGCCGGTTCCCCCAGGCTGCTGGAACTGCTCGCCCTGGCCGAGAGCGAGCCCGACCTCGGCGCCCTCCGCCCGTACCTGTCCGACCTCGAACCGGGCGTCCGGCGTACGGCGGTCACCGTGCTCACCGAGACGGTCCCGGCCGGTACCGGTCCGGCGCTCGCCGCCGCTCTGTCCGATCCCGACGGCGAGGTGCGCTCCGCCGCGGCCGCGTCCCTGCGTGAACTGGCCGAGACGCTGACGCCCGAACCCGCCCTGGGCGAGCCCCTCGCCGAAGCACTGGCCCAGACCGACCCGGTCGTCCGCGCCACCGCCCTCGACCTGCTGCGCATCCTGCGGCTGGGCGACGCCGGCACGTTCGCCGCGGCCCTCGGCGACCCCGAGGTCCCGGTGCGCATCGAGGCGGTGCGCGGGCTGGTCTCGCTGGACGACGCGGAGTCGCTCTCCCCGGCCGCCGACGACTCGTCCCGCGAGGTGCGGGTCGCGGTCGCCAAGGCGCTGGGGACGCTGCGGGCGGCTCCCCGCACCGGCGGTGCCCTCGACCGGCTCACCGAGGACCCCGACGTCCTGGTCCGCGGCGCCGCCCTCGCGGCCCTGGCGGACACGGGCTGCCCCGCCCCGCTGGCGGCCCGTGCGGTCACCGCGCTGTCCGACCCGGCCTGGCAGGTGCGGGCGGGTGCGGCCACCGCGCTGTCCGCCGCCGACTCCCGCCGTGCGGTCCCCGTCCTCGCCAAGGCCCTCGCCGACCGGAACGCCGACGTCCGCAAGGCGGCCGTCCTCGCCCTGACCCGGCACACGGCCACCACCGAGGACGCCCGTACGGCGCTCGCGACCGTCACCGGTGACACAGACGCCGACGTCAGGGCGTACGCGACCCGGGCGTTGTGACGCCGCGGACGGACACAGGGACCTGGACCCGGGAGGACTGGTCCCAGCGAGTGCCTATATCCAGTCGTCGGGCTCCGGCTCCGGCTCCGGCTCGTGCTCGGGCCAGTCGTCCGCGCCGGAGTGCGAGCCGGAAGCGGTGGCAGGGCCGGCCGGAGAGTCCGGCGCGGGCGCCGGCACGGTGGCCGGTCCCTCCAGTCCGGCCAGCACCTCGATCACGCCCTCCCCGTACGTCGCCAGCTTCTTCTCACCGACGCCGCTGATGCCCCCGAGCTGCGCCATCGAGGTGGGCCAGACGGTGGCGATCTCCCGGAGGGTGGCGTCGTGGAAGATGACGTACGCCGGGACGCCCTGCTCACGGGCCTGTTCCGCGCGCCAGGCACGCAGCGCCTCGAAGGCGGGGACCAGCTCCGTGGGCAGCTCGGCAGCGGCGGCCTTCGCCTTGCGGTCACCGCGTCCGCCGCCCGCCGACCGGGTCGCGGCGGGCTTCTTGGGCTCCTTGCGCAGCGGCACCTCGCGCTCCCGCCGCAGGACCTCGCCGCTGGTCTCGGTCAGCACCAGCGTGCCGTACTCCCCCTCGACCGCGAGCAGGCCCTGGGCCAGCAGCTGCCGGGCGACACCCCGCCACTCGCCCTCGGTCAGCTCCTCGCCGATGCCGAACACGGAGAGCTGGTCGTGGTCGAACTGGATCACCTTGGCGGTGCGCTTGCCCAGCAGGATGTCGATGATCTGCCCGGCGCCGAACTTCTGCCCGCGCTCCCGCTTCAGCCGCACCACCGTCGACAGCACCTTCTGCGCCGCCACCGTGCCGTCCCAGGTCTCGGGCGGGGTCAGGCAGGTGTCGCAGTTGCCGCAGCCGGCCCGGTCCGGGTCCTGTCCGAAGTAGGCGAGGAGCTGGCCGCGGCGGCACCGTGCGGTCTCGCACAGGGCGAGCATGGCGTCCAGGTGGGACTGTGCCCGGCGGCGGAACGCCTCGTCGCCCTCTCCGGACTGGATCAGCTTGCGCTGCTGTATGACGTCGTTGAGGCCGTACGCCATCCAGGCCGTGGAGGGCAGGCCGTCCCGCCCCGCGCGCCCGGTCTCCTGGTAGTAGCCCTCGACCGACTTGGGCAGGTCCAGGTGGGCGACGAACCGCACGTCCGGCTTGTCGATGCCCATGCCGAAGGCGATGGTCGCCACGACCACCAGCCCTTCCTCACGCAGGAACCTCGACTGGTGCGCCGCGCGGGTGCCCGCGTCCAGGCCCGCGTGGTAGGGCACCGCCTCGATGCCGTTGCGCGAGAGGAACTCGGCGGTCTTCTCGACGGAGTTGCGCGACAGGCAGTAGACGATGCCCGCGTCCCCCGGGTGCTCCTCGCGCAGGAAGCTCAGGAGCTGCTTCTTGGGGTCGGACTTCGGCACGATCCGGTACTGGATGTTGGGCCGGTCGAAGCTGGCCACGAAGTGCCGCGCCGCCGGCATGTTCAGCCGCTCGGTGATCTCGCGGTGGGTGGCGTCGGTGGCCGTCGCCGTGAGCGCCAGCCGGGGCACGTCCGGCCAGCGCTCACCGAGCAGCGACAGGGCGAGGTAGTCGGGCCGGAAGTCGTGGCCCCACTGGGAGACGCAGTGCGCCTCGTCGATGGCGAAGAGGGAGATCTTGCCGCGGGAGAGCAGGTCGAGGGTGCTGTCCAGGCGCAGCCGCTCGGGCGCCAGGTAGAGCAGGTCCAGCTCGCCGGCGAGGAACTCCGCTTCCACCACGCGCCGCTCGTCGAAGTCCTGCGTGGAGTTCATGAACCCGGCCCGCACACCGAGCGCCCGCAGCGCGTCGACCTGGTCCTGCATCAATGCGATCAGCGGCGAGACCACGATTCCCGTCCCGGGCCTGACCAGGGACGGAATCTGGTAGCACAGCGACTTTCCGCCACCGGTGGGCATGAGCACGACGGCGTCACCACCGGCGATCACGTGCTCAACGACCGCCTCCTGCTCGCCGCGGAAAGCGTCGTACCCGAAGACCCGGTGCAGGGTGGCCAGCGCCTCGCTGTCCCCGTCCCTCACCTGCGCCGTCTCTGTCATCTCGCCGATCACGCCCGTCCCGCCCATCGTCTGGTCCCCCGTGGATACTGCCTCGCCCGTCCGGTCTGTCTGGTCCGTCCTGCCCCGACCACTGCCTCAACGATAGGGGCCCGCACCGACAGCCCCGGAGTTATCCACAGGCTGCCCGAGGCGGCCTGCGTCAAGGACACGGCGATCGTTCACACGTTCGCGGGAGACCCGCCCGTTTCCGGCGGACAGTCTGATTGCACCCGCGAGACTCCGTCCCATGGGAGCACTGATGAGCGTCTCACCGAAGGCGTCCACGCCCGACTAAGCGATCCCGCCGGAGGGCGGCTGGACCGCGGACGACCTGGACCGGCTTCCGAACCTGCCTCCGCACACGGAGCTGATCGACGGGAGCCTCGTCTTCGTGAGTCCGCAGACTCTTTTCCGCTCACGCGCTGTCGACTCAACTGGCAGCTTCAGTCCCTCGCCCCGGCGGAGTTCGAGGTCGTCCGAGAGCTCACCATCGACATCGACCGGCAGAACCGGCCCGAACCGGACGTGATCGTCGTGCGAGGCGACGTGGTGGACGACCCGGAGCAGACCCGCTACCCCGCCGAGGCCGTCACCCTGGCCATCGAGGTCGTCTCCGTGGAGTCCGTCTCCCGGGACCGCGAGACCAAGCCCGTGAAGTACGCCCGGGCCGGTATCGGCCATTACTGGCGGGTGGAGAACGAGAAGGGCCTCGCCGTCGTCCACGCCTTCGAGCTGGAGCCCACCACCGGTGCCTACACCAGCGTCGGCATCTTCCGCGAACGCATGAAGGTGAGCGCGCCCTTCCCGATGGATCTGGACCTGACCGGCATCACACCGCGCCGCGGCGGCGAGTAACCCCCGCACACACGGCTGTGGTCCGGCACCCCTGCGAAGAGGTGCCGGACCACAGCCGCACTGCCGCGGTACCGCGGGCGCGGTGTCAGCGCACGAACACTCCCGCCTGTCCCGCCAGGTCCAGGAAGTACTGCGGTGCCACGCCGAGCACCACCGTGACCGCCACGCCCACGGCGATGGCCGTCATCGTCAGCGGGGACGGCACCGCGACGGTCGGACCCTCCGGGCGCGGTTCGCTGAAGAACATGAGCACGATCACGCGGATGTAGAAGAACGCGGCGATCGCCGACGAGATCACACCGATCACGACCAGCGGGGCCGCGCCGCCCTCCGCCGCCGCCTTGAACACGGCGAACTTGCCCGAGAACCCGGAGGTCAGCGGGATGCCGGCGAAGGCCAGCAGGAACACCGCGAACACGGCCGCCACCAGCGGGGACCTGCGGCCCAGCCCGGCCCACTTCGACAGGTGCGTCGCCTCGCCGCCCGCGTCGCGCACCAGCGTGACGACCGCGAAGGCGCCGATCGTGACGAAGGAGTACGCGGCCAGGTAGAAGAGGACGGACGAGATGCCCTCCGGCGTGGTCGCGATGACACCGGCGAGGATGAAGCCCGCGTGCGCGATCGACGAGTACGCCAGCAGCCGCTTGATGTCGGTCTGCGTGATCGCGACGATCGCACCGGCCAGCATCGTGATGATCGCCACGCCCCACATCACCGGCCGCCAGTCCCAGCGCAGGCCGGGCAGGACGACGTAGAGGATGCGGAGCAGGGCGCCGAAGGCGGCCACCTTGGTCGCCGCCGCCATGAAGCCGGTCACGGGCGTCGGCGCGCCCTGGTACACGTCCGGCGTCCACATGTGGAACGGCACGGCGCCCACCTTGAACAGCAGGCCCATGACGATCAGCGCGGAGCCCACGAGCAGCAGCGCGTCGTTGCCCATGGTGTTCGCGAGCGCCGGGGTGACGTTCTGGACGGTGCCGTCGACGACCTGGGCGATCGTGCCGTACGACATGGAGCCCGCATAGCCGTAGAGCAGGGCGATGCCGAACAGGGTGAACGCGGAGGCGAAGGCACCGAGCAGGAAGTACTTGACCGCCGCTTCCTGCGACATGAGCCGCTTGCGGCGGGCCAGCGCGCACAGCAGGTACAGCGGGAGGGAGAAGACCTCCAGGGCCACGAAGAGCGTCAGCAGGTCGTTGGCCGCCGGGAAGACCAGCATGCCGGCGACGGCGAAGAGCAGGAGCGGGAACACCTCGGTGGTGGTGAAGCCCGCCTTGACCGCCTTCTGCTCGCTCTCGCTGCCGGGTACGGCGGCCGCCTGCGCGGCGAAGGAGTCGACGCGGTTGCCGTGCTGCTCCGGGTCGAGGCGCCGCTCGGCGAAGGTGAACAGGCCGACCAGGCTGGTCAGCAGGATGGTGCCCTGCAGGAACAGGGCCGGTCCGTCGACGGCGACGGCGCCCATCGCCGCGATGCCTGCCTTGGTCGTGCCGTACCCGCCCGCCGCGAGCGCGACGATCGCGGCGAACGCCGCGATCAGCGCGACGGCGGACACGAACATCTGCGCGTAGTAGCGGGTCCGGCGCGGCACGAAGGCCTCGACCAGGATTCCGATGATCGCCGCGCCGAGGACGATGAGGACGGGCGAAAGCTGCCCGTACTCGATCTTCGGCGCGTCGATCTTGGAGATCGGGTCGGCCGCCGTCGCCGCCGTTGTCCACAGGCTGTGGACGGCTGTTGCGCTCACTTGGCCGCCTCCACCTCAGGCTGGGGGTCCGTTTTGTGTACGTCGGACATGGTCTGCTCCACCGCCGGGTTGACGATGTCCGTCACGGGCTTGGGGAAGACGCCCAGGAAGATCAGCAGCGCCACCAGCGGTGCCACGACCACCAGCTCGCGCACCCGCAGGTCGGGCATGCCGTTCACCTCCGCCTTCACCGGGCCCGTCATCGTCCGCTGGTAGAGGACGAGGGTGTAGAGCGCGGCGAGGACGATGCCGAGGGTGGCGATGATGCCGATCACCGGATAGCGGGTGAACGTGCCGACCAGGACCAGGAACTCACTGACGAAGGGCGCCAGCCCCGGCAGCGACAGCGTCGCCAGGCCGCCGATCAGGAAGGTGCCGGCCAGGATCGGGGCGACCTTCTGCACACCGCCGAAGTCGGCGATGAGCCGCGAGCCGCGCCGCGAGATCAGGAACCCGGCGATCAGCATCAGCACCGCGGTCGAGATGCCGTGGTTGACCATGTACAGCGTGGCGCCGGACTGGCCCTGGCTGGTCATCGCGAAGATGCCCATGATGATGAAGCCGAAGTGCGAGATCGACGCGTAGGCGATCAGCCGCTTGATGTCGCGCTGGCCGACCGCGAGCAGCGCGCCGTAGATGATGCTGATGACCGCCAGGACCAGGATGACCGGTGTCGCCCACTTGCTGGCCTCCGGGAAGAGCTGGAGGCAGAAGCGGAGCATCGCGAAGGTGCCGACCTTGTCGACGACCGCCGTGATGAGCACGGCGACCGGCGCGGTCGACTCCCCCATGGCGTTGGGCAGCCAGGTGTGCAGCGGGAACAGCGGCGCCTTCACCGCGAAGGCGAAGAAGAAGCCGAGGAACAGCCAGCGCTCGGTGTTGGCCGCCATGTCCAGCGAGCCGTTGGCCCGCGCCTCGGCGATCTCCGTGAGCGAGAAGTTCCCGGCGACCACGTAGAGGCCGATCACCGCGGCCAGCATGATCAGACCGCCGGCCAGGTTGTAGAGGAGGAACTTCACCGCGGCGTACGACCGCTGGGTCGCCGCCGTCTTCTCACCGTGCTCGTGGGCACGGTCCCCGAAGCCGCCGATCAGGAAGTACAGCGGGATCAGCATGGCTTCGAAGAAGATGTAGAAGAGGAAGACGTCGGTGGCCTCGAAAGAGATGAGCACCATCGCCTCGACGGCCAGGATCAGGGCGAAGAAACCCTGCGTCGGCCGCCACCGGCTGCTGCCGGTCTCCAGCGGGTCGGCGTCGTGCCAGCCCGCGAGGATGATGAACGGGATCAGCAGGGCGGTCAGCGCGATCAGCGCCACCGCGATGCCGTCCACGCCCAGTTCGTACCGGACGCCGAAGTCCGCGATCCAGGCATGGGACTCGGTGAGCTGGTAGCGGTCGCCGTCGGGGTCGAAGCGGACCAGGACCGCGACGGCCAGCCCGAGCGTGGCCAGCGAGACCAGCAGCGCCAGCCACTTGGCCGCGGTGCGTTTCGCGGCCGGCACGGCTGCCGTGGCGATCGCCCCGACGGCCGGGAGGGCCGCCGTGACTGTCAGCAGGGGAAAGGACATCGGTATCAGACCGCCCTCATCAGCAGGGTCGCGGCGACGAGGAGTGCCGCACCGCCGAACATCGAGACCGCGTACGAGCGCGCGAAGCCGTTCTGCAGCTTGCGCATCCGCCCGGACAGGCCGCCGACCGAGGCCGCCGTGCCGTTGACGACTCCGTCGACCAGGGTGTGGTCGACGTAGACCAGGGAGCGCGTGAGGTGCTCGCCGCCGCGGACCAGGACCACGTGGTTGAAGTCGTCCTGGAGCAGGTCGCGGCGGGCGGCCCGGGTGAGCAGCGACCCGCGCGGGGCGACGGCCGGGACCGGGCGGCGCCCGTACTGCGCCCAGGCGACGGCGACGCCGATGACCATGCAGGCCACCGTCGCCCCGGTGACCGCCCCGGCGCTGATCGGCGAGTCGCCGTGGCTGTGTCCGGTGATGGGCTCCAGCCAGTGCAGGAAGCGGTCGCCGATGCTGAAGAAGGCACCGGCGCCGACCGAGCCGACGGCCAGCACGATCATCGGGATCGTCATGAGCCCCGGCGACTCGTGCGGGTGCGGCGGCTCGTACGCGCCGCGCGTCTCGGCGGCGGGCTCCACGTCGGGCTTGGCCGGCGACGGCGTCGGGGCGTTGCGCCAGCGCTCCTCGCCGAAGAACGTCATCAGCATCACGCGCGTCATGTAGTACGCGGTGATGGCCGCGCCCAGCAGGGCGCAGGCGCCGAGGATCCAGCCCTCGGTGCCGCCCTTGGCGAACGCCGCCTCGATGATCTTGTCCTTGGAGAAGAAGCCGGACAGGCCCGGGAAGCCGATGATGGCGAGGTAGCCGAGGCCGAAGGTGACGAAGGTGACCGGCATGTACTTGCGCAGTCCGCCGTAGCGGCGCATGTCGACCTCGTCGTTCATGCCGTGCATGACGGAGCCGGCGCCGAGGAACAGCCCGGCCTTGAAGAAGCCGTGCGTCACCAGGTGCATGATCGCGAAGACGTAGCCGATGGGGCCGAGGCCCGCGGCGAGCACCATGTAGCCGATCTGCGACATGGTCGAACCGGCCAGCGCCTTCTTGATGTCGTCCTTGGCACAACCGACGATCGCACCGAAGAGCAGCGTGACCGCGCCCACGATGGTGACGACCAGTTGCGCGTCGGGCGCGCCGTTGAAGATGGCGCCGGAGCGGACGATCAGGTACACGCCCGCCGTCACCATGGTCGCGGCGTGGATGAGGGCCGAGACCGGGGTCGGGCCCTCCATCGCGTCCCCGAGCCAGGACTGCAGCGGCACCTGGGCGGACTTGCCGCAGGCGGCGAGCAGCAGCATCAGGGCGATCGCGGTGAGCTTGCCCTCGTCCGCCCCGGCCGCGAGTCCGGCCTCCCCGTGGCCGCCGAGCACCGGCCCGAAGGCGAAGGTGCCGAACCACAGGAACATCAGCATGATGCCGATGGACAGGCCCATGTCGCCGACGCGGTTGACCAGGAAGGCCTTCTTCGCGGCCGTCGCGGCGCTGGGCTTGTGCTGCCAGAAGCCGATCAGCAGGTAGGAGGCGAGACCGACGCCCTCCCAGCCGACGTACAGCAGCAGGTAGTTGTCGGCGAGGACGAGGATCAGCATCGCCGCGAGGAACAGGTTCAGATAGCCGAAGAAGCGGCGGCGGCGCTCGTCGTGCTCCATGTACGCGACCGAGTACAGGTGGATGAGCGAGCCGACGCCGGTGATCAGCAGGACGAACGTCATCGACAGCTGGTCGAGCCGGAAGGCGACGTCGGCCTGGAAACCCTCCACCGGGATCCAGCTGAACAGGTGCTGCGTCAGGGTGCGGTCCTCGGCGCCGCTGCCGAGCAGGTCGGCGAAGAGGACCACGCCGAGCACGAAGGACACGGCGGCCAGCAGGGTGCCGATCCAGTGGCCGACGCGGTCCAGCCGGCGTCCGCCGCACAGCAGGACGACCGCTCCGAGCAGGGGCGCCGCCACCAGCAGCGCAATCAGGTTCTCCACGTTTCAGCAGCCCCTCACAGCTTCATCAGGCTGGCGTCGTCGACCGAGGCCGAGTGGCGGGAACGGAACAGGGACACGATGATCGCGAGCCCGACCACGACCTCCGCGGCGGCGACGACCATCGTGAAGAAGGCGATGATCTGGCCGTCGAGGTTGCCGTGCATCCGGGAGAAGGCGACGAACGCGAGGTTGCAGGCGTTGAGCATCAGCTCGATGCACATGAAGACCACGATCGCGTTGCGCCGGATCAGCACGCCGGTGGCGCCGATCGTGAACAACAGGGCCGCGAGGTAGAGGTAGTTGACGGGATTCACTTCGGCGCCTCCTCGGACCGCCCGGACCCCGCCGGGCCGACGGCCTTGCGTTCCAGCCGCTCTTCGGACCGCTGCTCCAGCGCCTTCAGATCGCCCAGCGCCTCCATCGACACGTCGCGGATCTGGCCCCGGTCCCGCAGCGTCTTGCTGACCGTCAGCTCGGACGGGGTGCCGTCGGGCAGCAGGCCCGCGATGTCGACCGCGTTGTGCCGGGCGTACACGCCGGGGGCCGGCAGCGGTGGCAGGTGCTTGCCCTCGCGGACGCGCTGCTCGGACAGCTCGCGCTGGGTCTTGGCACGCTCGGTGCGCTCGCGGTGGGTGAGCACCATGGCGCCGACGGCGGCCGTGATGAGCAGGGCGCCGGTGATCTCGAAGGCGAAGACGTACTTGGTGAAGACGAGGGACGCGATGCCCTCCACGTTGCCGTTCGCGTTGGCCTGGGCGAGACCGGTGAACTCGGTGACGGAGGCGTTGCCGATGCCGGCGACCAGCAGGATGCCGAAGCCGAGCCCGGACAGCAGGGCCAGCCAGCGCTGCCCCTTGATGGTCTCCTTCAGCGAGTCCGCCGCCGTGACGCCGACGAGCATCACCACGAACAGGAACAGCATCATGATGGCGCCGGTGTAGACGACGATCTGCACGATGCCGAGGAAGTAGGCACCGTTGGCGAGGTAGAACACCGCCAGGACGATCATGGTCCCGGCGAGGCACAGCGCGCTGTGCACGGCCTTCTTCATGAAGACGGTGCACAGGGCGCCGATCACCGCGACCGTGCCGAGGATCCAGAACTGGACGGCCTCGCCGGTGGAAGTCGAGTAGGCGGCGAGCTGCGCGCTCATCGGCGGATCACCTCCTCCGACGCCGGCTCCGTCCCGCCGAAGGTCGAGTCGCCCTCCTGGACGACCTCCCCCTCGGAGTGGGCGGCCTGCTGGACCGTGCCGGGCGCGGCCTCGGTCACCAGGCCCCGGTAGTAGTCCTGCTCGTCGGTGCCCGGGTAGATGGCGTGCGGCGAGTCGACCATGCCCTCCTCCAGACCGGCGAGCAGCTGGTCCTTGGTGAAGATGAGGTTGGCACGGCTGGAGTCGGCAAGTTCGAACTCGTTGGTCATCGTCAGCGCGCGCGTGGGGCAGGCCTCGATGCACAGGCCGCACAGGATGCAGCGGGCGTAGTTGATCTGGTAGACGCGGCCGTACCGCTCGCCCGGCGAGTAGCGCTCCTCGTCGGTGTTGTCCGCGCCCTCCACGTAGATGGCGTCGGCGGGACAGGCCCAGGCGCACAACTCGCAGCCGACGCACTTCTCCAGGCCGTCCGGATGGCGGTTGAGCTGGTGCCGTCCGTGGAAGCGCGGAGCGGTGGTCTTCTGCTGCTCCGGGTACTGCTCGGTCAGCCGCTTCTTGAACATGGCCTTGAAGGTCACGCCGAAGCCGGCCACGGGGTTCATGAAACCGGGGTCGGTCGCCTTGCCTTCCGGGTGTTCCATGGGTTCCTTCTGCTCCTCAGTCATCGGACGCCTCCTTTCCATCCGTAGATCCGCCCACAGGTCCGTCACTGTGAGTATCGGGCCCGCCACTGACAATCAGCTCCCGCTCCCGGCGGGGACGGCGCCTCGGCACCGGTGGCACCGCCTGCCCGGGCATCGGCGGGACGGGGAATCCACCGGCCATCGGGTCGAAGGCGGCCTCCGCCTCGGCCGGCGGTTCGGCGGCCTTGCCGCCCTTGTCGCGGTACATGTCCACGAGGAAGGACAACAGCAGCAGGACCAGGACGCCGCCGCCGATGTAGAGGGCGATGTCGCTGAAGCCGTAGTTCTCGTTCCTGAGGGCCCGCACGGTCGCGACCAGCATCAGCCAGACCAGGGAGACCGGGATGAGGACCTTCCAGCCGAGCTTCATCAACTGGTCGTAGCGGACCCGGGGCAGGGTGCCGCGCAGCCAGATGAAGAAGAACAGCAGCAGCTGGACCTTGACCACGAACCAGAGCAGCGGCCACCAGCCGTGGTTGGCGCCCTCCCAGAAGGTGCTGATCGGCCAGGGGGCCCGCCAGCCGCCGAGGAAGAGCGTGGTGGCGACCGCCGAGACCGTCACCATGTTCACGTACTCGGCGAGCATGAACATCGCGAACTTGATCGACGAGTACTCGGTGTTGAAGCCGCCCACCAGGTCGCCCTCGGACTCGGGCATGTCGAAGGGGGCGCGGTTGGTCTCGCCGACCATCGTGACGATGTAGAGGATGAAGGAGACCGGCAGCAGCACGATGTACCAGCGGTCGTTCTGCTGGGCGACGATCTCCGAGGTGGACATCGAACCGGAGTAGAGGAACACCGAGGCGAACGCGGCGCCCATCGCGATCTCGTAGGAGATCATCTGGGCGCAGGACCGCAGTCCGCCGAGCAGTGGGTACGTCGATCCGGAGCTCCAGCCGGCGAGCACGATGCCGTAGATGCCGACCGAGGCGACCGCCAGGATGAACAGCATCGCGATCGGCAGGTCGGTGAGCTGCATGGCGGTGCGGTGGCCGAAGATCGAGACCTCGTTGCCGGCCGGTCCGAAGGGGATCACCGCGATCGCCATGAACGCCGGGATGGCCGCCACGATCGGCGCGAGGATGTAGACCGCCTTGTCGGCGCGCTTGACGACGACGTCTTCCTTGAGCATCAGCTTGATGCCGTCGGCGAGCGACTGGAGCATGCCCCAGGGGCCGTGCCGGTTCGGGCCGATGCGCAGCTGCATCCAGGCGACGACCTTGCGCTCCCACACGATGGAGAACAGCACGGTCACCATCAGGAAGGCGAAGCAGAACACCGCCTTGATGACGACCAGCCACCAGGGGTCGGTGCCGAACATCGAGAGGTCTTCAGCGGCGAGGTACGGGCTCATGCCTCCACCTCCTTGGGGGCGGCGCCCGCGGACGTCGCCGGACCGATGCGGACGAGGGTTCCGGGCAGTACCCCGGCGTCGGAGGCGACGCCGCTGCCGGCCGAGTTCAGCGGGAGCCAGACCACCCGGTCGGGCATCTCGGTGACCTGGAGCGGGAAGGCGACGGTCCCGGCCGGTCCGGTGACGGCGAGGACGTCGCCGTCCTTGACACCCGCCTCGGCGGCCGTGGCGGCCGACACGCGCGCGCGGGCGGCGTGCCGGGTGCCGGCCAGCGCCTCGTCGCCCTGCTGGAGCAGTCCCTGGTCGAGCAGCAGCCGGTGTCCGGCCAGGACGGCCTCTCCGGCGGCCGGTCGCGGCAGCGCGCCCGCGGTCTGCAGGGGCTCGCCGCCCCGCGGTCCGTCCCAGGTGCCGAGCCGGTCGATCTCCGCGCGCGTGGTGCGCAGATCGGGCAGGCCCAGGTGTACGTCCATGGCGTCGGCCAGCATCTGCAGGACGCGGGCGTCGGCGGGAGCGAGACGGCGCGTCATCTGGTCGGGCTTGAGCGCGGCCTCGAAGAAGCGCACCCTGCCCTCCCAGTTGAGGAAGGTGCCGGGCTTCTCGGCGACCGCCGCGACGGGCAGGACCACGTCGGCGCGCTCGGTGACCTCGCTGGGCCGCAGCTCCAGCGACACCACGAACCCGGCCTCGTCGAGTGCCGCACGCGCGCGCGTGGGGTCGGGCAGGTCGGCGACCTCCACGCCCGCCACCAGCAGCGCCTGGAGTTCGCCCCGGGCCGCGGCCTCGACGATCTCGCCGGTGTCGCGGCCGTAGCGGTGCGGAAGGTCGGCCAGGCCCCACAGGGCGGCGACCTCCTCACGCGCGCGCGGGTCGGTCGCCGGACGCCCGCCGGGCAGCAGCGACGGCAGCGCGCCCGCCTCGATGGCGCCGCGTTCTCCGGCCCGGCGCGGGATCCACACCAGCTCGGCGCCGGTCGCCGCCGCGGTCCGTACGGCGGAGGTGAGGCCGCCGGCCACGGACGCCAGCCGTTCACCGACGACGATCACGGCGCCCTCGGCGCGCAGGGCCGCGGCCGCCTCGGCTCCGCCCTCCTCCAGACCGACGGCGCTCGCGAGGGCGTCCAGCCACTCGGTCTCCGTGCCGGGAGCTGCGGGGAGCAGGGTGCCGCCCGCCTTCTCCAGGCCCCGTGTGGCGTGCGTGGCCAGGGAGAAGACCTTCTGCCCGTGCTTGCGCCAGGCCTTGCGCAGCCTGAGGAAGACGCCGGGCGCCTCCTCCTCGGCCTCGAAGCCGACCAGCAGGACCGCGGGCGCCTTCTCCAGCGACGTGTACGTGACGCCGGAACCTCCCCCGAGGTCACGGCCGCGGCCGGCGACGTGAGCGGCCAGGAAGTCGGCCTCCTCGGCGCTGTGCACGCGCGCGCGGAAGTCGATGTCGTTGGTGTCGAGCGCCACGCGCGCGAACTTGCTGTAGGCGTACGCGTCCTCGACGGTGAGCCGCCCGCCGGTCAGGACCCCGGTGCGGCCCCTGGAGGCGAGCAGTCCCTGCGCGGCGATCTGCAGCGCCTCCGGCCAGGAGGCCGGCTCCAGCTCGCCCTCGGCGTTGCGCACCAGGGGCGTGCTGAGCCGGTCCCGCTGCTGGGCGTACCGGAAGCCGAAGCGCCCCTTGTCGCAGATCCACTCCTCGTTGACCTCGGGCTCGTTGGCCGCGAGGCGCCGCATGACCTTGCCGCGCCGGTGGTCGGTGCGGGTGGCGCAGCCGCCGGAGCAGTGCTCGCACACGGAGGGCGAGGAGATCAGGTCGAAGGGCCGGGAGCGGAACCGGTACGCCGCCGAGGTGAGCGCGCCGACCGGGCAGATCTGGATGGTGTTGCCGGAGAAGTACGACTCGAAGGGGTCGCCCTCGCCGGTACCGACCTGCTGGAGCGCGCCCCGCTCGATCAACTCGATCATCGGGTCGCCCGCGACCTGGTTGGAGAACCGGGTGCAGCGCGCGCACAGCACGCAGCGCTCGCGGTCGAGCAGGACCTGCGTGGAGATCGGCACGGGCTTCTCGTAGGTCCGCTTCTTGCCCTCGAAGCGGGAGTCGGCCTGACCGTGCGACATCGCCTGGTTCTGCAGGGGGCACTCGCCGCCCTTGTCGCAGACCGGGCAGTCCAGCGGGTGGTTGATGAGGAGCAGCTCCATCACACCGTGCTGGGCCTTCTCGGCGACGGGCGAGGTGAGCTGCGTCTTCACCACCATCCCGTCGGTGCAGGTGATGGTGCACGACGCCATCGGCTTGCGCTGGCCCTCGACCTCGACGATGCACTGGCGGCAGGCGCCGGCCGGGTCGAGGAGGGGGTGGTCGCAGAACCGGGGGATCTCGATGCCGAGCTGCTCGGCGGCCCGGATGACCAGGGTGCCCTTGGGCACGCTGATCTCGGCGCCGTCGATCGTGAGCGTGACGAGATCCTCCGGCGGGAGGGCCGCTTCTCCCCCACCCGAGGGAGCATTGGTGGTCACGGTCATGCCTTCACCTCCGTGCGGTCGGCCCAGGCCGTCGACTTGGCCGGGTCGAAGGGGCAGCCGCGGCCCGTGATGTGCTCCTCGTACTCCTCGCGGAAGTACTTGAGCGAGGAGAAGATCGGCGAGGCGGCACCGTCGCCGAGGGCGCAGAAGGACTTGCCGTTGATGTTGTCGGCGATGTCGTTCAGCTTGTCGAGGTCTGACATCTGTCCCTTGCCGGCCTCGATGTCGCGCAGCAACTGGACGAGCCAGTACGTCCCTTCGCGGCAGGGTGTGCACTTGCCGCAGGACTCGTGGGCGTAGAACTCGGTCCAGCGGGTGACGGCGCGCACCACGCAGGTCGTCTCGTCGAAGCACTGGAGCGCCTTCGTGCCGAGCATGGAACCGGCGGCGCCCACTCCTTCGTAGTCGAGGGGGACGTCGAGGTGCTCGTCGGTGAACATCGGCGTCGAGGAGCCGCCCGGTGTCCAGAACTTCAGCCGGTGACCGGGGCGCATGCCGCCGCTCATGTCGAGGAGCTGGCGCAGCGTGATGCCGAGCGGGGCCTCGTACTGGCCGGGGCCCGCGACGTGGCCGCTGAGCGAGTAGAGCGTGAAGCCCGGGGACTTCTCGCTGCCCATCGACCTGAACCAGTCCTTGCCCTTGTTCAGGATGGCGGGAACTGAAGCGATCGATTCGACGTTATTCACCACAGTCGGGCACGCGTAGAGGCCCGCGACGGCAGGAAAGGGGGGACGGAGCCGCGGTTGACCCCGGCGGCCTTCGAGCGAGTCGAGCAGTGCGGTCTCCTCACCGCAGATGTACGCGCCCGCGCCCGCGTGCACGGTGAGTTCGAGATCGAGTCCGCTGCCCAGGATGTTCTCGCCGAGAAAGCCGGCCGCGTAGGCCTCGCGCACGGCCTCGTGCAACCGCCGCAGCACTGGGACGACTTCACCACGCAGATAGATGAAGGCATGCGAAGACCTGATGGCGTAACACGCGATGACGATGCCCTCGATGAGGCTGTGCGGGTTCGCGAAGAGGAGCGGGATGTCCTTGCAGGTCCCCGGCTCCGACTCGTCGGCGTTGACAACTAGATAGTGAGGCTTGCCGTCCCCCTGAGGAATGAACTGCCACTTCATCCCCGTCGGGAACCCGGCACCGCCGCGTCCACGCAGACCGGACTCCTTGACGTACGCGATCAGGTCGTCCGGCGCCATCGCCAGCGCCTTGCGGAGTCCCTCGTACCCCTCGTGCCTCCGGTAGACGTCGAGAGTCCACGACTCGTCCTCGTCCCAGAAGGCCGACAGCACGGGTGCGAGCAGCTTCTCCGGGCTGCTGCCCTTGATCTCGGCTGCCACGGTCATCACTCCCCCTCCTCGGCGGTAGGCCCTGCCGGGTTGGAAGGGTCGGATGCCGATGTGTCCTGCGGCGCGTCGTGCGAGCTGAGGTGTTCCGTCGGGGACGGGTCGTGCACGGCCCGGTCCTGCGGCGCGTCCTGCGGCCCGCCGTCCCGCGGGTGCACCACGCGCGCGGCGGGCGCCTCGCCCTTGGCGAGCTTGAGCCCGGCCAGGGAGGCGGGACCCGCGCTGCCGCCGGCCGCGACGGCGCCGTCCCGCTCGTCGGGGAAGCCCGCCAGGATCCGGGCGGTCTCCTTGAAGGTGCACAGCGGCGCACCGCGCGTGGGTGTCACGGGCCGGCCCGCGCGCAGGTCGTCGACGAGGGCCTTGACGCTCGCCGGGGTCTGGTTGTCGAAGAACTCCCAGTTGACCATCACAACCGGTGCGAAGTCGCAGGCCGCGTTGCACTCGATGTGCTCCAGGGTGACCTTGCCGTCCTCGGTGGTCTCGCCGTTGCCGACGCCCAGGTGCTCCTGGAGCGACTCGAAGATGGCGTCGCCGCCCATCACCGCGCACAGCGTGTTGGTGCACACGCCGACCTGGTAGTCGCCGCTCGGCCCGCGCCGGTACATGGTGTAGAAGGTGGCGACCGCGGTGACCTCGGCGGTGGTGAGGCCCAGCATGTCCGCGCAGAACTGCATCCCGGTGCGCGTGACGTGTCCCTCCTCCGACTGCACGAGGTGCAGCAACGGCAGGAGGGCGGACCGGGAGTCCGGGTAGCGGGCGATGACCTCGCGCGCGTCGGTCTCCAGCCGGGCCCGGACGTCGTCCGGGTAGGCGGGCGCGGGCAGTTCCGGCATGCCCAGGCTGACGCCCCGCTCCGAAGAAGAGGTGGTCACCGGTCGACGCCTCCCATCACGGGGTCGATGGACGCCACGGCGACGATGACGTCGGCGACCTGGCCGCCCTCGCACATCGCCGCCATGGCCTGCAGATTGGTGAAGGACGGGTCGCGGAAGTGGACCCGGAAGGGGCGGGTGCCGCCGTCGGAGACGACATGCACCCCCAGCTCGCCCTTGGGCGACTCGACCGCCGTGTACGCCTGTCCCGGCGGCACCCGGAAGCCCTCGGTGACCAGCTTGAAGTGGTGGATCAGGGCCTCCATGGAGGTGCCCATGATCTTCTTGATGTGGTCGAGGGAGTTGCCGAGGCCGTCCGGCCCCAGGGCGAGCTGGGCGGGCCAGGCGATCTTCTTGTCGGCGACCATGACCGGGCCGGGCTGGAGCCGGTCCAGGCACTGCTCGACGATGCGGAGCGACTGGCGCATCTCCTCCAGCCGGATCAGGAAGCGCCCGTAGGAGTCGCAGGTGTCGGCGGTCGGGACGTCGAAGTCGTACGTCTCGTAACCGCAGTACGGCTGGGTCTTGCGCAGGTCGTGCGGGAGGCCGGTGGACCTGAGGACGGGGCCGGTGGCGCCGAGGGCCATGCAGCCGGCCAGGTCGAGGTAGCCGACGTCCTGCATGCGGCCCTTGAAGATGGGGTTCCCGGTGGCGAGCTTGTCGTACTCCGGGAGGTTCTTCTTCATCTTCTTCACGAACTCGCGGATCTGGTCCACCGCGCCCGGCGGCAGGTCCTGGGCGAGTCCGCCCGGGCGGATGTACGCGTGGTTCATCCTGAGGCCGGTGATCAGCTCGTAGATGTCGAGAATCAGTTCACGATCACGGAAGCCGTAGATCATGATCGTGGTGGCGCCCAGCTCCATGCCGCCGGTGGCGATGGCGACCAGGTGCGAGGAGAGCCGGTTCAGCTCCATCAGCATGACCCGGATGATCGTGGCCCGGTCCGGGATCTGGTCCTCGATGCCGAGGAGCTTCTCGACGCCCAGGCAGTACGCCGCCTCGTTGAAGAACGGCGTCAGGTAGTCCATGCGCGTCACGAACGTGGTGCCCTGCGTCCAGTTCCGGTACTCGAGGTTCTTCTCGATGCCGGTGTGCAGGTAGCCGATGCCGCAGCGGGCCTCGGTGACCGTCTCGCCGTCGATCTCCAGGATGAGGCGGAGCACGCCGTGCGTGGACGGGTGCTGGGGGCCCATGTTGACGACGATGCGCTCGTCGTCGGCACGGGCCGCGGACTGGACGACCTCGTCCCAGTCGCCGCCGGTGACCGTGTAGACGGTGCCTTCGGTGGTCTCCCTGGGGGAGGCGTGGGAAGTGCTCACGAGTACGACCTCCGCTGGTCCGGAGCCGGGATCTGGGCGCCCTTGTACTCGACGGGGATGCCGCCGAGGGGGTAGTCCTTGCGCTGCGGGAAGCCCTGCCAGTCGTCCGGCATCATGATCCGCGTCAGCGCCGGGTGATCGTCGAAGACGATGCCGAAGAAGTCGTAGGTCTCGCGCTCGTGCCAGTCGTTCGTCGGGTAGACGGCGACCAGCGACGGGATGTGCGGGTCGCTGTCGGGCGCGCTGACTTCGAGGCGGATCAGCCGGTTGTGGGTGATCGAGCGCAGGTGGTAGACGGCGTGCAGCTCGCGGCCCTTGTCGTGCGGGTAGTGGACGCCGCTGACGCCGGTGCACAGTTCGAAGCGCAGGGCGGGGTCGTCGCGCAGGGTGCGGGCGACCCGGACCAGGTGCTCACGCTCGATGTGGAAGGTCACCTCGCCGCGGTCGACGACCGTCTTCTCGATGGCGTTCTCGGGCAGGAGCCCCTGCTCCTCCAGCGCGCCCTCGAGTTCGTCGGCGACCTCGTCGAACCAGCCGCCGTAGGGCCGGCTCGCCGGCCCGGGGAGCCGGACGGAGCGGACCAGGCCGCCGTAGCCGGAGGTGTCGCCGCCGTTGTTGGCGCCGAACATGCCGCGCTGGACGCGGATCTCCTCGCCGCCCTGGCCCCGCTGGCCGGGGAGGTTCTCCGCGGACAGGTCCTTCTCGGGATTGACCTCGTTCGCGTCACCCGCGGTGTTGTTCGCGTCGCTCACCGCAGCAGCCCCTTCATCTCGATCGTGGGCAGGGCCTTGAGCGCCGCTTCCTCCGCCTCGCGGGCCGCCTCCTCGGCGTTCACCCCGAGCTTGGAGCTCTGGATCTTCTGGTGGAGCTTGAGGATGGCGTCCATCAGCATCTCGGGGCGCGGCGGGCAGCCGGGGAGGTAGATGTCGACCGGGACGATGTGGTCGACGCCCTGGACGATGGCGTAGTTGTTGAACATGCCGCCCGAGGAGGCGCAGACCCCCATGGAGATGACCCACTTCGGGTTCGGCATCTGGTCGTAGACCTGCCGCAGCACCGGCGCCATCTTCTGGCTGACCCGACCCGCGACGATCATCAGGTCCGCCTGCCGCGGCGAGCCGCGGAAGACCTCCATGCCGAAGCGCGCCAGGTCGTAGCGGCCGGCGCCGGTGGTCATCATCTCGATGGCACAGCAGGCGAGGCCGAACGTGGCCGGGAAGACGGACGACTTGCGCACCCAGCCCGCGGCCTGCTCGACGGTGGTCAGCAGGAAGCCGCTCGGCAGTTTTTCTTCGAGTCCCATGTCAAAGGCCCCTCAGTCCCATTCCAGGCCGCCGCGCCGCCATACGTACGCGTACGCGACGAAGACGGTGAGCACGAAGAGCAGCATCTCCACGAGCCCGAAAATCCCCAGGGCGTCGAAGGTGACGGCCCAGGGGTAGAGGAAGACGATCTCGATATCGAAGATGATGAAGAGCATCGCCGTCAGGTAGTACTTGATGGGGAAGCGCCCGCCGCCGGCCGGCGTGGGGGTCGGCTCGATGCCGCACTCGTAGGCCTCGAGCTTCGCCCGGTTGTACCGCTTCGGACCGATCAGCGTGGCCATCACCACGGAGAAGATCGCAAAGCCTGCCCCGAGGGCTCCCAGTACGAGGATGGGCGCATACGCGTTCACCGCTCCTCGCTCCTCTCAGTCGGCACTGACTGCTGGCGGTTGCACTGGACTCACAGCCGCCCCAACAGCCCCACGAGCCACGCCCGTCCCGACGAAGATCGCGAACATGTGAAGCAGGTCACAAGCCCAACTGCCTCGCATCCTATGCCCGACGCTCTGTGATCTGCGACACGGGGTATTGCACAAGCTTTGTGATCTCCACCACCTGACGAACGATCATGAAGTCGGATGAGCGGTGATCTTCACACAAGAAGCGTTCACCTGATCACCAGAGGTGACAATTTCGCTCGTCGTCGCTGGCCAGAGGGCCCCGGCAAGGTGCGTCTCCATATCAAGAGGGTTCCCTTGCATGCAAATTGGCGCTGGACGCAGACCCTTGATAGAGGAGGCGTTCACACATGAGGGGGAGGGCTGGGGGTCGGTGTGGACACGTGCACGCGTTCACGAGCGCCGTCGAGCACCGGTCGGACCATCCCCCCGCCGGCCGCCGGGTCGATCCGAGCCGCTCCGCACGCGACGGACGCGCACGCCGGGGTAACCGTTCCGTGACCTGTGCCACATTCATGAGAGGCGTCTGAGAACCGGGCTTGGCCAAGTGCCCCAACAAGTGGTAGGCGCGGGGCAATTCGGGCGTAACGATCAAAGACCGTGATCACAGGCCGGTTACGGCCCGTCCGCAATGTCCGTTACGGCGTCAATAAAGAGCGACACGCCCGGGATTCGACGGCTCGATTGAACAACTGTGGCGCAGCACACGTTTCTTGAAGGTATGGAGGAGCTACTGATACCGGTTGTCCCTATGTCCCACACCGCTCACATACGCAGCCACCGGAAACCCCGCCGCAACGCGTCGACGATCGCGATGCGGGCCGGAGTTGCCGGTGGCGTCCTCAGCACCCTGGCAGTGGCCGGTGCGTCGGGGTCGGCCAACGCGGCCGAACCGGTGACGCAGACCCTCGAACTGCCCACCCTGACGGCCGACCTGGCCGCTCAGGTCGCCCAGTCCGCGGACGTCACGCAGCAGGCGGCCGCGAGCTACCAGCTGCAGGCCGAGCGTGACGCGGCGGCCGCGAAGGCCGCCAAGCAGGCCAAGGCGGATCTCGCCGAGGCCAAGAAGAAGGCCGCGGAGGCCAAGAAGAAGGCCGAGGAGGCCGCTCGCAAGGAGGCCGCCGAGCGCGCCTCGCGCGCCGCCGAGCGCACCACCCTGAGCGCCTCCACGGACAGCGGCTCCTCCACCGGCACGAGCAGCGGCAGCAGCGCGAGCACCAGCACGTCCACGGCGACCGGTTCGGCCGCCGCCGTCGTCTCCTTCGTGCAGGCCCAGGTCGGCAAGGCGTACGTCTCCGGCGCCACCGGCCCGTCCGCCTACGACTGCTCCGGTCTCGTGCAGGCCGCCTTCAAGCAGGTCGGCATCAGCCTGCCCCGCGTCTCCCAGGCGCAGTCGACGGCCGGCACCCAGGTCGGCCTGGACAACCTCCAGCCGGGCGACATCCTCTACTGGGGCGGCGCGGGCAGCGCGTACCACGTGGGCGTCTACGTCGGCGGCGGCATGTTCGTCGGCGCGCAGAACTCCTCCACCGGTGTCGTCGAGAAGCCGCTGTCGTACGACCCGCCGAGCGGCGCGGTGCGCGTGCTGTAACCGGCACCCACCCCTGCACACGCGAAAGGGCCGCAGCCGCTCGGGGGCTGCGGCCCTTCGCGGGCTCCTGGCATGCTCGGGCGCGGGCCGGTTCCCTCCGGCCCGTCCACGAGCCGAAGGAGACAACGTCATGCCGAGTGTGTTCGTCCAGGGGCGGGCCACCGCCTCCTGTCCCCCGTTCGCGCCGGAGGCCCTGCGCGGATCGGTGCGACGCGTCACCGAGGTCGGCGAGGAGGTGCTGCACCGGCCCTGCCGTGACGTCACGGAGTTCGGGCCCGACCTCGCCGCGCTCATCGACGACATGTTCCGCACGATGTACGTCGCGGAAGGGGCCGGGCTGGCGGCCAATCAGGTCGGGGTCGACCTGCGCCTGTTCGTCTACGACTGCCCGGACGACGACGGTGTCCGACATGTCGGGCACATCGTGAACCCGGTCCTCGACGCCCTCGATCCGGTCGCGCGGCGGCTGCTCGACGAGGGCGAGGGGTGCCTGTCGGTGCCGGGCGCCGTCATGGCCGTACCCCGGCCCGACCGGGCCGTCGTGCGCGGCCTGGACAAGGACGGCGCGCCGCTCCTCATCGAGGGCACGGGCTACTTCGCGCGCTGCCTGGCGCACGAGACCGACCACCTGAACGGGCAGGTCTACCTGGACCGGCTCTCCGCCCGGGAACGGAAGGCGGCACTGCGGCAGTCGGCGGACCGGCGCGAGGAGGTCTTCGCGCGCCGGGCCGCCAACGCCGCGGCCTTCGCCGCCTGACCAGGCACCACTGGCCGGACGCCTCTGATCAAGCCGATCCGATCAGGCTTTCGGCGCGACCTTGCTCAGTCCGTTGATGATGCGGTCCATCGCGTCGCCGCCCGTCGGGTCCGTCAGGTTGGCGAGCATCTTCAGGGTGAACTTCATCAGGATCGGGTGGGTGAGGCCGCGCTGGGTCGCGATCTGCATGACCTTCGGGTTGCCGATGAGCTTCACGAAGGCGCGGCCCAGCGTGTAGTAGCCGCCGTAGGTGTCCTTCAGGACGCGCGGGTAGCGCTGCAGGGCGATCTCGCGCTGGGCGGGCGTGGCCCGCGCGTGCGCCTGGACGACGACGTCGGCGGCGATCTGGCCGGACTCCATGGCGTAGGCGATGCCTTCGCCGTTGAAGGGGTTCACCAGGCCGCCGGCGTCGCCGACGAGGAGCAGGCCCTTGGTGTAGTGGGGCTGGCGGTTGAAGGCCATGGGCAGGGCGGCGCCGCGGATCGGGCCGGTCATGTTGTCCGGGGTGTAGCCCCAGTCCTCGGGCATGGACGCGCACCAGGCCTTGAGGATCTCGCGCCAGTCCAGCTCCTTGAAGGCGGCGGAGGTGTTCAGCACGCCCAGGCCGACGTTGGAGGTGCCGTCGCCCATGCCGAAGATCCAGCCGTAGCCCGGCAGCAGGCGGTCCTGCGAGCCGCGCCGGTCCCACAGTTCCAGCCAGGACTCCAGGTAGTCGTCGTCGTGGCGGGGCGAGGTGAAGTACGTGCGGACCGCGACGCCCATGGGGCGGTCCTCGCGGCGGTGCAGGCCCATCGCCAGGGACAGCCGCGTGGAGTTGCCGTCGGCGGCCACGACCAGCGGCGCGTGGAAGGTGACCTCGCGCTTGTCTTCGCCCAGCTTGGCGTGCACGCCGGTGATGCGGCCGGTGCGGTCGTCGACGATCGGCGCGCCGACGTTGCAGCGCTCGTACAGGCGCGCACCGGCCTTCTGCGCCTGCCGGGCGAGCTGCTCGTCGAAGTCGTCGCGCTTGCGGACGAGTCCGTAGTCGGGGAAGGAGGCCAGGTCTGGCCAGTCCAGCTGGAGGCGGGAGCCGCCGCCGATGATGCGCAGGCCCTTGTTGCGCAGCCAGCCGGCTTCCTCGGAGATGTCGATGCCCATGGCGACGAGCTGTTTGACCGCGCGCGGGGTGAGGCCGTCGCCGCAGACCTTCTCCCTGGGGAACGCGGTCTTCTCGAGGAGCAGGACGTCGAGTCCCGACTTGGCCAGGTGGTACGCGGTGGTGGAGCCGGCCGGCCCCGCGCCCACGACGATCACGTCGGCGGTGTTCTCGGAGAGCGGCTCAGTCTCGACGGTCACGGCGGGATCTCCCCAAGTTCGGAATCTGCGTGCCGACCGGCACTGGTCATGGGCAGTCTATTCAGCGTCACCGACCACCCGGCTGAAGGGCTGCCCAGTGAAGCGACCTCTCCCCGTTGTACGGCTGCGCGTCCCCACCGACGAGGACGCCGTCGCCTGGCACCGGGTCTTCGACGACCCGGACGTCATGGAGTTCCACGGCGGGAGGCCGGCGGAGCTGTCCGTCTACGAGGAGCTGACCGCCCGCCAACGCCGGCACGACGCCGAGCACGGCTTCTGCCTGTGGACCATGGTGGACGAGTCCGACCGGGTCATGGGGTTCACCGGCGCCCAGCCGTGGCCGGGCGACTGGGGCCCCAAGGGCGCGATCGAGATCGGCTGGCGGCTCGGGCGGGCGCACTGGGGCAAGGGGTACGTCACGGCGGCCGCCCGGCAGACGCTGGAGCGGGTGCGCGGCGCGGGGGTCGCGGAGGTGGTCGCGATGGTCAACGCGCGCAACACCCGGTCCATCGCGGTCACGGAGCGGCTGGGCATGCGGCTCGCCGAGGTCTTCACGATCCCGTCCTCCGAGCAGCGGGGGCACTGCTACCGCCTCGCCCTGCACCCGCAGCACGGACGAGCGTGACGCGGAGTAACGGACTGTCACAGTCAGCCACTTGACGCTTCCGGGCGGTGCGCGGCGGGGCTACTGTGCCGGGTACCGCTGGGGGTGACGTCCGTGCGCCTGGTATCCGAGAACCCCGAGAACCGTGACGTCCGCGTACCGCGCCTGGTCGGTCTGACGGCCGTGGACGCGCACGAGGCCGCCCGCGCGCAGGGCCTGCTCCTGACCGCGCCGGACCGGCCCGATCTCCGGACCGCCGTCGTCGACCACGTCGTACGCCAGTACCCGCGGCCCGGTGCGCAGGTGGCGCGGGAGTCGACGGTGTACGTGTGGTTCGACTTCGGGGAGGGCGAGGGCGGCGGGGGCAGCCGTGAGCCGCGCGTGCCGCACCCGCCCCTGGGTGGGCTCCGCCGGGAACTGGCGGAGCCGGCCGAACCACCGACCTGCCGCGCCGCGCTCAGCTCGCCTTGAAGCCGCGGTGCAGCGTCACCACGCCGCCCGTCAGGTTGCGCCAGGCCACCTTGGACCAGCCGGCCTTGCCGAGCCGCTCGGCGAGCGCCGGCTGGTCGGGCCAGGCCCGGATGGACTCGGCGAGGTAGACGTACGCGTCGGGGTTGGACGACACCGCGCGGGCGACCGGGGGCAGGGCGCGCATCAGGTACTCGGTGTAGACGGTGCGGAACGGCGCCCAGGTCGGGTGCGAGAACTCGCAGATGACGACCCGGCCGCCGGGCCGCGTCACCCGGTACATCTCGCGCAGCGCGGCGTCCGTGTCCTGCACGTTGCGCAGCCCGAAGGAGATGGTGACGGCGTCGAAGACGTCGTCCTTGAACGGCAGCCGCGTCGCGTCGCCCGCGGTGAACGGCAGCCAGGAGCGCCGTTCCTTGCCGACCTGGAGCATGCCCTGGGAGAAGTCGCAGGGGACGACGTAGGCGCCGGTGCGGGCGAAGGGCAGGGAGGAGGTCGCCGTGCCGGCCGCGAGGTCCAGGACCTTCTGCGCCGGGCGGGCGTCGACGGCTCTGGCGACCGCCTTGCGCCACGCCCGGTCCTGGCCGAGCGAGAGCACGGCGTTCGTCAGGTCGTACCGTTCCGCGACGTGGTCGAACATCGAGGCGACTTCGTGCGGCTGCTTGTTCAGGGAAGCGCGGGTCACGGGCCCATTGTTGCAGCACCGTGGTGCGCGCCCGCGCCGCAGCCCCCGGCCCACGGCGGCGGCACCGGCTCACGGCAGCAGCCGCGGCCTCCTCCGCGCGGCGACGTCCTCCACCCACCCGAACAGCAGCACGGACACCGCGATCAGGACCCAGCCCACCGCCAGCAGGAACCACTGGCTCCCCAGCGGCAGGTACGCCTCGAAGGCCGGCACGTCCCAGAGCCGGTCGATCAGCGGCACGGCCAGGACCAGGGCCAGCTCGTGCCAGAGGTAGACCGTCACCGCGCGGGCGTTGAACATCCCCACCAGCCGGTCCAGCCGCCGCAGCCCGGCCAGTCCCGAGAAGTCGGTCCCGAGCCGGGCCTTCGCGTACATCAGCAGCGTCACGAACCCGGCCGACCAGAAGGCCTGCGCCAACGGGATGTCGTCCAGGTCGTACGTGCCGTACTCACGCTGGTGCGCGAAGGCGTACCAGGCGCCGCAGGCGAGGGCGGCGAGCGACAGGACGACGACGGCGCCCGGCCTCAGACGGGCCAGCACCCCGTCGCGGTGGGCGAAGCCGAGGACCCAGCAGAAGAGGTACGTCGCCAGGTCGAGCAGCCCGGTCCCGAAGCGGTTGTCCGGCGGCTGCCACAGGAACCGGAACGCCACGACCGGTGCCAGGGACAGCAGCAGCACCGGCACGGGCGCGAGCCGGAAGACCCGCAGCAGCAGCGGGGAGAGCAGCACGAACCACAGATACGTCCTGAGGTACCAGAGGATCTCCCAGGCCTGCTCGCCCCACGCGCTGCCCGGCGGGTCGCCGAGCGGCACCACCCAGTAGACGATCTGCCACCCCGGCATCCAGCCGCGCGCCAGCATCGCGCCCACCACGAAGAGGCCCCAGCACCAGAACGGCGGCAGCAGGCGGCGCAGCCGGCTCCGGAGCACCCCCGCGGCGGGCCGCTGGAGCGAGCGGGCCATCAGGGTGCCGGCCAGGCCGAACATGATCCCCATGGAAGGGAAGAGCAGCCCGGCCCAGGGCCAGCCGAAGGCGTGGTACGCGACGACCCGGACCAGGGCGAGGGCGCGCAGGGTGTCGAAATACCGGTCCCGCGCCGGGGCACCACCGTCGGCGCGCACGGCCGGCACGGTGCGCGCGGCGCCCTTGCCGTGCGCCCCCATCAGCCCGTCCCCGTGGGCCCCGCCGGGGTCCCGACCTCGCCCGTCCGTTTCAGCTTCTGCCAGCGCAGCCGCCCGCCGGTCAGCGCGGTGACGCAGGAGTGGATGAGGACGAGGTACATCATCTGCCGGTAGGCCAGCTGCTGGAGCGGCAGCATCAGCAGATACCGGTACTTCTCCCGGTCGAGCCGGAAGGCGTACGCCGCGCACACCAGCTGCACGCCCAGCACCGCGAGCCACGCCAGGAGCGCGGCGCGGAAGTCGACGAAGACCATCGAGTAGACGGTGAACACGTCGATGAGCGGCGCGAAGACCGGCGTGACCACCTGGAAGAGCACCACCAGCGGCATCCCGACCCGCCCGAAGCGGCCCGAGGGCCCCTTGTCCGTCAGCGAGCGGCGGTGCTTCCACAGCGCCTGCATCGTGCCGTACGACCAGCGGTAGCGCTGCGACCAGAGCTGCCCGAGCGACCCCGGCGCCTCCGTCCAGGCGCGGGCGTGCTCCTCGTAGACCACCCGCCATCCCGCGCGGTGCAGGGCGATGGTGATGTCGGTGTCCTCGGCGAGGGTGTCGTCGCTCATGCCGCCGACCTGGAGGACCGCCTCGCGCCGGAACGCGCCGATCGCGCCCGGGATGGTCGGCATGCAGCGCAGCAGGTCGTACATGCGCCGGTCGAGGTTGAAGCCCATCACGTACTCGATGTGCTGCCAGGCGCCGATGAGGGTGCGCCGGTTGCCGACCTTGGCGTTGCCCGCGACCGCGCCGACGGAGGGGTCGGCGAAGGGCTGCACCAGGTGCCGTACGGTGTCGGGCTCGAAGACGGTGTCGCCGTCCATCATCACGACGATGTCGTACCGGGCCTGCCGGACGCCGTTGTTGAGGGCGGCGGGCTTGCCCGCGTTGGCCTGCCGCACGACGCGGACGCCCGGCAGCCCCAGGGACTCGGCGATCTCCGCCGTGCCGTCCGTCGACCCGTCGTCCACGACGATGATCTCGACGGGATGCGTACTGCGCGCCAGGGACCTCAGGGTGGCCTCGATGCACTCCTTCTCGTTGTACGCCGGGACGATCACGCTCACCGGCCCGGTCACCGGCGGACCCCAGCCGAACCGGCGTCGGTTGCGCTGTCTGTGGTGGCGGCGGGCGAGGACCAGCATCATCGCGAACCGGCCCATGACGGCCACACCCACAATCACCAGCCCGGCCGACAGCGCCGGGACCGTCCACTCGGCGACCGCGACGGCGGCGACGAGCGCCTTGCCCTCGTAGAGGGTGGCTCCGGTGGCGTCGTGGTGGGCGGCCTGGAGGCCCTCGCCGGAACCCGTCGCGTCCGGGGCCGCGGCGGAGGGCCCGCCCGTGGGCCGCTGACCGGCCTGATCGGCCATGACGCCGCTGACGGTGGTGAAGGTGTAGCCCTTCGCCTTCATCTTCTCGATGTACTTCGGCAGCGCCTCGATCGTCTGCGACCGCTCGCCCCCGGCGTCGTGGAAGAGGACGGACGCGCCCTCGTCGTCCTCCGGCGTCGCCCACTCGACGATCTTCGAGACGCCGGGCCGCTTCCAGTCGTCGCTGTCCGTGTCGATGAAGACGCTGGTGTAGCCGTCCTCGCCGAGGCTTTCGTAGACCGGCCAGCTGTAGTTGTCGATGGCGTCCGTCTGGGAGGAGTACGGCGCCCGGAACAGCGTGGTGGTGATGCCGGCCGCGCCCGCGAGGGCCAGCTGGGTCTGCTCGATCTCGCGGGTGACGCGGGCCTGGCTCTGGTAGGAGAGGTCGACGTGGGTGAAGGTGTGGACGCCCACCTCGTTGCCCTGCTCGACCAGGTCCCGCACGATGCCCGGGTGGCGCGCGACCATCGAGCCGACCAGGAAGAAGGTGCCGGGCACGTCGTACTTCTCCAGGATCTCCAGCACCTGCGGCGTCCAGGTGGGGTCCGGGCCGTCGTCGAAGGTCAGCACGATCGTCTTGTCCGGGACGGAGACGGTGGTGGCCTGTCCGCCAGGGAAGGACAGGATCGGCCCGCCGTCCAGTACGTCGTCGGGGACGTCGCTCGCCGAGGCCCCGGTACGGACGCGCTGGTCGCCGCCGACCTCCGCGCGCAGGTAGCCGTCGAGGAGCATCACGCAGGTCAGCGCGAGCAGGAGGAGCAGGGCGAGGAGGACGCGGGGGCGTTGCAGTGCGGCGGCCCGGCCCGCGGCGCGTTCCATGCGGGAGGGGGCGCGGCGGCGGCCCCGTGCGGGCGGGGCGGGGGGTGTGCTGGGCGTGGTCATGAGGGTGGGGGCGTCCGGTCAGTCGGTGCGGGCGGCGGTGGGAGCGGTGGCGGCGGTGCCGGTGACCGCGCTGGGGGCGGCGGAGGGTCCGGTGCTCGGCGGGGCACCGGTGGGAGCGGCGCCGCCCTGTGGACGCGTGCCGCCGCCGGGGCCCTGACCGCCCTCCGGTCCGCCACCACCACCACCGCCACCACCGAAGGGCAGCAGCGAGGACGGGTTGACCGAGATGCCGACGCCCATGAAGGCCAGGCCCAGGACGGCCGTGTAGCCGACGCACACGGCCCCCACCAGCAGGCCCAGCCGGCGCAGCAGCCGGGCCCGGCGCCCGGTGCTGTCGACGAACACGGGCCCCTCGGCGGCTCCGTCGTCGCTTGTGCGGCGGCGACCGCGCGTGGCGGCGCGGGATGCGGCGCGGGATGCGGCGCGGGGTGGGTAGGCAGGCTCGGAGTGCATGCCCCCGGACGTTAGGGAGCCTTGCCTGTCGTCGACTGGCAGGTTCTTGAGAGGTCCCGGTGAAAAGCGACCCATCCTGTCCGTTTCCTGGGAGATGGCGCCGAACCGCGCCCTTTCCTCAGCGAAGACCCAGGAACGCGTGCCACCTTCACTTGTCCGACGCCGACAACGGACGAGAACGGGAGTGTGCGCTCATGAGGGTTCACCGGAACGCGGCAGCCGGGTGCGCCCTGTTGTTCGCCCTGGCCGCCGCGGGCTGCGCCGGACAGGACGGCACCACCGACCCGGCAGCACCCGCGACCCCCACCGCGCCGTCCGCTCCGTCCGCGTCATCCACGCCGGCCACCGGCTACGCCCCCTACGTCAGTGCCACCACCGCCTCCGCCACCGACACGGCGGGCTCCCCCACGGCGTACAACCTGGCGTTCGTCATCGCGTCCGGCGACGACTGCGTCCCCCGCTGGAACGGCGTACAGGACATCGACGACGCCTCCGTCGCCTCCCGCGTCGAGAAGCTGAAGAAGTCGGGCGCCACAGTCCGCGTCTCCTTCGGCGGCGCGTCCGGCACGGAGCTGGCGGCGGCCTGCGACAGCGCCTCGGCGCTGGCGGCGGCGTACGGCGCGGCCCTGGACGCCGCCGGGTCCACACAGGCGGACTTCGACGTCGAGGGCGACGAGCTGGCCGACGCCGACTCCGTCACGCTGCGCTCGGAGGCGATCGCGCTGCTCCAGGAGGAACGGAGCGGCCTGGAGGTCTCCTTCACCCTCCCGGTGATGCCCTCGGGCCTGGACGGCGGCGGTCTGGCGCTGCTCGCGTCGGCCAACGACCACGGCGTACGGGTCTCCGCGGTCAACCTCATGACCATGAACTACGGCGAGTCGTACACCGACGACATGGGTGACTACGCCCTCGCCTCGGCGAAGGCCGCGCACAGCCAGCTGCGGAAGGTCTTCGGCACCTCCGACGCGGACGCCTGGCGGGGCATGGCGCTCACCTCGATGCTGGGCGTCAACGACGTCACCGGTGAGACGTTCACGCTCGCGGACGCGGCCGTGGTCCGGGCCTTCGCCGAGGAGAAGGGCGTCGCCTGGGTGTCGATGTGGGCGGCCTTCCGCGACCAGCGGTGTGGCGCGGACGCGTCGGCCACCGACGCGCTCACCACGTGCAGCGGCGTGGAGCAGGAGGACGGGGCGTTCGGTACGGCGTTCGGCGCGTAGGCCCCTCGGACGGGCCCGCGGGACCGCGCGGTCAGCGCCCCCGGTATACCAGACGGCCGCCCACGACGGTGGCCACGCACGTGGACGCGCCCTGACGCACGAGCGCGGCCCGGTCGGGTACGTCGAACACCGCGAACCGTGCGGGGTTCCCGGCAGCGAGCGCGGGAAGCAGCACCAGCGGCACCGGCGACAAGGATGCGGGCCCGGGCAGGGTGGGCGGACGCGCCGCCACGGCGAGCCCCGCCCCGCGCACCGCGTCCAGGGCCGCGCGACTGCGCAGCTCTCCGGCGACGGCGACCGTGCCGTGCGCCAGCAGGCGCTGTACCCCTCGGCGCGCGCTGGCGCCCCGCGCGGACGGGTCGGCGGCGAGAAGTGCGAGCGCGCGCTTCCCGAGGACCGGCTCGGTACCGAGCCGGTCCGCTTCGCGCGGGTCGGGGTGGTAGGCCTGTTCCAGCAGTTCCGGACCGTAGGGGTTGAGCAATCCGGGCGTCATGAGTCCGGGCCACCGGCGCACCCGTGCCCGCGGGTGGTCGGCGGCCAGTGCCTCGTAGGGGCCGACGGCGGCGAGCTGCGCGCCGTCGACCACGACGGCCGCCTCGGGCGAGGCTTCGGCGACATGGATCGTCAGCACGGCGGCGTCAGTTGGAGGCGAGCAGCTTCAGCTCGGGGTGCGCCGTACCGCCCTCGATCGCCGTGGACGAGATGTGGGAGACGACGCGCTCGTCGACGGGGTCGTTCGCCGGGTCGTCGTGCACGACGAGGTGCTCGTACGTCGTGGCCCGCTGCGCCGGGACGCGTCCCGCCTTGCGGATCAGGTCGATGATCTCCAGCCGGTTGGAGCGGTGCTTGGCGCCGGCCGACGACACGACGTTCTCCTCCAGCATGATCGAACCGAGGTCGTCCGCGCCGTAGTGCAGGGAGAGCTGGCCGACCTCCTTGCCGGTGGTCAGCCACGAGCCCTGGATGTGGGCGACGTTGTCGAGGAACACGCGGGCGATGGCGATCATCCGCAGGTACTCGAAGAGCGTGGCCTGGGTGCGGCCCTTCAGGTGGTTGTTCTCGGGCTGGTAGGTGTACGGGATGAAGGCGCGGAAGCCACCGGTGCGGTCCTGCACGTCCCGGATCATGCGCAGGTGCTCGATGCGCTCGGCGTTGGTCTCGCCGGTGCCCATCAGCATGGTGGACGTCGACTCGACGCCCAGCCCGTGCGCGATCTCCATGATCTCCAGCCAGCGCTCGCCGGACTCCTTCAGCGGCGCGATCGCCTTGCGCGGCCGCTCGGGGAGCAGTTCCGCGCCGGCGCCTGCGAAGGAGTCGAGCCCGGCGGCGTGGATGCGGGTGATGGCCTCCTCGACCGGGACACCCGAGATCCGCGCCATGTGCTCGACCTCGCTCGCCCCCAGGCTGTGGATGACGAGCTGGGGGAACTCCTTCTTGATGGCGGCGAAGTGCTTCTCGTAGTACTCGACGCCGTAGTCCGGGTGGTGGCCGCCCTGGAACATGATCTGCGTGCCGCCCAGCTCGACCGTCTCCGCGCAGCGGCGCAGGATGTCGTCGAGGTCGCGGGTCCAGCCCTTCTTGGTGTCCTTGGGGGCCGCGTAGAAGGCGCAGAACTTGCACGCCGTGACGCACACGTTCGTGTAGTTGATGTTGCGCTCGATGATGTACGTCGCGATGTGCTCCGTACCCGCGTACCGGCGCCTGCGTACGGCGTCGGCGGCGGCGCCCAGCGCGTGCAGCGGGGCGTCGCGATAGAGGACGAGCGCCTCTTCGGGGGTGATCCGCCCACCGGCGGCGGCGCGGTCGAGGACGGGCTGAAGGTCGGCCTTCTCGGTCACCGGCGTCCCTTTCGCAAGGTTCGTAAGGGTTGTGGACGGACGCGACCAGCGTACGCCAGGCCTTTTGGCCGCTCGTGCTCAGGCCGCGTACGCCCCGGCCAGGACGCCCAGGAAGGCGCCCGCGATGAGGAAGGGGCCGAAGGGGATGGCCGTCTTGCGGTGCGCGCGCCGGGCGACGAGGAGGGCCCCGCCGTACAGCGCGCCGAGCAGGAATCCGGCGAAGGTGCCCAGCATCAGTGTGGGCCAGCCGTACCAGCCGAGGACGGCACCGGCCGTGAGGGCGAGCTTGACGTCGCCGAAGCCCATGCCGGCCGGGTTGATGAGGAACAGCACCAGGTAGCCGGCGCCGAGGGCGAGGGCGCCCAGCAGGGCGGTGGTCCACTCCCCCGCGTGCTCGGGCACGAGCGCGGTGAGGCCGAGCAGGACGAGCGCGGCCCCGGCCATCGGCAGGGTGAGCGGGTCGGGCAGCCGCCGTACCTTCAGGTCGACGACGGCCAGCAGCACGCCGACCGGGGCGAGCAGCAGCCAGACGGCGACCTCGGGCCGGGTCCCGGTGGCGGCGGCGAGGGCGGCGCAGACGAGGGCGGTGGCGACGGCGAGGGACGCGGTGCGGGGCCCGTAGGACGCCTGGCCGGCCGGGCACCGCGGACACCGGGCCCGGCCGAGCCAGCCCCGGACGGGGTGCCCGTCCGGGCACCGCTCGCGCCATGCCTGACCGGAGGGCGCGGAGAACCGGTAGGCCGCGCGGGGCAGCAGCGCACCCGTCGCCGCGCCCCACAACGCGGCGACGAGGACGACCAGGAGGTCGAGGTCGGTGCTCATCCGGCGGCGGAGACGCCCTCGCGCCAGGTCGGCAGCAACTCGTCGAGCAGCGCCTCGGTGCGGGGCGGCAGTCCGCGTGCACCGCTGCGGTCCACGAGGTCGGCGGCGAGGGCGCGCAGCCGGTCGGGGTCGCCGGTGGCCTCCGTGGCGCGCAGCAGCTCGTGCCACAGGCGCTCGTCCGCGGGGGCCGTGCGCAGCGCCGCGTTCAGTGCCTCGATGGCCTTCTCCGCGCGGTTCTTCTCCAGGTGGAACTCGGAGAGCGCCAGCCCGGTGTCGGCGACGAGCAGCGGCAGCTGGGCGTCGACGATCTCGTGGGTGAGCCAGCGGTAGCGGCCCTCGGGCCGGTCGGCGAGCAGCGGCCCGCGCACCAGCACCAGCGCGTCGGTGAGCAGCCGCCCGCGCACCTGGCGGCTGCCGACGCCCCGGCCCTGGGTCGCCTCGTAGTAGAGGGAGCGCAGGACGTCGAGGTCGGAGACGACGGACTTGGCGAGGGTGAGCCGTCCGGTGGCGTCGGTGGCGAGCCGCGGTGTGCCGTCGGGGTCGGTGCCCAGCCAGGTCCGCAGCCGCTCCAGCAGCGCGTCGCGCACGTCCGGCGTCACACCGCGCGGCCACAGCGCGGAGGACAGCACGCGCGGGTGGACGCCCTCGCGGTGCAGCAGGAGCAGCGCCAGCGCCTCGTGCAGCAGGGCGCTGCGCTCGCCGTCGGGCGCGTCCAGGCCGATGATCTCGTACGACCCGACGAGGCGGGCGTAGACGGCGGGCCGGCCCTGCTCGCTGATGTCGACGAGGAACGGCGGGGCGTTGGCCGGCCGGCCGGGGCCGCCCTCGGGGTCGGAGCCGGGGTCGGCGTCGGTGAACAGCTCGACGACGGCACGCCGCTGCGCGGCCGGCAGCATCTGGGCGTCCAGTTCGAGCCCGAGCAGCGGTGCGAGCAGCCGGCCCTTGCCGGTGATCTCCATCTCCCAGGCGGCGCCGGGCAGGTCGGTGCCCTCGGTACCGACGAGGTAGCCGATGCCGAGCCGGCCGGCGTCGGCGGCGAGTTCGGCCAGCCGCAGCGCGTCCTCGTCGGAGGGCTGGGCGGCGAGCAGGACGAGGTGCGGGGCCCAGCGGGTGTGCTGGGCGGGCCCGGTGCGGCCGGTGAGCACGGAGTCGTGTCCGGCGGCCCCGAGCGCGCCGCGCCGCTGCCGGGTCTCGGCCGACATGGTCTCGAAGAGGTCCTCGAACCCGTCGAGGTGCCGGATCCGGTTGGGCGCGAGGGGCGTGAGGTCGTCCCCGAACCCGACCAGGGTGATGGTCATGCGGTCCGACCAGCCGTTGGTGGCCAGTTCGGCGGCGACCGACGCGAACACGGCGGCCCGGTCGGCCTCGGCGCCGCCGAGCGAGACGATGCCGGGCACGGCCTCCAGGTTGAGCAGCAGCCGGGAGTCGTCCATGGTGCCGAGGCTGACGAGACCGGGGTAGGGCGCGGCCGTCTCGGCGTCCTCGTACCGCTCGGCGTCGGCGCGGGCGAGCATCCAGAAGGTCTGGTCCTGGCCCTGCTGCCAGGGCGTGGGCGGCTTCCCGGAAGGCTGGGCGAGCTGGAGGTGCAGGTCGCCGTTGCCGCTCATCCAGGCCGCGTAGACGACGGGCAGCGGGCGGGACTCGGCGGCCAGGGAGGCGGCCAGTCCGCGCAGCGACCGGTCGAGCAGGCGTACGCCCTCGGGGTCGGCGCCGACGAGCAGCGCGTCCTGCACGTCCTGGGCGTCGCCGGTCGGCGTGGGCGGCTCCATGCCGCGGCGTCCGCCGACCGCGCCCAACGCCGACTGCCACATCGCCTGCCGGCGCCGGCGGCCGAGGGCGCCGAGCAGACCGGCGGCGAGCAGCGGCGCGGCGAGCAGTGCCTCGGGCAGTCCGAAGGAGTGTCCGGCCTGTCCGGCGGCGGGCGCGGCGTGTTCCCCGCCCGTGCCGGGGACGGGGGTGGCGGGCGTGACGGGGTTCGCGGGCGTGGGCGCGGGCCGCTGCTCGGGCAGGGAGACCTGGGCGTCGCCGCTGCCCTGCTGTCCGCCTCCGCCCTGGGCGTGGTCGCCGGTCCGGGCGTAGTCGCTGATTTGCTCCTGCACCTGCTCGGAGACGTTCGGCGCCTCGTCGGGCATCTCGACCAGCTCGCCGCCGCGGGCGTCGCCTGGCATCTCCATGATCCAGCCGGGCCGGATGAGCGAGGCCTCCGACAGCCGGGACCCGTCGGGCTGCACGCGGTCCTTGTTGAGCTCGAAGATCTCCTTGTAGCGCCGTCCGTCGCCCAGGTGCCGTTCGGCCACCTCCCAGAGGGAGTCGTGGTGACGCCCCTCGGGCGGCTGGATCCGGTAGTACTTCGTGTCGCCGTGCGCGGCGGAGGAGCCACCGTCGGCACGGGCGGCGGCCTGGCCCGCCTGGCCCGCCTGCTCGGCGAGGGCGTTGGCGGTGGCGGCGGCCTGCTCCTGCTGCTGGGCGAAGATCCCCGGCGTCTGCTGGGCGGCGGCGACGGAGGGCTTCTGGTTCCCCTCCAGGCTCTGCCCCAGCTGCGACAGCCCCGGCGTGAGGCTCGCCGCGGTGGCGCCGACGAGCAGCAGGGCGGCGACGAGCTGCCGGGCCAGCAACTGACTGGGCCCGGACCCGGGCACCCGCCCCGGCACCCCGACGCCGGACAGCGCGGCCTTGACCTCGACGAGCACGCAGGCGGTGAACTGCGCCCAGGCGAGCCAGACGATGACGGTGAGGATGTGCAGGAAGGTGCTGACGGTGATCTCACGCTGCAGCCAGTCGAGGCTCGGCGCGCCTCCCGGCAGCGGCCACCCGACGCTCACGGCCAGCGCGAACGGCACCCCGACGACCAGCACGAGCAGCACCACGAAGGCGAGGAACGCCTTGACGAAGTCCCCGAACGACCGCCGCCGCACCCGCACGGGCTGGGGCGTGCGGTTTCTCGGTGCGGAGGGTGCCGAGGGAGCCGTCGAGCTTGAGGAGCTTGATGTGCGGCGTCGCGGCATGGCGGGTGTCCTGTGTCGAGTGTGAGGGGGAGTCAACTGCGTCAGCTGTCGGGGGCTCGTCGAGCCTACAGAGATCTTATGGACTGGCGCCGACAGCGGAGAAGGCCACGAAGAGCCGGACCCGCAACTCCTGCACCGTTCCTCCCCCTTTGTCCGTCAAGCCCCCGGGCCGCTCCATCGTGGGGAAGTCGCCCACCACCCGGTGTCTGCCGGCGCCTAACGGTTGACGGCCTGGATCTCCCGCACAGTCATGTCCTGCGTGGTCTCGAAGGTGCCGTCTGGCAGATTGCCCTGGGCTCCGCCGGAGCCCTCCCAGGAGATCTCCCATGTGATCGACGCCTTCAACTGGTACGGAGCCCCGCCACTGGCGCGCAGGTACTTGACCCCGCAGGACGGTGTCCTCTCGGCATCTCCCTTGGCATAGGGAGTGCCGATGGAACCATCGGCGTTGATCTCGCAGTCGCCGGACGAGGGATACGTCTCGGCGTCCTCGGTACCCGGGTCCAGGTGCAGTGCCACGGGCTTGGCGGTGGTTTCCGCCCACACGCCGGCCGCCTCCAGGTCGGCACGGACCTTGACTTCCTGGAAGGTTGCCTTGTCCAGCCACGCCCAGGTCGGCAGATTCACCTTGGACTCGGCCGCAGGCTTGAGCTCGACCTCCGTACCGGGCACCTTGATCTTGTCGTACGCATAGGCGGCGAGGACGTCGGGAGTAGGAGCGTGATCATTGTCCGGGAGAGTGTTGGCGTCCTGCCAGAACAAGGTGCGATCGCATTCGTACGACGCCGCGTCGTTCTCCCTATCCTTGTTGATTACACCGCGCCAGAACTGACCGTCCTCTCCGATGTTGTAATTCTTGTAGCCCTCGCTGTCACTGGTCCGGGCCTCACCCTTCTCGTACTGCGTCACCATCAACTCCTCACCCCAGGAAAGCGATGGCGTGACAGCCACCAACTCGCCACCCTTCTTGAGGCGGTCCACGGCAGCCTTGAGCTGCTCGGGCGTTGCTACGGGCTCGTACCAACAGGCCGGCGGCTCCCAGTTGGGGTCCACCGGCGCGAGCGCCTTGGGAGAGTTGCCGGAGCCGCTGCCGCTGACCTGTGTGACCTTGATGCTGGTCGTGGTGGCGGAAGCAGTCAGTGTGCCGCCACTCGCATTTCCGGAAGGGCCCGTGGACGGCTGTCTGTTTTCCTCGTCACCGATCGCCTGCGCACTCGGAGCAGCCAGGGCCACCGCGCAAAGCGAACCGGAGAGCAGGAGACATGCCTTCGACAGGGCCCTCATCAGCCGCACGCCCCCGGCACCACGTTGACGGACTCCGCCTTCCACACCCCTTGCGGTGACTTGCCGAGATTGATCCGATACTGAATCACACTCTCCGGCTTGTCCGGGGTCTTGGTGACCTCACCGGTCTTGCGGTCCTTCGTCGACGCCTGTCGCTCGTCGACGCAGTAGAAGAGCACACCGGATCCGGAGTCACCGATGCTGACCTGGGGATCGAATACCCTGACCTTGCCGATCAGTGTCTCGTCGTCATCGACGAACTGCTTGATCCACTTGTGAGCGGTCGGCAGGGTGGCTTCCGAGTTGTAGAAAGCCACTGCTTCCGAATCCGGGTCCGCGTCGATCACCGCAGCGTACTGGGAACGAAGTTCCTCACGACCGTCGTTGAGGATCGCCTGGAGCTTCGGGTCGCTGTTCGTCCAGCGCTCGAAGTCCGCCTGGAACTCCTTGGGGAGCGTGATCTCCGGCCGATCGGTACCTTCCGGCGCAGCCGAAGCCGTAGGACTCGCGGAAGCGGTCGCCCCGCCGCCGGTGTCTGCACCCTTGATCTTGTCGGATGACGCGTCATTGTCACCTGAACCGCAGGCGGTCAACAGCAGGGCCGCAGATGCGGTAAGCGCGGCGGTCACTAGCCGGGTGGGGCGGTTCACGCTTCGACTCCCGTTGAGGTGGGGGTAGCTGGAGTGAACCCACGCTATCCAAGAGCCGGGCCCTGCCAACAGACGGGTCCCGGCCTCGACGGGAGCCGACTGTTGACGAACCATGCCCGCCCGGTTGTCACGCCCCGTCCCCAGCGAAGAGATCCTCGGCATGCGTGACATGAACAGCCCGCTGTGACCACGTCTTGAGCTGCTCAGGGTCGGAACAGGAAAGTACCCGCTCTCGAATGGCATCGGGCACCGAAATGCCCCGCCACTCCAGAATCTCCAGCGTGATTTCGGAACGAACCTCGGCCCGGCCTTCTTCACGGCCCTCCTCGCGAACCTTTTCGGCCACGGGATTGTTGAAGAAATAGCGGATCTCCGACATCAGGTCCCTCCAGATCTCCTTGGCCCGGGAATCGGCCAGGCATGACTCGATGAGCTGTCCGAACACCGCGGCGCTGTCACCGTCGACGGTCCGCAGAGCGAAAGCCAACGGCTCCAGTATGGCGGCGGCCTGTGCGCCCCGCCCGTGTGTCATGGCCGACAGAACGGCAAGCGGGACGTCCCGCTCGGCCTCACGCTCGCTCGCGATCACCGGCACGTTGTCCGGGCCGATCACCAGCGGCCGTACCGTCAGCGAATCCCAACCGGGCAGCCCCCGACGGATGGGCTGCGCCGCCCAGCGTGCCGTCGTGCTGTTCTGCGTGATCACGACGAGGACCGGCTCGCAGCGGTACTTCTCGTACAGGTACGCGAGGTAGTACGGCCAGCTGCCGCGCTTCCTCTCGTCCTTCTTCCCCTGCGACTCGACGACGAGCAGGTACGCCCCTTCGTCCGTCTCCACCCGCATCAACGTGTCCACACGCCGCTCGACGGGCTCGATCTCCGTGACATCGGCGTTCAGGACCGCGAAGTCACGCGGCTCCGGGAACGGAACGTGCAGCACCCTCTGAAACGCCCGCGTCAGCAGTGCCGGGTCCTTCTGGAAGACCCAGTGCAGTGCCTCGTGCGACGAGCCGACCATCAGCTCACCCTCCTGTACGACGTGATCAACGCGCTACGCCGCGACAAGGTCACACCACACGTACTTGCCCCGGTTCCCGCCACGGGCCAACGGCTGCCACCCCCACAGGTCCGCACACGCTCGCACGAGCGCGAGACCCCGCCCTTCCTCCGCCTCCGTGAGGGCGTCCAGGTTCCCGGGCGGCTCCGGTGGCCCCGGGTCGGCGTCCCACGCCCCGACCCGCAGCACACCCGCCGCCCACCGCACTCGCAGCGCGGCGGGCCCCTTGGTGTGCCGTACGGCGTTGGAGACCAGCTCGGTCGCGAGCAGTTCGGCGGTGTCCACGAGGCGGATGAGGCCGTGCATAGTGAGGATGAGACGGAGGGTGCGGCGACAGATGGTCACCGCACGCGGGTCGTTGGGGATGTAGAGGGTGTACTCCCAGGGGGCCGCCGGGTCGCCGGGCTCGGTTTCGGGCATGGGGAACTCCGTTCGGTGGAGAGGGGGGAGGCAGGTGGCATCGCCGCAACCGTCATGGTCAGGACGGCACGGTGCACTTCCGGCACATCAACAGCGCTCTGTGTGCGTTACATCACCGACGGTAGAGCAAAAATTTTTGCTCACGCAAGCCGCTGCTCTAATCTGACCCCGTAAGCGGTACAGCGACAGGCGAGTTGAGGCCCGGAGGAAGCACGTGGCGCCAAGGAGTCGACCAACGGCGCGGCAGGTACGTCTGGGTACGGAACTGCGCAGGTTGCGCGAGGCCGCCGGGCTGAAGGCGCGGGAGGTGGCGGGGCTGATCAGCTCGACCTCGGCCCAGATGAGTCAGGTTGAGGCAGGCTTCGCCGGAGCGAGCGAGGAGCGTGTGCGACGGCTGGCCGCTCACTATGCCTGCGCCGACGAAGCCCTGGTCGACGCCTTGGTGGCGATGGCGACCGATCGCACTCAGGGCTGGTGGGAGGAGTTCCGCGGCATCCTGCCCCCGGTGTTCCTGGACGTCGCCGAACTGGAGCACCACGCGACGTTCTTGCACGAGGTCGTGATCACTCATGTCCCGGGACTGCTACAGACGCCCGACTACGCACGCGCGGTCTTCGGCTACATGGTGCCGGAGTTGCCCGACAGCGAGCTGAGTCCACGCGTGGAGCATCGCTTGAGACGCCGTGCAGTGATCGAGCGCGACGCTCCGGCGGCCTACGAGACCGTGGTCCACGAAGCCGCGCTCCGCATCCGTGTGGGCGACCGCGGAGTGTCGCGAGCGCAGTTGCACAGGCTCCTGGACGAGTCGGAGAGGGAACACGTCACGGTGCGGGTCATCCCGTTCGACACCGATCACTTCGCCGGCGCCAGCGCCGCCATGATGCATGTGGGCGGACCCCTCCCTCAGCTGGACACCGTGCTTCGCGACTCCCCCAACGGCACGGCGTTCCTGGACGCCCAGTCACAACTGGAGCGCTTTCGAACGCTGTTTCGTAAGGTGGAGCAGGCGTCACTCGATCCCAACCGGACGCGTGATTTCATCCACCACCTGGCGAAGGAATTGTGAGGTACGGGACCGTGACCGTACGCCCCCACTGGCGGAAGTCCTCGTACTCCGAGGGAGGCGACGGCAACACCTGCGTGGAGATCGCTCCGCTGCCCGCCCGCGTGGCCATACGCGACTCGAAGGCGCCATCCCGGGGCACGCTCACCATCCCGATCGGATCTTTCGCCGCCCTCATACAGAGCTTCAAGACGACCACTGTCTGACCGGGCGCACGCTCGGGTGCGATAAATTCATACGCGCGTTCCAAGCGAGGGCATCGCACGTGCACGGGGGAGAAACACGGTGTCGCACAGGCCGGCGGACTGGTACGTACTCGACCTGGACAAGGACCCGACTCCGGGCGATCCGGACCGCATTCGCAAACTCGCCGGTACGCTGCACGACTTCGCCGACGACGTGTCCGACGTCCTGCGCGATCTCAAGGGCATCGCCAAGGAGGAGGAGATCCTCTCCTGGGCGGGCAAGACGGCGGAGGTGTTCGCCGAGGAGTTCGAGGACGCCCCGAAGAAGCTGCGCAAGCTGAAGAAGTCGTACAACCTGGCGGGCGACGCGCTGGCCACCTTCTGGCCCGATCTCCAGGATGCCCAGGACAAGGCCGACAAGGCGCTGCGCGACGGCCGCAAGGCCCGCGAGGAACTCACCACCGCGCAGACCGCACTGACCGGTGCCGAGGACTGGGTGCGCAGGGCGACCGAGAAGACCGACTCGTACGACCCTGCCAAGAACGGCGGCAACGACGTCCCCAAGCCCGACGAGGCCGACGTCCGCCGCGCCACGCGTGACGCCCAGCACGCGAAGGCCCGCCAGGCGGCGGCGGAGCGGAACGTCGAGAGTGCTCAGAGCGCCCTGGACGCGGCCAAGAAGCTCGCCGGTCAGGCGAAGGGGCTGCGCGAGGAGGCCGCACGCCGGACCGTGACCAAGCTCCGGGAGGCCTCCGACGCCGGTATCCCGAACCGGCACTGGTGGGAGGAGATCGGCGACTGGGTCTCCAACCACTGGGACGAGATCGTCACCGTATGCAAGTGGGTCGTGACGATCGTCGGCATCGTCGTGATGATCGTGGGCGGCCCGTTGGGCTGGTTGGTCTTCGCTGCGGCACTCGTCGTGATGGCGGACACGATAAGAAAAGTCATCAAAGGGGAGGCAGGCTGGGGCGATCTCCTATGGGCCGCCTTGGACTGCATACCCGCCACCAAGGGCTTCACCAGCCTCGCCAAGCTCGGCAAGCTGTGGAAGGCGGGCGGCCTGCGGGCCCTGGGCACCGGGTTCATGAAGGGCATCGGTGGAGGGCTGCTCAAGAAAGTCCAGCAGCTGAGGTCGGGAGAAGGCCTACGCGGCATCTACCGCCCGTTCAAGGGTTCTACCCGCCTCTTCGGCGGCACGATTCCCTACCGGGCGCTCACCCCCAAAGCACGGCAATTGGCAAGGGATCTGACCAAAGGGCCCGTTCGCATCTCTCCCAACGAAGTCAACATATCCCATATGTCCGAACTTCAGCAGTTCCACGGAGTGGAGCACGCGGTCGTACAGAACCCATCGGGTCAGATGCGTCTCTTCCAGGGGGACGAGGTAACGACGATCGTCCCGAAGGAACTGCGCGACGAGGGCTACAAGTTCACCGTGCACACGCACCCCGAAGACCGCTTGCCCGGGCCGCCTGACGAGATGGAAGCCGCGCGCGGCATGAAGAACAGTATGAGCCGCGACCTGGACAACAAGAGGACCCCGCATATGGAAGCGGTCATCAGCCGCGACGGGCAAGTCCGGTTCTTCGACAACACCGGCGTTCTGGAATTACCTCCGGGCACTTACCCTCCAGGCGGCCCCATCAGTGAGCGCGGCGGAATCGTCCGAGTCACCGGCCTATGATGACGGAAGAATCGACGCACCGCCCACCTTCCGCTGCGATTCAAGTGACCCTAACCCGGACCGACAGGCGATCAATATGCCAGACGTGAATGAGTGCCAGATCTGTGGTGCTCCGGCTCCACTCATCACGGGACAGTGCGACAGTGTCGCCGGGTACCGCCTGCTGCGGGATCCATGGGCCCCGAAACCGTCCTTCCTCGACGGAAACCTCCACTTCTCCTGCCTGTCGGAGTCCGATCGAAACGGGCTCTTCTTCGACGAGTTCACCCGTATGCTGCGCGCCGGTCACGAAGAGATTGAGAGCCTGGACGGCTCTCTTCCTCCACTCACCAGGATGGGCCTGGGAATGACGGAAATCTTTTCCGGCACCGAATGCTGCGTGTTCCAGAGCGGCGTTGCCGATCGCTGGATGGTGGTGAAACGCAACGGGCCGTGGTTCCGTCTACGCCTGGACGACATTACGGAACTCGCCCGCGGCGCCGATCTCCGATCTTCCTCGGACGTCGTCCCGTACCGTCTTCCGGTCGACCTTGGCAGCGATGTCAGGGAGTTGAGCCTTGCGTCCCTGCTGTCCGTCCTGGGCGTGGCGGATCGCTACGAGCCGGACGTCGTGGAATACGAAGCGGTCGACTACTACCCCCCGAAACTGCTCCTCGAGTACGTGGCGCGCGCACCGTTGCGCCTACCTCGTGAAGCGGTCGCATTCCTCACGGAGTACGTTCAGGATTACACCCCGGTAAGTTACGACGACGAGGCCTGATGTCCACACGTTCCACGCCCCTTGGTGTATCCCTTTCAGTCCCGGAATCGTGGTGGGAGTTCGACATCCGTCCCGAAGGCCGGGAGGCGACGATCCGTGCCTTGGTGGATGAACGTCTCGATGAGACGCCCGAGCTGGCGCCGTACCGCGCCGATCTGACCGCCATGCTGCGGAAGATGGCCAAGGACGCTCACGACTCCGGTGCTCTGTACCTGGGCTGCATGGCCGAGAACTTCGACGGTGTGCCGCTCGCCGCGACCGTCACCATCTCCGTTCTCGGCGCCAAGAACAAGGAGGGAGTCGCCCTGTCCACCGATCCCCGGGCCATCGCCGACAGCCTGCGGACGATCACCGCGCGGCGGGAAGGGGACGCCTGGCGCGAGGTGACGACCGTCGAGATTCCCGAAGTGGGGTCGGCCGCGCGGACGTTCGGCGTGGAGGACGTGCCCGTGGCGCCGGGCGACAGCCGTACCCTTCGTATGGTGCTGACGCAGACGTACATCCCCGTCCCGGGAACCACCGACCAGGTCGTCCTCGTCTCCGGAGCCAGCCCGGTGCTGGATCTCGCCGAGGCGTTCCACGACATCTTCGACGCTGTGACCGGCACGTTCCGTTTCGTCTGACCCGCAGAGAGGACTTCGGGCCATGGGCAAGAGCGACCTCGCACTGCCGTTGACCGAGCTGGAGGACTACGGGCGCCGGCTGCGGTCCCTCAAGACGCGGCTGAACCACACGAAGAAGCTCTTCGAGTCCTACAAGGACGACATCGGCGACGGCAGCGTCAACGACGCCCTCGGCGACTTCGAGTCCAACTGGGAGGACGGCCGCGAGGACATCACCCAGCAGCTCGACGCCCTCGCCAGCATGTCGGACGCCGTGGTCCGCGAGTTCAAGAAGCTCGACGACGATCTCACCAAGAAGGTCAACGACGCCGTGAAGACGGAGGACAAGCGGGGCGGCAAGGGCGGTAAGGGCGGCGACAAGTAGCGGATGGCCAGGGTTCCCGTGCCTCATCTCGTCGGCGAGCCACAGTTGGAGGACGACTTCGCTTCCGGCACGCTCCCCAGCGAGCTGGCCGAGCCCTTGGCCAGGTTCTTGGAAGAAGCCGAACCCGTACTGATCTCACCGGGCACGCTGCCGGATCCGTTCTCCGACTCGGCACGTATGCGGACACGCGTGGGGGTCATGACCGACGGACGCTGGGTCTGGACCCTCGCCTGGTCGGACCACGTCAGACAGCACCGCGTGGCGCCGCCACCGGCCTTCGTCCGGCACGCCGTCTCGCTTCGTTTCTCGGCACCGGAGGTCAGCGTTGAACGAGCACTGGACATCGCACGGGCCGAGAGCATCCCTATCCCCGACTGAGGGCGCCCGGACGTCACGTACGGTCCGGGCCGTCGGGTTCTTCGACGAGCTCTCACCCGGCTGGGGGTTCCCCACCGACGGCACCATCGAAGACGCGGTCAGATCGTCTGCGGACAACGACGAGCGCCGACTCGTCGCCTACCTCCGGCGAGGCTCCGCGATCTGGTCGGAGATGGGCGCGCAGGCCGACGTGCTGGATCCCGAAGGGCCGACCCTGGTGAGCGCCGGCTCGCTCCTCACGGACGGTGTCTGGCTCTGGCGTGACGATCTCGCGTATTACGTGGACAAGTATCACCTGGTCCTGCCTGGAGACTTCGTCAAGCGTGCCAGAGAGCTGGACTACCGACCCCCGGAGGTCCCGGAGAGCAGGCTCGTCGAGATTCTTACGCGGGATCTCGGGATCCCTATGGGCTGAACGGCGCCGCCACGCCCGCTCATCCCACCTCGTTCTCCGCCACCGCCCGGGTCGGCAGGCGGCGCCCGCCGGCCTTTCGGGTCACAGGTGCAGCGTCCCCGCGATGGTGTCCACGATGCTTTCCAGCGGCTCGTCCAGGACCGGTTCCGTCCAGGAGACCAGGAGGGTGATGGCCGCGTCCGTCGTCGCGGGGCGGACGGCGTAGAAGAGGGTGTGGACGACCGGGCGGGGACCGAGGAGGCGTTTCCTCTCCTCGATGATGTTCTGGCGGATGCGGACCGCGTCGCCCCGGGGGAGGCCCACCTCGCGGACGTCGGGTTCGCCGAAGTCCCCCGCCGTCATGTCCTCGGTGAGGAGCGGGAGGGTGACCTCCGGGAACGTGGCGTCCGGGTGGATCGCGTCGAGTTCGAGGACGGCCGCCACCGTCCGGTGGCCGCTGAGGTACCAGCCGAAGGCGCCCAGGGGCTCGCGGGTACGGCTGTCGGCCGCGGCGCGCTTGAGGTTGCGGGCCAGGAGACGGGCGTTGCCCTTCTCGCCGTCGCGTGCGTACCGTTCGACCAGTTCCCCGGCCTGGTGCCGGGCCCAGTAGTCGAGGTCGATCGTCCCCGCGACGGGGAACGGAGGCTCGCGCTCACCCGGCCCGGCCGCGGGGCTCACCCCACCTCGTTCTCCGCCACCGCCTGGCCGTGGACCACCACGTCGCCGCCGTAGAACATGCCGGTGAAGACCGGGGAGTACGTGAGCTGGACCTCGACCTGCACCTGGGCCGCGTCGGCGGTGACGCAGTGGGTCGCGGCGATGTCCGCGCCGGTCATGTCCATCTCGGCGGCGAAGGCCTTGACGCGGGCGTTGCAGTTCTCGTAGTTGATCGGGGCGGGGCCGCCCACGTCGTCGTAGAGGGCCTCGCGGTCGATGTCCTGGGCGGCGTAGCGGGCCGCCTGTTCGGCGATGTCCGCGGCGCGTTCCCGCTTGGAGATGGACATGCCGCCGTCGATGACGAAGGCCGACAGGGAGAGGAAGACCAGCGCGAAGATGATGACCGCGCCGGCTCCCGAGCCGCGGTCGTCCAGCCGGGTGCGCCGGTCCGCGAGCCACTCGCGTACCTGGGATCTCACGCCGTCCTCCGGTACGGGTCCAGCGGGGAACTGAAGGTCGCCGACAGGGTGGTGGGGATGTCCAGGCCGATCGAGGCCAGGCCGCGCACCTCGCAGCTCACCTCGACCGTGAAGAGGGTGTCCGGTTCGAAGCCCGCGCTCTTCTGGACGACCGAGACCGGGCCGGAGCAGACGTCCGCGAGGTTCGCCTCGGCGGCCCTCTTGGCCTCCGCGATCGCCGTACCGTGGTCCTTCTGGATCGAGCCCGCGCGGGCCGCGTCCCTGGCGGCGCCGTCGAGTGCGCCGCGGCCGTCGACCAGCTGGCCGAAGGCCACCAGGACGAGGATGAAGAGGATCATCACGGGGGCCAGGATGACCACCTCGATGGTGGACAGTCCCCGGTCGGCGTCGTCACGACGCGGGCGGCCGTCCATGGGCCGGAAGGGGTTCATCTAGTTGCCCCCCTCCTGGACGAAGCGCTCGACCGGGCCCATCGACTGCGCGTGCACCGTCAGGTCCAGGCCCGGGAAGACCGTGGGGATGCGGGCCGTGATCTCCACCCCGACCGTGTTCTGCTCCGGCTGGAGCGTCTTCACGTCGGGGGACAGGACCAGCTGCGGGCCGAGTTGGCGGATGTAGCTGTCGACCACGTCCTGGGCCTCGCCCCGCCACGCGCCGGGCTGGGCGTCGGCCGTCGCGCGGGCCTTGCGCGCGCCCGCCTGCGCCGCGGCCTGCGCCACGTGGTCGGCGAAGAAGTACAGACCGAACTGCACCGTCGCGAAGATCATGAAGAACAGGACCGGAGTGAGCAGCACGAACTCGATCGCGGTCATGCCGGAGTCGTCGCCGCGGGTGGTCGCGGCCTCCCGCGCGGCATCCACCCTGCGGCGCACCCGTCTGTGTACGCCCCTGAGCACGCCGCGCGCGGCGCCCGGCGTCCTCGTCCCCGTCTGTCCCGTCACGTCGTCCCCGTCAGCGCCGTATGGCCCTAGAGCCGTATAGCCGTGTAGCCCGTGTACGGCCGGTCAGCAGGTCTTGCCCGCGTCCGCGCCCTTGATGCAGTCGCCGACCTTGTTGGCGCCGTCGCTGAGCGCGGCGTTGATGATGGCGGCCACCACACCGACGATCGCGACGACGACCGCGGAGATGATGACCCACTCGACCGCGGAGGCGCCGCGGTCCAGTTCACCGGAGCGGGCGCGGTCCACACGGGCCCGCAGGAAGGTGATCAGGAAGTCGACGGGCACGATGCCCGTGGTGCCGGTGCGGAGGTTCCGTCCGTTCATGGTGCGTTCTGTCCTCTCGTATCAGTTCGGGGAGCGAAGCGGCTCGGAGCTGTAGGCTCGGGGCCGGGGCGGGGGCGGGGAAAGCTGCGTCACACCTGGAACACCCTCATCGCCGCCGGGTAGATCAGGAACACCAGGAACCCGGCGCACAGCAGGAGCTGGGCCACGAGCATCGACTGGGACTTCTCACCCGCGCTGCCCTCGATCTCGGAGAGTTCGCGGTGCCGCATGGTCTCGGCGCGGGAGGCGAGGGACTCGCGGACCTTGGCGCCGTCGTCCGCCACCAGGGCGAGGGATGCGGAGAGGTCCTTGAGCTCCTCGACGCCCAGATCCTCGCCGAGCTGGCCCAGCGCCTGCCACTGGCTGATGCCGGTGATGCGCGCGTCGGCCAGCGCGTTGCGGATGCGGTGGGTGGCCCAGCCGTCCGACACCTCGGCCGCCGACATCAGCGCCTCCGGCAGACCGCGGCCGCCGGCCAGGCTCATGGAGACCAGGTCCAGATAGGCGCCGATCACACGCCGCAGGTCACGGCGCTTCTCTGCGGCGTCCCTGCGGACCTCCAGGTCGGGGAGGAAGAAGAAGACGACCGCGCAGAGCAGGGCCAGCCAGACCGGGACGATCGGGCTGTCGTTGAAGCCCAGCGTCCAGACGATCGCGAACAGCAACGGTCCGAAGAACAGCCCGCCCGCGGCCAGCAGCGCCTTCGTCGCCAGGAACTTCTCCCAGCTGCGGTCCAGTACCGCCAGGTCCGCGCGCAGCGAGCGCTGCTCCCAGCCCTGCTGGAGGTACAGCTCGGCGACCCGTGCGCCGACCTGGGCCCGCAGCGAACCGAGACGGCTGGTGTCCTTCGCCGCGCGGGACGACTCGTACGCCGCTCCGCGCGCCCGCATCGCGTCGATCCGGGCGACCTGCTGGATCGGGCTGCGCCTGCTCGGCATCAGGGCGCGGACCAGGGCGTAGACGCCCAGGCCGATGACGGCGCCCACCAGGACCGGCATGGTCAGGTTCATCGTCGTACCCCCTCGTCCCCAGACGCCGGCGACGGCTGCGCCGGTTGCGGCAGGCGCTGCACGGGCTGCCCCGGCTGGCCGGCGGGGCCCGGCTGGCCCGGCGTGCGGGGGCGCACGAACTGGACGTCGGCGCCGTCCCGGACCAGGAAGCGTTCCGGAGTCTCGATGGTCGACAGCTTGCGCAGCCACCAGAAGCCCAGCGCGAACAGCCCGCACACACAGGCCAGGACGAGCTGCCCGACGGGTGAGCCGTACGGCTCGACGAAGTCCCGGTTGAAGATGGACAGGCCGAGGACGAACAGGACCGACACCGCCACCACGATCTGCACGGACCGGCGGGTCGAGGCGCGCTGCGCCATCACGCGCTGGCGCATGTCGACCTCCTCGCGGGCCGACTTGGCCAGCGCGCCGAGGACCTGCCGCAGACCCGGGCCGCGCAGCCGCGCGTTGAGGATCAGCGCCGCGACGATGATGTCGGCGGACGCGTCGTCGATCTCGTCGGCGAGGTACTGGAGCGCGTCGGGCAGCGGGGTGCGCGAGCGCAGCCGGTCGACCAGGGCGTCCAGGTGGGGCCGCAGGACCGGCGCGGCGGCACGGGCCGAGGCCGGGATGGCCTGCTCCAGGCCGACCGCGCCCGCGATGGTGTCGCGCAGCGACTCCGTCCAGGAGGCGAGGGCCTCGACCCGCTTCATGGCGGCGCGCTCCTCGGAGGCACCGCCGAAAAGGCGGTCCCAGAAGAAGACGAGGACACCGGCCGCGATGCCGAGCACCGCCCAGCGGGTCAGGAGCAGGACGGCGAGGCCGACGAGGGCCGCTGCGGAGCCGCGCCGGCCCGCCCAGCGGATCAGCTCGTTGACGCGCTCGCTGGCCTGCCGCTTCTCGTGCTCGGGCTTGGCGGGCAGTCCGCGCACCGCGACCAGGAAGAGGGCGAGGCCGCCGCCGACGGCGACACCGCAGCCGAGCGCGTACAGGACGGTGGTCGAGAACAGTCCGCCCATGGAGCCGAGCGAGTCCAGTGCCGCGAGTGTGGTCATCCGCATCTTCCCCGTCACCCCCACGTTCCGTTGGGCCGGTAGCCGTAGGCGATGAGATCCTCCAGGCAGGCGATGGGGGCGTGCGGCACGACCTGGCCGTCGGGCGTCTCGGCGAACACCTCGCTGGACAGCACCCGGCCGTCGACGCCGTTGACCTCGCGGACCGAGGTGACCACACGCTGGAGGCGGCCGCCGCTGTGGAAGTCGTTGCGCCGCTGGACGAAGACGACGAAGTTGACGGCACCGGCCACCAGCATCTGGCTGGCCTCGATCGGCAGCCGCTCGGTCGCCTGGAGGGCGTACGTGGAGATGCGGTTGAAGACCTCGTGCGAGCTGTTGGCGTGGATCGTGGAGAGCGAGCCGTCGTTGCCCTGCGACATCGCGTTCAGCATGGTGACGATCTCGTCGCCGAGCACCTCACCGACGATGACGCGGGAGGGGTTCATACGCAGGGAACGGCGGACCAGTTCCGCCATGCTGATGGCGCCCTGCCCCTCGGAGTTGGGCAGCCGCTCCTCGAACGCCACGACGTTGGGATGGAGTTCGGGGAAGGTGTCGAGGCCCAGCTCCAGCGCGCGCTCCACCGTGATGAGCCGCTCGTGCGGCGGGATCTCGTTGGCGAGGGCGCGCAGCAGCGTCGTCTTTCCGGCGTTGGTGGCGCCCGCGATCATGATGTTCTTGCGGGCCCGGACCGCGCAGGCCAGGAAGTGGCCCAGCTCGGGAGTGAGGGTGCCGTTGCCGACCAGGTCGGAGATGAAGACCTTGCCCAGGCGGGCGCGGCGGATGGAGAGCGCCGGGCGCCGGGCGACGTCCATGACCGCCGACAGTCGCGAACCGTCCGGCAGCCTGAGGTCGAGCTGCGGGTTGGCGGAGTCGAAGGGGCGGGAGGACAGGCCCGAGTAGGCGCCGAGGATCTGGATCAGCTCGATGAGTTCCTCGTCGGTCTCGGCGACCGGCTCGCCGCGCGTCTCGCGTCCGTCGGAGTAGCCGACGAAGACGTGGTCGCAGCCGTTGATGTCGATGTTCTCGACCTCGGGGTCGTCGAGCAGCGGCTGCAGCCGCCCGACGCCGAAGAGCGCGGCGTGCACGGCGGCCGCGTACGCCTCCTCCGTCTCCGCGTCCAGCGGCGTACGCCCGGCGTTGATCTCGGCGCGGGCGTACTCCTCGAGTATCTGCGCGATGACGGCGCGGGCGTAGTGCCGCTCGTCCTCGGTGGACATCGGCGTGACGCCGGCGACCTGGTCCTGGCGGCGCTGCTCGGAGATGCGGTCGCCGGCGTCCTGCCGGAACCGCTTGACCAACGAGTGGTCGACAGCGGTCATCGGCCGGCCCCCGCGTGGCCGGACATGCCGGTGCCGGCGGGACCGGTGGGACCTGCCGCGCCCGGACCGGAGTGACCGGCGTGACCGGCGGGGCCGGTGGGCATCGACCAGGCGGCGCCGAACTGCTGGTACAGGTCCGAGGTGACCTTGCGGGCCGAGCGGATGAGCAGCGACTTCTCCAGCCGCCCGCGCCTGCGGCCGGCCAACTGGTCTGCACCGGCCGGGTCGTCGGCGATCGTGCCGACCACGCGGGCGCCGGTCTGGGCGTGCACCAGCATGTCGTTGACCTGGCCGGAGAGCTTGGCGGCGCTGTTGGTGTCGGCGACCAGGACCACGCCGATCAGCGGCATGCCGAGACTCGCGGTACCGCGCGCTCCGCCGTGCAGCTTGTTGGACAGGGCGGCGGCACGGTCGCGTACCCGGGCGATGGCCTCCGGCTCGGTGCGGGAGATCAGCAGCACCAGGGCGGCGTGCGGGAAGAGTTCGGTGGCCGGGGAGTCCCCGCTGACGCGGCCGCAGTCGGCGATGACGTCGGCGGGCGCGTTCGGGGAGTCGGCGAGGGAGGCGAAGGCCCGGCCGAGGGTGGGCCACAGGCCGGCGAGTCCGGCGGCCTGCTCGGAGATGCCGAGTCCGACGAGGACCTCGAGGCCGCCGCTGAGCGGCTGCACGTGGTCCCAGAGCTGGTCGGGCACGAGACCGCGGCGCGCGGTGGCGGCGATCGACAGCATGCCGGTGTTCGGGTTCAGCGGACCGCCGTGCGCGGCGGCCGACCGGTACACCAGGTCGCCGCCCGCCGGGTCGGTCTCGGCGAGCAGGACACGGCGCGGCCAGACCGCCGCGAGGGCGACGGCCGCGGTGGTGACGCCGGGGGAACCCTTGTCGGCGGCGAGGGCGATGAGGGCCATGGCTTCTTCGGTCGCCTTCTAGTTGCCGGGGATCAGGACGACGGCGACCTCGCCGGCGGACGCGGCCTGCGTCAGTGCCGCGGCGTCGTCCGCGTCGACGGTCAGCGTGACGGGCAGGTTGGTGCTGGCGAGGCTGTCGCCGGAGGACCCGTCGGCGGCCACGACCACCGCGCGCTCGACCAGCAACGAGTTGGAGGCACCGGCCGAGCCGGAGGCGCCGCCCTGGTCGCCGCTGCCGGAGGACTTGTTGCCGACGCGGTAGACGGCCACGTTGTCGCCCGAGTCCAGGCCCTTCGGGTACTGGCCCTCCTTGAGGGAGACGCCGACCGTGACCTTGCCCTCCTCCATGGCGGTCTTGTCGGCGAACATCTCGCCGACGACCACCGTGCCCTTGTAGAGGGTGGACTTGGCCTGGAGCTTCATCAGGCCCGCACGCTGGGACCAGGCCACGAAGTTGGCACCGGAGTCGTCGTTCACCATGACGGACTTGATGTTGTCGTCGGTGATGGACTCACCGGCCTTGATGTCGGCCGTCAGCTGGATGGCCTCCACCCGGTCCCCGGCCCGCAGCACCAGCATCGTCGCGCCCAGCGCGCCCACCAGGATCAGCAGCACCGCCAGCGCGGCCAGCGCCGGCTTGCGCTCGCGAGGAGGGCTGGGAAGCCGGTCACCGACCGACGGCTGAGCCGGAGCCGCGGAACGTCCCGCGCCCGCCCCCGTACGCTCCTGGATCTTCACGCAACCGCTCCCCGTACAACCAAGAAAATTGTCTGCCACGTACCCACTCGGACGCCGATCGCCCAAGTACGCAGAACCATCTGCGATTTCGGACACTTCGCCCGTGACCGCCCGACCGTTGGCGTCCCGGGGCATCCCCTGACGCACCCGCCCGACCTGGGCGAATAACCAGCAGTAAGGCGAGTGTCAAGCCATCGCACCGTATCAGCCGCTCATAAGCCCCTCAAGGCATGCCCACCCACTGCCCACCCGGCCCGCCCACCGTTACTCATCTGCAACTTCGCACCTGCGCAAGGCCGTTGAGCACGGCCCGCCGAGCGGGCCCTCCCACTGTGCTCGCGCTAATCCAGGGCGACCAGTCCCGGCCACCGTCCGCGTGCTGTTCGTCACGGAGCGCCCATGGGTCCTGCACGATTCACTCACGAGGGACCCGACGGCCCGTGCCATGATCTTCGCTCGGATCGGTGACGGGGCGAGCACGGAGGAGTACGGGGGGACACAGATGAGTCTGCTTCCGGTGAGCGGGGCGGCGTTGCTGTCCGACGCCCGGGTACGGGATGCCGCGCGGGACCTCGGCACCCGGTACGGCGTCGACTACACCGACGACGCGGCCGTGACGGAACTGCTGACGGAACGCCGCAAGGCCCTGGAGGCGGAGCAGCGCCGGCCGGCCGCCTGGCTGGGTCTGCTGGCGCTGATGGCAGGCATGTTCCTGCCGTTCGGCATCCCCGCGTCCCCGGCGCTGGACGCGCACCTGTTCGCCGTACTGGGTGCCGCGGGCGCCCTGACGGTCGTCGGCGCGGCCCTGGTCGTGCACGCGCGGTCCCGTTGGAAGCACGCGCTGCGGACCGGCCCCCTCGACGGCTACCGCGAGGTCCTCGGCATCGCCCGCGCCCACGGCATCCCGCTGGCGCACATACCGCCGTGGCTGGAGGGCCGGACGACGAGCGGGGGCGGGAAGGGCGCGGCACCGATCCCGACGTACCCGCCGGTGGGACCGGCGCCGGTGGCCCCTTCGGAGGCCGCGACGGCGTCACCGGCCTCGGCCGCCGCGTCCGTACCCGTTCCTGTACCTGCACCTGTACCGCCGAAGCCCTGGGCCGTCTCGTACTACGAGCAGACGGCGGACGCGGGCGGCTGGCACGACGAGACGGGCTGCCTCCTGGTCCTCGCCGGCGCGGGCGGCGTGACCTGGGCCGCCACCGTGGGCACCGCGGTCGGGTACGCGGCCCTCCTCCTCGTTCCCGTGGCCGTCTGGGTGTGGCTGGCGGGCCGTCGCCAGGGCCGCGAGAAGGAGGAGTCGCGCGAGGAGGCCCGGCAGTACGTCAAGGCGCTGGAGGCGGCGCAGGCAGCGGGCGCACACATCCCGGAGCTGTCCCCGCAGCTGCGCCGGCTGGTCGAAGGCGACTGACCCCTCTCTCCCCCGCACCACCACCCGCCCACGGAGCAACGGAGCACCCGTGAACCGCCCCACATCCCCAGCCCTCGCCGCCCTGTCCTGCAGCCTGAGGAGAGCCGGCTGACAGGACACGCCTACCGCTGCCGTGCGGCGCGGCTCTTCCCCTTGCCCTTCCTGCGCAGCTTCCGCAGTCGTTCACGCTCCCGCGCACGGCGCTGTTCGAGGACGGCACGGCGCCGACGGTGGGTGAGCCATCCCCCGGCGGCCACGCAACCGACGTACACGAGGAGCGCGGGGCCGGTGCCGGGGACGTACGCACAACCCGTCTCGTACGACCGGCAGTTCTTGCCCTGGAGTCCGCTGTAGAGAAAGAGCACCGGTGCGACGGCAGCCATCCAGCACGCGCCGCGGGCCGCCCCGCACAGAACCCGGGAAGCGTGCCCCGAGCCGTTCACGCCGGGGCCCTCGAGCTTCCCCGACACGGCCCCGCCCCACCCGAGGAGCGTGACCAGCCCAAGGACGCCCCCGACACCCCAGGACCCCCCGGGCAGGTCGTACAGCACGGGCGCACTCTCGCGGGCGGCCCACCTCGACCCTCCGAACACGCCGACGAGCACCGCGGCTCCGGCCACGACGAACAGCACGAGCCCAACGCCGTCCCGCACCCGGAACCGGCGGTCACGATCCTTCGCCGCCTCGACCATGTCCCGCTCAGGCACCGCCGTACGCCCGGTCCCACCGGCTCTGCCGCACGGGCAGTCCCAGCGAACCCCCGGCGCACAGCAGGCTGAACACCAGCCACCGCACCACGTCGGATCTGGCCGCGGTCCTGGCCCCGGATATGACGTCAGCCACGTGACTCCTCGCCCCTCTCTGGCCCCTCGCGTGTCCAGGGCACCGTAGCGATTCCTGAAGCAGTTCACTCTGGCGAAACCGGGAAGCACGCAGATACCGTCAGTAGCCTTGACCGCACTTCTGTCTCACGGGGAGTTCACTGTGAAGCGCCGCTCTTTGCCCGTTGCTGCCGCGCTCGCCGCCTCAGCAGCCTTGCTGCTCACGGCCTGCGGGGGCGGGGACGACAAGTCCAGCGACAACGACAAGATCGCGGGAGCCGACCAGGGCTCTAAGACCCCGGAGCAGTCGGCGGAAGCCTCGGGAGCACCGGCGGAGGACAAGCCGGACGGCGTGGACCTGTCCCTCCCGAAGGACATGAACCTCGTCTTCGACTGGGACAAGCCGAAGGACAAGAACGAGGCGGCCGCGATGGACGACGCGGCGAACTACCTGCGTGCCATCTACCGGGGCGTCGACAAGCGCACGACCAAGGACGCCTCCTTGGCCGCCTACGCCACCGGGGACGGGCTGAAGTACGCGCGCACGCAGATCGACGCCCGGCTCGAAGGCGACTGGACGTCGACCGGCACCCGCCGCCACTACCAGGCCACCACTCGGTCCGCGCCCAACGGCAACTCAGTGGAGGTCGCGTTCTGCGTGGACTCGAGCAAGTTCTACTCCAAAGAGGTCAAGACCGGGAAAGTCCTGAAGGGCGCGCCCAGCATCGCGGACTTCGATTACTTCAAGATCATCATGGCCAAGTACCCGACGGGGTACGGGATGTGGCAGGCGTCCAAGGTGTTCGTCGAGACGAAGGCGGCGAAATGTCAGTGACAACGTCGCGGCGCACGGCTCTCATCACCGGCGTGGCTGCCCTGACGTTAGCCCTGGGCACCTCCCTCGCGGATCCCGCGTACGCGGGAGAGCAGCCGAGCAACGGCCAGGGCGCCAACACCGAACAGTCCGGCGGCGGCGACAAGACCGGCATCTACGCCGCCGCACGCATCACGTACTCCGGTTCCGTCGCGCCGAACGGCGGGACCGGGAACGTGACGTCCGCCGACGTCAACTGGACTCCCCCACCCTGCTGGTACGCCCCCTACCTCGGCGCCAAGGACTTCAAGAAGAAGATGTCCGCCGACATCAAGGAGGCCGCGAGCGCACCCGGCATGACGGGGACCCCGGCCGCGGCGATCGGCCAGACGAAGGCACACTACGAGGACGAGTACGGCTGGACGGACACCCCCGGCTACAAGGACTACAACGTCGCCAAGGACGGCGAGGGCATGTTCTGGGCCGGCGTGGAGAACCCCAACGAGCCGGACTACCTCAAGCGCAACTCCTGCACCGACCTCCCCTTCTGGGTGGACAACGGCGAGGCCCCGCCTCCCCAGTACGAAGAGGCCATCACCCCGGAGATACTCGCCGCCCTCGCGTACCAGCACATGGAACTGCCCGGCACAAAGGTCACCCTCGCCCCCGCCGGGACAACGAAGGTGAACCTGCCGACCTGGGCGTGGCTCGACAAGGCAGACTTCCACGAGGTCCAGGCCACGGCGGCCATCGACGCCCCCGGCTTCGCCCTCACGGCCACGACCACCGCCAAGCCGGTGTCGCTCAAGCTGGAGCCGGGCACCCCGGACGCCGAGACGTACCCTGCGTCCGGCGAGTGCACGATCAACGGCGACGGTTCCATCGGCGAGCCCTACGCCAAGGGCAAGGCCGACCGGACGCCGCCCTGCGGCATCAAGTACCTCCGCTCCTCGGGAGACGGCACGTTCGACCTCCAGGCCACCATCACCTGGGAGATCGCCTGGACCGGCACCGGCGGCGCGGGCGGCGACCTGCCCGACGGCACCTTCGAGAACGCCCAGGCGGTCACGGTCCAGGAGATCCAGTCGGTCAACCGATGAGCCGGGGTACGCTCGGGCACGGGTGCTCATCAAGAGAGGAAGAAGGGGAAGAGTCAGTTGTCCTTTCTGCGTTTCGCGAGCGATGAGGTCCTTGGCATGGCGAGCACGCTGGAGACCAGCGGCGGCCAGATGAAGTCTGCCTCCAAAGAGATGAAGCACGCCGACTCCAAACAGATCGGACACGGCGGTCTCGAGTCCGCCTGTGACGACTTCGCGGACTCCTGGGATTACGGCTTCGGTCAGCTGTCCAAGCTGACCAAAGGCGTTTCCAAATTCGCCAAGAAGTCCTCGGAGGAGTTCACCAAGCTCGACCAGAAACTGTACGACGAGCTGAAGAAGAAGCAGCGCGAAGGCAAGAAGTAGCCTGATACGCCCTCCACCGGTCACTTCAGCGGTTGCGGTCTTCCACGTCGAAGGTGAAGGTCCGGCCGATCTGCGCCAGGCGCCCGCAGTAGGAGTCGAGCAGGAACACCGACGGCGTGGAGATCGTCACGTAGACGCAGTAGTCACGTGGCGCGGGGACGACGAGTTGGAGCGAGGCCACCGGCAGGGTCGGGCGTATGGCCTCGCCGGTGTCGGCCGCGTCCACGACCCCGCTCTCGGCGACGAAGCTCGCGGGCAGAGTGAGCAGGCGGAGCGAGGCGGACATCACGGCCGGACCTGAGGGTAGTTTCACCGCCAGGAGCATGTCCTGTCGTCCCTGCACGCCCTTGCCCAGGGCGAAGTCGAGCTCTTGCAGGTCGTTTTCGTCAGCGAAGAACCTGTGGTGCTTCGCCCGGTAGACGCCTTCGGCTGTCAGCAGCCGATCGTGGTGCCCGCTTGCCTTCACGGTCACGGCGAGCAGTCCCATGGAAAGCCGTTCCTCGCCCGCGACGTCCTCGGTGCCCAGACACATCGCCGTCAGGTCGACGGTGTCCTCCCCGCCCGCGGAGAGTCCGGGGAGCATGGTCCTCATTTGCTCCGTGGCCGAGGCCAACTGCTCGTCGTCGGCGTCCGGGACGAGTCGTTTGAGTGCCTCGTCCCATCCCTCGACGGCCGTGGGGTCGGGCAGCCGCACGAATTCGTCGGGCACCGTGTACTGGAACGCGTAGGGGATCTGGCGGGCAGCGGCCGCGTCGATCGGTGAACGGCTCATGCGGCGGTTCCGAAGTTGCCGGGCCGGAGGCCCTTGGTGAAGCTTTCACCGGCAGAGGTGAGTGTGGTGGTGCTGTCGAATCGGGGGCCCAGTGGGCCGGGGGCCATCGTCTTCGGCTTGTTGTCCGGCGCCTCGTAGTCGACGAAGCCGGCTCCTGGACCGACGACGGGTATGTCGGAGATGTTCCAGTCGCCGTCCAGCCACCGGCCTTCGTTGGTGTTGGAGCCGAACGCGAAGCCGGCGCCGGTCACCGTGCCGACGACGTCGAGGGTCTTGCCCGTGGCGACGTGCACCCACCCCTTGCCCGCCGTGGCGAAGCCGCGCATCGAGTTCGCCATGCCGCTGGGAATCTTCGCAATGTTGCCCCACCCGCCGGGACCGATCCTGCCGAGCGTCGCCATGAGACCCTGCGAGGCACGCAGGGAGCGACCGGACTGCACCAGCGCCCGTCCGGCCTGAGCCAACTTCGCCCCGCCGAGAGAGGCGCCGCCGGCGACCACGCCGAGCGCGTCCCAGGCCAAGGTCTGCCACGTGACACCCTCCGCGCCACCGGCCATGGCGGCACCGTGGGCGGCCAGCGCGCCGACACCGACGATGAATCCGATGAGCCCAAGCGCGCCCACACCGGTGCCCAGCATCAGGGCGACAAGGCACACAACGCCGATGACCATGGCGATGTCGGCGAGGATGTCGCCGACAAGCTTCCAGAAGTTGGGGTCGCTGAGGACGTTCCACGCGTCGGACAAGAACTCGGTGAAGCCGTCCACGAGGTCGTCGAACCAGCCGGGCTCGGGCGGAGCGTCGTCCGCTGCCTGCTTGACCGTACGCGCCGTCGTGTCCGCCGCCGTGACGTACTCGGCGTGCAGGGTACGAGCCCGGCCCCGCACGGCTTCCAGCTCACCGTTCGCCGAGTCGTAGGCCGCCTTCTTGCTCTCCTTGTCCTTGTCGTGCTCCTTCTTCTCCTTGTCCGTCAACTGGGACGTGTCGTCGGGCAGACCGTCCAGGGTGCCCTTGGCCGTACTCACTTTCCTGGCCGCGGCCGCCGCCTCTTCCTCCAAGGCACGAGCCCGCGCCTGGAACCCGTCCAGGCTGGTCTCCCAGTTGGACAACGCCCGGTGGGCTGAGGCGACCGAATCGAGGGCCTTCTCCAGGTAGGGCGGGATCTTGTCGACGGACTTCGCGAACGCGTCCGCTGCCTTGCCCGTCCAGATGCCGTCCGAGGTGCCGATCTTGCTGAGCTGCGTGTGCGCCGTGCCGCTCTCGCGACTGACGCGGCCGATCGCGCTCACCATCAACCGCACCGTCTCCAGGTCTCCCGGAGCCGGGTCGAACCCCAGATTGGGGTACTTGGACGAACCCACTCTGTCCCCCTGTGTGTGTCTGTGTGTCGGACGCCTCCCACCGCGGGGAGCTTGCCTGACCCAGTGATAGGAAGCTATCCGTGGGGCGAGTGGTTGCACCATCTCGCCGATCACACGGTAACGGCGCCCCGGCGTCGTGCTACGACCCGGTCTCAGGAGGTTGGTCCGATGTTCCTGCAGCCCCAGCTCAGAGCACTGCTGCGGGACGGCTCGCAGGGCGCCGAGCGGCATGACGCCCGCAACCTACAGCGGTCGTGGCGCAAGTTCGCCGCCTTCGCCTACGTGGCCGAGCAGTACGGGTACCGGTACGAGGGGCTGTCCCCGCTCTCCCCGAAGGGAAGCCCCAACCCGTACTTCGCCTTCCGCCGGCTGCCGGACGCGGCGCAGCGGGCGGCTCGGAGTGGACAGCACTACCCCGCGGCGACGGAGGGCGGACAACTGCCCGGCATGCGGCCCGGAGGCAGCCGCTTGCGGCCGCTGGCCGAGGTACGGCAGGACGTCGATCTCCTGCACGCCCGCATCATGGTCGACTACAGCAGCACCCACCGGCGGCGAGGACTGACCGCCCTCCTGGTCCTGCTGGCCGTCATGCTCATTCCCCTGTCCCAGACCGGCTTCAGTTCTCAGTCACTGCTCGTGTGCGGCGGCATCTGGCTGTTCTTCGCCGCACTGTGGCTGACGGGCCTCGTCATCGCACGGCGGCGGTACACCAAGTACAGTCGCGTACTCCGCGACTCCGGGGTCGACTGGCCTCCGAATCCTTCACTCGCCTAGAGCCGTGGGAGGCCGGGCGAGGCGCCTCGCCCGGCGGAGACGGAACACGAGACGCCTCTCATCCGTTTCCCACGGCTCGATCACTTGACGCGTCGTCCAGAGCCCCGGGGCCCGGCCCATGACGTGGCGAAGCCAGGACAAACCGCCCGTCCCCCTCCTCACCAGGTGCTGCTGCCCCCGCACGGCGCCGCTTCCTCGGCGCCGTGGCCTCTTCAGCCGTACTACTTCCGCTCTGCTCCGGCCCGAGAGGGGCGGATACGCTCTCGTGAGAGTGGATACGTCGCCACATGGAGCCGAGGAGACCAGCCGTGACGTCCAGACGCGAGCAGCGTGCAATGGCGGACCGCCTGGGCGTGCACGCCGACGCTTGCGCGTGGTGCACGATCGACAAGATCCCGCAACCGCCGGCGGACGTGCTCGACGCTGCGGGCAACCCCCGGCTCCGCCCCGGAAAGCTGCGGCCGCTGGGCATGGTCGGGGCGGCACTCGCCGTGCTGTTCGCGCCCCTTGTCATGCTGTTGGCCCTCTTGTCCAATGCGGAAGAAGCGCTCAAGCGGACGCTCGCGACCAAGGAGGAGAAGGGGCGGCTGCGGGCCAAGGGCGAGGACGAAAGGCGCCGGGACGCCATCATCGTCCAGCGTGGCTTCGACCAGGTCTTCGACGGGAACTGGCACGGCAGTGCAGGGCGGTTCCTGCTCCGCTGGTACGACCACTCACCGCACCACCAGCGGCTACTGCTGGTGACGCCCGAAGAGCTCGTGCTGGCGGCTCCCCCGCGGCGCGTCAGCGTGGGACGCGAGAAGAGCATGCGGGTCGTCGCGCGGCTCTCGGCGGCCGAGGCGTACCTGATCGACCCATTCTCCGGTGAGTTCGCGACGCAGACGCTCCTGATCCGCTTCCAGGACGGCTCCTGGCTGCGTGTGGAGACGGAGGACCCTCGAAGCGCCCTGCACATGCACACACTGCGCCGACCTCACGCATCCTGACGCACGACGTTCCTGGCGTTCTGGCCGTCCCCACAGGCCCAGGATCTCCTCGACCGCGCCACGGGGCCGCCGCCCGGCAACACTTGACCAGTTCGCGCTGGTGAAATCGGGCCACTGGTCGATACCGTCAGTGAGCTTGACCCCAACGCCCGGAGGGATCCGAACGCCGCATGAGCGACCTGACACTCGACGACACCATCTTCCAGCACCTGAAGGAGACGTTCTCCACCATCAGTGACCGCATGGAAGCCACGCGCCGGACGTTGCGCGGCGCCGACGCCTCGGCCGTCGGCGAGCCGAAACTCATCGACGACGTCCAGGACTTCGCGGACGAGTGGGGCTACGGGATCAAGCAGCTGGGCAAGCACACGCAGGGCGCCGTGAAGATGATCAACCACATCGGAGACACGTTCAGCGACCTCGACCTGGAGCTGGCCGAGTCCCTCAAAGCCGCCAAGGCCAAGAAGGGGAAGTAGACGTGGCCGGTACGCGTCCAGCGTTCCCGAACATAGGCTGGGACCCGACCCCCGGAGATGTCGAGGACACCCGCGACCTCGCCAAGAAGCTCGGCGGTCTGGCCAGTGACCTGGGCACCGCGGTGAGAGAACTCGAGCGCATCGAATGCGGCGCCTGGAAGGGCAAGACCGCGATCGCGTTCACCGAGTACATAGGCGAGGACGTCACCCCGCTCATACGCAAGAGCTTCGAGTCCTTCGACAAGGCCTCGCGCGCGTTGCACCGCTGGTCCAACGAGCTGAAGGAGTTCCAGGACGAGGCGAACCGGCTGGAGAAGTCGGCCGGTGACAAACTCGACGCGAGGGCCGACGCCGAGGCCAAGGCCGACGGGAAGGGCAGCAAGGAACTCGGCGAGGCGTCCAGCGCGGTCGACGGAGTCATCCAGAAGGTCCACGACCTGGAGGAACGTTTCAGGGAAGCGGCCCGCAACATCGGCAAGGAGCTGGACAAGGCCGCCGACATCGCCCCCAACGAGCCCGGCTTCTGGGACAAGCTCGGCAAGGGCATCGCCGACGCCTGGGACGCGACCGGCGACTGGCTGAAGGAACACGCGGACCTGATCAAGGCGATCGGCGACGTGCTGAGCGATATCACGGCGGTCCTGGGCCTTCTCGCCATCGTCACGCTCCCGTTCCCGCCCCTCGCGGCCATCTTCGGCACGGCGGCTCTCATCGGCAGCGGGCTCACGCTGGCAACTCACGGCGTCGCCATGGCGGCGGGCGCGGACGTGAGTTGGGGGACCTTGGGGCTCGACGCCCTCGGTCTGATGCCGGGAATCGGCATGTTCAGCAAGGGCATCAAGGTGGCTGGGGAGACCGCAGACGTGGCCAGGGCCGCGGCCCAGGCCAAGGTCGGCCTGCTCGGGCGGGGCTTCCAGTACACGGATATCGGAAAGTCCCGGATTCTGATGTCGTTCGGCAAGGCGTCCAGGGATCTCTCAGGCGGACTCGGCAAGGCGGGCCTCGTGAAAATCGGCGGCACGTCAGACTTCGTCTATGAGGTCTCGCACGCCGGCAGCGGGCTGGCGTCACGTATGGGGGGCCTTGTGAGCGCGGGTTACCACGAGGGACAGTGGTTGGGCACGAAGGGGATCAACACCCTCTTCAAGGGCAACCTGGATCCGCTGAGCGGTGTCGGCAGGGCGATCGACGGCAGCCTGAAAATCGCGCCGAAGATCGCGACGCACATCGGCCAAGCAGTGTCCGGTGATTGACAGTGAAGGCAAGGGAACCCGTGAGCGAGGGCACACTGCGGTGAACATGTGGCAGCCTGATCCAGGAGAGACGCTGGTAGCGCGTTCTCCCGTGGCCTTCGCGACAGGAACCGCCCCACAGGTCAAGGGCATGCGCTGGTTCCGGGACACTGAGCGCACCGACATTCAGCATGAACTGGCAGGCTGGCCGGAGGGCCCGGCTTTCGCCGTACGTTCGGCGGGTGGCGAGGCCGCCCAGAAGACGCTGAAGGGCGTGGCCAAAGTCGCGGGTGTGGCGGTGATGGCCCTGCTCAGCGCGGCAGGCGGCAACGTCAGTGGCAGCAGCGTCGCACCCGCCAAGGACGGCTCGGACACCCCTGACGATCCTGCCGACGAGGTCGATGACTTTCCGGTCATGTGGGCTTCACCATCGACCCTCGCCCGCACCCTGCCATGGCAACTGGACCCCGGCCGGATGGACAGGAAGCGCGCGCTCACCCATCTGATCGTCACCGACCGCAGGTTGGTCGTCGTCCTCCTTCCTGTCCACAGGAAGGAGCCGGAACGTCTGGACGACGAGATGATCTGGCAGTGCCCGCTCACCGAAGTCGCCAGTGTCGTGCCCAAGAACTTCAAGAACGGCGAAGATTTCACCATCACCTTCGTGGACGGCTCGTGGTGCAGGCTCGGATCGTTCCGGCGCCACAAGCTCATGCGCTACCTGGCCCCGCCCCGTGAACTGATCCCGCTCAGCTCACTTTCCCCGAAACAGCAGGAGACTGTCCTGGCTTTCGCAGAGGAAGTAGGGATGCCGGACTCAGTGGCGCCCAACATCACTCGCAATCCAACCGGTCGTCTTCGTGTCGAGATCCTCCTTCCCAGCCGAACCACCTCTGATTTCGGCGCCTCTGAGACGACTATCACCATGGGTGCGGACGGGGAACGAATCGAGATCGACAACTTCCTTCCCGGCGACTTCTGACCCAGGACGTCAAGACTTTCTCAGAACGGGCCCAGGCAGCTCAATGACATCGACTTATGAAAACGCCGTTCCGGTAACACCTTCCGAACCTCCACCGCTCTGGTTCCTCACACCTGAGGGCTTCTTCGCACTGCCACTGGCCGAGCGTTCAGAAGACCGGGCCGCGCAGGCAGACGCGTTCGTGCGGAACCTCTACTCTCGAGGAGACGAGAGCATATGGGGCCCGTCGGCGCCGTACTATGCGGCTTTGGCGGAGCTACTGGCGGACACCGGTGTCTCTTACGCCGCACTGGGCCTGTTCTCCACGGCGGGGGAGGAACTCGCGCAGGACGGAGAGGAAACCCGGCGGGAGCCGGCCGAAGGCGCCGCCCAGTGTGCCTTCACTCTCGCAGCGGTTCCCACGGACCATGGGGAAGCCGACACCGACGTAGTGACCCACGGCATCGTTGCCACGTTGTCGAAGGATCCGTTCAACGACGTCCGCTGGCTCGACCTTCCGTGCGGCCCGGCAGCGGCCTGTATCACCTGGCGCCAGTACCGGATCAAGCCAGAAGTGACCGTCGACGGAGAAGCAGAGGAGGTTGTCACTGCTCAGATCCAGGTCCACGTCCCATTCCCCACGGGCCCTTTCACAGCTGTCTTCACGCTGCTCACTGCCTATGTGGACCAATGGCCACAGTTTTGCGACATGCTGGAAGCCATCCTTCAGACGGTCTCCTTCGTCGACCCTGCCGAAGCCTCGGCCGACGAGCCAGTCCGGAGGAGCGCTTCGCACCGCCAGTCTTGAGGGCCCGAGCCGCTTACGCGTCTCGCTCTCGGCAGAAGGCGATACGTCGCGAAGAACGGCCCCCGGACAAGGTTCCGAGGGCCGCTCCGAGCGACAACACGCATGCCTATCGGCAAGGAGTCACTTGCTCCGCGCCTGCTTCGCCAGCTCATCGTCGATCTGCTCGAACTTGTCGGCCGCCATGGTGAGGTAGTCGCCCATGCCGTCGAGGCCGTCGAGGGTGTCCTTGGCGCCGCGGGTGAACTCGTCGAAGTTGTCGTCGAAGGCCTTGGAGGAGGACTTCGTGACGTAGCCCGACTCGACCAGGTTCGCGATGTACTTGCGGAGGCCGTCGAGCTTCTCCTGGAGCTTTTCCTTCTCCTTCACGACATGCTTGGCGGCATCCCGCATGTCCTGATATGTGATGTCAAGGTCTTTGGGCATGAAGCCGCTTCCTCTCACAACGCCGCAGGGCCAACCCCCGTGGCTCCTCGTTTGCGGATCGAACCGGCGCACCGGTCAGACCGGTCGTATGTCACGACCGGTGTGATCGTCCGCTCTTGAGGCAGCAGCTTACGGGGGAGGCCACTGGTGTCACATCCCTGCGTTGCCAACGGGAACGTCCGGTCACCGCCCTGTTGCCGGACCGCGACACCCAGCGGATATCGTCGCCTGGACCGTGCGCCGTGGTGTGGAAGCGGCCGCAGGGGCTCGCCTGGGGAGGACAAGCGTGCGACTGACTCTGACCGTCGTCGATCCGTACGGCGGGGGCTCCGCCGACGTCGTGCTCGACGCGGATCCCGAGTCCACCGTCGGAGACATCGCCGAGGAACTGGCCAAGCAGGTCGGGGTCGCGGGCGCGCAGGTCATTCCGATCGGGCACCAAGGCCAGGCGGGTGCCGGCGGGGCGCCGCTCGTCTACGTCGACGGGTACGCCGTCGATCCGTCCGCCACGGTCGTCGGGTCGCCGTTGCGCGAGGGCGCGGTCGTCAGTCTGCAGGATCCGTCCGGGTGTCTGCCCGGGGAGCCCACCGGGCTGGTGGAGTTGCGGGTCGTCGGCGGGCCGGGGGCCGGGTTCGTGCACCGGCTCGGGGTGGGGAAGTACGACATCGGCAGCGGTCCCGCCGCGTACGTCCGCATCGAGGACCCCGAGGTCGACGCCCGTGCCCTCACCCTCTCCGTCGCCACCGACGGGACCTGCAAGGTCGCCGTGCACGGGGACAAGGAGGGCGTCACCCTCGACGGGGAGCCCGTCAAGGACCGGGACGGGGACGACTGGCCGCTCGGGGGGCAGATAGCGGTCGGCAACTCGCTGGTCGAGCTGGCCCGGTACGCGCCGCCCAACGCCGCGCTCAAGTGGTCCGAGGACGGTGTGGGACTGGACTACAACCGGCCGCCGCGGCTGCGTCCGGCCGAGCGGCAGACCACCTTCCGGCTGCCCTCGCCGCCGCGCGAGTACGAGGCCCGGCCGCTGCCCTGGCTGATGGCGTTGACGCCGCTCGTCGGCGCGGTGGTCGCCGTGGCGGTGTTCGGGCGCTGGTACTACCTGATCATGGCGGGGCTCAGCCCGATCCTGCTGTTCGCCAACTACTTCAACGACAAGAAGCACGGGCGCAAGTCCCATGCCAAGCAGGTCAAGGAGTACGAGGAGCAGAAGGCCCGGATCGAGAAGGACGCGCAGGACGCGCTGGTCGCCGAGCGGGACGACCGGCGGCAGGCCATTCCCGACCCGGCGGTCGTCCTGTCCATCGGGACCGGCCCGCGGACGCGGCTGTGGGAGCGGCGGCGTACCGACCGTGATCACCTGCTGCTGCGGGTGGGGACCGGGCGGCTGCCCTCCGAGGTGGTGCTCGACGACCCGGAGCAGGACGACCACCGGCGCCAGGTCACCTGGAAGATCGAGGACGCGCCCGTCGCGCTGTCGCTGCGCGGCCTCGGGGTCGTCGGCATCGCGGGGCCCGGGGACTCGGCGCGGTCGCTGGGGCGGTGGGCCGTCGCGCAGACCGCCGCGCTGCACAGTCCGATGGACGTGCAGTTCTACGTACTGAGCGAGAACTCCGCGCAGAGTGACTGGGACTGGGTGCGCTGGCTGCCGCACGCGCGGCCCGCCGGCGGTCAGGACGTCAACGTCCTCATCGGCACCGACGCCGAGACCGTCGGCGCCCGCATCGGCGAGCTGACGCAGATCCTCGACGCCCGCAAGAAGGCCGCCGAACAGAAGGGCGGCGGCGCGCAGGGGACCAGCTTCGCCGACCCGGACATCGTGGTCGTGTGGGACGGTTCGCGGCGGCTGCGGTCGCTGCCCGGAGTCGTACGGCTGTTGCGCGAGGGGCCGGCCGTGTCCATGTTCGCCGTCTGCCTCGACTCCGAGGAGCGGTTCCTGCCGGGCGAGTGCCAGGCGTTCGTCGTCGCCGAGCCCAAGGCCGAGGAGAGCGGGCGGCAGGGGCGGGACGAGCAGCCGCAGCCCGCTCGGCAGGTCCCGGGGGGCTTTCCGTCCTTCCAGGCGTGGCACACCGACTCCCCCGCCGAGCCCGAGCAGCGGGCCCGTACCGAGAAGCTGCGGCTGCGGGTCGAGGAGGCGGGGGTCGAGCGGATCACCGACGTACGGCCCGACTTCGTCACGCCCGCCTGGTGCCTGCGGCTGGCGCGGTCGTTGTCCGCGCTGCGCGACATCAGCGGCGAGACCGAGGACTCCGCGCTGCCCGGCGCCAGCCGGCTGCTGGACGTGCTCCAGCTGGAACCGCCGACGGCCGACGCGATCGGCGCGCGGTGGCGAATGGGCGGCCAGTCGACGATGGCCGTCATCGGCGAGTCGTACGACGGACCGTTCGGCATCGACATGCGCAAGGACGGCCCGCACGGCCTCATCGCCGGTACCACCGGTTCCGGCAAGTCGGAGCTGCTGCAGACCATCGTGGCGGCCCTCGCCGTCGCGAACACGCCCGAGAACATGACCTTCGTGCTCGTCGACTACAAGGGCGGCTCCGCGTTCAAGGACTGCGTGAAGCTGCCGCACACCGTCGGCATGGTGACCGACCTCGACGCGCACCTGGTCGAGCGGGCGCTGGAGTCCCTGGGCGCCGAGCTGAAGCGGCGCGAGCACATCCTCGCCGCCGCCGACGCCAAGGACATCGAGGACTACCAGGACCTCGTCAGGCGCGACCCCTCGCACGCTCCGGTGCCCCGGCTGCTCATCGTCATCGACGAGTTCGCCTCCATGGTGCGGGACCTGCCCGACTTCGTGACCGGGCTCGTCAACATCGCCCAGCGAGGGCGTTCGCTCGGCATCCACCTGCTGCTCGCCACCCAGCGGCCCAGCGGTGTGGTCTCCCCCGAGATCCGCGCCAACACCAACCTCCGGATCGCGCTGCGCGTGACCGACGGCGGCGAGTCGTCGGACGTCATCGACTCGCCGGAGGCCGGGCACATCTCCAAGAACACCCCGGGCCGCGCCTACGTGCGCCTCGGCCACTCCTCCCTGGTCCCCTTCCAGTCGGGGCGCGTGGGTGGCCGTCGGCCCGGCGCCGCCGACCCCGCCGCGCTCGCGCCCTGGGTCGGGCCGCTGGGCTGGGAGGACCTGGGCCGGGCGGCGCTGACCAAGCCGAAGACCGAGTCCCGCGAGGACGACGAGATCACCGACCTCAAGGTGCTGGTGGACGCGGTGCGCGAGGCCAACCGGTCGATGGGCATCCCCGCCCAGCACAGCCCCTGGCTGCCGGCGCTGGACGAGAAGCTGCTGCTGGACGAGATCGAGGTCCCGGCGCTCGCCGGCGCCGTACCGGGCAAGCTGCCGCCTGCCCCGTACGGCATCGAGGACCTGCCGTCCGACCAGGCCCGCCGCCCGGTCGTCGTGGACTTCGCGAGCTTCGGGCACCTGATGATCGGCGGTGCGCCGCGCAGCGGCCGCTCCCAGGTGCTGCGCACCATCGCGGGGTCGCTGGCCCGCACCCACTCCACCGCCGACGTCCACCTGTACGGCATCGACTGCGGCAACGGTGCCCTCAACGCCCTGACCCGGCTGCCGCACTGCGGCGCGGTCGTGGGCCGCAACCAGACCGAGCGGGTGGTACGGCTGGTCAACCGGCTCAAGGGCCAGCTGTCGCGCCGTCAGGACCTGCTGGCCGACGCCGGGTTCGCGGACATCGGCGAACAGCGTGCCTCGGTGGCGGAGGACGAGCGGCTGCCGCACATCGTCGTGCTCCTGGACCGCTGGGAGGGCTGGGTGCCCACCCTCGGCGAGGTCGACCACGGGTCGCTGACCGACGAGTTGCAGACGATGATGCGCGAGGGCGCCAGCGTCGGCATCCACCTGGTCCTGACCGGTGACCGCACGCTGCTCGTGGGCCGTATCGCGACCCTCACGGAGGACAAGTACGGCCTGCGCCTGGCCGACCGCAGCGACTTCGCCTCGCTCGGCATCCCGACCCGCAAGGTCCCGGAGGAGATCCCGCCGGGCCGCGCCTTCCGCAACGAGTCCGGAACGGAGACGCAGTTCGCCCTGCTCTCCGAGGACACCACCGGCCAGGGCCAGGCGGCGGCGATCTCCGCGATCGGCGAGGCCGCCGCCGCGCGCGACGCCGACGTGCCGCGCGCCCGGCGCCCGTTCCGCGTCGACAGCCTGCCCAGCCGGATCTCCTTCCCCGAGGCCTGGGAGATGCGCGACCCGGAGGCGTCCCGCTCCAAGCTGTGGGCGCTGATCGGCATCGGCGGCGACGAGATCGTCGGCTTCGGCCCCGACCTCGCCGACGGCGTGCCGTCCTTCGTCATCGCGGGACCGGCCAAGTCGGGCCGCTCCACGGTGCTGATGAACGTCGCCCAGTCACTCCTCGCCCAGGGCACCCGCCTGGTGGTGGCGGCGCCCCGCCAGTCGCCGGTGCGTCAACTGGAGGGCACGGAGGGCGTGCTGAAGGTCTTCACCGGGGACGACATCGACGAGGACGAGTTCGAGGAGCTGATCGACGGGGCGAGCCCGGAGGAGCCCATCGCCGTCCTCGTCGACGACGGCGAGATCCTTGAGGACTGCGACGCCGAGAGCCAGATGAAGAAGATCGTCTCCCGGGGTGCCGAACGCGGCCTGGCCCTCGTCATCGCCGGTGACGAGGAGGACGTGTGCAGCGGCTTCTCCGGCTGGCAGGTCGACGCCAAGAAGGCCCGCCGCGGCATCCTGCTCTCCCCGCAGGAGTCCTCCAGCGGCGACCTCATCGGGCTGCGCGTCTCGCGCCAGATGGTCGGCGGCCAGGTCACGCCGGGCAAGGGCATGCTGCACCTCGGCGACGGGGAGCTGCGCACGGTCGTGGTACCGGGCTGAGCCGGTGGGAGGCGGGGTCCCCGCCGCGTTCCTCGCCTCCTGCCGCCCCCGCTACCCGGTCTTCGACAGCCGCGCCTTCGGCCGTCCCGACCTCTCGCTACCCGGTCTTCGACAGCCGCGCCTTCGGCCGTCCCGACCTCTCGCTACCCGGTCTTCGACAGCCGCGCCTTCGGCCGTCCCGACTCCTCGCTCCTCGACGCGTAGTCCAGGTCGTCGCCGACCGGGGTGAAGGTGACGGTGGTGGGCGCGGGGTTGCAGCCGTCGTGGTTGCCCTCGGCGCCGACGGACCCGGCGACGATCTGCTTCTCCGTCACCTTCTTGAGGGTGATCACGTCGACGCAGACGCCGCCCAGTGCGTCGGTCTGGCGGAGCCTGCCCAGCTCCTGGCCGGCCCGCGCCTGCTTGATGGTGATCCGGAAGGTGCCCAGCGGCAGCTTGCCGTCCAGGGCGGCGGCCTGCCCCTCCCAGGTGCCGAAGTAGCGTGCGGGCAGCCCGCCGGGGGTGGCGGCGGGGGGTTCGTGGGAGGCGTCGCTGCCTCCGGCGTTGTTCGCGTCGTTGCCCGAGCCCGGCAGCAGGTCCAGGACGAACACCGACCCCACCGTCACCGCCGCCAGCGCTCCCGCCACCGCCAGCGCCACGGTGCAGCTGATCCGCCGGCCGCGCCCCTGGGCGCCCTGCGTCGAGGTCGCCGCGACGGAGAGCGCGAGCCTGCCGGACGGGTGCCCGGCGCCCGGCCCGGCGTCCGCATCGCCGCCCGGCTGCTCGGAGTCCCGCGGACCGGGGACGGACGAAGAGGGGGACGAGGACGAGGAGGAGGGATACGGCGGCGGTGACGGCGGCGACGACGAAGGCGCCGTAGGCACCGGCATCACCGGCGGCGGGCCGAAGACACCGGAGGCCGCGGGCGCCGCCCCACCCTCCGGCCCCGGCGAGGCACCCGCCCCGCCCGCCGTGACGGACGGCCGACTGAATCCCACCGGTCCCGACGCCTCCCCCGCGGACGCCCCCGGCCCCGGCTCCGCCGCCTCCAGGTTCAGCAGCTGTACGGCGCTCCGGCTGACCCGCTCCACCAGCGCCCCCGGCAGCCAGCCCCCGGTCACCAGGCGGGCCGCGCCCTCGGGAGCCAGGCGCCGGGCCACCTCGCCGGGGGCCGGACGGGCGGCAGGGTCCTTGGCGAGGCAGGAGGCGACCAGCTCGCGCAGCCCAGCGTCCAGGCCGTCGAGCCGCGGCTCCTCGTGGACGACCTTGTAGAGCAGCGCGGCCGAGGAGTCCCCGGGGAAGGGCGGCAGCCCCGTCGTCGCGTACGCCAGCACGGCGCCCAGTGAGAAGACGTCCGCCGCGCCGGTCACGGCCTTGCCGAGGATCTGCTCGGGGGACATGTAGCCGGGCGAGCCGATGGACACGCCCGTCGAGGTCAGGGAGGCGGTGCCGTCCGTGGCGCGGGCGATGCCGAAGTCGATCAGGAGGGGGCCGTCGAGGGTGAGGAGGACGTTGGACGGCTTCACGTCACGGTGGACGAGGCCCAGCTCGTGCACCGCGGCCAGCGCCTCGCCGAGGCCCGCTCCCAGCGCCCGTACCGAGTGGACGGGCAGCGGGCCGCCGTCGGCCACGGCCGCCGTCAGGGACGGACCGGCCGTGTACGCCGTGGCGACCCACGGCACGCGCGCCTCGGGGTCCGCGTCCAGGACGGGCGCGGTCCAGGCGCCGCCGACCCGGCGCGCGGCGGCCACCTCGCGCCGGAACCGGGCCCGGAACTCCTCGTCCAGCGCGAAGTGCGGGTGCACGATCTTCACCGCGACCGTGCGGCCCCCGGCGCTGCGGCCCAGGTAGACCCGGCCCATGCCGCCGGAGCCCAGCCGGCCGAGCAGCCGGTAGGGGCCCACCACGGTGGGTTCGTCGACTTCGAGCGGCCGCATGGCGTCCACCCCTCCCCCGTACGCCGGTACCTGCCAGCAGGGTAGTGGGCCGCCCGCGGAAGGCCCCAGGGGCGAGGGGCCCGGCTGCGGATCAGGGCCGCAGCAGCTCCACCTTCACGTCCGCCGGGAAGCCGGTGGTCGGTCCGACCCGGCGGGCGAACTCGGTGACCGCCTCCAGCTGCGGGGCGCCGAAGCGGAAGTCCAGGGTGGTGAAGTACTTCGCGAGGGTCTCCTCGTCGAAGGCCTCCCAGCGGGCGGCCTGCTCGGCGACCTTCTCCACCTCCTCCAGGGAGAGGTTGCGGGAGGCGAGGAATGCCTCGTGCACCTTGCGGGTGATGACCGGCTCGCGCTCCGCGTAGTCGCGCCGGGCCGCCCAGACCGCGAAGACGAACGGCAGGCCCGTCCACTCCTTCCACAGGGCGCCCAGGTCGTGCACGTCGAGGCCGTAGCGCGGGCCGTCGATCATGTTGGCGCGCAGGGCCGCGTCCCCGATCAGGACGGCCGCGTCGGCCTCCTGCATCATCAGGCTCAGGTCCGGCGGGCAGGTGTAGTAGTCCGGCTGGACGCCGAAGCGTTCCGCCAGGAGGAGCTGGGCGAGGCGTACGGAGGTGCGCGAGGTCGACCCGAGGGCGACCCGGGCGCCGTCCAGGCGGTCCAGCGGGACCTGGGAGACGATCACGCACGACATCACGGGGCCGTCGCAGCCGACGGCGATGTCGGGGAAGGCGACGAGGTCGTCGGCGTTCTTGAGGAATTCGACCAGGGTGACGGGACCGATGTCGAGATCGCCGCGCACCAACTGCTCGCTGAGCTTCTCCGGGGTGTCCTTCGTCAGCTCGAAGTCGAGGAGCGTGCCTGTTCTCGCGAGCCCCCAGTACAGGGGCAGGCAGTTCAGGAACTGGATGTGGCCGACGCGCGGCCGGGTGCGAGAATTGTCCACATCGCGAGGCTAGCCCTCCTCCGGGGTCCGCCCGTCGCCGACCCCCGGCGTCAGCCGAACGGCGCAGGTGTTCAAACGTCCGGGTGAAGTGATCTTGACCTCTGTTGCGCTCGGGGGCCTGCGTGCTAGGCTCACAGCAAGTTGCAGTTTGGTTTCCCTTGCAGTACAGAGCCTGCGGAGCATGTGACCGCGGGCTCTCGTCGTTCTCAGACGTATGCAGTTGTGCGGCATTCAAAGTCTTCACACTTGCTGGTTCTGGAGCAGGGCAACCCTTTGGGCCCAAGGAGGGCTTATGGCTACCGGAACCGTGAAGTGGTTCAACGCCGAAAAGGGCTTTGGTTTCATCGCCCAGGAAGGCGGCGGCCCGGACGTCTTCGTCCACTACTCCGCGATCAACGCTCAGGGATTCCGTTCCCTCGAGGAGAACCAGCAGGTGTCCTTCGACGTCACGCAGGGCCCCAAGGGTCCGCAGGCGGAGAATGTCACTCCTGTCTGATTGACAGCAGTACCCAAGGAGCCCCGCGCCGGTTTCGGCGACGGGGCTCCTGCCTTTCGAGAAACCTCCGCGCACATCCCGTCCGGCCCGGCTGTCGGTGGCTGCCACTAGGGTCCCGCCATGACTGACGCGCCGCGTACCGACGACACCCGCACCGACCCCGCCTTCGTGGCCACCACCAGGGCCTTCTACGACGCCGTCGCCGAGGACTACCACGTCCGTTTCCGCACCGTGCTCGACGACGCCCCACTGGACCGGGCGCTGATGGGCGCCTTCGCCGAGCTGGTGGGACCGCAGGGGCAGGTGGCCGACCTCGGCTGCGGGCCCGGCCTGGTCACCGCGCACCTGGCCACGCTGGGCCTGCGGGTCTTCGGCCTCGACCTGTCCTCCTCGATGCTCGCGATCGCGCGCCGCGAGAACCCGGGGCTGCGGTTCGAGCAGGGGTCCATGCTTGACCTCGACCTGCCGGACGGCGCCCTCGCGGGGGCGGTCTCCTGGTACTCGTCGATCCACACGCCCTGGGAGCGGCTGCCGGACCTCTTCGGGGAGGTGCGGCGCGTACTGGCCCCGGGCGGGCACCTGCTGCTGGGCTTCCAGGTCGGTGACGAGCCCCGCCACCACGACCGCCCGTGGGGGCACCCGGTGGCCCTGGACTTCGAACGGCGGCGGCCGGAACCGATGGCGGAGCTGCTGGAGCAGGCCGGGTTCACCGTGCTGTCCCGGACGGTGCGGATCACCGAGGAGACCACCGTCGCCCAGGTACCGCAGGCCTGCCTGATCACCCGCCGCTGAGCACCCGCCGGGCGGGCCCTACCCCTCGTAAAGGGCCTCCACCGCCCCCGCGAAGTCCCGCATGATCACCTCGCGCCGGAGCTTCATGGAGGGGGTCAGGTGGCCCTCCCACTCGGTGAAGTCCCTCGGCAGGACGGCGAAGCGGCGGATGGACTCCGGACGGGAGACCAGCTTGTTGGCCTCGTCGACCGCGCGCTGGAGCACCGCGTGGACCTCCTCGTCGTCGGTCAGCAGCTCCGGCGGCACGGGGTGCTTGCCGTTCATCCGGCGCCAGTGGGTGACGCCGTCGGGGTCGAGGGTGAACAGGGCGGAGACGTAGGGGCGGCGGTCGCCCAGGACGATGCACTGGGAGATCAGGGGGTGGGAGCGCAGCCAGTTCTCCAGCGGCGCCGGGGCGACGCTCTTGCCGCCCGCGGTGATCAGCAGCTCCTTCTTGCGGCCGGTGATGGTCAGATAGCCCTCGTCGTCCAGGCTGCCGATGTCTCCGGTGGCGAACCAGCCGTCGGGGGCGGCCTGGACGACGCCCCCGGCCTGCGGGTCCCAGTAGCCGTGCAGGACCTGCTCGCCGGCGACCAGGATCTCGCCGTCGGCGGCGATGCGGATGCGGGTGCCGGGCAGCGGCCAGCCGACCGTGCCCAGGCGCGGCTTGAGCGGCGGCGTGACGGTGGCCGCGGCGGTGGTCTCGGTGAGGCCGTAGCCCTCGAAGATCTCGATGCCGGCACCGGCGTAGAAGGCGGCCAGGCGGCGGCCGAGGGGGGAGCCGCCGCAGATGGCGTACTTGACCCGGCCGCCCATGGCGTTGCGGATCTTCCGGTAGACGAGCGGGTCGTAGAAGGAGCGGGCGGTCTTCAGGCCGCGGCCGGGGCCGCCGCCCGAGCCGGTCTGGCGGGCCTCCCTGGCCTCCCCGTAGCGCACCGCCACCGAGACCGCGCGGTCGAAGGCCGAGGCCCGGCCGCCGGACTCGGCCTTGGCGCGGGCGCTGTTGAAGACCTTCTCCAGCATGTACGGGATGGTCAGCAGGCAGGTGGGGCGGAAGGCCGCCAGGTCGGGGAGCAGGTCCTCGGGCTTCAGGCTCGGCGCGTGGCCGAGGCGGACCCGGGCGCGGACGCAGGCCACGGCGACCATCCGGCCGAAGACGTGGGACATCGGCAGGAAGAGCAGGATCGAGGGCTCCTCGCCGGTCTCCGCCTTGAAGACGGGGTAGAGCAGCTCGATCGCGTTGTCGACCTCGGCGAAGAAGTTGCCGTGGGTGAGCACGCAGCCCTTGGGGCGGCCGGTGGTGCCGGAGGTGTAGATGAGGGTGGCCAGCGTGCTCGGGCCGAGCATGCCGCGGCGCACCTCCACCTCCGCGTCGGGCACCCGCGCGCCCAGCTCCGCCAGCCGCTCCACATGGCCCTTCTCCATGACCCACAGGTGCTTGAGGTCCGGTATGCGGTCCAGCTCCGGGCCGAGGGCGGCGGCCTGCGCGGTGGTCTCGGTGACCAGAGTGACGGCGCCGGAGTCCTGGAGGATCCAGCGGGTCTGGAAGAGGGAGGAGGTCGGGTAGACGGGGACGGTGACCAGACCGGCCGCCCAGGCGGCGAAGTCCAGCAGCGTCCACTCGTACGTCGTCCGCGCCATGATCGCGATGCGGTCGCCCGGCATCATCCCCTCGGCGATCATGCCCTTGGCCACCGCCAGCACCTGCCCGGCGAACCCGGCCGCCGTGACGTCGCTCCAGTCGCCCTCCGACGACCTGCGGCTGAGGACGACCTGGCCCGGGACCGCGGCCGCGTTGTCGAAGGGGAGATCGGCGAGGGAGCCGCGGCGCACCGGCGGCGCGAACGGGGGGACGTACGCCTCCCGCACGGCCCCGTCCAGCATCCGCGTCTCGGGCGCCACCAGGGTGGGGCCGGGCGAGTCGGCGTAGGCGGCGGATGCGGCGAAGGACGGAAGCGGGGTGGACACGGGCGGCTCCTGGGACGTGCAGCAAAGACACTGCTTCTGCTGTCGCTGCTCTGCTGCATGACGTACGTGCCTCGCGCGCCGAGGCGTTCATCGCCGGTCCGCGGACATGGGTTACCGGCGGTCAGTGACGGGATCGTACGGGGCCCGCGTGAGGAGTTGGTGCGCGTTCGGGGACGGTCCCGCGCCGGGCGTGTGCAGTGTTGAGGGTTACCTGAGGGTAAGTCACGTTCGTTCCAGTATGGCCGTGACGCCCTGGCCCCCCGCCGCGCACACGGAGATCAGGCCGCGCCCTGGGCCTTCCCGCTCGGCGAGCAGGGTGGCCAGCGTCGCCACGATCCGGGCGCCGGTCGCGGCGAAGGGATGGCCGGTGGCGAGGGAGGAGCCCGCCACGTTCAGGCGGGCCCGGTCCACCGGGGCCAGGCCGCGCTTCTCCCAGGCGGCCAGCGTGGCCAGCACCTGGGAGGCGAACGCCTCGTGGATCTCGACGAGGTCGAAGTCCGCGGTCCCGAGCCCGGCCCGCTCCAGCATCCGCGGGACCGCGTGGGCGGGCGCCATCAGCAGCCCGTCCTCGCCACCGGCCACGTCGCCGCCGACGAAGTCCACGGCCGCCGTCTCGTACGCCGTGAGGTACGCGAGGGGTTCGACGCCCCGGGCCTCGGCCCACTCCTCGCTCGCCAGGAGCACCGTCGCGGCGCCGTCCGTCAGGGGTGTGGAGTTGCCCGCCGTCATGGTGGGGCCGGGGGCGTCGAGCCCGAACACCGGCTTGAGCGCGGCCAGTTTCTCCACCGTCGAGCCGGGGCGCAGGTTCTGGTCGCGGGCCAGGCCGCGGAAGGGGATCACCAGGTCCTGGAAGAGGCCGCGTTCGTACGCCGCCGCCAGCCGCTGGTGGCTCGCGGCGGCCAGCGCGTCCTGCTCCTCCCGGGTGATGCCCCACCGGCGTGCGGTGACCGCAGCGTGCTCGCCCATCGACAGGCCGGTGCGCGGCTCGGCGTTGCGCGGGATGTCGGGGACCAGGTGCCCCGGGCGGATCTTGGCCAGGGCTTTCAGCCGGCCGCCGGTGGACTTCGCCCGGCGGGCCTCGAGGAGGATGCGGCGCAGCCGGTCGTTGACGCCGAGCGGTGCGTCGCTGGCGGTGTCGGCGCCGCCCGCGATCGCCGACTCGGTCTGGCCGAGGGCGATCTTGTTGGCGGCGGCGATCACGGCCTGGAGTCCGGTGCCGCAGGCCTGCTGGATGTCGTAGGCGGGGGTGCGCGGGTCGAGGGCCGAGCCGAGGACCGTCTCGCGGGCGAGGTTGAAGTCCCGGCTGTGCTTGAGGACCGCGCCGGCCACGAACTCGCCGACGGCGCCGGGTCCCTGGAGGCCGTGCCGCTCGACCAGGCCGTTCAGGGCGGCGGTGAGCATCTCCTGGTTGGAGGCGGTGGCGTACGGCCCGTCGGAGCGGGCGAAGGGGACGCGGGCGCCGCCGAGGACCGCGACGCGGCGCGTTGGCTGCGGTGCCAGAGGGCTCATCTCGACCTGCTCCTCACCCGTGACATAGGCTTACCTCCGGTAACCTTACTCCAGAGTAAGCAATTGTGGGCAGGGCCTGGTTCCGCAAGCCCGGGTCCGCAGGCCCTCGGGAAGACCTCTGGACCGTCGCAGCCGTTGGGGAGACAGGACATGGCCGACCGCTATCTCAGCTTCACCGGCACCGCACCCGGCCGTTTCCTCACCCGAAGGCTGGGGCTGCCCCAGCCCGCGGCACTGCGGCGGGACGCGTTCGACGGCGGCCTTCTGCACCTCACGGCCGGCAGGTCCGACCTCGGCCTCGCGCCCGTCCTGGCCCGCACGGGCCTGGCCCGGGACGGGGACGGCCGGCCCGCCGCAGTCGTCCTGGACGCCACCGGCGTACGGGACGTCGACGCGCTCGCCGAGGTGCACGCCGCGCTGCACCCCGTGGTGAGGTCCGTCGCCGCGAGCGGCCGCGTGGTGGTGCTCGGCGCCCCGCTCGACCCGGCCGACCACCACCAAGCCGCCGCCCAGCAGGCGTTGGAGGGCTTCACGCGCTCGCTCGGCAAGGAGATCGGGCGGGGCAGGACCGTCAACCTCGTACGGCTCACCGACGCGGCGCCCGCCGAGTCCACCCTCCGCTTCCTCCTCTCCCCCGCCTCCGCCTACGTCAGCGGCCAGGTGATCGAGGTCGGGCCGTCGGGCGAGGACACCGCGCCCGACGACTGGACCCTCCCCCTCGCCGGGCGCACCGCCCTGGTCACCGGCGCCGCGCGGGGCATCGGCGCGGCGGTCGCCGAGACGCTGGCCGGACAGGGCGCCCAGGTCGTCGTCCTCGACGTACCGCAGGCCGAGGAGGCCGCACGCCGGGCCGCCGAACGCCTCGGCGGCACTTCCCTCGCGCTGGACATCACGGCGGCGGACGCGGGCGAGCGCATCGCCGCCGCGCTGCCCGGCGGGCTGGACATCCTGATCCACAACGCGGGCGTCACCCGCGACCGGCGCCTGGTCAACATGCCCGCCGAACGCTGGAGTTCCGTCCTCGACGTCAATCTCGCGAGCGTCCTGCGCACCACGGACGCGCTGCTCGCGGCGGGCGCCGTCAACCGGGGCGGCAGGATCGTGGCCACGGCCTCCATCGCCGGGCTTGCCGGCAACGCGGGCCAGACCAACTACGGCGCGAGCAAGGCGGGGATCGTCGGCCTGGTCCGCTCGCTGGCGCCCCGCGCGCTCGCCGGGCACGGGGTGACGGTGAACGCGGTGGCGCCGGGCTTCATCGAGACGAAGATGACCGCGGCCGTCCCGCTCTTCATCCGCGAGGCCGGACGCCGTATGAACTCCCTCGCCCAGGGCGGGCTGCCGGTGGACGTCGCCGAGACGACCGCCTGGCTCGCGCACCCGGCCTCCGGCGCCGTCAACGGCCAGGTCGTACGGGTCTGCGGCCAGAGCCTGCTGGGGGCGTGATGACCGCCACGAGCCCCGCCACCCCCGCCACCATCACGCTGAGCGGCGTCCCCGCCCTCGCCCCGCTCCTCGCCCGCGGCGCGCTGCTGTCGCCCCTCAGGCGCCCCCGTCCGGACGCGGACTTCCCCCGCACCCGGCTGGTGCTGCCCGGCCTGCGCGTCGACCTCGCACGGCTGGCGGCGTACGAGCGGGTGTGCGGGTTCGCGACCGGCGCGGACGCGCTTCCGGTGACGTATCCGCACGTGCTGGGCTTCCCGCTGGCCATGCGCCTGATGAGCGCCCGGGACTTCCCGCTGCCCCTGCTCGGGCTCGTCCACACCTCCATCGGCATCACCCGGCGGGCCGCCGTGCCCGCGACCGGCGCGTACGAACTCGCCGTGCACGTCGAGGGGCTGGCCCCGCACCGGCGCGGCACCGAGGCGTCGGTGGTCACGGAGCTGCGCGCCGGTGCCGACGTCGTGTGGGAGTCCCGCAGCACCTATCTGGCCCGGCACCGCACCACCGCCCGGCCCACCGCAGAGGAGACCCCCTCGGGAGACCGGGAGCTCCTCCCCGCCCGCGCCGAATGGCGGCTGGCCGGTGACGTCGGACGCCGCTACGGCGCCGCGTCCGGCGACCGCAACCCGATCCACCTGCACCCGCTCACCGCCCGCCTGTTCGGCTTTCCGCGGGCCATCGCACACGGCATGTGGACCGTGGCCCGGTGCCTGGCCGAGCACGGGACGCCGGACGCGGCCGTGGTGTGGGCTCGGTTCCGGGCACCGGTGCTGCTGCCGGGAACGGTGACGTACGGGGCCGAGGACGGGCGGTTCGAACTGCGCGGCGCCCGCGACGGCCGGCTGCACCTGTCCGGCGAGGCCGGGCCCTACCCCGCCGCCTGAGCCACCGGCGCGGGAACCTGCACCGGTACCGGCTCCGGTCCCGGCTCGGGCTCCTCCGGCGGGCTCCACGGCCGCCCCGTCATCAGGTCGCCCAGGCCCGCCCAGGCGAAGTTCATCAGGGTCGCCGCCGCCTGCTTCGCGGTGACGCCCTCGGTGGCGCCCGCCCAGTCGGCGAGCGACTCCGCGGCGCCGACCAACGCCTCGGCCAGCCCGGCGACCTCGCCCTCGGGCAGATGCGGGTCCCGGTGCGCGTCACGCGCCGCGGCGGCGATCAGCTGCGTCACGAACGCGACGATCTCCTCGCGCATCGCCGCCACCTCGGCCGCGAACCGCTCCCCGTGCGTACGGGCGTGCAGGTGCAGGACCCGCCAGGCGTCCGGGTGCCGCGCGGTGTGGGTGAAGAACGCCCGCAGCCCCGACCAGAGTTGTCCGTCGGCGGACAGCCCCGGACGCACACCGGCCCGCACCGCCTCGGTGAGGGCGCGGGCCTCGCGGCTGATGCAGGCGCTGAAGAGGTCGTCCTTCGAGTTCAGGTACAGGTACACCAGCGGCTTGGACACGCCCGCCAGTTCGGCGATCTCGTCCATCGACGCCGCCATGTACCCGCGCCTGCCGAAGACGCTCACGGCGGCGTCCAGCATCTGCTGCTCACGGACCGCACGCGGCATCCGCTTGGTCTTCCCAGCACCCATGCGAATCAGCGTACGGTCCGTGCGGCGGTGATCAGGACGTCAGCGCGGTGCCGGCGTCCGGAACCGGGCGAACACCGGCGGTCAGGCGGCGACCGGAACGGGCTCCGCGTCCTGCTTCTGCCGCTCCGGCTCGTCGATCGGCGAGGCGTGCGCCTCGTCGTACGCCTTGCGGTCGAGCAGCCCCTCGCGGGCCGAGACGATGACCGGGACGAGGGCCTGGCCCGCGACGTTGGTCGCCGTCCGCATCATGTCCAGGATCGGGTCGATGGCGAGGAGGAGGCCGACGCCCTCCATGGGCAGGCCCAGGGTGGACAGGGTCAGGGTGAGCATGACCGTGGCACCGGTGAGGCCGGCCGTGGCGGCGGAGCCGACCACCGAGACGAAGGCGATCAGCAGGTAGTCGCCGACGCCGAGCTGGATGTCGAAGATCTGCGCGACGAAGATCGCGGCGATCGCCGGGTAGATCGCGGCGCAGCCGTCCATCTTGGTCGTCGCGCCGAACGGCACGGCGAAGGAGGCGTACTCCTTCGGGACGCCGAGGCGCTCGGTGACCTTCTGGGTCAGCGGCATGGTGCCGACCGAGGAGCGGGAGACGAAGGCCAGCTGGATGGCGGGCCAGGCGCCCTTGAAGAACTGGAGCGGGCTGGCCTTGGCGACGGTGGCGAGCAGCGTCGGGTAGACGACGAACATCACGAGGGCGCAGCCGACGTAGATGTCGGCGGTGAAGGTGGCGTACTTGCCGATGAGGTCCCAGCCGTAGGTCGCGATGGCCTTGCCGATGAGGCCGACGGTGCCGAGCGGGGCGAGGCGGATGACCCACCACAGGGCCTTCTGGAGGAGTTCGAGGACGGACTCGCTCAGGTTCAGGATCGGCTGGGCCTTCTCGCCGAGCTGGAGGGCGGCGATGCCGGCGACGGCGGCCATGAAGACGATCTGCAGGACGTTCAGCTCGGTGAACGGCGTGATGACGTCGGTCGGCACGATGCCGGTCAGGAAGTCGATCCAGGAACCGGTGTGCTCGGGCTTGGCGCCGTCGGCGGGGGTGAGGCCGGTGCCGGAACCGGGGTTGGTGACCAGGCCGATGACGAGGCCGATGGCCACCGCGATCAGCGACGTGATCATGAACCAGAGGAGGGTGCGGGTCGCCAGGCGGGCCGCGTTGTTCACCTTCCGCAGGTTGGTGATCGAGACCAGGATCGCGAAGAAGACCAGCGGTGCGACGGCCAGCTTCAGCAGGCCGATGAAGGTGTCACCGACCTTCTCCAGGGTGGTGACCAGCCACGATATGTCCTGGCTGCGGGCCAGCCAGCCCAGCAGGACGCCGAGGACGAGACCGCCGAGTATCTGGGCCCAGAAGGGCACCTTGAGGTACTTCGTGAAGGACGGCGACGAGGTCTTCGTCGCCGGAGACGGTGAGGAAGGTGAAGACACGGACATGCTCCGTAGGGGGACGGGACGCGGGATGGGACGCGCTGAGCTGACGTGGGGACGACTGGCGAGGGGGGAACGTCAGGGGCGACAGTTCGCGGACGCGCACCGGCAGAGGTCCACGTGCAGGCGCGCCACGAGCGCGAGGCGCTGCGGTGTGGTGGGCGCGGCTGCTTGCTTCATGCACACGACTTTAACACCCATGCTTTGAGACACTCAAAGCCATGCTTTGAGAGGCAGGAGTGCACTACTGCCCGCAAAACGCAAAGCGCCCCGGTTTCCGGTGAATTCGGAAGCCGGGGCGTGCGTGCGTGACGGACGTTACGAGGTCTGGCCCTGTGCCCGCGCCGTGTCGTCGGCGCTGTCCTCCTGGCCGCGGTTGGCCTCCAGGTTGGCCTTCATGCGGGTCACCCGGCCCGCGACCTGGACCGAGGCCCGGTCCCGCTCCTTGCGCAGCGCGACGTAGCTGATGGGGGCGGAGATCAGCAGGGAGAGCAGGAGGATCCACATGCCGTTGGAATCGCCGAGGCCGCGCGGGAACACTCCGGCGTAGACGAGCCCCCAGACGACCACGAGGCAGCCTGCGAAGATCCCGAGGCGCATCAGCGTGTAGCGGAGCATCTCAATCCACTCTTCCGTTTCTGGCACAAAGAGGCACTGTCCAGTGAAACATGCCGGGCTGCCGATCTTGCACGGGGGTCGCGTCAGCCCAGGGGCAGCAGCATGAAGACGTCGTCCCGGTCGTCGCCGGGGGCGACCCGGATGGCGCCGGGGACCCGGCCGACCTCCTTGTAGCCGCAGGACTCGTAGAACCGCTCCAGGCCGAGGCCGCCCCGGCAGGTGAGCCGTATCGCCTCGATGCCTTCGCAGCTACGGGCGGCGTCGGCGGCGGCGGCCATCAGGTCCCGGCCGTAACCCCGGCCCTGGTGGCGCGGGTGGACCATGACCGTGTAGAGCCACAGCCAGTGCCGCATCAGCCGGTGGGTGTTGAGGGCGAGGAACGCGGTGGCGGCCACCCGCCCCTCCTCGTCGTGTCCGACGAGCAGACGGGTACGCCCTTCGGCCATGCCCGTCATGTGCTTGACCAGCTCGGGGCGGATGTCCTCCCGCGTCACCGGCGGCACGAAGCCCACGGAGCCGCCGGCGTTGGAGACGTCGGTCCACAGGTCGAGGACGCCGTCGCGGAGGTCGGGGGTGACGGCCGGTTCGAAAGTGAAAGTAAGGGACACACCGCCATACTAGCCATTACCCCAGGGCCCGTGCGGCGACTTTCAGGTCCGAGACCAGTCCCCGGTAGGCCCCCTCCCGGTCGTCGGCCCGCAGCACCGCCGACGGGTGCACGGTCGGCACCAGCCGTTCCGGACGCCCGTGGATCTCCTCCTCCAGCAGCGTGCCGCGCACCTGCGTGACCCGGAACGACGAGCCGAGCAGCGCCTTGCCCGCCGTGGCGCCCAGCACCACGATCAGCTCGGGCTCCACCCGGTCCAGCTCGGCGGCCAGCCAGGGGCCGCAGGCGGTCGTCTCGCGCAGGGTGGGCGCCTTGTGGATGCGGCGCTTGCGGGGCTCGGCCCGGGTGAATTTGAAGTGCTTGACGGCGTTCGTCACGTACGCGTCCGCCGGGTCCAGGCCGGCTTCCGCCAGCGCCCGGTCGAGGAGGTGCCCGGCGGGGCCGACGAACGGTCTGCCCTGCCGGTCCTCCTGGTCGCCGGGCTGCTCGCCGACGAGCATGACCCGGGCGGTCGCCTTGCCGGCGCCGAAGACGGTCTGGGTGGCGTCCCGGTGCAGGGGGCAGCCCCGGCAGCCGGCTGCCGCCTCGCGCAGGGCGGGCAGGCCGCCGCGCCTCGGAACGAAGGGTTCGGCAGAGTAAGCGTCCTCGGTACCGGCCATGCGGTGCGGGTACCCGCCGTTGTCCTGCGGACCCGTGCCGGGTGCGGCTGGGTGTGTGGTTGCTCGCGCGGTACCCCGCGCCCCTGGGTCAGGACAGTCCCCGGCGCCCGTTCAGGCGGCGTGAGTGCCTGCCCTGAGGGGCGCGGGGAACTGCGCGACCAGCCCGGCCCGCACCCGGCGGACAACCGAACCGCCCCGTGTCAGACCCGCATCGGCTGCGGCGACTCCCGGCGCGCCGGGTCGGGGCCCTCGTACTCCCGGAGGATCTCGTACCGCGTGTTCCGCTCGACCGGGCGGAACCCGGCGTCGCGGATCAGGTCCAGCAGGTCCTCGCGCGTCAGCTTGTTCGGCGTGCCGAAGTCGTCCGCGTCGTGCGTGATCTTGTACTCGACGACCGAGCCGTCCATGTCGTCCGCCCCGTGCTGGAGGGCCAGCTGGGCGGTCTGGACGCCGTGCATGACCCAGAAGACCTTGACGTGCGGGACGTTGTCGAAGAGGAGCCGCGACACCGCGAACGTCTTCAGCGCCTCCGCACCGGTCGCCATCTGCGTCCGCGCCTGGAGCCGGTTGCGGATCTTCCCGTCCTTCATGTCCACGAAGTCGTGCTGGTAGCGCAGCGGGATGAAGACCTGGAAGCCGCCCGTCTCGTCCTGCAGCTCACGCAGGCGCAGCACGTGGTCCACGCGGTGGCGGGGCTCCTCGATGTGGCCGTAGAGCATGGTGCACGGGGTCTTCAGGCCCTTCTCGTGGGCCAGGCGGTGGATGCGGGACCAGTCCTCCCAGTGGGTGCGGTGGTCGACGATGTGCTGCCGCACCTCCCAGTCGAAGATCTCCGCGCCGCCGCCGGTGAGGGACTCCAGACCGGCGTCGATCAGCTCGTCCAGGATGTCGGAGGCGGACATCCCGGAGATGGTCTCGAAGTGGTGGATCTCGGTGGCCGTGAACGCCTTGAGCGACACGTCCGGCAGCGCGGCCTTCAGTTCGCGCAGCGAGCGCGGGTAGTAACGCCACGGCAGGTTGGGGTGCAGGCCGTTGACGATGTGCAGCTCGGTGAGGTTCTCGCCCTCCATCGCCTTGGCGAGCTTCACCGCCTCCTCGATGCGCATCGTGTACGCGTCCTTCTCCCCCGGCTTGCGCTGGAAGGAGCAGTACGCGCAGGAGGCGGTGCACACGTTGGTCATGTTGAGGTGGCGGTTGACGTTGAAGTGGACGACGTCGCCGTTCTTCCGCGTCCGCACCTCGTGCGCGAGGCCGCCGAGCCAGGCGAGATCGTCCGACTCGTACAGCGCGATGCCGTCCTCGCGGGTCAGCCGCTCACCGGAGCGGACCTTCTGCTCCAGCTCGCGCTTGAGCCCGGCGTCCATGCGATACCTCTTTCTGAGACGAACTCGTCAACCGTACGCCCCGGCCCGGCGGCCGGTTGCAGAAGCTAGACCTCTTCGGGCAGCTCACCCACCCGGTTCTCCCACTTGGTGGAGAGAACGATGGTGGTACGGGTGCGGGACACGCCCTTGGTGCCCGACAGCCGCCGGATGATGCTCTCCAGGCCGTCCACGTCGGCGGCGCGCACCTTGAGCATGTAGGAGTCGTCGCCGGCGATGAACCAGCAGTCCTCGATCTCCCGCAGCTCCTTGAGGCGCTGGGCCACGTCCTCGTGGTCGGCGGCGTCGGAGAGCGAGACGCCGATCAGGGCGGTGACGCCGAGGCCCAGCGAGGCGGCGTCCACGGTGGCCCGGTAGCCGGTGATGACCCCGGCCGCCTCCAGCCGGTTGATGCGGTCGGTGACGCTGGGGCCGGAGAGCCCGACCAGGCGCCCCAGCTCCGCGTAGGAGGCCCGGCCGTTCTCCCTCAGGGCCTGGATGAGCTGCCTGTCCACCGCGTCCATGCGATCGAAGCCTTCCACTGAAGAATTCTGAAGATGTGGGTAACAACCGTGTGGGGGGAGGTGATGCTCAGGTGGTGGGGCGGGCCCCGCCGAGGTCGCCGCGCCAGCGGCGGTAGAGGTCGTGCCCGACGCCCGCCGCGTCGAGGACGCGCCCGGCGACGAAGTCCACCAGGTCCTGGATGTGCGTCGCGCCCGCGTAGAAGGCCGGGGAGGCGGGCACCACGCTCGCGCCGGCGTCGTCCAGCGTCACCAGGTGCCGCAGCGTCCGGCCGTCCAGCGGGGTCTCCCGTACGGCCACGACCAGTGTGCGGCGCTCCTTGAGGGTCACGCTCGCGGTGCGCTGGAGCAGGTCCTTCGACAGCCCGAGGGCGACACCGGCCACGCAGGCCGTCGACGCGGGCACGATCAGCATGCCCTTCGTCGGGTACGACCCCGAGGACGGCCCGGCCGCGAGGTCGCCCGCGCTCCAGTGCCGCACCTGGTCCCCGTCGAGATCCACGTCGAAGGTGCCGGGCTTGCCGTCGGCTCCGCGGGCCAGCCACGCTCGCAGGTCCTGCTGCCAGTGGGCGTCGCGGAAGGAGATGCCGGTCTCGTCGAGCAGGGTGAGCCGCGAGGCCCGGCTGACCACCAGGTCGACGCTCTCGCCGGCGGCGAGCAGCGCACGCAGCACGGCGGCGGCGTACGGGGTGCCGGACGCCCCGGACACCCCCACGATCCAAGGCACGCGCTGCGTCTGTCCTGGCTTCATGATGCCGAGCCTAGTCGCAGGCTCAGGGCTTTCAGACCGTGAGGCCCCGTACGAGCAGATCCAGCAGCGCGCACACGAACAGGGCGATGCCGATGAAGCCGTTGACCGAGAAGAACGCCCTGTTGAGGCGGGTCAGGTCGGTGGGGCGGACGATGGTGTGCTCGTAGAGGAACGCGCCCGCGACGATCAGCAGGCCGAGCCAGAAGAAGACGCCGGCGTCGGTGGCGACGGCGTACCAGGCGAACAGGGCCGTGGTGATCGTGTGGCAGACGCGGGCGCCCCGGATCGCGGCCGGCACGCCGAAGCGGGCGGGGACCGACTTCACGCCGACCTGACGGTCGGTCTCGACGTCCTGGCAGGCGTAGATCAGGTCGAAGCCGCCGATCCAGATGCCGACCGCGAGGCCCAGGATCACGGCCTCCCAGGACCACTCGCCGCTGATCGCCAGCCAGCCGCCGACCGGGCCCATGGCCTGGGCGAGACCGAGGATGGCCTGCGGGAAGTTCGTGAACCGCTTGCCGTACGGGTAGACCACCATCGGGATCACCGCGACCGGGGCCAGCGCCAGGCAGAGCGGGTTGAGCAGGGCCGCCGCGCCGAGGAAGACGACCAGGGCGATCAGCGCGCCGGTCCAGGCGTGCTTGACCGACATGGCGCCGGTGACCAGTTCGCGGTGGGCGGTGCGGGGGTTGCGGGCGTCGATCTCGCGGTCGATGATCCGGTTGACCGCCATCGCGAAGGTGCGCAGGCCCACCATGGCGACGGTGACCAGGAGCAGCCGGCCCCAGTGGATGTTCCCGTCCCGCTGGTACATCGCGGTCAGCGCGGCGATGTAGGCGAAGGGCAGCGCGAACACCGAGTGCTCGATCATCACCAGGCGCAGGAACGCCTTGGTGCGCCCCGGCTGCTGCGGCAGGGCGGCGGAAGCCGATGTCACAGTCCGTACTCCTTCCAGCGGCGGTCGACCTTCGCCGCCGTCTCCGGGTCGGACAGCACCATGTCCGGCCAGCCCCCGTCCCGCGTGTACCCCTCCTCGGGCAGCTTCTTCGTGGCGTCGATGCCCGCCTTGCCGCCCCAGAACTGCTGGTAGGAGGCGTGGTCGAGGTGGTCGACCGGGCCTTCGACGACGGTGAGGTCGCGGCCGTAGTCGGTGTTGCCGAGCGCCCGCCAGGCGACCTCGTGCAGGTCGTGGACGTCGCAGTCGGAGTCGACGACCACGATCAGCTTGGTCAGGGACATCATGTGCGCGCCCCAGATGGCGTGCATGACCTTCTGGGCGTGCTTCGGGTACTTCTTGTCGATCGAGACGATCGCGCAGTTGTGGAAGCCCCCGGCCTCGGGGAGGTGGTAGTCCACGATGTCCGGGACGATGATCTTGAGGAGCGGGAGGAAGAAGCGCTCCGTGGCGCGGCCGAGGGGACCGTCCTCCGTCGGGGGGCGGCCGACCACGATCGACTGGAGCAGCGGGCGCTTCCGCATCGTCACGCAGTCGATCTTCAGGGCGGGGAAGGGCTCCTGCGGGGTGTAGAAGCCGGTGTGGTCGCCGAAGGGGCCCTCGGGAAGCATCTCGCCCGGCTCCAGCCAGCCCTCGACGACCACCTCGGCCTGCGCGGGGACCTGGAGCGGGACCGTCTTGCAGTCCACCATCTCGATCCGCTTGCCCTGCAGGAACCCGGCGAAGAGGTACTCGTCGATGTCGCCGGGGAGCGGGGCGGTGGAGGCGTAGGTCACGGCGGGCGGGCAGCCGAAGGCGATGGCGACCGGCAGCCGCTCACCGCGCCGGGCGGCGACCTGGTAGTGGTTGCGGCTGTCCTTGTGGATCTGCCAGTGCATGCCGATGGTGCGCTTGTCGTGGCGCTGGAGCCGGTACAGGCCCAGGTTCCGGACGCCCGTCTCCGGGTCCTTGGTGTGGGTCAGGCCCAGGTTGAAGAAGGAACCGCCGTCGTCCGGCCAGGTGAACAGCGCGGGAAGCCGCTCCAGGTCCACGTCGTCGCCGGTGAGGACGACCTCCTGCACGGGCGCGCTGCCCGGCTTCACCTTCTTCGGCGGTACGTGTGTCATCGTGCCGAGCTTCCCGAAGGCCTCGCGGATGCCGACGAAGCCCTGGGGCAGCTCGGGCCGGAGCAGCCCGCCGATCTTGTCCGAGATCTCGGAGTACGACTTGAGGCCGAGGGCCTTGAGCAGGCGGCGGTCGGTGCCGAAGACGTTCATCGCCAGCGGCATGTCGGAGCCCTTCACGTTCTCGAAGAGCAACGCCGGGCCACCCGCCTTGTTCACCCGGTCGACGATCTCCCCGACCTCCAGGTAGGGATCCACCTCGGCCTTGATGCGCTTGAGGTCGCCCTCGCGCTCCAGAGCCCTGAGCAGGGAGCGAAGATCGTCGTAAGCCATGCGGTCCAGTATCCCCGAGCGGCTACCCTGGCCCTGTACCTGGGGGCCGTGACGCGTCCCCAACCCCCTAGCTTCCCGCTGGAGAGGCCCCATGCTCCGGGTGCTGATGTTCCTCGTGCCGCTGGCACTGAGCGTCTACGCGTTCATCGACTGCATCAGCACGAAGGACGCGGACATCCGCCACATGCCCAAGCCGCTGTGGGCGATCCTCGTGCTGCTCTTCCCGCTGGTCGGCTCGATCTCCTGGATCATCGCCGGCAAGAAGCGGCAGCCCGCCGGCTCCTCGCCCTGGCAGGGCGGCGGGCGGCGGCAGTGGGTGGCACCGGACGACAACCCCGACTTCCTGAAGTCGCTGGGCAAGGACGACGACGAGGACAAGGACGACGAGGACCGCAGCGGCGGCAGGCGGGACGAGCCCTGACGCTCCCCCCGTCACGGTCCGTCAGATCCTGGTCCAGCGCTGGGAGGCGGAGCCGGTACACGTCGTGGTCGTCAGGCCGATCATGGACGCCCGGCGGTTGAGGTCGAGGCAGCCGCCCGTGGTGAGGCTCCTGAGCGAACCGTTCGCCCCCTGCCGCCACTCTCCGCCCGGCTGTCCGCAGGCGGCCCTGACGAGCCAGGCGTTCGCGCTCCTGGCGTGGACGCACTGGGCCGTTCCCACGTTGAGCATCCGGAAGGCGCCGTCGGAGGTGCTCTGGAAGCGGAAGACGGCGGTGTCGCCCGAGCAGGCGCCGTCGTCGATGGGAGTGCCGACGTACATGCACTTCCCGCTCGATCCGTTCTTCAGCATGAAGCTGCCCGACGCGGACCCGCCGCCCTCCGCGTCGTCACCTGAGGACCCGTCCGACCCCGACCCGCTTCCGGAGCCGGAGGACGCACCCGCGTCGGACGAGCCCCCCGAAGCGGACGACCCTCCCGCACCGGAGGCGCCCCCCGCACCGGAGACGCCGGAATCCGAGCCGCCGCCGGACGCGCCACGCGCGGCGGCCGCGTCCCCGCTCCCGTCCCCGCCGGGCGCGCCGCCGTCGCCGTCCCTCCCGCTCTCCTCACCCTTGGCCGTGTCCTTGCCGTCCTTGCCGTCCTTGTCGTCCTTGTCGTCCTTCTTCCCGCCGTCGGGACTGGGGGACGCGGAACCGCTCGGGCCGGCGGCGGGGCCCGGGGCGGCCGTTCCGGTGGCCGCGGGCGGCGCGGCCGCGTTCCCGCCCTCGTCCGCGTCGTTCATCGCGTACGGCAGCAGCGTGAATCCGAGCGTCGCCCCGGTCACGGCGATCGGGATCACGAACGCCAGCACCTTCGTACGGCCCCGCCGCGGGCGCTTCTCCGGCTGTCCGTCGGCGGCGGCGGGGGCGGACGGCGCGGCGGGCACCCGCTCGCCCGCCTGACCGGCTCCACCCGCCCCTTCGGCCCCTTCGGCCTCTTCCGCCCCTTCCGCCCCGTCGGGCTCGTCCGGCTCGGGCAGGTGCGCGGGGTCCGGGACCCGTGCGGCGAAGGCCGCCCGCTCGGTCAGCCGCTCGGTGATGTCCTGCGGCCACGGCGTGGCGGCCGACGGACCGTGCGCCGCGGCGCGTTCGACGAGTTCGGCGGCGGTGGGGCGGCCCTCGTGATCCTTGTCGAGGCAGGACGCGACGACCTCGGCGAGTTCGGGGTCCAGGTCCCGCAACGGCTGGAGGTCGGGCTCCTCGTGCACGATGCGGTACAGCACCGCGTGCCCCGACTCGTCGCCGAACGGCGGCCGGCCCGACGCCGCGTACGCGAGCACCGAGCCCAGCGCGAAGACGTCGACGACGCCGCTGGACGCCCGCTTCCCCGAGGCCTGCTCGGGCGACATGTAGGCGGGCGTGCCCACCACCATGCCGGTCCTGGTCAACTGGCTCTGGTCGGCTGCCCGGGCGACGCCGAAGTCGATGAGGGTGAGTCCGTCGAGGGTCAGCATGACGTTGGACGGCTTCAGGTCCCGGTGGACCATGTCCAGGGCGTGCACCGCCGCCAGCCCGGTGGCGGCCTCCCGCAGGATGAGCCACAGCGCTTCGGCGGGCAGCGGCCCGTGCAGGTCGACGGCCTCGCGCAGGGTGAGCCCGGGCACGTAGGCGGTGGCGAACCACGGCGGCCGGGCCTCGCGGTCCCCCACGAGCAGCGGCGCGGTCGCCTCCGCGGGCAGCCGGGCGAGGTTGTCCAGCTCGTGTCCGAAGCGGCGCAGGAAGTCCTTGTCCTCCCCGGCGACCGACGGCAGCACCTGTTTGACGGCCGCGTACCGGCCCTCGTGGACGCCGAGATAGACGCGGCCCATGCCGCCGGCCCCGAGCCGGCCCAGCAGTGGGACCGGCCCGATCCGGCGCGGGTCGTCGTCCTCCAACGGCTCGGCGCCACTGCCCGTGAGGCCGGATCCGGCTTCCCCGCTCAACTCTCTCCCCGTTCGCCGGCGCCGCGTGCTCCGTGCGGGTGCCGCGGCCACTCCTCGGAAGCTACATCTTTAGCACGAGCGCCCCAACTGCTGTCCCGCGGAACGCCGATGAGTCCCCGTCAGCCGGGTCACGCGAGCTTCGCGACCCGCTCCGGGCCCAGCGCCCGGTCGAAGGCCCGTACGTCGCGGATGGCGCCGGGGAAGAAGTCCCGGGGCTGTCCGTCGAAGGAGGCCCGGCCGATCACGAAGGCGCCGGTGGCGGGTACGGGGCCGGTGTCCTCGACGACCGCCTCCTCGACCCCGTTGACGTACAGGCGCAGCTTCCCGGCGCGGCCGTCGCAGACGCCGGTCAGGTGGGTCCAGACGTGCGCGGCGGGGGCGGTACGGCCGACGGCGCGCAGGCCGGGCCGGGAGAAGGCCCAGCCGCTGTCCTCGCTGGAGTACTGGAGGTAGAAGCCGCTGGCATCGGCGCTGTCCTGGCTGACGGCGGTGGCGAAGGTGCCCGGCACGGCGGAGAGGCGGACCCAGGCGGCGACGGTGAAGCTGCGGCCCGCGCCGGTCTCCAGCACCGGGCCGTCGGTGACGATCTGGCTGCCGGTCCCGTCGAAGGCCGCGCCCTGACCCGCACCCTGCCAGGCGACGCCGGTCACGGTGCCGTCGTGGCCGCCCGCGGTGTCCCGCGCGACCGGGCCGGAGACCTCGTCGAGGGGCCAGAGCCCGACAGGAACCGGCGGCGGCGGAGTCGTGGAGGAGGGTGCCGGGGAGGGTGCGGAACCGTCCGACGCGCCCGAAGGGTCCGAGGCCGCCGGGCGGTTGAGCCAGAACCCGGTCCCCACGCCGAGGGCGGCGAGTGCGCCCGCGCCGGAGAGCAGGAAGGCCCGCCGGCCGGGGCGACCGCCGTCCCCGGTCGCCGTGGGGTGTACGTCCGCCGGCGCGGGCGCCGTCGCGTGCGCCGGTGGCCGGGTGGTGTCGACGCGGGTGCGCGCCTGCGCCGGGGGCGGCGGGACGATCTCGGTGGGCACGGTGTCCGCGCGGGTCGGACGGACGGCCGGCGTCCACTGCTGGGCGTGCGGCAGGGCCGTCGCGCTCTCGCCGCCCAGCGGGCCGATGCGGGCGAGGATCTCGCGCGGGGTGGGCCGGTGGGCCGGGTCCTTGGCGAGGCAGTCGGCGATCAGGGAACGCAGGGCCGGGTCGGTGACGGCGTCCACGTCGGGGGCGTTGTGCACGACGCGGTAGAGCAGCGCGGGCGTCGGTCCGGCGCCGAAGGGGCCCGCGCCGGTCGCCGCGAAGGCCAGCACCGTGCCCAGGCAGAACACGTCGCTGGCCCAGGTGACCTCGTCCCCGTTGACCTGCTCCGGGGACGTGAAGCCCGGGGAGCCCGCCATGTGTCCGGTGCCGGTGAGGGAGTCGGCGTCGACGCTGCGCACGATGCCGAAGTCGATGACGCGCGGCCCGTCCTCGGCGAGCAGCACGTTGGAGGGCTTGAGGTCGCGGTGGACGAGGTGCGCGGCGTGGATCGACACCAGCGCCTCGGCCAGCCCGGCGGCCAGCGTGAGCACCGCCCGCGGCTCGAACGGTCCCCGCTCGGCCACCGCCTGCTCCAGCGACGGTCCGGCGATGTAGCTGGTGACCAGCCAGGGCAGGGGCGCGTCCGGGTCGGCGTCGACGAGCGGGGCGGTGAAGGCGCCGCTGACCATCCGGGCGGCCTGGACCTCGCGCCGGAAGCGGTCGCGGAACTCCGGGCGGCGCAGCAGCTCGGCGTGCACCACCTTGACCGCGACGAGCCGCCCGCCCGGGGACCGGCCGAGGAAGACGCGGCCCATGCCGCCCACACCGAGCCGGCTCAGCAGCCGGTACTCCCCGACGGAGCGCGGGTCGTCCGGCTCCAGCGCTGACACAGTTCCCTCCCGGCGTGCGGTCCTCGCCCCTGCGGGCGGGTCCAGCATAGGGGGGCCGTCAGCGGGCGACGCCGGCGAACTTCTCGACGGCGGCCGGGGTGACCGGGGTGAAGAAGTTGACCAGGTTGCCGTCGGGGTCGCGGAGGAGGAGCGCGCGGTTGCCCCAGGGCATGGTCGTGGGTTCCCTGACGAACTCCGCCACGAAGCCGGTGAGGTTGCGGTGCACGGCGTCCACGTCGTCCACCAGGAACTCGATGATCACGCTGCGGTTGTCGGCGGGCTGGGCGGAGCCGGGGGCGAAGAGCGGCACGGTGCGGGTGCTGCCGATCGCGAGGGTGCCCGAGGGGGTGCGCAGTTCCGCGAAGTCCTCGGTGGCCCGGTCCGCGCGCAGTCCGGTGGCGCGCTCGTAGAAGTCGACGAGGCGGGCGACGTCGCCCGTGATGACGCGGATCGAGACGAGATTCATCGGTTCACTCCAGTTCGGCCGGTGCGGTCCTGACCCACGCTAGGAGCAATACCGGTCACGATCCGGCCGGTATCGGCGGCAGACTTTGCCGCATGTCACGCCCCGTATCCCGCGTCCTCACCCTGCTCGAACTGCTCCAGGCGGGCGGGGTGCGCACCGTGGCCGAACTCGCCGACCGGCTCGGCGTCGGCGAGCGCACGGTGCGCCGGTACGTCGACCACCTCGTCGACCTCGACGTCCCGGTGGAGTCGGTGCGCGGCCGCTACGGCGGCTACCGGCTCGCCCCCGGCCACCGCATGCCCCCGCTGATGCTGACCGACGACGAGGCGCTGGCCGTACTGCTGGGGCTGGTCGCCGGGCGGCGGACGGGGCTCACTGCGGCGGCGGGCACGGCGGGCGAGACCGCGGCGGCGAAGGTCCGGCGGGTGCTGCCGGAGCGGCTGCGCCACCGCCTGGACGCGGTGCTCGACTCCCTCGCCTTCACGACCGCGCCGGCCGAGTCCGCCGCCCCGGAGGCCGCCGTCCTGCTCCCGGTCGCCGACGCGGTGCGCCACCACCGGCCGGTGGCCATCCGGTACACCGGCGGGCGCGGTGGGGGCGGCGAACGCACCGTGTATCCGTACGGGCTCGTCGCGCACGCGGGCCGGTGGTACCTGACCGGCCGGGACCTCTCGGCCGGTGCGGAGCGGACGTTCCGCCTCGACCGGGTGAGCGGCGCGAGGGTCCTGCCCGGCACCTTCGAACCGCCGCCGGGCCCCGGCCCGGCGGAGCGCGTGCTGACGGCACTGGCCACCGCGCCCTACCGGCACGCGGTGACGGTACGGGTCCGGGGGACGGCCGAGGAGATCCGCGCCCGGCTACCGGCGAGCGTGGCGATCGTGGCCGCGGAGGACGGCGGGGACGACACCCCGCCGGGGGCCGGGGGCGGGCCGTGGTGTCGGGTCGAGATCCGGGCCGAGCGTCTGGACTGGCTGCCGGGCGTGCTCGCCTCGCTGGACCGCCCGTTCGTCGTCGAGCGGCCGGACGAGCTGCGGGGTCTCGTCGCGGACCTCGCGGCCCGGCTCATGGAGGCGGCCCGGCACCCCCCGCCGGGCGACTGACGCCGGACGCCGGGTCACCGCCAGGCCGTGGCGAGCGCGGCGGTGACGGCGGCGGTAACCAGCAGGGCGAGGTTCAGGGCGACTCGGCGGTCCCCGAGGCGCAGGTGGACCCCGGTCGCGGCGATCTGCAGGACGACGAACCCGACGGCCGCGGCCAGGGCCAGCCAGGGCGCGACGCCGGTCAGCGGCGGCAGGACCAGCCCGGCCGCGCCGAGCACCTCGACCAGCCCGATGGCGCGGACGGCCGGCATCGGCGTGCTGTCCACCCAGGCCATCATCGGCCGGAGCCCCGCCCTGCTCCGCACCACCTTCAGCGCACCCCCGTAGAAGTAGAAGGCGGCCAGGAGCCCGGCGACGATCCAGTACGCGACGTTCACGACCCGGCGCTCCGGACCGGCTCGGTCGCGTAGCGGCTCATCGTGCGCAGGCTCTCCCCCGGGGTCGGGGTCCGGCCGTCGGCGTACAGCTCCCTCAGGTCGCGGAAGTACTGGACGTACAGGTCCGGGGTGAAGGTGCTGAGCATGCGGGCCGGTTCGCCGGTGGTGTTGGCGAAGGTGTGCGGTGCCCCCGGCGGGACCATCACGAGCGTGCCCGCCGTCGCGTCGATGTCCTCGTCCCCCACGGTGAAGCGCACCGTGCCGGAGATGACGTAGAAGCCCTCGTCGTGCCGGGCGTGGCGGTGCTGGGGCGGTCCGGGGGTGTGCGGGGCGAGCACGGACTCGGCCATGCCCAGGCGGTGGCCGGTGTGGCTGCCGTCCTCCAGGACGCGCATGCGGGTGGTGCCCAGGAGGATCGTCTCACCGTCGTCCGGGCCGACCACGGAGACGGCGGGGTCCCGGCCGTCACTGTCGTGTGGTTCATCGGTCATGCCCCGATTCCACCGCCGGGGCACCGGGGGCGTCCAAGACCGGTTCCGCGTACTCGATACCGCACGGGTATCGTCGCAGGATGGAGCTACGTACGCTGCGTTACTTCGTGGCGGTCGCCGAGGAACTCCACTTCGGCCGGGCGGCCGTCCGGCTGCACATGAGCCAGCCTCCGCTGAGCCGGGCGATCAGGGCGCTGGAGACGGAGCTGGGCGCCACGCTGTTCCACCGCACCTCCGGCGGCGTCACCCTCACCGGGGCCGGGGCGGTGCTGCTCGACGAGGCACGCGCCCTGCTCGACCGGGCCGACCGGGTACGCGCGCGCGTGGCCACCGCGGCCGGTGCCGCGACCCTCACCGTCGGCATCCTCGGCGACAGCGCCGACCCCGACGTGGTCCGGCTGGCCGACGCCCACCGCGAGCGCCACCCGAACGTCGAGGTCACCGTTCGCGAGACCGACCTGACCGACCCCACCTGCGGGCTGCACGCCGGACTGGTCGACGTGGCGCTCACCCGCGGCCCCTTCGACCCGACCGGCCTGACCACGCACACCCTGCGCGCCGACCCGGTGGGCGCCCTGCTGCGCGCCGACGATCCGCTGGCCGGCCGCGCGGGCCTGGACCCGGCGGAGCTGGCCGACCGCCGCTGGTTCCGGTTCCCCGCGGGCACGGACCCCCTGTGGCAAGCCTTCTGGAACGGCGGGGAGCCGCGCACCGGGCCGGTGGTGCGCACCGTGCGGGAGTGCCGGCAGGCCGTCCTGTGGAACGGCACGGTCGGCATGACCCTCGCCGGTCACGTCCCCGACGAGGGGCTCGTCGTGGTCCCGCTGACGGGCCTGCCGCCGAGCCCGGTGGTGCTGGCCTGGCCGCGGACCGGCCCGAACCCGCTGGTCCGCGCGTTCGTCCGGACCGCGATCGCGGCGTACGACACTCCCTAGGCGCGGTTCCAGCGCTGAGCCGCCGACTGGTCGCAGGCCTCGTTCCGGACGCTGGTGCCGCTCATCGCGCTGACGGTGACGCAGCCGCCGGTCGCGGCGTTCACGAGGGTGCCGCCGGGCCCTGTGCGCCATTCCTGCCCGGTGGTACGGCCGCAGGGGAACGAGAAGACCGGATGCCCGATCGCCGCGGTGTAGATGCATTGGCCCGAGAGCCCGTTGATGATCCACACGGTGCCGTCGGGCCTGCTCCGGAAGGTCCAGGTGGCCGCGTCGCCCGTGCAGGCGCCGTCGTACGGGGCGTCGGCGACGGCGGTGGTCATGCACCGACCGTTCTTGGCGTTCTTGAGCATGAAGACACCTGATCCAGGCGCATCGCCGTCTCCGGAACCAGAGCCGGAACCGGAGTCCGAGCCCGATCCGGAGCCCGAGCCGGAGCCGTCGCCACTGCCGGCACCGGCACTGGTACCGGCACCGGCACCGGCGTCGCCCCCACCGGACGAACCAGAACCGGAACCTGCCCCGGTCCCACCCGCACCCGCGTCCGCATCCGCTCGCGCACCACCGGCACCGCCCCGCTCCCCCGAGCCCGCGTCGTCCCGCTCGCCGCCCTGCTCCCCGGGCGATCGGCTGGGTGACGCGGACGGGTCCGGCGTCGACGTGTGCGCCGCCTTCCCGGGCCCGGTCGCAGACGCCGCGGGGGCGCTCGACGCCGGTGCGGACGACGACGGCGACGCGTCCGCGCGGTCGCCGGGGTCGAGGGTGTACGGCAGGAGTTGCACGGCGAGTGTCGCCCCGGCGGCGACCACGACCGGGACGACGGCGAAGAAGACGCGGTTGCGGCGTCGCCGTTCGGACCGGTCCGGATCAGGCCGCCGGGTGACGGCGGAGTCGCGTTCGGCCTCCGGACCGGGCTCGGGCCGGGGCTCCGGTTCGGGGAGGTCCGCCTCCTCCGGCGGCTTCGTGACGAAGGCGGCCCGTTCGGTCAGCCGCTCGGTGAGGGCACGCGGCCACAGCGGCGGCTCGTACGGGCCGTGCCGCTCGGCGGTCTCCAGCAGTTCCGCGGCGGTGGGCCGGCCCTCGTGGTCCTTGTCCAGGCAGGACGCGACCACGTCGGCCAACTCCGCGTCCAGCTCCCGCAACGGCCCGAGGTCGGGCTCCTCGTGCACGATGCGGTACAGCACCGCGTGCCCCGACTCGTCACCGAAGGGCGGCCGCCCCGACGCCGCGTACGCCAGCACCGAACCCAGCGCGAAGACGTCCACGGCGCCGCTGGACGACGGCTTCCCGGAGGCCTGCTCCGGCGACATGTAGGCGGGCGTGCCCACCACCATGCCCGTCCTCGTCAGCCGGCTCTGCTCCGCGGCCCGGGCCACGCCGAAGTCGATGAGGGTCAGGCCCTCCAGCGTCAGCATCACGTTGGACGGCTTCAGGTCCCGGTGCACCATGTCCAGGGCGTGCACCGCCGCCAGGCCCCTGGCGGCCTCCCGCAGCAGCAGCCACAGCGCACCGGCGGGCAGCGGGCCGCCGTGGGCCTCCAGCGCCCCGGTCAGGGTCAGGCCCGGGACATAGGCGGTGGCGAACCACGGCGGCCGGGCGTCCCGGTCCCCGGCGAGCAGCGGCGCGGTCGCCTCCGCGGGCAAGCGGGCCAGGTTGTCCAGCTCGTGCCCGAAGCGGCGCAGGAAGTCCTCGTCCTCGGCGACGACCGAGGGCAGGAGTTGCTTGACCGCGGCGTACCGGCCCTCGTGGACGCCGAGATAGACCCGGCCCATGCCGCCGGCGCCGAGGCGTCCGATCAGCGGGATCGGCCCGATCCAGCGTGGGTCCCCGTCCCGCAGCGGTCCCGCGCCGCTGCCGTCCAGCTCCAACACGTCAGCCCTGTCTCCCCGTTGTCCCGTCGGCCGGGGACCCGCGGCCCGCCCGCTCCCCTCCGAAGTCCGGGCGGACGCGCGTCCCGCAGGGGACAGTCTGAGTCAGACGGGCCTAGGATTGGAAGGAACTTCTAGAAAATTATTCTAGAAAACGGGAAATGAGAGCGCGCCTGCCCATGAGCCCCAAACAACACCGCGGCGAGGTCACCTCCGGCCTCCTCCTGGACGCCGCCCTGCGTGTGTACACCGATGCGGGAGAACAGGGGCTGACGGTCAGCGCCGTGACCAGGGCGAGCGGCGTCAGCCTGGGGAGCCTCTACCACCACTTCGGCAGCATCGACGGGCTCGTCAACGCGCTGCTGACACGCTGGCTCGGACGGCTGCTGGAGCAGCTGGCCGAAGCGGTGGCGCGCTCGCACGACGCGCGGACCGGCGTCCGCGCACTGGTCTGCGCCTACCTGGCCTTCGTCCAGGAGCATCCCGACGTGAGCCGCCTCCTGCACTCCTCCCGAGCGGACCAGGTGGGCATGTCACAGGGGAAGGAACTCCGCGACGTCCAGGAGGCCAGGATGCCGCCGCTCACCTCCTGGGTGATGCGGCACGTCCAGCGGGGCGAGATCGCGGCGCTGCCCCCCGCCCTGCTGGAGTCCCTCATCCTGGGCCCCGTCGTCGGGGTCAGCCGCCGCTGGCTGACCGTCGGGGACGTCGACCTGGACGAGGCCGCGCGGGTTCTGCCGGAGCGGATCTGGCGGTCGATCGGCGCGGACGGGGCGTAGGGCGGCGGGGCCGTCCCCCGAGGGAGCTACGGGTAGGTGTCCACCGCGGGGTGACGATCCGGGGCCGGTGGATCCATAGAGTCTTCATCAGTCGCCGAGCACCACAGGACGACAGAGAGAACTCCCCCCAACACCGCTTCCCCACCCCACCCTTGCCTGCTGGAGGCCCCCCATGTTCCGCACCCTCGCCAAGGCGACCGCCGCGATCGCCGTCGTCTGCACCGTGGCCGGCGCGGGACTCGTCCTGAACGAGGAATACGGCAAGGACGACTCCGACGCGAAGGACACCACGGCTTCCGCGGGAGCCTCCTTCACCGGCACGAAGAAGATGGACGTCGACGGCCGCACGGTCAACGTCTCCTGCTCCGGCCACTCGGACGCGGACCGGCCGCTGGTGATGCTGATGCCCGGCGGCGGCGAGGGCCTGGACAACATGGCCGCCCTGCAGAAGTCCCTCAGCAAGACGGACCGGGTCTGCTCCTACGACCGACTCGGGGAGGGCAGGAGCGACAAGCCCGCCCCCGGCACCCCGCAGACGGTCGACGACGCCGGCGGCCTGCTCACCAAGCTCCTCGACGACCTCGCCGGTGACCGCCCCGTCGTCCTGGCCGGACACTCCCTGGGCGGTTACATCGCCGCCCGCTACACCCCCGACCACACCGACCGCGTCAAGGGCCTGGTCCTCCTGGACGCCACCGTCCCCCACCTCACCCGTGACATGAAGCGCACCATCCCCGCCGACGCCACCGGCGCGGCGACCCAGGTCCGGGACGGCGCGCTCGCGGCCAACGAGGGCCAGAACCCGGAGCAGTTCGTCATCGCCGACGGCCCGGTCCGCTCCGCCGGGGACATCCCCGTCGAGATCCTCAGGCACGAGTCGCAGTACGCCGAGGTCCCGGACTACGGTCCCGCCCTGGAGAAGATGTGGGCCGAGGGCCAGCAGGAGTGGCAGCAGCTCTCCACCGACGCGAAGCTCACCACCGCCGAGAGCAGCGGCCACTACATCCACACCGACCGCCCCGACCTCGCCCTCAAGACGGTCCAGGACGTCACCGACCGCGCCGCCGAGGCCCGCTGACCACCCGCCGGACACCGGCCCCACAGACCGGCCCTGGGCCGTGGCTTCCCCCGCCACGGCCCAGGGCCTCCTCCCGTCAGACCCTCAGCCGGGTGCCGACGATCGCGGCCAGGTCCGGGGCGAGGCGCAGTTCCGTGGTGTGCAGGGCCGGGTGCTCCAGCCAGTGCAGCCGGGGACGGTCCGGGGCGCCGTCGAAGCGGGGCGGCCAGGTGGTGGCGGGGGTGAAGTCGTCGACCACCAGGGTGCCGCCGACGGTGAGGAGACGGACCGGGTCGGCGGCGCCGTCGCCCTTCGCCTGGCCTCCGCCGTCCAGCACCAGCAGGCCGTACGGGCCGCGTTCCCCGACGCGTCGCCAGTCTCCGTGGAGGATCTCGACCCCCGGGTGCTCCCGGAAGACCCGCCTGGCGACACGGACCCGCTCCGCATCCCGCTCGACGCCGACCAGCCGGGTCCCCGGGCGGGCGCCGGAGGCCGGCCAGGCCAGGCCGACGCCGCAGCCCGTGCCCGTCTCGGCGATGGCGTGCGGTGCCCCCGCGGCCAGCAGGCGGAGCAGGCGGCCCTGTTCGGGACGGCACGAGTGGGCGAAGCCGTGCGCCCGCGCCGCCGCCACGGCCCGGGCGACCAGTCCCGGCAGGGTGCCGTCGTCGTCCCGGTAGGCGTCCGTCCCCTGAAGCGACATGGCCCGCATTATGGCTCTGCGGCCCCCGCATAGGCTGCGCCGGGTGAGCAACGGCGAGCGGCGGCCGCGTACCGTCGACCTGGCCCGTGCGGCCGGGCTGTCGACGCAGCAGGTCCGCAACTACGAGGACGCCGGTGTGCTGCCCCCGGCCGGGCGGACCGACGCCGGCTACCGGATCTTCGGCGAGCGGCACCGGGACGCGCTGCTGACGTACCGGGCGTTGCGGCCGGGGTACGGGGCGGTGACGGCGACGCGGGTCATGCGGGCGGTGCACGACGGGGACGTGGCCGCCGCCCTCGCCCTGGTGGACGCCGCGCACGCCGCGCTGCACGAGGAGCGGATGTCACTGCGGGCCGCCGGCGAGGCGCTGGAGGCGCTGGCAGGGCGGGAGACCGCCGCCCCGGAGCCCCGTACCGACGCCGGGCCGCACGGGCCGCACATGCTGCGCATCGGCGAGGTGGCCGCGCTGATCGGCGTACGGACGTCCGCGCTGCGGGTGTGGGAGGAGGCGGGGCTGCTCGTGCCCGGGCGGGAACGCGGCACCGGGTACCGGCTGTACGGGCCCGCAGACGTGCGGGACGCTCGGGTGGTGCGGGCGCTGCGCCGCAGTCACCACCTCTTCGACCGGATCCGGCCCGTGCTGGAGGACCTGCGGCGGGAGGGCGGCAGCGAGGCGCTGCGGGCGGCGGTCGAGGCGCGCGGACAGGCCCTCACCGCGCGGACACGGTCGATGCTGGCGGGTGCGGGCGCCCTGCACGCGTATCTGGAGTGACGGGCGAGGCGTGAAGGGCGCCGGTGGGAAGGGTGAAGGACGGCCGGGCGCCGGGGCGTATCGGCGTTCGAGAGACCATCCGTTCCGTTGAACACTGCCGACACACCAGGTGCGCGGTCGCGGAGACGGCATTCCCTTGGTCGGGTCTGTACATCTGCGAACGGAGACCCCTCGTGCGAATGACCGACATCCAGCGCTGCGAGATCCGGCCCGGGCGCCTCGTCGAGTGGACGCTCAGTCCCGCGACGCTCGACATCGCGGCGGCGCTGCCCGAGGACGCGCGACCGCCCGCGTACATCCAGGAGTCGCACATCCGGACGGCCCGGTCGGTGCGCGAGGACGGCCTGTTCGTGCCGACCTGGCTCGGCGCGGCCTTCGACCTCCCGGGCCCGGTCGACCTCGACGTGCTCCAGGAGGCGCTGCGCGCCTGGACCCTGCGGCACGAGACGCTGCGCAGCGGGTTCCGGTGGAGCGGCGAGGGCGGGGACACGATGCGCCGGTTCACGCTCGACGCGGACGCCGTGGCCCTGCACCGCGAGGACGTGGGGGACTTCCCGGACGCGGCAGAGCTGGCCCGGCACCTCCAGGACCGCTTCGACCGCGTCGCGGACGCGCTGCGCTGGCCCAACCTCATCTACACGGCGGTCGTCCGCGACGACGGCGTCAGCGTCTACATGGCCTTCGACCACAGCAACGTCGACGCGTACTCCATCTACCGCATCCCCGCCGAGGTCGGCGAGCTGTACGCCGCGGGCGTCGCGGGACGGACCGTGCCGCGGCCCAGGGTCGGCTCCTACGTCGACTTCTGCGAGGCCGAGCGGGCGCAGGCGGACCGCATCGACGGCGACCACGACATCGTCGCCCGCTGGCGGGAGTTCATCCGTCGCTGCGACGGGCGGCTGCCGTCCTTCCCCGTCGACCTCGGCGTCCGGCCCGGCGGCCCGCTGCCCGAACAGCGGATGCTGCGCGAGCCGTTGGTGGACGCGGCCGACGCCGCCGCGTTCGAGGCGTACTGCCGTCCCTACGGCGGCAGCCTGGTCGGTGTCCTGGCCGCGACCGCGCTGATCGTCCACGAGATCGGCGGCGAACCGGTCTACCGCACCGTCGTGCCCTTCCACACCCGGTCGCGGTCCCAGTGGACGGAGTCCGTCGGCTGGTACGTGGGCGGGGCGCCGATCGAGATCCCGGTGGAACGGGCCCACGACTTCCCCGCCGCCCTGCGCACCGTCCGCGCCGAACTCCAGGCCAACCGGCGGCTGTCCCGCATGCCGATCGACCGGGTGCTGCGCCTGCTCGGCACGGACTTCCGGCCGACCTCACCCGACCTGTACTCGATCGTGTCGTACGTCGACGCCCGTGACGTCCCCGGCGCGGCCCACTGGCCGGACCAGTCGGCGTACGCGCTGCTCCGGGTCTCGTACGGCGACCAGGTGTGCGCCTGGGTGACCCGGCTCCCGGAGGGCCTGTGGTTCGCCAGCCGCTACCCGGACACCGACGTCGCCCACAAGAACCTGCGGCTGTACGTCGAGCGCCTGCGGGACATCGTCACGGGCGTCGGTCAGAAGCCGACCGACTGAAGGGCGCCGAGGCCCACGTCCGCGTAGGAGTGCTTGCCGGAGACGAAGATGTTGACGCCGTAGTAGTTGAACAGCCAGCAGCCGAAGGCGACCAGGGCCAGGTAGGCGGCCTTGCGGCCCTTCCAGCCGGCGGTGGCGCGGGCGTGCAGGTAGCAGGCGTAGGCGACCCAGGTGATGAAGGACCAGGTCTCCTTGGGGTCCCAGCCCCAGTAGCGGCCCCAGGCGTCGCCCGCCCAGATGGCGCCCGCGATGATCGTGAAGGTCCACAGCGGGAAGACGGCCGCGTTGACGCGGTAGGCGAACTTGTCGAGGGAGGCCGCGGCGGGCAGCCGGTCCAGGACCGAGCTGGCGAAGCGGCCGGGCGTGCCGCCGGAGGCGAGCTTGCTCTCGAAGCTGTCCTTGAAGAGGTACAGGATCGTGGAGACCGCGCCGACGTAGAAGACCGCACCGCAGAAGATCGCCGTGGAGACGTGGATGTACAGCCAGTACGAGTGCAGGGCCGGGACGAGTTGGTCGCTGGCGGTGTAGAGGACCGTGACGGCGAGGCCGAGGTCGAGCAGGACCGTGGTGGTCAGCGGCAGGCCCAGCCAGCGGACGTTCTTCTTCAGGGCGAGCAGCGCCAGGTACACGCCGACGGCGACCGTCGTGAACGTGATGTTGAACTCGTACATGTTGCCCCACGGCGCCCGCTCCACCGACAGGGCGCGGGTGAGGACGCCGCCCGCCTCGATGGCGAAGGCGAGCACCGTGAGCGAGATGGCGACCCGTCCGTACAGGTCGCCCTTCTCGGTGCCGCCGTGCGCGCCGGGACCGTCGGGCACGTCGCGGGTACCGGTCGCGGACCGCACGACGACCGCGGGGCGCTCCAGTACGGCGGTGCCGCCGGCCTTCTTCACCATGACGGCCGGACCGGACTCGGCACCGGCCCTGGCTCCGGCCGTGCCGTCGGTGAGCGCGGCGGCGGTGCGGCCGACCTTGCTGCGGCTGCCGAAGAGCCACTCGGCGATGTACGCGAAGAAGGCCAGCGTGTAGACGGCCATCGAGGAGTAGATCAGCGTGTTGCTGACGTTCGCAAGATGCTCGTTGGTCGCGGCGGCCAACTCGGTTGCGGCGGCGAGAGTCACTTCTCAGCCCCTTCGGCAGGTACGACGTGGGTGTCGGGGGAATCGGGGGTGTCGTCGTTCTCTGGGGTGTCGGGCCCGGCGGATTCGTCGGGCACGGCGGGTGCCCGGTCGTACAGGACCCCGGCGAGCTCGCCCAGCTCCTCGGGGACCTTCGCGGACTCGCTGCGGCCGAGGCCGGCCATCTCCACGACGGTGACGCCGTCGGCGCCGCGCACGGCCCGCACCCAGACCCGGCGGCGCTGGATGAACAGGGAGCCGGCCAGGCCGAGGATGGCGACGACCGCGCCGCCGAGGGCCCAGCCGCTGCCGGGCTGCTCCGTGACCTGGAAGCCGGCCCACTCCTTGACGCCGTTGAAGGTGACCGAACCGGCGCCGTTCGGGAGGGTCATGGTGTCGCCGACCTTGAGCTGCTGCTTGAACAGCTTGCCGTCGGAGCCCTTGAACTCCTCCAGGTTGGTCTTGTCGAGCTGGTAGACGCTCTGCGGGATGCCCGCGTCGACGCCGAGGTCCCCGTGGTAGGCGGAGAGCGCGAGCATCGGGTTGAGCAGCGCCGGGAAGGTGGAGAGCATCGTGCTGCCCTTGCCGCCGTAGGTCGGCAGGAAGAACGCGTTGAAGCCGAGCTGCTCCTTCTCCCCCTTGGCGTTGCGGTAGCCGTCCATGACCTTGACGGCGCCGGAGGAGGTGACGTTGCCGTCCAGCGGCAGCAGGGCCACGGCCTGCTTGTCCATCACCACGTCGCCCTTGGCGTCCTTGACGGTGAGGACGGGGGCGTAGCCGTGGCTGACCAGGTACACCTTGGAGCCGTCGATGTGCAGCGGCTTGTTGACCTCGACGGTCTTCGACTTCTCGGCGCCGTCGGCACCCTCGTTGTAGGTGACCTTGGCCTCGTAGACGCGCGGGGTGCCGCGGTTGGGGCCGGTCGCCTCGTAGGTGCCGTGGAAGTCCTTCAGGGTGAAGCTGAAGGGGGCCAGGTCGTGGTCCGCGTCGAAGAGGTTCCCGGACTTGAAGTCGTCGTACTGGGTGAGGGTGTTGGAGAAGCCGTCGCCCTCCAGGACCAGCTTGTTGCCCTCGTACTTGAACAGCTGGCCCCAGGCGAAGGCGGTCAGCAGCACGATCAGCGCGATGTGGAAGGCGAGGTTGCCGACCTCCCGCAGGTAGCCCTTCTCGGCCGCGACGGCGTCCCCGGCGGCGTCCGCGCGGAAGTGGCGCCTCTTCAGCAGCTTCAGCGCGGCCTCGCGGACGTCCTCGGGCTGGGCGCCGGTGCGCCAGGTGGTGTAGGCGGGCAGCCGGTCCAGGCGCCGGGGGGCGCGGGGCGGGCGGCCGCGGAGCTGGCCGACGAACTGCCAGGTGCGCGGGACGATGCAGCCGATGAGGGAGACGAACAGCAGGATGTAGATCGCGGAGAACCACACCGAGCTGTAGACGTGGAAGAGGCCGAGCTTGTCGTAGACCGGCGCCAGGATGTCGTGGTTCCGGCGGAACTCCTCGACCTTCATGGCGTCGATGCCGTCCTGCGGGATCAGCGACCCCGGGATCGCGCCCAGCGACACCAGCAGGAGCAGGATCAGCGCGACGCGCATCGAGGTGAGCTGGCGCCAGAACCAGCGGGCCCAGCCGATCACGCCGAGCGAGGGCAGGTTCGGGGCCTCTTCCGCGGGGGCGGTGGACAGCTGGGAGCCGGCGGCGCCGAGGTTTTGTTCCTCGTCGGTCGTCGGGGTCTTGCCCGTGGTGGTGTTGCTCATCGGTCAGATCCCTACAGTGAAGCCGTTGGACCAGGTCTGCATGTCCTGCACGATGCTGTCCCACGCGCCGGTCAGCAGCAGCACGCCGGTCGCGATCATCATGGCCCCGCCGATCCGCATCACCCAGACATAGTGGCGCTTGATCCAGCCGAAGGCGCCGAGCGCCTTGCGGAAGGCGATCGCGGCGAGCACGAAGGGCACGCCGAGGCCGACGCAGTACGCGACGGTCAGTATGGCGCCGCGGCCGGCGGTGCCCTGGTCGGCGGAGAGCGCGAGGACGGACGCGAGGGTCGGACCGATGCAGGGCGTCCAGCCGATGCCGAACAGCGCGCCCAGCAGCGGCGCGCCGACCAGGCCGGTCACGGGGCGCTTGTGGAAGCGGAACTCGCGCTGGGTGAACCAGGGCATGAGCCCGACGAAGAAGACGCCCATGAGGATCATGAGCACGCCGAGCACCTTGGTCAGGGTGCCGCGTTCCTCCTGGAGCGTGGAGCCGAAGTAGCCGAAGAGCGCACCGCTGGAGACGAAGACGGCGGTGAAGCCGAGGACGAAGAGGGAGGCTCCGGCGACCATCCGGCCGCGCCGGGCCTCGCCGAGGTCCGTGCCGGTGACGCCGGTCACGTAGGACAGGTAGCCGGGGACGAGCGGCAGGACGCAGGGCGAGAAGAAGGAGACCAGGCCGCCGAGCAGCGCGATGGGGAGGGCCACGAGGAGGGCGCCGTTCAGCACCGTGCCGTTGTAGCCCTCGGCGGCGAGGGTGGTCACTGCGGACACGTCACTTCTCCGGCTGGAGGTACGGGGCGAGCATCTTGCGCAGCTTCTCCTCGCTGAGCGCCTGGAGGGTGCGCGCGGCGACCTTGCCCTCCCGGTCGATGACGAGGGTGGAGGGGACGGCCTGCGGGTTGAGGGTGCCCTTCTCGAAGCGGAGCATCAGCCTGCCCGCCGGGTCGTACAGGCTCGGGTAGGTGACGCCGTAGTCCTTCTCGAAGGCACGGGCCGGGCCGGTGGAGGTGTCGCGGGTGTTGATGCCGACGAACTGGACGCCCTGGTCCTTGACGTCCTGGTACACCTTCTCGAAGTTCTTGGCCTCGGCGCGGCAGGGCGGGCACCACGAGCCCCAGACGTTGAGGACGACGACCTTGCCCCGGTAGTCGGCGACGTCGACCTGCCCGCCGTCGACGGTCTTGCCGGACAGCTCGGGGGCGTCGGCGCGCTCGCCCTTCTTGGCGGTGGCGATGCCGTCCGAGCCGGTGATGAAGCCCGTCTGGCCGCCGCCGCCCGAGGTGCCGCCGGAGCTGCACGCGGACACGAGCAGCGCCACGGCGGCCGCGCCGACGGCGGCCCGGGCCGCCCGGCTACGGACCCGGACGCGGGCGTCGGCCGTGCGGTCGGCGGTGCGGTTCGTGCGGTTCGAGCGCAGGGGGGCGCGGCTGGCGGCACTCATGTGAAAAGTTTCGCATGTCCGTTCCGAGGATCTTGCGCACCCCCCTCGCGGGCTCGAACCCGCATTTCAGGGGGTGTTTCAGGCGCCGTTGGCGGGTGCGCCCGAGGTGGCCGGGGTCTCCTTGAGGAAGGCGTTCCAGCCGCCGGCCGGCCGCTGCCCCACCTCGACCGTACGCAGCTTGGCGAGCACCTCCGGCTTCTGCACGTCCAGCCAGTCGGTGAACTGGCGGAAGGAGACCAGCCGGATGTCCTCGCCCTTCTCCTTCTCCCGCGCGATGTGCTTGAGGGCGTTCTCGACGGCGTCCATGTAGATGCCGCCGTTCCACTCCTCGAAGTGGTTGCCTATGAAGAAGGGCGCCCGGTTCGTCTCGTACGCCCGCTTGAAGCCTGATATGTACGCCTTCGTGGCCTGTTCGCGCCAGCCCGGGTAGTTGTGCGCGGGGGCCTTGGTGGAGTTGACCGACTGGTTGGCGAGGATGTTGTAGTCCATCGAGAGGACCTCGAAGGAGTGGCCGGGGAACGGTATCTGCTGCAGCGGCAGGTCCCAGATCCCGTCCTTCTTCACCGGCCAGACCTGACGGCCGCCGGGCGAGGAGGCGTCGTAGCGCCAGCCCAGCTCGCGGGCGGTGGGCAGCAGGTTGTCCTGGCCGAGCAGACAGGGCGTGCGGCCGCCGACGAGTTCCTTGTCGTAGTCGAAGGGCAGCGCCGGCAGGTCGGTCCAGCCGCTGTTGGTCCTCCACTCCTTGACGAAGGACTTCGCCTGGGCGATCTCGCTGCGCCACTGCGCGGACGTCCAGTTGCCGACGCTTCCGCCGCCGCCGCAGAAGTGGCCGTTGAAGTGGGTGCCGATCTCGTGCCCGTCCAGCCAGGCCCGGCGGACGTTCTTCAGCGTCGCCTTGATGTGCTCGTCGGTGAGGTAGCCGATGTCGGAGGCGCCGCGCGGGTTGTTCGGCGGGTCGTAGAGGCGCTTCTTCGACTCGGGCAGCAGGTACAGGCCCGAGAGGAAGAAGGTCATGTGCGCGCCGTGCTCCTGGGCGAGGTCCAGGAAGCGCGGGAAGAGCCCGTTGCCGACCTCCCCCGCCCCGTCCCAGGAGAAGACGACGAACTGCGGGGGCGTCTGACCGGGCTCCAGCGGCACCGGGGTGTCCGGCTGGTGCGGCTGCTTGCCGGTGAACGACGTGGAACCGTCACCGATGGGCTTCGCCGGGGCCTCACTGCTGCCGGAGGGCGACGGTTTCCCGGCGTCGCCGGCCTGGTGCGAGCCGTCCGACGAAGGGTGGGAACCGGTGCCGCAGCCCGCGAGCCCGACCGCCGCCGCGGCCCCCGCGCCGAGTCCGAGTATCCCCCTGCGGGTGAGAGTGCGGTTGGAAGTGCGCATCGCAACCTCGTTCGTCGCGTCCTTGGTGGTCACTGGGTGAGAGGACGCGACGAACGAGCGGGTTCCGGAAATTTGTGCGGATTGGGTAACAGCGGGCCCACAGGAACGGTTCCGCAGGACCGGACCGGACCGGACCGGACCGGGGCGGGGCGGGGCGGGGCGGGGCAGGGCAGGACGAGGCTGGGCGACCGTCAGACCCTCAGGCGCTCAGGCCCCGTACGCCTTCCCCTGCCCCTTCACGGGCTTGGCCCCCGCGAGGAGGTGCGCCGGGACGAGGTCGCGGGCGGGCTCGGTGTAGCCGACGGAGACGATCCGGTCGCCCCGGTAGGTGAACGTCGTCAGGGACGCCAGCGTGCACTGCCGCTTGCGCGGGTCGTGCCACAGCCGCCGCCGCTCGACGTACGACCGCAGGATCCAGATCGGCAGCTGGTGGCTGACGACCACGGCCTCGTGCCCGCGTGCCCGGTCCCGTGCGGCGTCGATCGCGCCCTTCATCCGCACGACCTGGTCGACGTACGGCTCGCCCCAGGACGGCTTGAAGGGGTTGACCACGTGCTTCCAGTTGGCGGGCCGGCGCAGGGCGCCGTCGCCGATGCCGAAGGTCTTGCCCTGGAAGACGTTCTCCGCCTCGATGAGGCGTGCGTCCGTGTCGAGGTCGAGCCCGTGCGTCTTGGCGATCGGTGTCGCCGTCTCCTGCGCCCGCTCCAGCGGCGAGGCGACGACGTACGTCACATCGCGGGGCGCGAGGTGCTCGGCGACCCGCTCGGCCATGCGCCGGCCCAGCTCGGAGAGGTGGTAGCCGGGGAGCCGTCCGTAGAGGACGCCGGTGGGGTTCTCTACCTCGCCGTGCCGCATGACGTGGACGACGGTCAGCTCGTCGTCGCGGTTCTCGTGGTTCTGGTTCGTGTCGCTCATGCCGTCGCCTCCGCGGCCGCGCGGGCCGCCGCCGGGAGGGCGTCGGCGATGCGCTGGACGGCCCGCTCGTCGTGGGCGGTGGACACGAACCAGGACTCGAAGGAGGACGGCGGCAGGTAGACGCCGCCGGCGAGGAGGGAGTGGAAGAAGGCGGTGAACCGGAAGGACTCCTGCGTCTTGGCGTCCTCGTAGTTGCGCACGGGCCGGTCGGTGAAGAACACGGAGAACATGTTGGAGGCGGTCTGCACCGTGTGCGCGACGCCCTCCTTGGCGAGCGCCTCGGTCACCAGCGACTGGATCCGCGCGGACACGGCGTTGACGGTGTCGTACGCGGCGTCGTCCAGGAGCCGCAGCTGGGCGAGGCCGGCGGCGGTGGCGACCGGGTTCCCGGAGAGGGTGCCGGCCTGGTAGACGGGCCCGGCCGGGGCGAGGTGCGCCATGACGTCGGCGCGCCCGCCGAACGCGGCGGCGGGGAACCCGCCCCCCATCACCTTCCCGAAGGTCATGAGGTCGGGCACGACCCCTTCGACCCCGTACCACCCGGCGCGGCTGGTACGGAACCCGGTCATGACCTCGTCGGAGACGAACAGCGCGCCGTTGGCCGCGCAGGCGTCCTTGAGGCCCTGGTTGAACCCGGGCAGCGGCGGCACGACGCCCATGTTGCCGGGCGACGCCTCCGTGATCACGCAGGCGATCTCGCCCGGGTGCGCGGCGAAGGCGGCGTGCACGGCCTCCAGGTCGTTGTACGGCAGCACGATCGTGTCGCTCGCCTGGGCGCCGGTGACACCGGGGGTGTCGGGCAGCGCGAAGGTGGCGACGCCGGAGCCCGCGGCGGCGAGGAGCGAGTCGACGTGGCCGTGGTAGCACCCGGCGAACTTGATCACCTTGGTGCGCTGAGTGAAGCCGCGGGCGAGCCGGATGGCCGACATGGTGGCCTCGGTCCCGCTGGAGACGAGCCGGACCTCCTCCAGCGGCGCGACCCGCTCGACCATCGCCTCGGCGAGCGCGACCTCGCCCTCGGCGGGCGTGCCGAAGGACGTACCGCGGGCCACGGCCTCCTGCACGGCGGCGATCACCTCGGGGTGCGCGTGCCCGAGGATCATCGGCCCCCAGGAGCACACGAGGTCGACGTACTCACGCCCGTCCGCGTCCGTCAGGTACGGCCCGGTGCCGGACACCATGAACCGGGGGGTGCCGCCGACGGCGCGGAAGGCGCGCACCGGGGAGTTCACGCCGCCGGGCGTGACGGCCGCCGCGCGGTCGAACAGAGCCTGCGAGGCCGGTGCTTCGTATGGATATGCCAGTTCGCTCATGACCTGCGACTTCTCCGACCTTCTCGACCTTCTCCGACGTATCGGACCCTGCGCGGCCCCAGGTTGCCCAGGGTGACTTCGACAAGGGTAGACAACCGCCCCGAACGCCGTGCCGTCTGCCAGACTGGAGCCCATCCACGCAGCTCACCGGGACGGCGCGGGCGCGGCTCCCGGCCGTCCCGCGAACGCGCGACGGACATATGACGTACATATGTTTCGCCGCACGTTTCGGCGAGCGGCCGTGGGGGAGGTCACTGACACGATGATCGGGTTGCGCGGCGGGGGCCACGCGTCCTAGAAAAGCAGTCGGGTGGAGATATGCATCGCGGTGGCGGACTGGGCGAGGGGACCGATGACCTGGGTCCTCGACGTGCCCGGCGGGGAAGGCACCGACGCGAGGCGGAGGAAGCGTCCGAAGCACGTCAGACACACGGCACACCGGGCGAGGCCGACCGGCTCGACGGGCGGGCCGGCCGGCTGGGGGCGGGGAGCAGGAATGGTGGTCGGGTGGGGGTGACCTACAAGTACTTCGGCGCGCCCGACGGCGCGACCGCGGCCCGCGTCCCGATCTCGATGCGCCCCGAGGAGCTGGGCGGCGACGAGCTCGGGATGAACGGCATGTTCACCAAGATCAAGCCGGAGACCATGGCCGCCATGGTCCTCACCGGCATCGAGGGCGTCCCCCTGCACAAGGTCCCCCCGCTGGAGCTGGTCGTCCTGCACCCCGACTACGCGGTCGTCAAGCTCCCGATGACGGTCGTCGACCCCCTGCGCGGCATCGGCGAGGAGGCGGTCGGCGCGGCCGCCTTCATATGGTCCACGGTCCCGGACCGAGGCGGCCCACGGGACGCGTTCAACGTGTACCAACTGCTGCACGAGTGGCAGGACTTCTCGCACCGGCTGCACGAGGCGGGGCATCAGCCTTATTGCCTGGTGTGGCCCTGAGCTGGGGTTTCGTGAGGGTCGGGCGGGGTCTTCGGGCCTCGCCCTTTTGCTTGCCGGGGAGGGGGCGTCAGGCGGCCAGGGCACATTGAGGGCACACCGGTCCTGCCAGGGGGCTGCCGAGGTGGAGTCCGGGTGGTGGGCAGGGCGCCGTCGGCTTCGCCTGTGCGGCACATTACGCGGGCAGATCCCATTTTCGGCCGTCCCGGAGCAGGACGGCACGGCACTCGCTCCACAAGCCCTGGATCTGGAAATCTACGGGCCGGCACGACGAATTGGAGCAGGAGGTAGCCCGCTCGTGACGGCGAACGCCAACCCCACCGTCAGGAGACGCCGCCTGGGAGCCGAGCTGCGTCGGCTTCGCCAGGCCAGTGGGCTGAAGGGCTCCGAGGTGGCAGAACGCCTCATGGTCTCCCAGCCCAAGATCAGTCATATGGAGAACGGCAACCGCGCCATCAAACCCCGTGATGTGCGCGATCTGTGCACCATCTACGGGGTGTCGGACCCGCAGGTCGTCGGCTCCCTCATGCGGATGGCTCAGGAGTCCGGACAGCACGGCTGGTGGCACTCCTACGGCGACATCCCCCAGAGCGTCTACATCGCCCTGGAGACGGACGCCGCCTCCCTCCACACCTACGAGTCCCTAGTCATCCCCGCGCTGCTGCAGACCCCCGCCTATGCCACCACGGTCATCGAGGAAACCATTCCCCGGCTCACCGCAGAAGAGGCGGCCGCGCACCTCAACGTGAGGTTGCGCCGTCAGCACCGGATCTACGACCCGGCTCGCCCGTTGCGTCTGTGGGCCGTCCTGGACGAATCGATGCTGCACCGCATGGTCGGCAGCCCCGACATCATGCGGGAGCAACTGGAACACCTGAACGTGCTTGCCACCGAGCCGCACATCACGGTGCAGGTTCTCCCCTACACGGCAGGGGCCCACCCAGGCATGTCAGGACAGTTCTCCATCCTGCGCTTCACCGACACGTCGGAGGCTGGGGTGGTGTGCCTGGACCGGCACACCAGCGATCTCTGCCTGGAGAAGCCGTCCGACGTGCAGCACTACAGCGTGCTGTACGACCACCTTCAGGCCCAGGCTCTCAGTCCTGACCGAACGCGCGGACTCATCAACGACGTCATCAAGGGATACATCGACGCGGTAAAGCGGCCCTGAGCGGTTCCCCGGCTCACCGCCGCCAGTCCCCGCGGTTCCGACGCCGGTCGTCACGGATCCGTTCCCGCCGGTCCCGGCGGCGGACGAGCTCGCCCGGCTCAAGGTCGCCCTCCATCAACCGCCCGACCGCGAGACCGACGGCGCCCAGCCCCAGGACCAGCAGGAACGCCCAGGCGTCCCCGAAATAGGCGGCGAAACCCAGGGCCATTCCCGTGATCAGGCCCACCATGGCTCTGCTCATCACGCGCTCCTTCGCCTACGCCGGCCCTTCGACCTCGACTACTGGACGCGCTGCCCCTCTTCCTCCTCTTCCTCCTCATCGGGCAGTTTCACGTCGCTCACCGTGATGTTGACTTCGACGACTTCCCGACCCGCCATCCGCTCCACGGCCGAAACCACGTTCTCGCGCACCTCACCGGCCACGTCCGTGATCGGGAAGCCGTAGTCGACGACGATCTCCAGATCAACGGCCGCCTGCAGCTCTCCGACCTCGACGCTGACTCCGCGGGTGGCGGACCGGCCGCTCCCGGCACCAGGCACCCGTTCCCGCATGGATCCCATCGCGCGGGCGGATCCGCTGCCCAGGGCATGGACGCCGCGCACGTCCCTCGCCGCCATTCCGGCGATCTTCGCCACCACTACATCCGCGATGGTCGTCCGGCCGCGAGACCCGGGCGCTCCACCACGCCTGACGCCGGTGTTCTCAGTCATCGGGACAGTCCTCCCTCACGAGGCCCACACGGCACTCTCGTTCAAATGTACGCCTTTCGTACTTTTTGCTCCAACCGGCATCGGGCACCCATCCACCCCTCAACACGGACCGCGTCGCGCCGCGAAATAAATCAAATCCCGCGCTTCCCGTCAGCCAACCCCGCCGACGTAAATATTAATTGCAGAATACTTGCGCGCATTGGGGTTCCTAATCTTCAACCGGGCACGACCCGCCCGCAATCAATCCTCCTCGGGCACATTTCTGCGTAATATTCCATCAATTCTCAAGCTTCCCGGGCAGAAAGAAGTCCCGGTAGCTCACGGCCCCTCCACAGGAAATGGCCTCTCAAATGAAGCTGAAGATCCCCCGGGCGGCCAGATGCCGCTCTTTGACCGGATGGCTGACCACAGGACTCGCTGCGACGGTTGCCGCCGTGATGGTCGCCGTCGTGCCGACACCTGCCGAGGCGATCGCCACGCCCGTCCCCCTCGGCACAGCTGCCAGTTTCTCGGTTCTGGCAGGCTCCGAGGTCACCAACACCGGACCGTCACTCCTCAGTCAGGATCTCGGAGTGAGTCCGGGGACGGCCATCTCCGGTTTCCCCCCGGGCCAGGTACTCGGTGCCGTGCACGCGGCGGACCAGGTAGCCAACAACGCCAAGAGCGACCTCGTCACGGCATACAACAACGCCGCGAGCCAGGCCACCGACTTCGCCCTCGCGGCGGGAATCGGTGCCGGTCAGACCCTGCTCCCCGGCGTCTACACCGCTTCGTCCGGTGTGGGCCTCACCGGTGACCTGATCCTGGACGCCGGCGGGAACCCGAACGCCGTCTGGGTCTTCCAGATCCCCGAGGCGCTGACGACGGCCTCCTCCAGCCGGGTGCTGCTCACGAACGGCGCCTCGGCGTGCAACGTGTACTGGCAGATCGGAAGTTCGGCCACGCTCGGCACCAACTCGACGTTCGTGGGCACCCTCATGGCTCTCACCTCGATCAGTGTGACCACGGGGACGAACATCGAAGGTCGGGCTCTCGCCCGCAACGGCGCCGTGACGCTCGACAACAACAGGATCTTCCCGGGCAGCTGCTCGAGCGCGACCTCCGGCACCACGTCCGGGACCACCACCGGCACGACGACCGGGACCACAACGGGCACGACGACCGGGACCACCACCGGTACGACGACCGGCACCACCGTCGGACTGATCGGTGGCGGCCTTTTGGGCGGGCCGCTCGTCACCGGCGGGGGCACCGTGGGGTCCACCTCCGGCAACACCGCCGGCAACACGGCGGGCAACACCGCAGGGAACACCGGTGGCAACAACGTCACCGCTGGAAACACCTCGGGCAACACCGCCGGCAACGCCACCGGCGGCCACGACGGCAAGCCCGGTGGGCCCGGCCACGGGGACGACCATGGCGGTAAGCCCGGTGGTGGCCACGGAGAGGGTCACGACGAGGGCGGCAAGCCCGGCAAGGAGCACGGAGGAATGCCCAGCAAGCCGGATCACGGCTACGGCATGGGATCTGACGAGTTCCCCGGCGGCTACGGCTACGGCGACGCCCCGAAGACCGAGGAACACGAGGACGCCAAGGGCTAGACAGCCCATCGAGCTGCGATGAGTCCCTTCACCGGATGACGGCGCGCTGCGGAATCACATCGATTCCGCAGCGCGCCTCCGGTGCGTCTCCAGATGCATACCGATCGCGGGCAGAAGACATGAAGGCAAGGTGGGCGGTGTCCAGCCGAATCGAACCAGTGGATGTGCAGGACCTCGGGCAGTGCGACTCCGGTCCGCCGCGGGAATGCCACGACGAAGCGGGCGCTTCCGGATCACGGCCGGTGGCCGTACGACTACTGAAAACGGTCCTGCATGCGACCGTGTTCCTCTGCCTGGCCGTGACTCTGGTCCACGTCGTCCTCGTCTTCTTCCACGTCGCACCGCCCAACCCCGTCTCTCGGCGATACAGCCAGCAGATCGACGCATGGGTCTACCCCCTCTTCGAACAGAACTGGCGGCTTTTCGCTCCCAATCCCGATTCCGTCAACCGACAGGTTTTGGCGAGAACCGCGCACGCCGGCCCCGATGGATCGATGCAGGTCAGTCCTTGGTTCGACCTGTCAGCCGTGGACAGTGAGGCCATCGAACACCAGGCGTTTCCCAGCCACACGGCGCAGAATCTGCTGCGACGCGCCTGGGCCGCTTACGCCGAAACGCACGGGAAGGACGACACCGCACGCTCGGAACGGGCCGTCATGCTCCAGAAATACATGAACAACATCGCCTCGGACCGCATCGCCGAACACCGCGGCGACAGCGTCCGCGACATCGACTTCATCCAGCTCCGAGTCATCACTCTCCCCGTCGCGGCGCCCGGCTCCAACGCAGCGGACAGCCCACCGAAACCTGTCGAGAACCGACTCCTGCCCTGGTGGAAGGTGACCTCTCATGGCAAGTGAGCAGCTGCGCAAGCTCCCAGCCGCGGCGATCGCGCTCGTCACCGGCCGGCCGGTATCCCTGTACGCCACGTCGGTGCTGCGCATCGGCTACGGACTGCTCTACCTGGTCTTCCTGCTCCGCGAGTTCCCGCACCGCCACGAGATCTGGGGGCCGGACTCCCCATGGACTCCCGCGCTGGCCGCGCAGCTCTTCGACCAGACCGGGTGGTACAGCTTCCTGCTCCTGTCCGACAGCCGCGCCTACTTCGAGCTGTGCTACGGGATGGCTGTGGTGACGTCCGCGCTGTTCATGCTCGGCTGGCGGACCCGGGCCACGTCCATCGTGTTCGCCGTCGTGGTGACGTCGTTCCACTCACGGTCGATCTTCATGACGGACGGAGGCGACAACCTGGTCCTCCTGATGTCCCTCTACCTCGTGCTCACCGCGTGCGGCCGACACTGGTCCCTGGACGCACGCCGCGAGCGGCGCAGGGCGGCTCGCGCGGCCGGTGCGGCGACCCGAGCGAAGAGTCCCGGCCCGACCGCTCGGCAACTCCGTGACGCCCGCGTCACCTTGACCACCGTGGTGCACAACTGCGGTGTCTTCATCATCGCGGCCCAGGTCTGCTTCCTGTACGGATCAGCCGGCCTGTACAAGGTCCAGGGATCGTACTGGGCCGACGGCACGGCACTCCACTACGTACTGCACCTCGAACTCTTCCAGCCCTGGCCCGCGCTCTCCCTCTTCCTGGACCAGTACCCTCTCGCGATCGCGGCCATCAGCTACCTGACCGTGCTCACCCAGGTCGCCTTCCCGTTCGTACTGTTCGGCAGGCTCAAGTACCCCGTCCTCGCAGTCCTATTGGGCATGCACGCCGGCATCGCGGTCCTGCTGGGGCTGCCGGTATTCTCGGGCGCCATGATCATCGCGGACGCCGTGTTCCTGCCCGACCGCTTCTACACCTCACTGCCCCGCCTGGGGCGCAGTACGGCACGGCGGCTCGGCCTACGGCTGCCGCGGCCCCGCGGAGAGACCGGGGTGGCCGGGAGTGGCACCGTGCCTCCGCAGGTCAAGTCCGGGAGCCTCGGCGTGCACCTGCGGTGACGGTCGGCGGAAGGGCGGAAGGGATGACACCGACGGTCCGCCGGGGCCACCGTCAGCGACGGCCTGCAGGGAGGGCGCAGGCCGCGGTTCCGCCCGGCAGGCGGTCGCGGTTGTTCGCGACGATCCGGTAGACGCCGTGCGCGACCCAGCGGAACGGCGGCAGGGTGAGCAGCGCGCCGAGAACGGCCCACCCCTTGCCTGCCCGCAGCAACAGCCTGGCCACCGCCTGCGCACCGCCGTGCACGGTCCCGTCGGGCGTGATCCACAGGGCCTCGTACTCGGCCTGACCCTGAGTGGCGCCCAGAGCGGCCAGGTCAGCGAACTGCCACGGCGTGATGGAGCAGTCGGGTCGTAGCAGGCGTTCGAGGAGGGTGACTGACGTCGTACAGAATCGGCAATCACCGTCGTAAACCAGCACAGGTCGGGTCCGCATGGCAGCAATCCTGCCTCACCAGGGCAGTCGGCCAGGGCAGGCCGCCCCATGGCGCTTCCGACGGTTCATCGTCACGAGCCGACGCGGCTGGGTTTTCGTGCCTCAGGCATGCGATGCAGCGGGTGGGGTCTGAGACGGCCACGGCCCGTTGATCGACCGGGGGCACCGATGTGCCCTGAGCGGAGGTCGGGTCGCCGCCCTTTACGCTTCGGCTTCGGCTTCGGTGAAGGCGTCGTCGATCGTCTTCCGGGTTCGACTCTCGCTGGACGGAAGAAGATGCGTGTACGTCCGGAGTGTGAAGCCCGGGTCCGAGTGGCCGAGGTATTCGGAGAGCGCCTTGATGCTCTCCCCCGCGTCCACGCCTCGACGAGCTGCTCAACGATCTGGCCACTGCCTCGTAGATCCCGGCGTCGGGGCCCTCCTGCCTCACCGGCCGGCCAACCGAAGGACAGGAGGCCGGTGAGCGGGGCGGGTCCGAGGAGTTCCCCCGACTCCACCTCTGCACGGACCCGCCCCACCCCCTGCCAGACGACATGGAGGCAACGTGCACCAACTGATCGCGAGCCCGTTCCTGGGCCAGTAGTACCTCCTCCTCCGACCCGGTCACGCCAGGGGGTTGGCCCTCCCCGAGTCCCGATTCGAGGAACTGCGCATGGCGGTCACCGAGGACCGGTCGGCCCCGGCCTGGCTCGCCGAGGCGACCACGGCCGCATGGCAGATGCCCGTGCCCACCGGGCCCCTGTGGGAAACCCTCCTTGTCCGGGAACGCTCCGCCTACGGGTACGTGAAGGCGGCATGGGAGATCAACCTCGGCTGTGACCACGACTGCGGCTTCTGCTACCTCGGCGAGAAGCGGTTCGAGTGCCTGGACTGCGACGACAAAACGCGCCTGCTCACCATGCTGCGCGATGCCGGCGTCCTGTGGCTCCAGATCACCGGCGGGGAGGCCCTGATCGACCCGCAGTTCGCCGCCGCGTACGAGTACGCCACCGGACTCGGCATGGTGATCCAGATCTCGACGAACGGCAGTCAGCTCCACAAAGTGAGGATGCAGGAGCTGTTCGTCCGACTGCGGCCCTACCGGCTGACGGTGAGCCTCTACGGAGCGACCGGAGAGACCTACGACGCCGTCACCCGCAACCGCGGCGCCTTCGACCGGTTCACCCGCGGCCTGGACGCCTCCCGCACGGCGGGACTGCCCGTCCGCATCAACATCATCGTCGCCGAGGAGAACGCCCACGAGGCGGACGACATGGTCCGCCTCGTGGAAGACCGCTGGGGCTTCCCGTACCAGGTCTTCACGAACATGTCCCCGACGATCGACGGAGAGGCGAAGCCGCTCGCCTCACAGGCCCAGAAGTACGTCCGCGCCCGCCGTTTCTTCACCGGCTGCAACGCCGGCCGCACCTTCTTCCACGTCGACCCGCACGGCATCGCCTCGGTCTGCAAGATCGGCCGCGATCCCAGCGTGAACCTCATGACCGAGGGCCTGACCGCCCTCCCCCGACTCGGCGGCATCGCCGAGTCCCTCCAGCTCCGCACCGGTGGATGCTCCGGCTGCTCGAAGATCGGCACCTGCAGGACATGCCGGCCGCTGGCCAAGCTCCACCAGGAGGCGGGGGACAACCGATCGCTCTACTGCCAACACGGAGGCTACGGAGCATGACTCCCACCAGCGCCACCCTGGCCCGACCCGCACCAGTCCCGGTCACCATCGGCCTGCGCCCGCCCACAGAGGCCACCGGCACCCTGCCCGTGCCCATCTCCGCGCCCCCGGTCCCTGAGGGTACGTTCCGGATCATCGGCGACCTGGACGTCGACGTCGCCGAGTCCGCCGGGTGCAGCTGCTCGGCCGGCGACGACCAGCCCTACTAGACCGGGGCTCCGCTCCGGCACGCTGCCCCGGCCGTACGCTGGCCGGGGCAGCCCGTCGCCTTCTCCGAGGAACTGCGCCGTGTCCATGATCCGCCGCCACTTCCACGACCTCCCGTGGAGGCACGCCAGGCCATCGCCGACAAGGCGGGCCCCGTCCACGCCGCCCGCACCGCCGACGGAGGGCTGAACTCAGGCATCGCCGCGTTCCTCGAAACGGATCACGACCCGGTCTTCGTCAAGGGCATCCCCACCGACCACCCACAGGCCCCGGCCCAGCATCGAGAGGCCGCAATCAGCCCACACCTCCCCCGTGCATGCCCCCGCCTGTACTGGCACATCGAGACGGCCGGCTGGGACCTCCTCGGATACGAAGTCCTCCCGGGACGGCACGCCGACTACAGCGCGGGCTCCCCAGACCTGCCCCTCGTCGCTGCGGCTCTTGCGGAACTCCAGGAGACCACCGCTCCCACGGACGTTCCCATCAAGGACGCCGAACAGCGCTGGGCCGCCTACGCCCCGCCCGGAACTGCCGCCCTCTTCTCTGGCGATACCCTCCTGCACACCGACCTCGCCCCGCACAACGTGCTCGTGGACGACCGCGCCCACATCATCGACTGGGCTTGGCCCACACGCGGCGCGGCCTGGATCGATCCCGCCATCCTCATCCTGCGCCTGCTCGAAGCCGGACACACGCTCGTTGAGGCGGACGCCTTCGCCCGCCGCTTCCCTTCCTGGCGCACCGCACCAGCGGAGGCCAAGGTCGCGTTCGCCGCCGCCAACGCCGCGGTGTGGGAGGAGATCTCCCGCATCGATGCCGCGCCCTGGAAGACTTCGATGGCCGGCCACGCGGTCGCCTTCCATGTCCACCTACGTGCCCAGGTCATCGGGAACCAGCCAACGTAAAGGGACTGCAGCCGGTGTCCAGCCCTGCGAGGGCACACTCGGGGCTACGGGTCGGACCACTGTCAACGCCGACGTCCTACCGGGAGCAGGGAGGAACACAGCGACCAGGTCAGGACAGTGGCAAAGCGTCTGTTTCCTGGCACCGAGGCGGTCCAGGAAAACGCGCCGACGACACCGTGCTCGCGAGTCGCGCGCATGTGGTGGACAGCGCCGGGCAGGGCTGGTGGCGCCCCGCAGCAGCCGACCGAAGGGATCCGCGAGAACCTGCATCTGCCTGTCGTCCCAACTGACTCAATCTCCAGACTGGTTGAGTAGAGCTCACGGAACGAGGATCGGCGCTACTCCGATCAGGTGACACCGAGCTCTGAGGCTTGAGGCATATGCCGCGATCCTGCGTTACTGGGCATATCCAACCAGGGCAGCCCGTTCCGTTCGGGGAGCGTGGCAACGGTGCGAGTTGCAGCCCTTCACACGTGGGGAGGTAAGCGGCTCCGCCGGGACCGCGATGGGCACCCCGGAGGGGTTGGATGGCCAGCCGGCATCGCGTGCGGTGCCGGCTGGTCTTTGCTCACGCAAGGGGAGGGCTCAAGGCGCACGCCGGTGGTACGCAGGTCTGCCCGCGCCCCGCTGCCGACGGAATTATGCGATTGACGTCTTGTCAAAGAGTAGCGCGTGTGGGGTACTTGAAATAGCGAACCGGCGGGCCGCCCATCCCAAGACCGGGGATCACGATCAAGGGCGGCATGTGCCGGTTCTTCTCCTGTGCGGCGCCGAGCGAAGCCCCTCGGCACGGCGGCACTCTTCAGTCGTCTGCTCTTGCGTGCAACTCCTCCGCGAAGGTCGGCTCCCAAAGCTCACGGTTTCGCTGCGCCCTGTCTGTTCCTGTCAGCGAGGAGTCTCTCCATGCCCATCTCTCCGAACCAGGGATCCACCGGCGGCGGTACGTTGGTGACGATCACAGGTACGAACCTGTCCGGCACAACCGCCGTCACCTTCGGCACCAGGCCGGCCACCAGCATCACCAACGTCTCTCCGACCCAGGTCACGGCCGTGTCCCCGTCGGGCACCGGCACCGTCGGAGTCACCGTGACCACCGCGGGCGGAACCAGCAACCCCGTCCCGTTCTTCTACGTAGGAGCACCGTTCAAGTCCTCGGTCGGCCCGACCTCCGGCCCGCTGGCGGGCGGCAACACGGTCACCCTCAACGGTGTCGGACTGGCGACGGCCACCAGCGTCGCCTTCGGCGCCAACACCGCCACACCCACGGTCGTCTCCGACACCCAGCTCACCGTCACCGTGCCGGCAGGAGCGGCGGCCGGCCCCGTGGGGGTGAGCGTGACCACCGCGGGCGGGACGAACAACGGTCTGTCCTACACCTACGTGGACGTCCCCACCGTGACCACCGTCGCACCTGCCTCCGGACCGACGTCGGGCGGCACCGGTGTCACCATCACCGGCACCAACCTCGACACCACCGAATCGGTCACCTTCGACGGCACCCCGGCGCCGTTCTCCGTGGTGAACGCCACCACGGTCTCGGCAGTGACCCCGCCCGGCGCCGCCGGTGCCGTCGACGTGGTGGTGACCAACGCGGCCGGATCCGACACAGCCGCCGACGCCTTCACCTACGTCGCCGGCCCCGGCATCTGACCCGCACCCCCGCTGCCGCCCGGCATACATCGGGCGGCAGCCCTGCCCACCGTTCGAGCGGGGGAACCCGTGCCGGGCGGACAGTCTCCGGCTTCTCCCGTGCGGTGACTCCCAGCCCGGGCCGGCGCCCTCGTCGGCCCGGGCTTCACCCAGGCTGCCATTGGAGCAACCTTCATGCCGCCCACGATCACTACCATCAACCCCACACAGGGGCCCACTACCGGGGGCACCGTCGTCACCCTCACCGGCACGGCGATGACGGGAACCACCGCCGTACGCTTCGGCAGCACCAACGCCACCTCCTTCACCGTCAATTCGGCCACCCAGATCACGGCTGTGAGCCCACCCCGCGCCGCCGGTGCGGCCGCAGTGACGCTCATCCATCCGACCGGGACCAGCAACTCGGTGACATTCACCTACGTTGTCGCGCAGGTCCCCCAGATCACGGGGGTGACGCCTGCCAGCGGCCCGACGGCCGGCGGCACCACTGTCATCCTTTCGGGAACGGGGTTCACCGGAGCTACGGCGGTCACCTTCGCGGGAGTCCCGGCCACGTCGTTCCTGGTGAACTCAGCCACCCAGATCACCGCTGTCTCCCCCTCCGGCGTCGCCGGGGCCGCCGCGGTGGCCGTGACCGCGCCGGGAGGCACCAGCGCCCCGGACGCCTACTTCTTCTACGCAGCGCCGCCCGCTCTCCACAGCGGCAGCCCCGCCCAGGGCCCGACGGCCGGCGGCACTGTGGTCACACTCATCGGAAGCAACCTGCTCAACGCCGGCGCCGTGCTCTTCGCCTCCATCAATGCGGCCTCCTTCACCGTGGTGTCGGCGACTCAGATCACGGCCTCCGCTCCTCCGGGGACAGGCAGCGCGCCGATCACGGTGGTGACGCCGGGCGGCACGAGCAACCCCGTCGCCTTCGCCTACGTCGCCCCGCCCACGCTGTCGGCACTGGTTCCCATTACCGGCCCGGCATCAGCGGGCACCGTGGTCACCCTCACCGGCACGAACCTCGCCACTGCCTCGGCTGTCACCTTCGGGAGCACGGCCACCTCGTTCACCGTGGTGTCCGACACGCAGGTCACCGCGGTCGCACCCGCAGGCGCCCCAGGTCCGGTCACGGTATCGGTCACCACGGCGGGCGGCATCAGCCCCGGGCTTTCCTACACACGAACCGCCACGCCCGGTATCTGACCCGGCGACCGGAGGGACAACAGCCTCACACCCTGCGCGAGCATCCGCTCGGTTCCCTCGCATGGCCGCCCGGCGAGCGGCGCAGGCCGCTAATCCGACCAGGCTACTTATCAGCGCCGCGTCCCAGGAAGGCAGAAGCGACCGCCATAGCGTGAGGGTCCACGGCACCCGCACTCTGCGGACCGGAAACGGAAGCAAGGAACCGAACGGTGCACATCACGCCACGTAGAGCGCGACTGGTCGTCGCCGCAGCCCTGGCCGCCACACTGGGGCTCGCCTCACCCGCCTGGGCCGTACCCTCGACCACCACGGTGACAGCCAACCCTCAGTCGACCGAGGTGAACGCCCCCGTGCAACTGGCGGCCACAGTCGACTGCCCTTCCGATCCCACCGGCGGCCTCGGCGTCACATTCTTCGACGGCAGTGACCTGCTCGACACCGTGCCTGTCAACGCCAACGGCCAGGCCACCTACACCGCCGCCTTCACCACCACCGGCACCCACACCATCACCGCCGCCTACAACGGCAACGCCGACTGCGACGCCTCAAACAGCACCACGACCGTCCAGGTCACCGCAGCCCCGACACCCCCCGGCCCGACCCCCGGCCTCTGTCTTCTGGCCTGCGGCGGCCTGATCAACTTCAACGTCGGCGACATCACCAACACCATCAACAACTCATACACATACAAGTCCCATGACCAGCGGCACCAGCGCTAGCTAGGCGGTTCCGTTCTGCTCGGCGGGCGGACCGGCCGAGGGCGCGCGGGATGTGGAGTCCGGCGAAGTAGATGGTCGCGATCGTCTCGTAACGGTGGCGATACCGCCTGAGCCCGTACGGCTTGCACCCGGTCGTCCGCATCCGGATTTTCCACAGCAGATGGCGGCCCCGCTCCCAGTACGCTCGGCACAGTCCGGCTGGACGGTGTACCGGAACGGCGAAAGGTCCTTCGCCGGCGCCCGATCACCTGCTCGACGCACTCACCGTGCCGCACCCGGATGTCGGCCCTACGTTGGCCTCATGAACGACCCGGAGCAGAACAAGGCCGCTGCCAAGGCGTTCTACGACCTGATGTTCAATCAATGCCGCCCCGCAGAGGCCATCGACCAGTACGCTGGCGACACCTACATCCAGCACAACCCGCACGTCGGCGACGGCAAGCAGGCGTTCATCGACTACTTCGAGCGCATGGCCGCCGAGTATCCGGGCAAGCGCGTCGAATACAGGCGTGCCTTCGCCGACGGCAACCACGTCATCCTGCACTGCCACCAGACCTGGCCCGACGAGGAGTACGCGGGCATCGACATCTTCCGCTTCGACGCCGACGGCAAGATCGTTGAACACTGGGACGTCCTCCAGGTCATCCCGCCCACATCCAAGAACGACAACACCATGTTCTAGGCGGTTTAGTTCTGTTCAGCGGGCGGAGAAGAGGAAGGTGCCCGTGATCTCAAGTCCGGTGAGGAAGATGGTCGCGGTCCTCTCGCAGCAGGTGGCGACGCAACACGGTTGATGTACTGCTCCACCATGCTGCGTTGCCGTACGCCTCTCAGCAAGCACTCGCGGATCGCGCGGAAGGAGTACGCCCCGTTCCCCGGCGCTGGTGCATCGCCGTCCTGACCAGCGACGAGGGCGAACGCCAGTGCCCGTCACCGGCCTCGGCCGCGACGTGTACCTGCGTGGGCAGTCCGCCGCGGGACCGCCCGAGGGAACCATCGTCCGGTTCGCCGACCCGTGGGCCCTTCCTAGGGGCGCCGACCGCATGTCGGTGAGAGGGCACGGTTTCGCAGCCAGGGCAGGGCACATCCAGGGCACATGAGCCTGGGAATCGGCGTTGACCCGTGAGAACTACCGTGACAAGTTCCCGCAGGTCAACGCTCACTTCGCCGAGAAGAACCAGCTCAGCGCCCTCCCGCCCCCAATCGCTGCACGAGTGGCAGGACTTCTCGCACCGGCTGCATGAGGCGGGGCACCAGCCGTACTGCCTGGTGTGGCCCTGAGCCGGGGTTTCGGTGATCGTGGGCGGGGTCTTCGGGCCTCGCCCTTTTCCGTGCCGGGGAGGGCCGTCGGGTGGCCGGGGCACGGGCGCCGGTCACGGGCCGGTCGCGCCCTCCCGGGCCGCGAACGCCCCCCGGGGTGAGGAGCGGGATGTCGCTTGCCGACCACCATGTGGCCGCCACCTGCCGCCCTTTTCGGCGGTTTAAGGGCAAGGATGAGTGGTGCCGGCGCGACCGCGGGGCGGGTACTCCGCGGTCTTCAGCGCCGCGGTCCGCCACCGACCCGAGAAGGACGACGCCCCATGACTCTGCACAGGACCGCCGCCGACTGCGCGCAGGAGCTTCCCGGAGCCGAGCCGGATCATCCCTTCGGGGACGACTGGGAGGTCTTCAAGGTGCGCGGCAAGGTGTTCATGCTGATGACCGAGGTCCCCGGGCGGCCCGTCGTGATCCTCAAGGCGGACCCCGGCGAGGCCCTCGCCCTGCGGCAACACAACAGCCACATCACCCCCGGCTACCACATGAACAAGAAGCACTGGATCACGCTTGAGGACGGGGACGGTGTCGACGAGTCCCTCGTCCGGGAGCTCGTCACCGAGTCCTACCGGCTCGTCGTCGCCCACCTGCCCAAGGCCGAGCGGCCGGTCGACCCGCACACCTACGCCGGCGGCACGCGGGCGTCCCGGTGAGCGCGGTCGGCGACCGGCTCCAGGACGCCGCCCGTAAGGCGGCACTCGCCCTGCCCGACGTCAGCCACGGGCGCCCCTTCACCCCCCAGCTCGACGTGTACAAGGTCGCGGGCAGAGTGTTCCTCATCGTCACCGACGACCCGGACGAGCAGATCATCACGGTCAAGTGCGACCCCGAACACGCCCGCGCCCACGTGCGGCACTACGCCTCCGTCACGCCGGGCCGCTACCTCGACAAACGCCACTGGATCACGCTCGGGCCCGGCCCCGGCATCACCAAGGGGCTGGTCACGGACATGGTCGAGGACTCCTACGACCTGGTCGTCGACCGTTTGCCGCGACGCGACCGCCCCGACCCCCGGTGATCAATCCAGGCGCACCCGCCGGCAACGGGCGAGCCGGCGCCTGCCGGCGAAGACACCATCGTCAGGGTCGGTCTCGTCGCCTTGTCGCCCGGAGTCGCGGGTGGGAGGCCGTCACGAACCGCAGCAGCCGCCGCCGTCGGTCTGCTGGGTGCCGGGGGTGTCGAACAGGCCCGCGCCGCCGCAGACCCCGGTCTCGGGGAGGGTGAGTTCGACCCGGTCCGCGGAGTCGAGGTCGCCGGCGAGCGCGGCGGCCACGGAGCGCACCTGCTCGTAGCCGGTCATGGCGAGGAAGGTCGGAGCGCGGCCGTAGGACTTCATTCCGACCAGGTAGACGCCCTGCTCGGGATGGGACAGCTCGCGGTGGCCGTGCGGGTAGACCGTGCCGCAGGAGTGCTGGTTCGGGTCGATCAGCGGGGCCAGTGCCACCGGGGCCTGAAGACGCTCGTCCAGGCCCAGGCGCAGCTCGTCCAGGAAGGACAGGTCGGGGCGGAAGCCGGTCAGGACGATGACCTCGTCGACCGGGTCGAGGCGGCGGCCGTCCTCGCCCACCAGGACGAGGCGTCCGTCGGCGTCGCGTTCGAACTCCGCGGTGCGGAAGCCGGTGACCGCGTCCGCGTGCCCCTTGTCGACGGCGGCCTTCGCGGCGAGGCCAAGGGCGCCGCGGGCGGGCAACTGGTCGGCGGTGCCGCCGCCGAACGTGGAGCCGGAGATGCCGCGGCGCAGGATCCACACCGCGTGCGTGCCCGCACCGCCCTCGGACTCGGCCAGCTCGGCGAGGTACGCGAGCGCGGTGAAGGCGGAGGCGCCCGAGCCGATGACGGCCGTGCGCCTGCCCGCGTACCGGGCGCGGACGGCCGGGTCCTTCAGATCCGGTACGCGGTAGGTGATCCGGTCGGCCGCCGCCCTCTCGCCGAGCGCGGGCAGGCCACTGCCGCCGGCCGGGCCGGCCGTGGCCCACGTACCGGAGGCGTCGATCACGGCGCGGGCGTGGATACGCTCCTCGCGGCCGTCGGCGTTCTCGACGTGCACGACGAACGGCTGCTGCTCCCGGCCGGCGTCGACGATCCGGTCGCGTCCGGCCCGGGAGACACCGGTGACGGCGGCACCGGTGCGGACCCGCTCGCCGAGGACGTCGGCGAGCGGCCGCAGGTACTGCTCGGTCCAGTCGCCGCCGGACGGGTACGTCGCCGGGTCGGGGCGGGTCCAGCCCGTGGGGGCGAGAAGCTTCTCGGCGGCCGGGTCGACGACCTCGCCCCAGGTGGAGAACAGGCGTACGTGGCTCCACTCCCGGACGGCCGCGCCGGCGCTGTCGCCCGCTTCCAGGACGAGGTGCTCGATGCCTCGCCCGGCCAGGTGTGCGGCGGCGGCCAGTCCGACCGGACCGGCGCCAATGATGATCACGGGCAGCTGCGGGGTGCTCATCGTGCTCGGTCTCCTCTGGAGGCGGAAGGGCGGCGCACGAAGTTTGATTCGACGCCTGTCGATACAACGGAGATTGCCACCTGCATCGACGGGTGTCAACATAGACGCATGTCGAAATCAGAGGCCATGGAGAAACCAGAGGCCGTCGAGAAACAAGAGGCCGTGGAACTGCCCGTCCTCCAGGACGCCGACGTCGTGCCCTGCTGCCCGCCGATCACGGCCGGGGAGCTGTCCCCGGCCGACGCGGAGCGGACGGCCGCCATGTTCAAGGCGCTCTCCGACCCGGTGCGGCTGCGGCTGTTCTCCAAGGTCGCCTCCCACCCGGGGGGCGAGGCCTGCGTGTGCGACATCGCCGACGTCGGCGTCTCCCAGCCGACCGTCTCCCACCACCTGAAGAAGCTGCGCGAAGCCGGGCTGCTGACCTCGGAGCGGCGCGGCACCTGGGTCTACTACCGGGTCGCGCCGTCCGTGGTGGCGGCCATGGCCGCCATGCTCGACCTGCGCGGGTGAGTCAGCCGCCCGGACCGCGGTGACTCGGCCGGGCGGCCGTGAACGTCCGGCGCCGGGCCAGGGAGACGTGGACCAGCGCCACGAGGACGGGGACCTCGATGAGCGGGCCGACGACGCCGGCGAGGGCCTGGCCGGACGTGACGCCGAACGTCGCGACGGCGACCGCGATGGCCAGCTCGAAGTTGTTGCCGGCGGCCGTGAAGGCGAGCGTGGCGGTTCGGTCGTAGGCGAGGCCGACGGCCTTGCCCAGGGCGAAGGCGCCGAACCACATCACCGCGAAGTAGAGCAGCAGCGGCAACGCGATGCGGGCCACGTCGAAGGGCTGCGAGGTGATCGTCCTCCCCTGGAGGGCGAAGAGGACGACGATCGTGAAGAGCAGGCCGTACAGCGCCCAGGGGCCGATCCTCGGCAGGAACTTCCGCTCGTACCTCTCGCGGCCCACCCGGCGCTCGCCGACGCGTCGGGTGAGGAAACCCGCCAGCAGCGGGATGCCGAGGAAGACGACCACGTTCAGGGCGATCTTCCCCATGGAGACGTCCAGGTGCTCCCCGTCGCCGAGGCCCAGCCAGCCGGGCAGCAGGTCGAGATAGAACCAGCCGAGCAGGCCGAACGCGATCACCTGGAAGACGCTGTTGAGGGCGACGAGCACGGCGGCGGCCTCGCGGTCGCCGCAGGCGAGGTCGTTCCAGATGATCACCATCGCGATGCAGCGGGCCAGGCCGACGACGATCAGACCGGTGCGGTACTCGGGCAGGTCGGGCAGGAAGGTCCAGGCCAGGGCGAACATCACCGCGGGCCCCAGGACCCAGTTGAAGACCAGCGAGGACACCATGAGCTTCTTGTCGCCGGTGACGGCGTCGAGCCGGTCGTAGCGGACCTTGGCCAGGACCGGATACATCATGATCAGCAGGCCGAGCGCGATCGGCAGGGAGATCCCACCGAGCTCCACCTCCGCCAGTACGTCGCCCAGGCCCGGGACGACCCGGCCCAGCCCGAGGCCGAGGCCCATCGCGAGCAGGATCCACACCGCCAGGTACCGGTCGAGGGTGGAGAGCTTGGCGACGACCGAGGAGTCCCCGGCGTCGGACACGGGCGTCGTGGTGGGCTCGGTGGGGGTCACGGGCAGGCCCTCTTGTTCCCGGCGGCCGTGCGGGCGGAGGCGGCGAGCTCGCCGAACTGCCCGGACAGGCCGGCCAGGACCTCGGGCTTGAGCCGGTAGTAGGTGTAGCGGCCGCACGGCTCGGTCTCCACCAGCCCGGCCTCGCGCAGCACCCTCATGTGGTTGGACAGGTTGGTCTGCCTGGCCCCGGTCTCCTCGACCAGGTGCGTGGTGCACAGCGTCTCGCGCGCCAGCAGGGTCACGATCCGCAGCCGGAGCGGATCGCCCAGCGCCCGGATCACATCAGGATCGACTGAAGTCAGCATGGGCTGATACTTTCACATCACTGTTCGCCGATGCCGGCGGATGCCCGACACCCACGACGGACCGCGAGACGAGAGCACCCCGATGCACGAGAAATCCGGCAGGAAGCCCTCCGTCCTGTTCGTCTGCGTCCACAACGCCGGCCGCTCCCAGATGGCCGCCGCCTGGCTCACCCACCTGGCAGGCGACCGCGTCGAGGTCCGCTCCGCCGGCTCCGCACCGGGCACCGAGGTCAACCCGGCCGCCGTCGGGGCGATGGCCGAGGTCGGCATCGACATCTCCGCCGAGATCCCCAAGGTCCTCACCGTGGACGCGGTGAAGGAATCGGACGTGTGCGTCACGATGGGCTGCGGCGACACCTGCCCGGTCTTCCCCGGCAAGCGCTACCTCGACTGGACGCTGGACGACCCGGCCGGCCAGGGCCTCGAAGCGGTCCGCGCCATCCGCGACGAGATCCGGACCCGCGTCGCCGCCCTCATCGCCGAGATCGACGCCGAGGGCGCGTCGAAGACACGGGCGCAGGGGCCCGGAGGACGCCGCTGACCCGCGCCGACGGAGCGGTGTTCCGCTCCTCCTTCCGGCGTACGCCCGGTAGTCCCGGCCCGACCCGCGGGTGACAGTGGCGGGGGACGGGTGCCGCGGCGGCCCGTCCCGGCACGCCGTTCGCGAGGGAGCGTCGATGGCACGGAACGCGGGTCCTCGGCGTGGGCGGCGCTCAGTGGTCCGGCCGCCGCACGGCGGTGTCTCGTGAGCCACCCGGGCACCCTCGTCCTGATCATGGCCGCCGCGGTCCTGGCGCCGCTCCTCGTCCACGCCACAGGGCGGCGGGTCCGTGTCCCGCTGGTCATCTTCGAGATCGTCCTGGGCATCCTGATGGGGCCCGACGTGCTCGGCTGGGCCCGTCCCGGCGAGGTCGTCGACACGCTGGCCGACCTCGGTCTGTCCATGCTGATCTTCCTGGCCGGCTACGAGATCGATTTCGCCGCCGCCCGCGGCGACACCCTGCGCCGCGCCCTGTGGTCCTGGCCGGTCGCCCTGGCCGCCGGGATCGCGCTGGCGCTGCTCGTCAGCGGCGGGGACGTCTTCGAGGCTTTCGTCGTCGGCACCGCCCTCACCAGCACCACGCTCGGCACCGTACTGCCGATGCTGCGGGACCGCGGCGAGCTGCGCGGGCGATTCGGGACGGTGATCTCGGCGTTCGGCGCCGTCGGCGAGTTCGGGCCGGTGATCGCCGTGGCGCTGCTGCTCAGCGGACGCCGGCCGGCCGAGTCGGCGGCGCTGCTGGCCGCGTTCGGGGCGATCACGGCCGCCGCCGTGTTCTGGGCGCTGCGCCCGAGGCCGCCCTGGTTCGCCCGGCTGACCGAGCTGACCCTGCACAGCAGCGGCCAGTTCGCGGTCCGGTTCGTGATGCTGCTGCTCGCCTGCATGCTGGGCCTCGCCGAGGTCTTCGGCCTCGACGTGCTGCTGGGCGCGTTCGCCGCCGGCGTGCTGACCCGGCTCGTACTGCACCGGGCCGCGCCCGCGAGCAGCGGGGAGGTCCTCGGCAAGGTGGAGGCCATGGGCTTCGGCTTCCTCGTGCCCCTCTTCTACGTCGTCACCGGCATCGAGTTCGACCTGGACGCGCTGTTGCACGACCCGGGCGCCCTGCTGCTGGTGCCGGGCTTCCTCCTGCTCTTCCTGCTGGTGCACGGCATCCCGGTGTACGTCCTCGCACCCAGGGACCTGAGCCGCAGGGACCGGGGGGCATTGGCGCTGTTCACCTCCACGTGCCTGCCGCTGGTCGTCGCCATCACGGCCATCGGTGTCGACCAGAAGCTGATCGACACGGACCTGGCGGCCTCGCTGGTCGGTGCCGCGATGGTCTCCGTACTCGTGTTCCCGCTGATCGCCGCGCGGGTGCGGGCCACGGACCGGACGGCCGGGGCGGCCCCGCTGGCGGGCGGGGCGAGGGACTCGGAAGCCTGGTGACCTCTGGACCTGATACCCCAGGGGGGTATATAGTCCGGGTCATGGACCACAGCACGCACCAACACGGGACCACGTGGGCGACCGCGATGCGGGCGACGCTGCACTGCCTCACCGGGTGCGCCGTCGGCGAGATCCTCGGCATGGTCATCGGCACCGCCCTGATGTGGGGCAACGTGCCGACCATGGTGCTGGCCATCGCCCTGGCCTTCGTCTTCGGCTACTCCTTCACCCTGTTCGCCGTCGTGCGCGCCGGGGTGTCCATGAAGGCCGCGGTCAAGGTGGCACTGGCCGCCGACACCGTCTCCATCGCCGTGATGGAGCTGGTCGACAACGGGATCGTCGCCCTCGTTCCGGGCGCGATGGACGCGCACCTGTCGGACGGGCTGTTCTGGTATTCCCTGCTCGGCGGCTTCGCCGTGGCGTTCGTGATCACCACGCCGGTCAACAGGTGGATGATCGGCCGCGGCAAGGGCCACGCCGTCGTCCACGCCTACCACTGACCGCCCCCGGCACGCTGCGCGCCGGTCTCAGCCCAGGCCGGCGAGCAGTTCCTCGCACGCCTGCTCGCAGCCGCGGCACGCCTCGGCGCAGACCCGGCAGTGCTCGTGCATACCGGCGTGCCGGGCGCACTCGTCGCCGCACGCCCCGCAGACGGTCACGCAGGCCTCGAGCACGGCCCGGGTCACGTTGGCGTCGTAGCCCGTGTGCCGGGACAGGATTGCGGCCGTGGCGCCGCAGACGTCGGCGCAGTCCATGTCGGTGCGGATGCACTTGGTCAGATCGGCGACCGTGCTCTCCGACAGACAGGCGTCGGCGCAGGCCGTACATGCCTGGGCGCACCTGAGGCACTCCTCGATGCACCTGGCCATGGCGTCCCGGTCCACGCCGCCCAGGCCGGCCGGGTAGGTACGGAGCAGGTCGTTGACGGTGGTGGTCATGGTGGCCGCTCCCCTTCCGCTCGCGTGTACGTCTCGGTGCCTGCCGGGTTTCACCGTGCGAGGCACCACAAACCGCCGCCGGACCTCCGTGGGTAAGCTCGCCGCCGTGGCCGCCGTCCGCCGACCGAGAGCAGCGAGAAGAGCACCGTGAGCCCGTACGACTGCGAGTACGAGTACGAGAAGGACGGCGCGGCCATCTACCGCCAGTCGTTCGCCACCATCCGCGCGGAGGCCGACCTCTCCGGCCTGCCGGCGGACGTCGGCCGGGTCGCGGTCCGGATGATCCACGCCTGCGGCATGGTCGACCTGGTCCGCGACCTGTCCTGGACCCCCGGCGTCGTCTCCCGCGCCCGCGAGGCCCTGAAGGCCGGTGCGCCGGTGCTGTGCGACGTACGGATGGTGGCCAGCGGTGTGACGCGCGCGCGGCTGCCCGCGGACAACGACGTCGTGTGCACCCTGTCCGACCCCGCCGTCCCCGAGCTGGCGGCCCGGCTCGGCACCACGCGCAGCGCCGCCGCGCTCGAACTGTGGCGCGACCGGCTGGAGGGGGCCGTGGTCGCCGTCGGCAACGCGCCCACCGCGCTCTTCCGGCTGCTGGAGATGATCGACGCGGGGGCGCCCCGCCCGGCCGCCGTCATCGGCGTACCGGTCGGCTTCGTCGGTGCCGCCGAGTCCAAGGACGCGCTGGCGGCCCACCCCTCGGGTGTGGAGCACCTCGTCGTACGGGGGCGTCGCGGGGGCAGCGCCATGGCCGCCGCCGCGGTCAACGCGATCGCCCGCGAGGAGGAGTGAGCCGCGGGACGGCGGGTCGTACGTGACCCGACGGAGCGGCGTCGCGCACGGTTTCTAGCGCGGTGAGCGCCTCGCGTGCGCCTCCGCGACCCACCGGGCCGCCTGTTCGGGTTCCGGCACGACCCGCACTCCCTCGGGCACCGGGGGCCTGCGCACCACGAGCACGGGCAGCCCGGCCTCACGGGCGGCCGTCAGCTTCGGTGCGGTGGCCGCTCCCCCGCTGTCCTTGGTGACCAGGACGTCGATCCGGTGCCGGCGCAGCAGCTCGCGCTCCCCGTCGAGGGTGAAGGGGCCGCGGTCCAGCAGCACCTCCATGCGGGGCGGACAGGGCGCCTCGGGCGCGTCGACGGACCGTACGAGGAACCAGGTGCCGGTCAGGCCGGCGAAGGCGGCCAGGCCCGTGCGGCCGGTGGTGAGGAAGACGCGCCGGCCGAGCGCGGGCAGCAGTGCGGCGGCCTCCGTCAGGGAACCGGCCTCGTGCCAGACGTCCCCTTCGCCCCGCCGCCAGCCGGGTCGGCGCAGCGCGAGGAGGGGGACCCGGGCGGTCGCGGCGGCGTGTGCCGCGTTGCGGCTGACGGTGTCGGCGAAGGGGTGCGTGGCGTCGACGAGGACGTCCACCGCGTGTTCGCTGAGCCAGGCGGCGAGTCCTCCGGCGCCGCCGAAACCGCCGACGCGCAGCTCGCCCGGCGGTGTCCTGGGCGCGGCCACCCGGCCGGCCAGCGAGGTCGTCACGCGGAGCCCCGGGAGCGGTCCGGCCGGTCCCGCCGGACCGGCTGCCAGCAGTTCGGCGAGGCGGCGGGCCTCCGTGGTGCCGCCGAGGATCAGCACGTGCACGGCAGAGCCTTCCCTTCCTGGGGTTCTCGCGGGCGGTCGCGTCGACCCAAGCACACCCTCCGCTCCACGGTGCTCCCCGCGTGTCCGGGCCATACCGGAAGACGATCGGAAGCGCATCGGAACTCCGGAAATCTGGTTCCGGAAGCGCCGTCACTGGTCGGATCGGTCGATGCACATGGCACATCGGCCCACTCGGGGGCGCGTGCCGTATCCGCCCGGCCGGATACCGGCGGCAATGAGGTGACAGATGAGCAGTACCCGCGTCCCGTCCGGCGCCCGGGGTTCCTACCCCGCACCGGGGCTCGCACTCACGCCCGGCCCCGTACGCAACCAGGCCCTGGCCGTGATCGCGATCCCGTTCGTCCTCATAGTCGTGCTGGCCGTCGTGCTCGCCACGACCGGCCCGGACGACGGGGCACCCGCCACCGACGGGCTCTACGGCAGCGGAGCGCTCCCGGGCTGGGGGTCCGACCCGACCGACGACGGCACGACCGACGACGGCACCTCGGGCGACGGCACCGACCCCGACGGCACCAGCGGCCTGACGGGCGGAGACACCTACCCCTGGGACGACGACACGTACGGCGACGACACGTACGACGACGGCACCACGGACGACACGGCCACGGACGACACGGCCACCGACTCCGCCACCGACGGGGCCACCAGTGACGAGACCGGGCCGGAGGCGACCGTGACGGCGTACTTCGACGCCATCAACAACCGCGACTTCGCGGCCGCGTGGGAGCTGGGCGGCAAGAACCTCAACCAGGACTACGACACCTTCGTCGCCGGCTTCGCCACGACCCAGCGGGACGACCTCACCGTGACCGGCACGTCCGGCGACTACGTCTCGGTCACGGTCGTGGCCTGGGAGACCGACGGCACGCAGACGACGTACGTGGGCACCTACACGGTCGGCGGCGGCGTCATCACCGCGGCCGACATGCGGGAAGGGAACTGAACAGCCATGACCACCCATGCCGCCCCGCCGCCCCCGGACGCGACGAGCAACGCCACCCGGCTGATGTGCGCGGGCACCTATCTCGACCCCGTCTACCGCAAGGGCGTCATCCGGGAGCTGCTGACCCACCGCTACCGGGTGGTCGCCCCCTCCTACGGCTACGACGCCGCCCCCGTCCTGGCGCACGCCCTGGCCGCCCACAACCTGCGCCGCAACCAGCTGATCGCCCTCGGGACGGGCGCGGTCGTCGTCGCCCTGCTCATGGCCGCGGACGTACTGGGCGGCTGGACGGCCGCCCTGTTCGTCTTCTGGCTCGCCTGGGCCACGATGTTCCTGCGCCGGCTCGCCATCCTCCAGACCCTCGCCGAGCACCTGGCGCCCCCCGCGGGCGGCCGCACCGGATTCGACGGCTCCCACCCGATCACCTCGCGCCTCACCCCGGAACTGGTCGGCAAGATCAACCGGGAGCAGGCCTCGGACACCGTGTACTACGGCGGCTACAAGCCGTTCGTCGGCGCCGGCCACTCGATCAAGCGGTGGGCCAACGCGGAACTGCTGCTCGGCGTCCCGAAGTCCCGGGCCGGCGCGTTCGGCCAGGGGCTGCTCAACGGCCACGTCCCCGCGCAGCACGGGCCGGCGGACGACGCGGACGGCACGGGCGAGGCCGGGCGGACGGAACGCAAGCCGATCATCCCCTTCACGGTCGACGACATCACCAGCCGGGTCTGCACGGAGATGCTCGCGGAGCTGCGCGACAAGCCCGTGCCGAGCGACCGCATCGAGCTGCTCTCCGTCGACCGGCGCCGGTTCACCAAGGCGGTGCGGACCGCCGAGGGCAGCGACCCCGTCGCCGTGCTCCTGGACACGCCCGACCCCGACCGTCCCGACCACGACGCAGGACACTGGCGGGAGGACTACGACGCCCGCCGCGAGTACCTGTGCGTCCGCATCGGCGCCTGGCAACAGGAGCTGGTCACCTCGGTGTTCATCGGATTCGACATCAAGGGCAGCACCCTGCACACCGAGTTCTACACCTACGTGCTCGGTCCCCTGCCGGAGAGCTTCCACCTCGCCGACCGGCTGCCGGCCACGATCGGCGGCAAGCTCATGCTGCGCATCGCCTGGGACGTCACCCGCAGCGCGCCCGGCGAACTCCTGCGGCTGATCGCCAACCCGCTGCGCGAGCGGCTGCCCAGCCGCTTCGGCACCGACACCGTCCGCAAGCTGGTGGGCCAGCCGGCCGACACCAGCGAGTTCCGGCTCGGCCGCTACGCCCTGACCGCGGTGGACTGCGGCGCCCTCACCAGCGTCCGCGAGCTGGCGCCCAACCACGACTTCCACCACTTCTTCCAGGAGTCGGACGCGATCAAGTACGTCCAGATCATCGAGCGCCACCTGCTGCAGATCGTCGGCGACTTCCTGCGCGACCACGACGTCGACACCCGTGAGCACGACGCGAACCAGACCAACATCCTCCAGCAGAACTTCGGCGCCAACAGCACCAACAACTTCGGCGGCAACCAGAGCGTCGGCAACACCAACACCACCCAGACCTTCGGCAGCAACTCCAGCGTCACCAGGGAGGCACGGCAGGCATGAGCGGCCAGCAGTTCCACGGCAACAGCTTCGGCCAGGGCAGCACGAACAACTTCGGGGGCAACCAGAGCGCCGGCAACACCGACACCACCCAGACCTTCGGCGACGACTCCCCCGTGCACGCCGCGCCGCCCTCGCCGTCCACCCCGCCCGCACAGCCGTACGCCGGCGGATGGCGGCGCCAGGCCACCGCGGCACCCGGGGACGCCGAGCGGGCCCGGAGCGTCTTCGTCGTGCACGGCCGCGACGACCAGGTGCGGCGCGAGATGTACGAGCTGCTGCGCCGGCTCGATCTGCGGCCCAAGGAGTGGGAGGACCTGGTCCGGGCGACCGGCCAGGCCTCCCCCTTCCTGGGGGACGTGGTCGCCGCCGCCCCCGCACAGGCCCAGGCGGCCCTGGTCCTGCTCACCCCGGACGACGTCGTCACCCTCCACCCCCAGCTGCGCGGGCACAACGAGCCCGACCACGAGACCCGGCCGGTGTGCCAGCCGCGCCCGAACGTCCTGATCGAGCTGGGCATGGTGCTGATGGCCTACCCGGAGCGCACGCTGATCGTCGAGGTCGGCGGGGTGCGGCCGATCGCCGACATCGCGGGCCGCAACGTCATCCGCTTCGACGGCTCCGAGACGGCGCTCGGCAAGGTCGTGGAGCGGCTGAAGCTGGCGGGCTGCACGGTCAACGACACCGGCTCCGACTGGCGCCAGACCTACCCCTTCCGCCATCTGTCCGCCTACCACCGCAGGCCGTAGGCGCACGCCACCGCCGGCCGTACGCGTCCGGCGGATCCGGCGCCGCTCGGGGGACCGGCGCAACCGGCCCCCGGGGCACGTCCCGTCACCGCGGTACGCGCCCCGGGGGCCGGCGCCGTCCCGGGGGGCCGGGCGGGGCCGGGGACAAAGCGGGCCAGGGACAAGCGAGGCAGGGTGCCCTACGCGGCACCGCCCGAGCCGGCCGCCGCCAGCACCCCGAGGAACGCCGCCACCTCCGTGAGGTCCACCCGCTCCAGCTCGGCGGGGCGCAGCACGACCCGCAGTTCGCGGCAGATCACCCGCTCCCGGGAGTGGGTGATGAAGGACAGCAGGATCAGGCGCAGCAGGCTCTCCTCGTCGAGACCGTGCAGCCGGGACAGGCCCGAGCCGATCAACGGCACGGCGACACGGTCCAGTTGGCCGTGCCGGTACACGGCGTCCCACACCCGGCCGAGGCTGAGCCACAGCTCCTCGGTACTGGAGCGTGCCACGAAGTCGTTGCCCAGCCGGCTGTGGGCGACCCCGAAGACCAGCCGCGGCCGGCTGCCGAGCACCGCCACCGTGCCGACCGGGTAGCGGTCGAGCTTGCCGTACGGCTTGTCCGCGCGCGTCTCGCGGGCCACCGGCACGGCCGCGCGCAGGGCGGCGTCCAGCTCGTCGTCCAGCCGCCGCGCGTCACCGTCGTAGCGGCGCTCCAGCAGCTGCCCCTGCACGCTGGCGCCGCTGATCACCACGCCGTCGCGGACGTCCGTGTCGAAGGTGTCCGAGAACCCGACGACGAGGTGGGCGGGCTCCTCGAAGAGGTCACCCGGTCCGACCGTCACGGACATCCGCGGCCGCACGAACTCCTGCTGCACGACCACCGTGGGCCTGCTGCGCACCACGGCCCAGGCCAGACACAGCAGCACCGAGGCGGCGGCCACCGGCGCCGGACCGGGAACGGCCGCGGGCCACAGCTGCCCCACGAACTGCAGCACCGCCGACACCCCGCCGAAGGCCGCCATCACGCTGCCCGCGAACAGCCGCCGGGAGCGCGCCCCGCCGAACGCGCCGCGCCGGCGCCCGCGGCTCAGCCGCCCGCTCCCCCGCGGCGGACGGACGGCCGGACCGGTCCCGCGCGAACCGAGCGAAACCACAACTCCCCCAAACGGACAATTGATACGCTGCCGAAACCTCCCCCGCGACCACCGGTCGGGAGAGGGCGAAGCGAGTGGAGACCACTTGTATGGCGCGCATCCGTGTGAGCGTCCTGGGCCCGGCCCGGCTGGAAGTCGACGGCGTACCCGCCCGGTTGACTCCGCTGACGACACGGCTGCTGGTCCGCCTGGTGGCGGCGGACGGCGAGCCCGTACCGGTGCGCCGGCTGCACCGGGACGTGTGGGCGCTCGACGGCGAGCAGCCGCACGCGGCCCAGCGCCACCGCAACGAGGTGCAAAAACGCGTCCTCGAACTGCGCCGCGCCCTCGATCCCGCGCAGCGCGGCGACGGCGCCCGGGTGCTGCGCACCGAGCAACTGCTGGCCGGCCCGGCGCCCGAGACGGCGTACCGGCTGGTGCTCGGGCCCGACGAGCTGGACTGCGCGGAGTTCACCGAGCTGGTCGACTCCGCGCTGCTCGCGGCCCCCGCGTCGGCCGCCGACCGGCTGTCCGCGGCGCTCGCGCTGGTGCGTGGCCGGCCCCTGGCCGAGGCCGGCGACGACGACTTCGCCCGGCCGCTGGTCCGCCGGCTCACCGCGCTGTACGAGACCGCCCGCCGCCAGCTGATCCGCAGCCGGATGGACATGGGCCGCCACGACCTCGCGCTGCCGGTCGCCGAACGGATGGCCCGGGAGCGCCCGGACGACCAGGACGTCGCCGCGCTGCTCGGCACCCTGCGGGCCCGGCTGCGCGAGCGGCACGGGCGGGAACTGCTGCGGCAGCCGTTCCCCGGCGCCGGTGACCTCGTGGTGGTGCGGGGCGACCTGTTCGACCAGGAGGACGCCAATCTGGTGGTCGGGTTCACCGACACCTTCGACACCGCCACCGAGCAGGACCTGGTGATCAGCCGGGAGAGCGTCCAGGGCCAGCTGGTGGAGCGGCTGTTCGGCGGCGAGCGCAAGCAGCTGGACGACCGGCTCCAGGCCGGGCTGAGGGCGTTCAGGCCGCTGCGCACCGAGCGGCCCCAGGACAAGCCGCGCGGGCGGCGGGTGCGCTATCCCCTCGGCACCACCGTCCCGCTGACGGTGGGCGGCCGCCGGGTCTTCGCCGTGGCCTACTCCCGGCTCGGCAACGACCTCGTGGCCCGCTCCGGCCCGGCCGACCTGCGGGCGAGCCTGGACACGCTGTGGCCGGCCGTCGCCCGCTACGGCATGTACCGGCCGGTCGCGATCCCCCTGATCGGCTCCGGTCTCGCCCGGATCGTGGAGCTGGACCGCACCCGGCTGCTGCTCATGATCGTGGAGAGCTTCGCGGAACACTGCCGCCGCGACCCGGCCACCGCCCCGGAGCTGCGCGTCGTGATCCGCCCGGCCGACCTGGAGCGGACCGACCTTTCGGTGCTCGGCAGGTATCTGCGCACCGCGCGGCTCCCCGGCTCCCGCACGGGCCCCGGCATCACCGGCGCCGACGTCGGCGCCGGCACCGGGAGCCAGGACACCGGTGCCGGCGCCGGCGACAACGGTGGGGCGTACGGCCGCCGGTGACGTCGACATGCCCCTACGGCATCAGCGACCCCGCTTCCGGAGCCAGCCGCGCACCGCTTCCGAACCGCTTCCGGTCCGGGTCCCGGCGCCGACCGGTGCCCGGTCCGGGCGGGGACGGCGGCGCTCGTTACCGGGAGGCCGCGCGGGCGGCGCCGTCCGGCCACACGACGTCGACGGGAATCCCCGCCTCCCGTGCCGCGAGCACCACGTCGGCGGTGCCGCCGCCCCGGCCGCCGGGCGGTTCGCCGTTCCACACGGCCACCAGCCGGTCGGCGCGTTCCAGGAGCAGGGCGTTGGCGGCCTCGTACGCCTGCCGGTCGGCCCTCTCGCGGGGCAGTACGACGACCTCGTCGGCGGCCTCGACGAGGCGGTCGAAGAGCGGGGCGCCGTCCGGCTCGACCGTGCTGCGGCGGTAGTCCCGCGAGGGGACGACGACGACCAGCCGCCCGCCTGCGGCCAGCACGGCTTCGGCGAACAGCGAGTCGGCTCCCTTGGCGATGCAGGAGATCCCGACGAGCGCCTCCCCGGAGCCCGGCGCCCGGTCCCGCTCCCGGTAGCGGTCCAGCAGTCCGTCCAGGGCGGCCCGGACCGCGGGGACGCTCTCCTCCGTCAGGTCCATGTGCCCGGTCACCGCGAGGACCGTCACGGTCTCCCCCTCGGTCGATGGCCTGGTGGCAGGCCCCGGATCCTATCGCGGCCGGTCGCTCACCGGACGACGACGGCGCAGAACCCCATGAGGTAGGAGACGGCGAAGACGACCGGGACCCACTGCTCGACGTAGGTCAGCGGCAGGTACCGGCGCCAGTCCCGGCCCTCGCCCAGCGCGCCCCACTCCGCCCGGCTGTACGCGAACGCCGGGAGCCTCTCCTCGAAGGCGCCGATCACCGCGTACTTGGCGCGGTTGAGCTGCCGGTACGAGCGCACCATGACGTACCAGGCGGCGCACTGAACGAGCAGGATGACCAGCCCGGCCAGCAGCAGCGGAACGGGCGCGTCGGCCGTCGCCCCCGCCGACACCGCGGCCACGACGGCCACGACCGCGCTGTTGAGCGACAGGAAGAACGTGTTGGTCAGGTTCCGCCGGGCGCTGACCCGGTCGGCCATCTCCACGCAGAGCTTGTACTGGTCGAGCACCGCCTGCCGGTAGCGGTCGTCGGCCACCGAGTACTCGGCCGGCCCGACCTCCGTGTTCCACAGCGCGTCCCCGACGTCGCTCATGCCTCGCCGTGCCTCCCGTCCGCCCGGCGTTCGAGTTCGGTCAGGCGCACCATGGCGGGCCACATGGCACGGTCCAGAGATCCCACGAGCTGGTCTTCGAGCGGTGAGGGCCGACGCAGGGCGACGAACTTGGCCGTCCAGTCCGGCTCGAAGTGGATGATTCCCCGGACCCAGGACGACAACGCGCGGCTGCGCCGATACGCGGGCAGCACGCCGGGTGTCAGGTCGCCCGCGAGCGCGCGGGCCGATGGGCGCCACCGAGCGAACCGGTGCGCAAGAGCGTGTAGTAGGCGAACCCCTGCAACAGCACCCCCGCCGCACACAGCACGGTCCCGCCGGCCAGGTGCCACGAGGCCGGTTTCCTGCTCGTGGCGTAGAGCACGGCCACCGCGGCCACACCGCACAGCACCGCCGCCTGCGCCGGCCCCCAGGTGACGGCCACCAGGACGGACAGGGGGAAGACTCCCACCGTCCACCGGGGGACCGGGAGCTCCGGCGCCCGTTCGGACTCTCGCGTCGCGGGCTCGGATCTGCTCATCTCGGCCACACCGTAGTGAGCAGCCGACCGGGCCCGACGGGAACCGGATCGGGGTCACCCGATCCGGTGACGCGGCCCGTGCGGGGCCCCGCCGGCCACCGCCCTACGGCGCCGGGCTCGGCCCCGGGACGCTCAGCGCGGCCAGCCGCTCCTCGAAGGGCGTGACCTCCTCGAAGGAGTCCCGCTTCGGCAGCGGGCGACGTGCCGACGGTCCCGTCAGCCCCGCCATCAGCGCCGCCAGCTCGGTCGCGGCCCGCTCGATCCGGGCGTCGAGTCCCTCCGCGCCCCAGTCCTCGGAGGCGGCGTACACCCCGGTGGGGACGACGACCGCCTTGAGGTAGGCGAACAGCGGCCGCAGCGCGTGGTCCAGCACCAGGGAGTGCCGGGCGGTGCCGCCGGTCGCGGCGATCAGCACCGGCTTCCCGGTGAGGGCGTCCTCGTCGGTGACGCTCAGCGCGTCGAAGAAGGACTTGAACAGTCCGCTGTACGACGCCGAGAACACCGGCGTGACGACGATCAGCCCGTCGGCGGCCGCGACCTCGGCGAACGCGTCCGCGAGCGCCGGTGCCGGGAAACCGTTGGTGAAGGTGTGCGCGATCTCCACTGCGAGGTCGCGCAGCTCGACCACCCGGACGTCGGCCGGAGCGGGCTCGGGCGCGGTGGCGGCCGGGGCGGCGGCCGCGGCCAGCCGGTCGGCGAGCAGCCGGGTGGACGACGGCACGCTCAGTCCCGCGGAGACGACGACGAGCTTCATGCGCGCGCTCCTTCCTCGACCTGATCGTCCCGCTTCTCCTGCCCGGCGGCCTTCGCGGCCAGCAGGGACGCGTGGGTCGGCGCGTCCGGCACGTCCGCCGGGCGGCCCTTGGCGAACTCCTCGCGCAGCACCGGCACGACCTCCTCGCCGAGCAGGTCGAGCTGCTCCAGGACGCTCTTCAGGGGCAGCCCCGCGTGGTCCATCAGGAACAGCTGGCGCTGGTAGTCGCCGGCGTAGTCGCGGAAGGCGAGCGTCTTCTCGATCACCTGCTGCGGCGAGCCGACGGTCAGCGGCGTCTGCTCGGTGAAGTCCTCCAGCGACGGTCCGTGTCCGTACACCGGCGCCTCGTCGAAGTACGGCCGGAACTCGCGGACCGCGTCCTGGCTGTTCCTCCGCATGAACACCTGGCCGCCGAGGCCGACGATCGCCTGCTCGGGCGTGCCGTGCCCGTAGTGGGCGTACCGGGCCCGGTACAGCTCGACCATGCGCTTGGTGTGGTCGGCGGGCCAGAAGATGTTGTTGTGGAAGAAGCCGTCGCCGTAGTACGCGGCCTGCTCGGCGATCTCCGGGGAGCGGATGGAGCCGTGCCAGACGAAGGGCGCGACGCCGTCCAGCGGGCGCGGGGTGGACGTGAAGCCCTGGAGCGGCGTACGGAACCTGCCCTCCCAGTTCACGACGTCCTCGCGCCACAGGCGGTGCAGCAGGGCGTAGTTCTCGACGGCCAGGTTGATGCCCTCGCGGATGTCCTTGCCGAACCAGGGGTAGACCGGGCCGGTGTTGCCGCGGCCCATCATCAGGTCCGTCCGGCCGTCGGCCAGGTGCTGGAGCATCGCGAAGTCCTCGGCGATCTTCACCGGGTCGTTCGTGGTGATCAGGGTGGTGGAGGTGGACAGCACCAGCCGCTCGGTGCGGGCCGCGATGTAGCCGAGCATGGTCGTCGGCGACGAGGGCACGAAGGGCGGGTTGTGGTGCTCACCGGTCGCGAAGACGTCGAGCCCGACCTCCTCGGCCTTGAGCGCGATGGCGACCATGGCCTTGATGCGCTCACGCTCGGTCGGCGTACGGCCCGTGGTCGGGTCGGGCGTGACGTCGCCGACGGTGAAGATGCCGAACTGCATGATCGCTCAACCTCCAGGTTGTTGACTGTTCAACTATACCCCTGGAACGGACCACCGCCGGCCGTTATTCCGCAGGTCCGCCGTCCGACGGAGGTGCGGTGCGTGCGAAGCTGCCCGCATGTTCGTACTGCGCTCCGCCGCCCTCTTCGTCGTCGCCGCGCTGTTCGAGATCGGCGGCGCCTGGCTGGTGTGGCAGGGGGTGCGCGAGCAGCGCGGCTGGCTGTGGGCGGCGGGCGGGGTCCTGGCCCTGGGCGCCTACGGCTTCGTCGCCACCTTCCAGCCCGACGCGCACTTCGGCCGCATCCTCGCCGCGTACGGCGGGATCTTCGTGGCCGGCTCGATCCTGTGGGGCGTGGTCGCCGACGGCTACCGCCCCGACCGCTGGGACATCGCGGGGGCGCTGGTCTGCCTGGCCGGAATGGCCCTGATCATGTGGGCACCGCGCAACGGCGGCTGACTACCCTGGGCGGCGACCGTCCGCACCGCCCTCCGTACGCACCAGGAGCAGCCCATGGCCACCGCAGCGCCCGCCCCGTCCGCCGCCTCCCGTATCGCCGTCGTCACCGGCGCGAGCAGCGGCATCGGCGCCGCGACGGCCCGGCAGCTGGCCGCCGCCGGGTACCGGGTGGTCCTCACCGCCCGCCGCAAGGACCGCATCGAGGCGCTGGCCGAGGAGATCGAGGCGGCCGGCCACAAGGCGACGGCCTACCCCCTGGACGTCACCGACCGCGAGGCCGTCGACGAGTTCGCGACCGCCTTCAAGACGGTCGGCGTCCTCGTCAACAACGCGGGCGGCGCGCTCGGCGCCGACCCGGTGGCCACCGGCGACCCGGACGACTGGCGCCGCATGTACGAGACCAACGTCATCGGCACCCTCAACCTCACCCAGGCCCTGCTGCCCAAGCTGGAGGCGAGCGGCGACGGCACGGTCGTGGTCGTCTCCTCGACCGCGGGCCTGTCCACCTACGAGGGCGGCGCGGGCTACGTCGCCGCCAAGCACGGCGAGCACGTCCTGGCCGAGACCCTGCGCCTGGAGATCGTCGGCCGCCCGGTCCGCGTCATCGAGATCGCGCCCGGCATGGTCAAGACCGACGAGTTCGCCCTGACCCGTTTCGGCGGCGACCAGGACAAGGCGGCCAAGGTCTACCAGGGCGTCGCCGCCCCCCTGACCGCCGACGACGTCGCCGACACCATCACCTGGGCGGTCACCCGCCCCGCCCACGTCAACATCGACCTCCTGGTCGTCCGCCCCCGCGCCCAGGCCTCGAACACCAAGGTCCACCGCGAGGGCTGACACGGGCGGCGCCCCGGGCGTCAGCCCTTCACGCAGACGACCTGCTTCAGCTTCGCCACGACCTCCACCAGGTCGCGCTGCTGGTCGATGACCTGGTCGATCGGCTTGTAGGCGCCCGGGATCTCGTCCACCACGCCGGAGTCCTTGCGGCACTCCACACCCCGCGTCTGCTCCTCCAGGTCCTTGGTGGAGAAGCGCCGCTTCGCGGCGTTGCGGCTCATGCGCCGGCCGGCACCGTGGGAGGCGGAGTTGAAGGAGTCGGCGTTCCCGAGGCCCTTCACGATGTACGAACCCGTGCCCATGGAACCGGGGATGATCCCGTAGTCACCGGAACCCGCGCGGATCGCGCCCTTGCGGGTCACCAGCAGGTCCATGCCGTCGTACCGCTCCTCCGCCACGTAGTTGTGGTGACAGGAGATCTCCTGCTCGAAGGCCGGCTTCGCCTTCTTGAACTCCTTGCGGACCACGTCCTTGAGGAGCGCCATCATGAGCGTGCGGTTGTACTTCGCGTACTCCTGCGCCCAGAACAGGTCGTTGCGGTACGCCGCCATCTGCGGGGTGTCCGCGACGAACACCGCGAGGTCGCGGTCGACCAGCCCCTGGTTGTGCGGGAGCTTCTGGGCGACGCCGATGTGGTGCTCGGCCAGTTCCTTGCCGATGTTGCGGGAACCGGAGTGCAGCATCAGCCAGACGGAACCCGTCGTATCCGTGCACACCTCGACGAAGTGATTGCCGCTTCCGAGCGTTCCCATCTGCTTCCCGGCTCGCTCGTGACGGAATTTGACCGCTTCCGCGACCCCGTCGAACCGCCCCCAGAAGCCGTCCCATCCGGCCGTAGCCAGCCCGTGGAAGCGGCCCGGGTCGAGCGGGCTGTCGTGCATGCCCCGCCCCACCGGAATCGCCTGCTCGATCTTCGAGCGCAGCCGGGACAGGTCGCCCGGGAGGTCGTTGGCCGTCAGGGACGTCTTCACCGCCGACATCCCGCAGCCGATGTCGACGCCCACCGCCGCCGGGCACACCGCGCCCTGCATGGCGATCACGGAACCGACGGTCGCGCCCTTGCCGTAGTGCACGTCCGGCATGACCGCGAGGCCCTTGATCCACGGGAGGGTCGCGACGTTGCGCAGCTGCTGGAGCGCGACCTCCTCGACCGTCGCCGGGTCGGTCCACATCCGGATCGGCACCTTCGCGCCCGGCATCTCCACGTACGACATATCGTCCTCATTCCCCCGGAAAACAAACAGAAGTCTCAAAGCGCAAAACCGGCGCCAAGGGCAGCCAAAGGGACGACTGACCGGCGTTCACGGCGGCGCGTGCGATACACATTGTCTCCAGGGGACGCCCCCGCGCGGCAAGCGAATAACCAGCGGGGACACTGGAGTACCGACCACAGCCACACCCGGCGAGAGGAGCCGCACCGTGCAGCGGAAGGCCTATGTACCCGGCGTCGCCGCCCTCCTGGCGGCGTTGCTGGCCGGCTGCACCGGCGGCTCGGACGGCGGCGCCACCGCCGACGACTCGAACCCGGGCGAGCCCGGTGTCGCGACCGAGGCGGCCGAGCCCGGCAAGTACCGCACCCTTCCGGAGCCGTGCGGCGCCGTCGGCAACAAGACGCTCGACGCCCTCCTGCCGGGCATCGAGGAGATCACCGACGAGGAGCAGCGCGAGAAGGCGTACGCGGGTGAGCCGACGCTCGCCTACGACACCGACCGCAAGGTCGGCTGCCGCTGGAAGGTGGAATCGGCGCAGGCCACCGACCATCTCTTCGTCGACTTCGAGCGGGTGGTGTCGTACGACACCTCGGTGAGCGACGACAGCGAGGCCGAACAGCTCTTCGCCCAGCAGGTGGAGGCCGCCGACCTGCCCGAACCGGTGGTCTCGGAGTCCGGGTCCGCCGGGGACTCCCCGTCCGGCAGCCCGTCGGCGTCCTCCGGGGACTCCGGGGAGCCGCCCGCCGGCGCGGGCGGTACGCCCTCGTCCTCCGCCTCGGCGTCCTCGTCTTCCTCCTCGTCGTCGTCGGCGTCCTCGTCGAACGCGTCCCCCGACGCGACGCCCACCGACGTCCAGCCCCGGCTCCTGGACGACCTGGGCGACGAGGCGTTCGTGGACGACGCGCTCAGCAGCTCCGGTTCGACGGCGAAGCGGCGCACGGTGACTGTGGCGTTCCGCACGTCGAACGTCATGGTGACCATCGAGTACGCGGAGCAGTCGGCGACGCTCGGCGTCGTGCCGGACAGCGAGGAAATGCAGGACATGGCGCGGAAACTGGCCTCTCAGCTGGCGGATTCGCTGGGCGGTTGAGGCCCGGCGGGGCTCCTGCGCGCCCGCGCGCGGTGCCCCCGAAGCGGGACCGCACGATTTCTTCACCGCGTACCGTGGCCCCTCGGACCCGTTCCGAACGCAGGAACCACGAGTGCCATGAGTGAAGGAACCATGCAGCTACGAGCCCAGCGTGACCAGCGAGACCCGCAAGCGAAGCGAGCGAAGCGACTCACCCGCGTCCTTGTCGGCGCGGCCGCCGTACCCGTGATGCTGGTGGCAGCCGGCTGCTCCTCGGACTCCGGCTCCGACGACGGCAAGGACAAGGCCGCGGAGGAGTCCGCCGCGTCCAAGTCCGCGAGCCCGTCCCCGACGGTCCGGGCGGCGGCGTTCCGGAAGCTTCCCGAGCCGTGCTCGGTGGTGACGAAGAAGACGCTGAAGGACCTGGTGCCGAAGGGCGACTCCGGCAAGGAGGGGACGTCCAACGACACCGCGATGCGGGCCAGTTGCTCCTGGGACAGCCTCGACGACAACGGCGTGAAGGGCTCTCAGTTCCGCTGGCTGAGCGTGTCGATGGTGCGCTTCGAGTCCGACGTGACGCGCGGCGAGGGCGACAAGCTGGCGCGTGACCACTACCTGAAGCAGCTGAAGGACGCGCAGAGCGCGGAGGGCGCCAAGGGCGTCAAGACCACGCCGGTGAGCGGTACGGGCGACGAGGCCGCGGTGGTGCGCTACGACCTGAAGAAGAAGGAAGGCACCTTCAAGCAGCAGACGGTCGTGGCGCGGGTCGAGAACGTCGTCGTCACGGTCGACTTCAACGGCGCGGGCCTGGCGGGCGACAAGACCCCGGACGCCGACGACCTGGTGAAGGACGCCCAGAAGGCGGCCAAGGAGGCGGTGGCCGCGGTGACGAAGGCCAACGGCGCCGCCGACGGCGGGAAGTCGAGCGGTGCGCCGTCACCCTCCGGTTCGTCCTCCGAGAAGTCCTCGAAGGCGCCGTCGGAGTCGCCGTCGGGGTCGTCCTCGAAGGCGCCCGCGAAGGACAGCTGACGGTCTCTTCGACCCACCGGTCACCCGTCCCCCGCACACATGTGCCACTCTGTTGCGCGCAACAACACGCAAGGGGAGGGGAGTACGGGTGGCCGGCCCACTTCAGCTGACACGGACGCACCGGGTCCTCATCGGCATGGTCGTCTTCGGTGCCGTCGTCATCGCCGGGATCGGCTTCGCGGGTTCGTACGCGGCGGTGCGCGAACTGGCCCTCAAGAAGGGCTTCGGGAACTTCAGCTACGTCTTCCCGATCGGCATCGACGCGGGCATCTGCGTGCTGCTCGCCCTGGACCTGCTGCTGACCTGGATCCGCATTCCCTTCCCGCTGCTGCGGCAGACGGCGTGGCTGCTGACGGCGGCGACGATCGCCTTCAACGGCGCGGCGGCCTGGCCCGACCCGCTGGGCGTGGGCATGCACGGCGTGATCCCGATCCTGTTCGTGGTGTCGGTGGAGGCCGCCCGGCACGCGATCGGCCGGATCGCCGACATCACCGCCGACAAGCACATGGAGGGCGTCCGCCTCACCCGCTGGCTGCTCTCGCCGGTGCCGACGTTCCTGCTGTGGCGGCGCATGAAGCTGTGGGAGCTGCGCTCCTACGAGCAGGTCATCAAGCTGGAGCAGGAGCGGCTGGTCTACCAGGCCCGGCTGCGGTCCCGCTTCGGCCGCGCCTGGCGCCGCAAGGCCCCCGTGGAGTCCCTGATGCCGCTGCGGCTGGCCCGGTACGGCGTCCCGCTGGCGCAGACCGCCCCGTCGGGCCTGGCGGCGGCGGGCATCGAACCGGCCCTTATCCCGCCCGCGCCCCGGCCCCAGGAGCCCGCCCCCCAGGCGGCACCCCCCGCCGAGCAGCGGGCCGAGCTGGTCGGCGCCCGGGAGGCGGAGCCGGCGCGGCAGGACGGGCCGGCGGTGGAGCAGAACCCGTGGCTGCACGCCCGGGACCCGCAGTCGGTGGAGTACCACGGCGACTACGACCCCACGTACGACCCGGACCAGTACGCCCAGTGGGAGGCGGAGCAGCGGCAGGCCGACCAGTACCGGCAGCAGTTCGAGGAGGAGCCGCCCGCGCAGGAGCCCGCTCCGGAGGAGACCGGCAGCTTCCCCATACCGGTCGGCCCGCACCGCACCCGCGAGCTGGGCGAGGGCGGCGGCACGCCGGAGCCCGAGGGCCCGGACGAGGACGACTACTACCAGGTCTTCAAGCAGTCGCTCGGCAACGGCAGCGGTTACCCCACCCCGCGCGAGTTCGCGTACGACGTCGAGGCCACGTTCGGCGTCGCTCTCCTGGACGCCGACGCCAAGCGCATGGTCCTGCGGTTCCAGGAGCGCCACGGCGCGGAGCTGGAAGAGGAGCACATCGCCTGAGCCCGACGGCGCCGCGTACGGCGAGAGGGGGCGCCCGGTGCTGCACCGGGCGCCCCCTCTCGCCGTACCGACGGGTCGCGGGTCCTACTCCCCGAGCAGGGTCCGCACCCGGTCCTGCCCCACCGCGAGCAGCAGCGTGGGCAGGCGCGGGCCGGTGTCGCGGCCGACGAGCAGGTGGTACAGCAGCGCGAAGAACGTCCGCTGGGCGGTCTTGATCTCCGGCGGCAGATCCTTGGGCGTGGCGTCGGCGGGGAAGCCCGCCTGGACCTTGGGGACGCCGTAGACGTGGTGGGTGAGCCCGTCCAGGGACCAGTGGTCGGCCAGCCCGTCGAGCAGCAGCCGCAGGGACTGCCGGCTCGGCTCGTCGAGGGACTTGAGCAGCTCCGCGTCGGGCTCCTGGCGCACGATGGTGCGCTGGTCGGCGGGGACGTGGGTGTTGATCCACGCCTCGGCCTTGTCGTAGCGCGGCCGGGCCTCGTCCAGCGAGGCGATCGGGTCCGCCGGGTCCAGCTCGCCGAGGATCCGCAGCGCCTGGTCCTCGTGGCCGGCGGTGATGTCGGCCACGGAGGCCAGCGTGCGGTACGGCAGCGGCCTGGGCGTCCGCGGCAGCTCACCGACGGCCGTGCGCACCGCGCGGGAGTGGGCGGCGGCGTCGGCGGGGAGGGCCGAGCCGTCGGCGACCTTGGCGTCGAGGCGGTCCCACTCGTCGTACAGCCGCTGGATCTCCTGGTCGAAGGCGATCTTGAAGGACTGGTTGGGCCTGCGGCGGGCGTACAGCCAGCGCAGCAGCTGCGGCTCCATGATCTGGAGCGCGTCGGCCGGGGTGGGCACCCCGCCCTTGGACGAGGACATCTTGGCCATGCCGCTGATGCCGACGAAGGCGTACATCGGGCCGATCGGCTGTTTGCCGCCGAAGATCCCGACGATCTGCCCGCCGACCTGGAACGACGACCCGGGCGAGGAGTGGTCCACGCCGCTGGGCTCGAAGACGACGCCCTCGTACGCCCAGCGCATCGGCCAGTCGACCTTCCAGACCAGCTTGCCGCGGTTGAACTCGCTCAGCCGCACGGTCTCGGAGAAGCCGCAGGAGGTGCAGGCGTAGGTCAGCTCGGTCGAGTCGTCGTCGTACGCGGTGACGGTCGTGAGGTCCTTCTCGCAGTTGCCGCAGTACGGCTTGTACGGGAAGTACCCGGCGGAGCCGGAGCTGCCGTCGTCCTCGGCGGCGGCGCCGGAGCCCTCGGCGGCCTCCAGCTCGGCCTCGTCGACCGGCTTCTGCGACTTCTTCGCGGGCGCCTTCTTCGTCCGGTACTGGTCGAGGACGGCGTCGATGTCCCGGCGGTGCTTCATGGCGTGCAGGATCTGCTCGCGGTAGACACCGGAGGTGTACTGCTCGGTCTGGCTGATCCCGTCGAACTCGACGCCCATCTCGGCGAGCGAGGCGACCATCGCGGCCTTGAAGTGCTCAGCCCAGTTCGGGTACGGGGAGCCCTTCGGGGCCGGGACCGAGGTCAGGGGCTTGCCGATGTGCTCGGCCCAGGTCTCGTCGACGCCCGCGATGCCGGCCGGCACCTTGCGGTAGCGGTCGTAGTCGTCCCAGGAGATCAGGTGCCGCACCTCGTGGCCCCGGCGGCGCACCTCGTCGGCGACCAGGTGCGGGGTCATGACCTCGCGCAGGTTCCCCAGGTGGATCGGGCCGGAGGGGGAGAGTCCGGACGCGACGACCACAGGTTTGCCCGGGGCACGACGCTCCGACTCGGCGATGACCTCGTCCGCGAAACGGGAGACCCAGTCGGTGGTCTCTGTGCTCTGAGCCACGATCGGCACGTCCTCTTTCCTGAGACTTCTCTGGAACTGCTCCGGAGACAGCCGGTACGGTCGCACGGCTGTCCGTCCCATTCTCCCAGCCCGGCCCGCATCCGCGAAAACCGCTTTTCACCGCATGGGATACTCGGTTTCTGTACTACTTCCACGAACCCGAGCAGAACGGCAGCCACTCCATGGCCTCGGTCACGTCCCTCACCGACTCCGTCCAGCAGCAGCTCGCGTCCGCCCTCACGGCCACCCGGCCGGAGGCCGCCGGCGCCGACCCGCTGCTGCGACGTAGCGACCGGGCGGACTACCAGGCCAACGGCATCCTCGCCCTGGCCAAGAAGGCGAAGGCCAACCCGCGGGAGCTGGCGGCCGAGGTCGTCGCCCACATCACCACCGGTGACGAGCTGATCAAGGACGTCGAGGTCTCCGGGCCCGGCTTCCTGAACATCACCGTCAGCGACGGCGCCATCACCCGGAACCTGGCCGCGCGGCTCGCGGACGGCGAACGGCTCGGCGTGCCGCCGAAGCGGGACGCGGGCGTCACGGTCGTCGACTACGCCCAGCCGAACGTGGCCAAGGAGATGCACGTCGGCCACCTGCGGTCGGCCGTCATCGGCGACGCCCTGCGCGGCATGCTCGACTTCACCGGCGAGCGGACGATCGGCCGGCACCACATCGGCGACTGGGGCACCCAGTTCGGCATGCTCATCCAGTACCTGTTCGAGCACCCCGGCGAGCTGGCCCCGGCCGAGGACGTCGACGGCGAGCAGGCCATGTCGAACCTGAACCGGGTGTACAAGGCGTCGCGCGCGCTCTTCGACGCGGACGAGGAGTTCAAGGAGCGGGCCCGCAAGCGGGTCGTCGCCCTGCAGTCCGGCGACAAGGAGACGCTGGAGCTGTGGCAGCAGTTCGTGGACGAGTCGAAGGTCTACTTCTACTCGGTCTTCGAGAAGCTCGACATGGAGATCCGCGACGAGGAGATCGTCGGCGAGTCCGCGTACAACGAGGGCATGCCCGAGACTGCCCGCCTCCTGGAGGAGATGGGCGTCGCGGTGCGCTCCGAGGGCGCGCTCGTGGTGTTCTTCGACGAGATCCGGGGCAAGGACGACCAGCCGGTCCCGCTGATCGTGCAGAAGGCCGACGGCGGCTTCGGCTACGCGGCCTCCGACCTGACCGCGATCCGCAACCGCGTCCAGGACCTGCACGCCACCACGCTGCTGTACGTCGTGGACGTACGCCAGTCGCTGCACTTCAGGATGGTCTTCGAGACGGCCCGCCGGGCCGGCTGGCTCGGCGACGAGGTCACCGCGCACAACATGGGCTACGGCACGGTGCTCGGCGCGGACGGCAAGCCCTTCAAGACCCGCGAGGGCGAGACCGTACGGCTCGAGGACCTGCTGGACGAGGCGGTGCAGCGGGCGGCGCAGGTCGTGCGGGAGAAGGCGCGGGACCTCACCGAGGACGAGATCCAGGAGCGGGCGGCGCAGGTCGGCATCGGCGCCGTGAAGTACGCGGACCTGTCGACGTCGCCGAGCCGCGACTACAAGTTCGACCTGGACCAGATGGTCTCGCTCAACGGCGACACCAGCGTGTACCTCCAGTACGCCTACGCCCGTATCCAGTCCATCCTGCGCAAGGCCGTCGAGATCCGCCCCGCCGCCCACCCGGAGCTGGGACTGCACGAGGCGGAGCGCGCGCTGGGCCTGCACCTGGACGCGTTCGGGGACACGGTCTTCGAGGCGGCCGCGGAGTACGCCCCGCACAAGCTGGCCGCGTACCTGTACCAGCTGGCGTCGCTGTACACGACGTTCTACGACAAGTGCCCGGTCCTGAAGGCCGAGACGCCTCAACAGGTGGAGAACCGCCTGTTCCTGTGCGACCTCACGGCCCGCACCCTGCACCGGGGCATGGCCCTGCTGGGCATCCGGACGCCCGAGCGGCTCTGAGGACGGACGGAAGGTGAGGGCGGGGGCCCGGCTCGCCCCGGCCCGTCCTCACCGCAGCAGTGCCGGCCCCTCGGGGGCGTCGATGCCGAACTCCTCCGCCAGGACCCGGCGGGCCTCCGCCTCGTCGGCCGTCTTCCGCTCGGTGACCGTGCCGTCGTCGGTGCGCGTCACGGTGACGCGGTCGCCGTCGAGGAGCAGGTGCGCGTCCGGCGTGAGCCGCTGGACGTAGGGGCGCCGGGCGAACGGGGAACGGGGGTTCGTGGCGACGTGCCAGTTGATCACCTCGTAGTCGGACGGCTCGAACGGCTCCAGGGTGAAGGCGTACTGCGCCTCCCAGCCGCCCGCCACGTGTGCCTGGAGCACCCACATCGCCAGCGGCCCCCGGTGCGGCGCGTGCACCAGCCGGTGCCGGCGGCCGGCGTCGTGGAACTCGGTGTCCGCCAGCAGCGGCACCGGTTCCAGCAAGGAGCCGATGGCGCCGAAGCCGACGTCGGCCAGGTAGGGCCGGGACTCGCCGGGCAGCTCGGCGAGGAGGGCCATGTGCGTGCGCGGACGGTCCTCGAAGCGGTCCGCGCCGACGACGACCCGCGCGGTCAGCCGGGTCACCCGCACGCCGAGCGCCTCCAGGGCCGCCGCGAACAGGGTGTTGTGCTCGTAGCAGTAGCCGCCGCGCCGGCGGCCGTGGACCAGCTTGGCCACCAGGTCGGACAGGTCGAGGGAGGGGGCCCGGCCGCCGAGGGCGTCGAGGTTCTCGAAGGGGACGGCCCGCAGGTGGGCGAGGTGCACACCGCGGAGCGTGGCCGCGTCGGGCCGCCGCCCGCCCTCCCAGCCGATGCGCTCGAAGTAGGCGTCGAGGGAGAAGGGTGTCGTCGTCCGTGCGCTGTCAGACATTGCCTCACCGTACGTGCGGCGACGGCACCCCCGCCCTCGGCATTTGGTCCTACGACGGGAGTCGGGTCGCCCGGCGCGCCGTGCCCAGCCCCTCCCCCAGCCTGCGCAGCCCCTCCGCGATCTCGTCCGGGGTCTGGGTGACGAAGCACAGCCGCAGCGTGGCGCGGTCGGGCTCGCCGGCGTGGAAGGGGGCGCCCGGGACGTACGCCACGTCGTGCCGGACCACCTCGGGGAGCAGGGCGGTGGTGTCGTACCCCTCGGGCAGCCGGGCCCACAGGAACATGCCGCCCTCGGGACGGGTCCACGCCGACCCAGCCGGGAGCGCGTCGGCGAGGCCCGCGAGCATGGCGTCCCGGCGCTCCGCGTAGACGGCGGCGACGCGGGCCACGTGGGCGTCCAGGTCGCGGTCGGCCAGGTAGCGGGCGGCGGCGAGCTGGTTGACGGTCGGGGTGTGCAGGTCGGCGGCCTGCTTGGCGACCGCGCAGGCCCGGAGCAGCTCGGCGGGCGCCCGCAGCCAGCCCAGGCGCAGGCCGGGCGCCATCACCTTCGAGAAGGAGCCCAGCAGCACGGTCCGGTCGCGGGCACCCTCGTAGGAGGCGATCCACGGCACCCGCTCGCCCTCGAAGCGCAGTTCGCCGTACGGGTCGTCCTCGACGATCCACAGGCCGCGGCGCCCGGCGACCTCGGCGACGGCGGCGCGGCGGGCCGCGGGCATCGTGCGGCCGGTGGGGTTGGAGAAGGTGGGGACCGTGTAGAGCAGCTTGGGGCGCTCGCGCACCACCAGCTCCTCCAGGGCCACCGGGTCGATCCCGTCCTCGTCCCCGGGCACCGCCACCACCCGGGCGCCCGCGAAGCCGAAGGCCTGGAGCGCGGCCAGGTAGCAGGGGCGCTCGACGAGGACGGTGTCGCCGGGTTCGAGCAGGGCGGTGGCGAGGAGCGACAGGGCCTGCTGCGAGCCGGTGGTGACGAGGATGTCGTCGGCGCCGGTGGCCAGCCCGCGCACCGAGGTGCGGGCAGCGAGCGCGGCCCGCAGGGTGGGCTCGCCCTCGGTGGTGGAGTACTGCAGGGCCCGCGCGGGCGTCTCGGCGAGGACGTCCCGGTACGCGGCGGCGATGCCCTCCGCGTCGAACAGTTCGGGGGCCGGCAGCCCGCCCGCGAAGTTGATCACCTCGGGGCGGGCGGTGACGGCGAGGATGTCCCGTACCGGCGAACCGCCGATCGACCGGGCCCGTGCGGCGAGCGGCGGGAGCGGGGCGGTGGCGGCGGAAGCAGTCTCAGTCACGGTCATGCGCGCAGCCTAGGCAAGTGGGTGCCGCCTACAAGGAACTTTCCGCGATCCGGACACCCGTGCGACCCGCGACCGCCGAGTGCCGAGCCGTCAGCCCTTGACGCCCAGCCCGCCGTACACGTTGATGTCCGCGTCCGTGACGTCGTTGATGTCCATGTACCGGACCTTCTCGATGTCGTCGAGCTCGGCGAGGTACGACTCCTCCGGCCGCTCCGGCACCGGCGCCGCGTGGTCCGGCCGCCAGTGGTGCACGGGCACGACGCCGGGCTCGGCGAGTTCGAGACCGGTCTCGGTGAAGAAACGCTCGACGTCCTTGCGGGAGCGCAGCACGAAGGTGAACCCCCGCTCCGTGTACGTCCGCTGGACCGCGCGGATGCTCTGCGGGTTGAGGTCCTCCGTGAGGTGGCTGAGGACGAGCCGGCTGCCGGCGGGCAGCGCGTCCATCAGCTCGCGGACGATCGGGTACGCCTCCTCGTCCTCGACGAAGTGCAGGATGGCGACGAGGCAGAGCGCCACGGGCCGGTCGAAGTCGAGGGTGGCGGCGGCCTGTTCGAGGATCCGCGCCGGGCTCTTCAGGTCCGCGTCGATGTAGTCCGTACGCCCCTCGGGACCGCTGGTGAGCAGGGCACGGGCGTGGGCGAGCACGACCGGGTCGTTGTCGACGTAGACGACCCGCGACTCGGGGGCGATGCGCTGGGCGATCTGGTGCACGTTCTCGGCGGTCGGCAGCCCGGTGCCGATGTCCAGGAACTGCCGGATGCCGTCCTCGCGGGCGAGCGCGGTCACCGAGCGCCGCAGGAAGTCGCGGTTGTGCCGTACGTCGAGGTAGCCGCGCGGGTTGGCGGCGAGCCCGGCGGCCGCGGCGTCGAGGTCGGCGGGGTAGTGGTCCTTGCCGCCGAGGAAGACGTCGTAGACCCGCGCCGGGTGCGCCTTGCTGCTGTCGATCCTCCTCCGCAGCTCCGCGGGGTCCTGGCTGAGGGCGTCACCGGGCATGCGCGTCCCACCTTTCGGATGTCGCCTGACGAAGCGAACCGGTTTGATGGTCAACAACCTATCCCCCGCGGGGACTTGCCGGTGCGCCGATGCGCTCTCGGGACCGGGCCGGCCCCGGCCCGCCTCAGCCGCCCTCGACCAGCTCCCAGGCGCTGCTGCCGAGGGGGTAGGCGTAGTAGGAGTCGTCCCGGGAGGCGCTGGTGCGGAACGGCTTGCCGTTGTCGTCGACGCGCGTCGTGCCGTGCCGGCCGCCGCTGGACCACTCCAGCTCCAGGTACCAGCTGACGTCGTGGCCGCTGGTGTGCGCGTTGACCTTGAAGACCTCGGGGTCGGACTCGCTGACGCTGTAGGGGAAGTCCCGCTGGCCGCCGATCGGTGTCGCCGTCGGGGTGCCGAGGTCGAGCGAGACGTCGAAGGCCGTGGTGTTCACCTGGCCGCCGCAGCCGTTGCCCATCACGTACTGGTCCCAGTTCAGCGGCGCACCGCTGCTCTTCACCCTCACGTGCAGGTCCTCCAGGACCACCGTCTCCGGGCCGGTGCCCTGCACGGTGAGGACGACCGTCTGCCGGTTCGCGGAGACCGCGTTGAGGGGAGTGGCCCAGCCGACGGCGTCCTGCTGGGCCGGGGGCTTGGGCACGTTCTTCGCGCTGCGGTCGATGAGGAAGGCGTGCTCGCAGGGCACGTCCCAGTAGTACGGGGTGGTCGACACGGTGAGCGGCGGCCCGGCGGCGGGTGCCTCGCGGCTCGGCGTGGCGGTGGCCGGACGCGACGGTGACGCGGAGGGGGACCCGGGCCGGGACGCGGAGGCGGAGGCGGACGGGGAGGACGTGGAGGCGCTCGCGCTCGGGGAGCCCGAGCCGGTCGCGGTCCCGGTCACCGACGCCGAGGTCTGCGCGACGGCCCCGGCCGGACCGTGCCTGCCGTCGTCGTCCGGCCCCGACACGAGGTTGGCGACGAGCGCCACGGCGGCGCTGACGGCGACTACGCCGGTCGCGGCGTAGAGCGCGGCGCGCGGGACCCGACGGCGGCGCTCCGGGGCCGACGGCGGGCCCGATGCCGCCGGGGCCGACAGGGTCTCCGAGGCCGCCGGGGTGGGTGAGGCCGGTGCGACCGGTGAGGCCGGCGAGCCGCCGTCCGCGACCGAGCCCACGGCGCTCTCGGCACCCGCAGTGCCCTCGGCGCCCGCCGCGCCTTCCGCACCCCCTCCGCCGTCGGCCTCCTCCTTCCGCACACCCCGCAGCGCGTCCGCGCGGATCCAGCGGCGGTGGAGTTCGAGCAGTTCCTCGGGCGTCGCCCGGCAGGCCCGGGCGAGGCGCTCGACGGGCGCGAACTCGACCGGCACCACCTCCCCGCTGACGTACCGGTGCAGGGTCGAGCCGCTCATGTGCAGCCGCTTGCCGAGTGCCCCGTAACTGAGTCCGGACCGCTCCTTCAACTCCCGAAGCAGTCCCGCGAAGTCGTCCCCCGCCACCGTTCCTCCCTCTCCCAGCATCCCCGTACCGTGTCCCAGAGGGACGTTGTTCCCGCAGGTCAGAGCGTTCCTGCCGTCCCATCGTCCCGCATGTTCCCCCGTCGCTGGCGGCCGGGACGATCAGGGCCGCAAGCTGTGGTCATCCAAGCAGCCGCTCCCGGCGAACGGTCGAGCGGCTCGCCTCAACTCTCACATTCACAGGGGACCTTCCATGTCTGCACGCCGCATCACCCGTACCCGTCTGTTCGCCGCCACCACGGTCGCGCTGGCCGCACTCTCCCTCACGGCCTGCGAGGGCGACGAGCTCACGGGCTCCCCGGCGCCCGAATCCGCCACCTCCGCACCGGCGGAGGGGAACAGCGCCCGGCCGGCGGGCGGCGCGAAGGGCGACGCCGGTGAGACGGGCTCCACCGGCTCGAACGGCTCGAACGGCTCGAACGGTTCCGCCGGAAAGGACAACGCGTCGGACTCCGCGTCCGGTTCCGGTTCCGGGTCGGGGTCCGGGTCGAACGCCGGATCCGGAACCGGCGGCTCGAAGACCTCCGACACCTCCGACGGCTCCGACTCGGACCTCCCCGGCAAGTGCTCCGCGTCCGACGTCCGGATCACCGCGGCGAACGCCCCCCGCCCGATCAACCACCTGCTGCTGACCGCCACCAACACCGGCTCGAAGACGTGCGCCCTGCCGCAGTACCCGGCGGCCCGGTTCGGTGAGGCCCAGTCGGTGCCGCCGGTCGCGGAGTCCAGCAAGCCGCAGTCGCTGACGACGCTGGCCCCCGGTGAGTCGGGCTACGCCGGCGTACGGCTGTCCTCCGGCGACGGCAGCGGCGAGAACGGCTACGACACGAACACCCTCACGATCCCCTTCGAGGACGGCTCCGTCGCCACGGTCAAGCTGCCCGCCGGCGGCGTGTACGTCGACACCGCGCTGACGGTCACCTACTGGCAGACCGACGCGTCGAACGCGCTCGAGTACTGAAGGGGTCCGCGCACCCGCACCCCTTGTGCGAAGGGCCGCCACCGGTCGCTCAGCGCAGTGTGCGAGCGACCTCGGTTGCCCAGTACGTCAGGATGTTGCGCGCGCCCGCCCGCTTGATCCCGGTGAGGGACTCCAGGATGGCCCGGTCGCGGTCGATCCAGCCCTTCTCGGCAGCGGCCTCGATCATCGAGTACTCACCGGAGATCTGGTACGCGGCGACCGGCACGTCCGAGGCCTCGGCGACCTTGGCGAGGATGTCGAGGTAGGGCCCGGCCGGCTTGACCATCACCATGTCGGCCCCCTCCTCCAGATCCAGCGCCAGCTCCCGCAGCGCCTCCCGCGCGTTGGCGGCGTCCTGCTGGTAGGTCTTGCGGTCGCCCTTGAGCGAGGAGCCGACGGCCTCCCGGAAGGGCCCGTAGAAGGCGGAGGCGTACTTGGCGGTGTACGCGAGGATCGCGACGTCCTCCCGCCCGATCTGGTCGAGCGCGTCCCGGACGACGCCGATCTGCCCATCCATCATCCCGCTGGGGCCCACGACATGGGCGCCCGCGTCGGCCTGGACCTGCGCCATCTCGGCGTACCGCTCCAGGGTCGCGTCGTTGTCGACACGCCCCTGACCGTCCAGCACCCCGCAGTGCCCGTGGTCGGTGAACTCGTCGAGACAGAGGTCGGACATGACCAGTAGTTCGTCCCCGACCTCGGCCCGTACGTCCCGCAGGGCGACCTGGAGAATCCCGTCGGGGTCGGTGCCCGCCGTACCGGCGGCGTCCTTCTTCCCGTCCTCCGGCACCCCGAAGAGCATGATCCCGGAGATCCCGGCCTCGACCGCCTCGGCGGCCGCCTTCTTCAGCGTGTCCCGGGTGTGCTGCACGACACCGGGCATCGCCGCGATCGGCACCGGCTCGCTCACGCCCTCGCGGACGAAGGCGGGGAGGATGAAGTCGGCGGGGTGCAACCGGGTCTCGGCGACCATCCGACGCATCACGGGGGTGGTCCGCAGCCGCCGGGGCCGGGTGCCGGAAAAGGATCCGTACGTCGTCATACCACCTACGCTACGCCCGCCCCACCCATGCCTTTGCCGACGACGAGTCGGCCCGGGCCGGCCCCGGACAACGCTTGACCTCAACCGGACTTCAGCTTCTACGGTCGGCGACATGGACTACTCACACGGCGACGCCGAACTGATCCGCCAGCCCATCGGCTACTGGAGCTGGGCGGCGTACAAGGCCGTCGTCACCCGGACCCGGGGGGCCCTGGCCGAGCTGGGCACGACCCAGCCCCAGTGGTGGGTCCTCGCCCAGGTCGGCCGGGCCGGCACCCCGAAGACCCGCGCCGAGGTCTCCGGCCTCCTGCGGAACTACCTCGACGCGGGCCCGGAGGCGATGGAGTCGGAGATCGACGCGACGATCGCGGCGGGCTGGATCACCGAGACCGCCTCCGACGGCCTGCTCTCCCTGACTCCGGAGGGCAGGACGTTCTTCGAGAAGGCAGCCGCCCTCCAGGACGACCTGTGGACGGAACGCCACGCCGGAATCTCCGACGAGGAGTACCTGACCACCATGAAGGTGCTCCAGCGTTTCATCCACAACACGGGCGGCCGGGCCTGGCACCACTGACCGGCACCACCGAGGGGTGCCCGATTCCGTGTCCGATTCCTTCAAGGCAACGGCGACGGCCGCCCGCTACCGTCACCGGCATGAACAGCACCGGCAGGGAGTCGCGCCACCTCGGCGTCCACATCGACCGCACCGCGTCCGACGTCTACGCCTACGCCTCGGACCCGGCCAACCTGCCCGCGTGGGCCCACGGGCTCGGCGGATCCATCGAGAGGAGCGCGGACCACTGGGTCGCGGAGTCCTCCCCCATGGGCCGGGTCACGGTGACCTTCACCCCGCCCAACGACCTGGGCGTACTCGACCACCACGTCACGCTCCCCTCCGGGGAGACCGTCCACAACCCGGTCCGCGTGATCGCCGACGGCACCGGCAGCGAGGTGGTGTTCACCGTCCGCCGGCAGCCGGGGACGACCGAGGCCGACTTCGACCGCGACGCCGGCACGGTCGCCGCCGACCTGGCCCGGCTCAAGGAACTGCTGGAGTCCGACTAGAGCGTGGTGGCCGCCGGAACCTGCCCGGCGACCCGCACGACGTGCTTGCCCCGGACTCCCCCGGCCTCCAAGCCGCGTTGGGCGTCGGCGACCCCGTCGAGCGGGTGGACGGTGTCGACGACGGGGACGATGTCACCCCGCTCGGCGAGCCGGGCGGCCTCGGCGAGCAGCGCGCTGTCGGGGTTGCCGCTGAAGAAGCGGATGCGCCCCTTCCCGTGCACGACGGAACCGAGCACCGTCGCGATCCCCGCGAGCGGCCGGCCGAAGTCGAGGGTGACGGCGACCATCCGCCCGCCCGGCGCCAGCAGCCGCCGCACCCGGGCCTGCTCGGTGCCGACGGTGTCGAGGACGACGTCGAAGCGGCCGAGCGCGGACAGCGGAGTCCTCCGGTGGTCCAGCGCCTCCTCGGCCCCCAGCCCGCGGACGAAGTCGAGGTTCCGCCCGCCCGCGAGCGCGACGACCTGCGCCCCGAGCAGCTTGCCCACCTGCACGGCGACACTGCCCACACCCCCGCTGCCGCCCCGCACGAGGAGCCGCTCACCGGGTTGCAGGGCGGCCTTGTCCCGCAGCGCGGTCAGCGCCGTCGTCGCGCCCGCGATCAGCGAGACAGCCTCCTCCGGGGTGAGGTTCGCCGGCGCGGCCGCGATCCGCCGCGGGCCGACGGCGACGTACTCGGCCATGCTGCCGGTACGCCGCCCCAGCAGCCCCCACACCCGCTCCCCCTCCCGCACCCCGGTGACGGCCGTACCGACTTCCGCGACGTCCCCCGCGAAGTCGATGCCGCACCCCTTGGGAAAGGCCCGCCCGGTCACCAGGCGCACCTTTCCGGTCCGGTCGTGGAGGTCGCCGCCGTTGACCGCGGCGGCCCGCACCCGCACCAGCACCTCGTCGGGGCCGATGGCTGGCACCGGCCGCCGCCCGACGTAGAGCACCTCGGGAGGCCCGTAGCGGTCGAAGAGAACCGCCTTCATCTCACCCATGTCTCACGATCCGTATCGCGTCCGGGAAGCGCGGAGGCGAGGCCCGCGTCCGCTGCTAATCTCACGCTAGGCCCATAAGTGGACGACACCCTCCACTTGCCTCGGAAGTGAGAAACATGCCTGATCAGACCTCTCACAACCCCCTCGGTCCGGCGGCCGGAGAGGCCCCGGCGGGGCTGCGCGCCGACGCCCGCCGCAACCGCGAACGCGTCCTGGAGGCCGCCCGCGAGATCTTCGCCGCCCAGGGCGTGGACGCCCCGATGAGCGCGGTCGCGCGCCGGGCCGGGCTCGGCGTGGCCACCCTCTACCGACGCTTCCCCACCCGCTCGGCACTCGTCACCGCCGCCTTCGAGGACCAGCTGGCCATGTGCGCGACCGCGTTCGACGAGGCCATGGCGGACCCCGACCCGGGCCACGGCCTGTACGTTCTCCTCGAAAAGGTATGCACCACGCTGGTCACCGACCGCGGCTTCGAAACGGTCTTCATGGCCGACTTCCCCGAGGCCCTGGACTACGACCGGGAACGCGCCATCGCCGAGGACCGCCTGTCCCACCTGGTCCAGCGCGCCCGCGACGCCGGCCGACTCCGCGAGGACTTCGACCCGGCCGACATCCCCCTGCTCCTCCTGGCCGTCAGCGGCCTGGCGGGCCAACCCCCCGAGACCGCCGTCCCCGCCGCCCGCCGCCTCCTCACCTACCTCTTCCAGTCCTTCCGGGCCCACCCCCCGTCCCGCCCCGGCCCACTCCCCCCGGCCCCACCTCTGGACCTGTCGGGGCTGCGGCTACCGGTGGCGGCGCGGACGGCTACGGTGCGGCCATGAACGAGACGCCCGGTGACGACCGCCGCCTGCCACCCGCCCTGGCCGACGTGGCCCGCGTCGAGTTCGACTACGCCGACGGCGACGGGATCGACTTCGAGCCCTACGCCGCGTTCGACTCCGCCGAGGAGACCACTCGCTGGCTGCGCCGGTGGACGGGGAACGCCGAAGCCGACGGCTCCGCCTACCGCGTGTTCGGCCAGGACGGCGCCGGTGGCCGCGCGGCCCTCTGGCACGGACGCCCCGGCCGCCCCCTCACCGAGCAGCCCGTGGTGTACGTGGGATCGGAGGGCGAATGCGACGTGGTCGCCGGGAACCTGTCCGACTTCCTGTGGCTGCTCGCCGACGGAATGGGCCCCGCCGAGGCGGACGAGGAGGGCACGGAACGCCCCGACCCCGACCTCACCGCACTCGCCGAACGCCACGCCACCACGCCACGCCGCCCGGCCGCGGACATCGTCAAGGAGGCCCGCGCCGCCTTCCCGGCCTTCGCGGAGGACCTCCGGTCCCTCTGCCGGTGAGCGGCCGCCCGGACACACCCGGCTCACGGGGCCGACGGCGGCCTGGACCGACCGTGCCGGACCTGCCCCCGTACGGCCTGAACCGCGCGACGACGACGGGGCGCCCCCGAACCAGGAGCGCCCCGCATCACCTCAGGTCGACGACCGCCGTCTCCGCGACCCCGGCCGCCGTTCGCTCGGCCGCGTCACCGGGTCCCCCGCCTCCAACGCCGCCGCCCGGCGCCGCAGGCCGAAGTCGGCCAGAGCCTCCGCCAGCTTCAGGACGGACGGCTCCGGTGCCATGACGTCGACGCGCAGCCCGTGTTCCTCGGCCGTCTTGGCCGTCGCCGGGCCGATGCAGGCGATCACCGTGACGTTGTGCGGCTTGCCCGCGATGCCGACGAGGTTGCGGACCGTGGAGGACGAGGTGAAGAGCACCGCGTCGAAGCCGCCGCCCTTGATGGCCTCCCGCGTCGTGGCCGGGGGCGGCGAGGCGCGCACCGTGCGGTAGGCCGTGACGTCGTCGACCTCCCAGCCCAGCTCGATCAGACCGGCGACGAGGGTCTCGGTGGCGATGTCCGCCCGCGGCAGGAAGACGCGGTCGATCGGGTCGAAGACCGGGTCGTACGGCGGCCAGTCCTCCAGCAGACCGGCGGCCGACTGCTCGCCGCTCGGCACCAGGTCCGGCTTCACGCCGAAGGCGATCAGGGCGTTGGCCGTCTGCTCACCGACCGCGGCGACCTTGATACCGGCGAAGGCGCGGGCGTCGAGGCCGTACTCCTCGAACTTCTCGCGGACCGCCTTCACCGCGTTGACGGACGTGAACGCGATCCACTCGTAGCGGCCCGTCACCAGGCCCTTGACCGCCCGCTCCATCTGCTGCGGGGTGCGCGGCGGTTCCACCGCGATGGTCGGGACCTCGCTGGGGACGGCCCCGTAGGACCGCAGCTGGTCGGAGAGCGAAACCGCCTGCTCCTTGGTGCGCGGCACGAGGACCTTCCAGCCGAACAGCGGCTTGGACTCGAACCACGACAGCTGGTCGCGCCGGGCGGGGGCGGAACGCTCGCCGACCACGGCTATCACCGGGCGGCCGCCGTCCGGGGACGGCAGCACCTTCGCCTGCTTCAGCGTCTGCGCGACCGTGCCCAGCGTCGCCGTCCAGGTCCGCTGCCGCGTCGTCGTCCCGGCGATCGTCACCGTCAGCGGAGTGTCCGGCTTGCGGCCCGCCGACACCAGCTCCCCGGCCGCCGCGGCCACCGAGTCCAGCGTCGTCGACACGACCACCGTGCCGTCGGAGGCGCCCACCTCGGTCCAGCAGCGGTCCGACGCCGTACGGGCGTCCACGAACCGCACGTCGGCGCCCTCCGCGTCGCGCAGCGGCACACCGGCGTACGCGGGCACACCGACGGCGTTCGCGATACCCGGGACCACCTCGAAGGGCACCCCGGCCGCGGCGCACGCCAGCATCTCCTCGGCGGCGTACGTGTCGAGCCCGGGGTCCCCGGTCACCGCACGCACGACCCGCCTGCCGCCCCGCGCGGCCTCCATGACAAGATGTGCGGCATCCCGCACAGCGGGGGCGCCGAGGGTCGTTGACGCACCGTCAACAACCGTCAGCTGGGGCGCGCCTGTGCCCGGATCCGACGGATCGGCATCCGTGTGCACTTCCGACACGCCCTGCCTCGCATGCGTGCGTACGACGTCGAGCACCTCGTGCTCGGCGACGAGGACGTCCGCGTGCGCCAGCGCCTCGACGGCGCGCAGAGTCAGCAGTCCCGGATCTCCGGGTCCGGCACCGAGGAAGGTGACGTGCCCGTGTTCCGGACCGGCGGGAAAGGTGGTGGGGCTCAATGTGCTCGCTCCCCCATCAGACCGGCCGCGCCCTGGGCGAGCATCTCGGTGGCGAGTTCGCGACCGAGTGCCAGCGCCGCCTCGTGCGTCTCGGGCACGGGACCGGTGGTGGACAGCTGCACCAGCGTCGAGCCGTCGGTCGTGCCGACGACGCCGCGCAGGCGCATTTCCTTGACAATCTGCCCGTCGGCCAGAAGGTCGGCCAGCGCGCCCACCGGGGCGCTGCAGCCGGCCTCCAGGGCGGCGAGCAGTGACCGCTCGGCCGTTACGGCGGCCCGCGTGAACGGGTCGTCGAGTTCGGCGAGCGCGGCGATCAGCGAGGCGTTGTCCGCCGCGCACTCGATCGCCAGTGCCCCCTGGCCGGGGGCCGGCAGAACCGTGTCGACCGACAGGAAGTCGGTCACCTCGTCGATGCGCCCCACCCGGTTCAGCCCGGCGGCGGCCAGCACGACCGCGTCCAGCTCACCGCTGCGGACGTATCCGATGCGCGTGTCGACGTTGCCCCGGATCGGGACCGTCTCGATCTCCAGCCCGTGGGTGCGGGCGTACGCGTTCAGCTGCGCCATGCGACGCGGCGCGCCCGTACCGATGCGTGCCCCGCGCGGGAGGTCGGTCAGCTTGCGCGCGTCCCGGGCGACGACCACGTCCCGCGGGTCCTCGCGCTCCGGGATCGCGGCCACGACCAGGCCCTCGTGCTGCGCGGTGGGGAGGTCCTTGAGCGAGTGAACCGCGAAGTCCACCTCTCCCCGCAGCAGCGCGTCGCGCAGCGCGGCGACGAACACGCCCGTACCGCCGATCTGCGCCAGGTGCTCGCGCGACGTGTCGCCGTACGTGGTGATCTCGACCAGCTCAACGGGCCGACCGGTCACCTGGCTCACGGCGTCCGCCACCTGGCCGGACTGGGCCATGGCGAGCTTGCTCCGCCTGGTCCCCAGCCTCAGTGCCTTCTCAGTCATGCCGGCCCTCGGTTCTTCTCAGTGGTGCTGTTCCCGGCGCTGGAGACGGAGGCCACCGTCTCCTGGTCGAGGTCGAACAGGGTGCGCAGCGCGTCCGCGTACCCGGCACCGCCGGGCTCGGCGGCGAGCTGCTTGACCCGCACCGTCGGTGCGTGCAGGAGCTTGTCGACCACACGCTTGACGGTCTGGGTGATCTCGGCGCGGTGCTTGTCGTCGAGGCCCGGCAGCCGCCCCTCCAGGCGGGCGATCTCACCGGCCACCACGTCCGCGGCCATGCTGCGCAGCGCGACCACGGTGGGCGTGATGTGCGCGGCGCGCTGGGCGGCGCCGAAGGCCGCGACCTCGTCGGCGACGATCCGGCGGACCATGTCCACGTCGGCGGCCATCGGGGCGTCGGCGGAGGCGTCGGCGAGCGACTCGATGTCCACCAGACGCACCCCGGCCAGCCGGTGCACGGCGGCGTCGACGTCGCGCGGCATCGCGAGGTCGAGCAGGAACAGCACGGGCTCGGGTCGCGGCACCTCGGCGACCGGCTCCGGACGGCGGCGCTCGGGGATGCGCCCGACCCGCGTCGCCGTCGCGGCGAGCGCGCCGATCAGCTCCGCCTCCGCCTCCGGACCGGTCCGGCCCGTCTCGCGCGAGCGGTCCACCGCCGTACCGCCCGCGGCCCACGCCCCGTGCTGCTCCAGCGTCGCGGCGTCCAGGCCGGCCACGGCGGCCTCGCCCATGACGGAGAAGCCGGACGGCACGGAGGAGACGGAGGAGAGGTCCAGGGGGCAGTTCTCGTCGCCGCCGGTACCGGCACCCGGCAGTGGCGTTTCCGCACCCTGCCGGTCCTCCCGTACGCCGACGGAACCGGCGCCGGACTCGACGGCGGGCGCGCCGGTGCGGCCCTGCACCGTCGCCGCCACGGAGTCGGCCGTGAGGACGAGACCCGTCGCACCGGTGCAGGAGACGGCCACGTCGGCACGTGTCAGCTCGACCGGCACCGCGTCCATCGGTACCGCGCGGGCCAGCACGTCCGTGTCGTCGCCCTCGGACAGGATCTCGGCGAGGCGCTCGGCGCGCTCGAAGGTGCGGTTGGCGACCACGATCTCGGCGACCCCGGACCGCGCCAGCGTGGCGGCGGCCAGCGAGGACATCGAACCGGCGCCGATGACCAGCGCCTTCTTGCCCCGGGCCCACCGCTGGACGTCGGCTCCGGCGGACAGCTGCTCCAGGCCGAAGGTGACCAGGGACTGTCCGGCGCGGTCGATGCCGGTCTCGGAGTGGGCGCGCTTGCCGACCCGCAGCGCCTGCTGGAACAGGTCGTTCAGGAGCCGTCCGGCGGTGTGCAGGTCCTGGGCGCGGGCCAGCGAGTCCTTTATCTGGCCGAGGATCTGCCCCTCGCCGACCACCATCGAGTCGAGCCCGCAGGCCACCGAGAACAGGTGGTGGACGGCCCGGTCCTCGTAGTGCACGTAGAGGTGGGGGGTGAGCTCCTCCAGGCCGACCCCGCTGTGCTGGGCGAGCAGCGTGGACAGCTCGGCGACACCGGCGTGGAACTTGTCCACGTCGGCGTACAGCTCGATGCGGTTGCAGGTGGCCAGCACCGCGGCCTCGGCGGCCGGTTCGGCGGCGACCGTGTCCTGGAGCAGCTTGAGCTGCGCGTCCGCGTTCAGCGAGGCACGCTCCAGCACGCTCACCGGGGCACTGCGGTGGCTCAGCCCGACGACGAGGAGGCTCATGCCGGCATCACGGCGGGCACGTCCCCGTCGGGTCCCTGGTCGGTGGAGGGCTGCTGCTTGCGCGCGGCGACGGGCGGCACGACACCGGCGTCGCCCGCGGCTTCCTCGCCCGCCTTGCGCTGCTCGTGGAAGGCGAGGATCTGCAGCTCGATGGAGAGGTCGACCTTGCGCACGTCGACGCCCTCGGGGACGTTCAGGACGGTCGGCGCGAAGTTCAGGATGGAGGTGACACCGGCGGCCACGAGGCGGTCGCAGACCTGCTGGGCGGCACCGGCGGGGGTCGCGATCACACCGATGGAGACACCGTCGTCCCGGATGATCTTCTCCAACTCGTCGGTGTGCTGCACCGGGATGCCGGCCACCGGCTTTCCGGCCATCCCCGGGTCGGCGTCGATGAGCGCGGCGACCCGGAATCCGCGGGAGGCGAAGCCGCCGTAGTTGGCGAGCGCGGCGCCGAGGTTACCGATTCCCACGATCACAACCGGCCAGTCCTGGGTCAGGCCGAGTTCACGCGAGATCTGGTAGACGAGATACTCGACGTCGTAGCCGACGCCCCGCGTCCCGTAGGAGCCGAGGTAGGAGAAGTCCTTGCGCAGCTTCGCGGAGTTGACCCCCGCGGCGGCCGCCAGCTCCTCGGACGAGACCGTGGGCACCGAGCGCTCGGAGAGCGCGGTCAGTGCGCGGAGGTACAGCGGAAGCCTGGCGACGGTGGCCTCGGGAATCCCTCGGCTGCGGGTCGCCGGTCGGTGTGTTCGGCCAGTTGCCACGGTGCTCCTGCGGGTAGAGCGGGGCTGTAGGCGGTCATACGTCCCTACATGACCGCCCCGTCGAATGCAGGCTATGTCTTTGTGAACGCGTGCACAAAGATGGTGTCCGATTTGCCCGGCCAACGTGACCGGGGTCACGCGCCCCCGGCGCACGGGACGGGAACCGGCGCATACACGCCCTCGTTCCTCACTCATCGGGGGCAAAGCCGCACACACTCCTCACGATCAACGCCCCCGAGACCTGGTCGCCATCGATCCTAAGCGACCATACGGACTACTTGTACTGATCGGTCAGTGCCTTGCGCAGCCGTTCCTCGTTCACACGCCAGAAGGTGTGCTGCCGGCCGTCGACCAGCACGACCGGGATCTGTTCCCAGTACTGGTCGTGGAGTTCGGGGTCCTCGGTGATGTCCTTCCCCTCCCAGGGGACACCGAGCTCGGCACAGACCTTCTCGACGACGAGCTGTGCGTCATCACACAGATGACAGCCGGGTTTGCGAATGAGGGTGACGAGATGGTTCTCGGAGTGCTCAGGGGGCTGCGTGGGCTTCCGGCGGAAGAGGGGACTCATGCCGGCCATTCTCGCGCGCGCGTGCGCCCCCTCGGCGGGAAGCCCTTTAACGGCACGGTCGCCCAGAGTTCACAGCCCGCGAACCTCTCGACTCCGAAGCGTCCGAACAAACTGGCTATGCTCACGGGCATGGCCGCTCTTCGATGGCTCACTCCCCGTAGGCGCTCCGCCACGGCGCGGAGCGTGTTGGCAGGCGAGGCCTCGGCGGAGGCGGCGCGCAAGTCCGCGGAGGCCGCCGAGACCGCCGGGAGAACACCGGAAGCCGCCGCCGGCTCCGGCGCCGCGGAACCGGAGTTCCCGGTGCACGGCGACGACCGGGCGGCCGCCTTCTTCGACCTCGACAACACCGTGATGCAGGGCGCTGCGATCTTCCACTTCGGCCGGGGCCTGTACAAGCGGAAGTTCTTCGAGACCCGCGACCTCGCGCGCTTCGCCTGGCAGCAGGCGTGGTTCCGGCTGGCCGGGTTCGAGGACCCGGAGCACATGCAGGACGCCCGCGACTCCGCCCTGTCCATCGTCAAGGGCCACCGGGTCTCCGAGCTGAAGTCGATCGGCGAGGAGATCTACGACGAGTACATGGCCGAGCGGATCTGGCCCGGCACCCGCGCCCTCGCCCAGGCCCACCTGGACGCCGGACAGAAGGTCTGGCTGGTCACGGCGGCCCCGGTGGAGATCGCCCAGGTGATCGCCCGCCGCCTGGGCCTGACCGGCGCGCTCGGCACGGTGGCCGAGTCGATCGGCGGCGTCTACACGGGCAAGCTGGTCGGCGAACCGCTGCACGGCCCCGCGAAGGCGGAGGCGGTGCGCGCCCTGGCGGCGGCGGAGGCCCTGGACCTGTCCCGCTGCGCCGCCTACAGCGACTCCCACAACGACATCCCGATGCTGTCGCTGGTCGGACACCCGTACGCCATCAACCCGGACTCCAAGCTGCGCAAGCACGCCCGCGAGCTGGAGTGGCGCCTGCGCGACTACCGCACCGGCCGCAAGGCGGCCAAGGTCGGCATCCCCGCGGCCGCCGGCGTCGGCGCGGTGGCGGGCGGCACCGCGGCGGCCATCGCGCTGCACCGCCGCCGCCGTTGACCCAGTCGGGATGACGTACCCCCGGGACGGGCTCTCCAGTCCCCTGTACTCACATCGACCACAACACGCTCTGTAGTCATCCGGAATTCGAACCACTCCGGTCACCGAGCGATCATTTTGGCGCAGCTGATCGAGCGTCAATCGGGCACGGAAGCGACGTAATCGATGATTTGAGCAACTGGGCGTAGCAGTGCCTGCACGAAGCGTTATTCTCCTCAGACGCATTCCGGTGCCCCACCTTCGCTACGACGGGTGAATGGTTCCGTACTGCACGTGATGGAAGCTCTGCCTCTGGGAGTCCCGTGTACCCACACGTCGGGGTTGACGCCTCGGGCCTGGCTACGCTGCGCGCAACGGTCAAATCAGCCCAAGACCTGTTGCGCGGCTTCGTCCCCACCGCGTATGCCGTCCCCGCCCTCGCCGCGGCCGCCGTGCCCGCCGGTCCGTGCTACGCACTGGCCGAAGGAAGCGCCGCCGTCGGCAGACGCGCGCGGTCGTCCTCGTCCGGGGCCGCCGCCACCACCCACCGCCGCCCCGCCGCGGACAGCGACAGCGCCCGCATGATGGAGCTGGTCGAGCGGGCCCAGGCCGGCGAGGCCGACGCCTTCGGCCGGCTCTACGACCAGTACAGCGACACCGTGTACCGCTACATCTACTACCGCGTGGGCGGCAAGGCCACCGCCGAGGACCTCACCAGTGAGACCTTTCTGCGGGCCCTGCGACGCATCGGCACCTTCACCTGGCAGGGGCGCGACTTCGGCGCCTGGCTCGTGACGATCGCCCGCAACCTGGTCGCCGACCACTTCAAGTCCAGCCGCTTCCGTCTCGAGGTCACCACCGGCGAGATGCTCGACGCCAACGAGGTCGAGCGCTCGCCCGAGGACTCCGTCCTCGAGTCCCTCTCCAACGCCGCCCTCCTGGAGGCCGTACGACGGCTCAACCCGCAGCAGCAGGAGTGCGTGACCCTGCGCTTCCTCCAGGGCCTCTCGGTCGCCGAGACCGCCCGTGTCATGGGCAAGAACGAGGGCGCCATCAAGACGCTCCAGTACCGGGCCGTGCGCACCCTCGCCCGGCTGCTCCCGGACGACGCCCGCTGAAGCCGCCCCCCGAGGGCGCTCACCCTTCGCATTTCCCAAGTCACCACTGGTGAGAGTCTGTTGAGTCCGCGGTCCGATCATCCACCGTCCGTAACCCAAGTGCCGCGCCGCTCGTTGTGCGGGATGCAGGCTCCCTGTGGTCACTCCCTGGCCGACTCCGATCACCCGATCGGATGGTTCCGATCAGGGCGTGCAACCCTCAGGACCCCCTGGGGAGTCGACCGTGATGACGAGAGGAGGTGCCGCCAGTGATCGCGAACGTATCGGCACACCGGCGGGCGAACGCCTTCGCCCAGGCCCTGGAGGAGCAGTCGGATCCCGGGGCGGCGGCCGAGCAGTCCGGAGGGCCGGCGACCGCCGGGGCCACCGCGGAACCGACCGAGCAGGGTCACCTGGTGACCCTCGCCCATGGTCTGGAGACGCTGCCCCGGCCGAAGCTGGATCCCGAGGTCAAGGTCGTCCAGCGGGCCCAGCTCGTGGCCGCCTTCGAGGCCATGCTGCAGGAGGGCACCGCGAGCGGCGAGGCGGCGGACACGTCGGTACCGGAGCAGCGCCGGGCACGCGGCGCCCATCGGGCGGCCCCGCTGAGCAGGTTCCGGCCCCGCTCGCGGCTGGCCAAGGGCCTCACCGCGGGCGGACTGAGCGTGAGCGTGGCCGCCGGGGCCTTCGGCGGAGTCGCCGCCGCCAGTTCGGACGCCCTGCCCGGCGACTCGCTCTACGGCCTCAAGCGCGGCATAGAGGACTTCCGCCTCGGCCTCGCCGACGGCAACGACGAGCGGGGCCGGGCCTACCTGGACCTCGCCTCGACCCGGCTCAGCGAGGCACGCCGGCTGATGGAGCGCGGCCGCAGCGGCCCCCTCGACCACGAGTCCCTCGGCGAGGTCCGCCGCGCCCTGTCCGGCATGCGGCACGACGCCTCCGAGGGCCACCGTCTGCTCAGCGCGGCCTACGCCCTCGACCCGGACTCGCTGGCCCCCATGCAGGCCCTCTCCGCCTTCTCCCAGTCCCACCGGGAGACCTGGGGAGCCCTGCGCGAGCGGCTGCCCGTGCAGCTCGGGGACGTCAGTGAGCAGGTGTCGTCGGTGTTCGACGCCATAGACGACGACGTGGCTCCGCTGGAGTCCATGCTGCCCCGGCCGCCCGCCGAGGACGACGACAGCGGGGACGGCGGCCGGCCTGGCGGTTCCGGCTCGACGACCACCGGCACCCCCGGCTCCGGCCACTCGTCGCCGCCCCGCACCGGCGACGACGGCACGTCCGAGCGCGGGCGTTCCCAGTCCGGCCGGCCCAGCGAGTCCACCGACTCCGGCGACGAGAGCGACGGCCTGCTCGGCGGCGGCACCGGCGGCCTGCTCGACCCGCCGAAGGACGACAGCGGCACCGCCACCCCGTCCACGGGCGGCAACACCCCGCCCGCGAAGCCGGACGTCACCCTCCCGCCCCTCCTCCCGGGCCTCCTGCCCGGCCTGGGCATCGAGGCGGAGGACGCGGACTGAGCCCGACGGGGCGCCCCCACGCCAGGGGCGCCCCGTCATCGCCTCAGAAGAACACCGACCGCCGCTGCACCAACAGCTTGTAGAGCGTGTGCTGAATCTGCTCCCGTACCTGGTCGGTCAGGTTGAACATGAGCACCGGGTCCTCGGCCGCCTCCGGTGCGTAGCCGTCCGTCGGGATCGGCTCGCCGAACTGGATCGTCCACTTCGTGGGCAGCGGCACCGCGCCCAGCGGTCCGAGCCACGGGAAGGTCGGCGTGAGCGGGAAGTACGGGAAGCCCAGCAGCCGCGCCATGGTCTTGGAGTTGCCGATCATCGGGTAGATCTCCTCCGCCCCGACGATCGAGCACGGAACGATCGGCGCCCCCTGCCGCAGGGCCGTGGACACGAAGCCGCCGCGCCCGAACCGCTGGAGCTTGTAGCGCTCGCCGAACGGCTTGCCGATGCCTTTGAAGCCCTCCGGCATCACCCCGACCAGCTCGCCCTGTGCCAGCAGCCGTTCGGCGTCCTCCGCGCAGGCCAGGGTGTGGCCCAGCTTGCGCGCCAGCTCGTTGACCACCGGCAGCACGAACACCAGGTCCGCCGCCAGCAGCCGCAGGTGCCGGTCGGCCGGATGGTGGTCGTGCACGGCGACCTGCATCATCAGCCCGTCGAGCGGCAGCGTCCCGGAGTGGTTGGCGACGATCAGCGCACCGCCCTCGGCCGGGATGTTCTCCACGCCCTTCACCTCGACCCGAAAGTACTTCTCGTACACCGGCCGCAGCAGGGACATCAGCACCTGGTCGGTCAGCTCGGCGTCGTAGCCGAAGTCGTCGACCTCGTAGTCCCCGGTGAGCCGGCGGCGCAGGAAGGACAGGCCGGCCGCGACGCGCCGCTCCAGGCCACCGTCTCCGCCGTCCTCGCCGCCCTCCACCACCGGCTGGGCCCCGGGCGGCTCCTGCGGCCCGGGGGCGGGGTCCGCTGCGGAGGCCGCCCGTACGGGCAGCGGCTGCACCTCGCCCACCGCCCCCTCGCCCACCGGCGCCGACTCCGCCGAACTGCTCCTGCGCCGGCTCCCCGCGCCGCGGCTCCCCCGCGACCGGTCGTCGTCGAACGGAATGACCTTGGCGTCCGCCATCGTTGATGCGCTCCTCAGTTGGCGCTCTGCGTCGGGAGGTGACCGCTGCCCCGCCGGGACAGCTCCGCGATCCGGTCGACGGCCCCCGCGAGGGCCTCGGGCGGCAGCAGTCCGGCACCGCGGCCGCGGGCGAAGTCCGCGAACGCCCCGGCCGTCGAGTACTTCGGCCTGAAGCCCAGCGTCTCGCGCATCTGCGTGGTGTCCACCACCCGACCGTGGGTGAGCAGCCGGATCTGCTCGGGGGAGAAGTCCGTCATCCCCAGCGTACGCACGAGCGATCCCGCCCAGGTGACCGCCGGCAGCAGCAACGGCACCGTGGGACGGCCGAGCCGCCGTGAGCACTGGGAGAGCAGCAGCACACCGTCACCGGCGATGTTGAAGGTCCCGCTGTTCAGCGTCCCCCGCCGGGCCTCGTGCGAGCAGACCCGCAGCACCTCGATCACGTCGTCCTCGTGCACGAACTGCAGCCGCGGGTCGTAGCCGAACACCGTCGGCAGCACCGGCAGTCCGAAGTACGAGGCGAGCGGCGTGTCCGCGGCCGGGCCGAGGATGTTGGCGAACCGCAGCACGGTCACCGACACGTCCGGCCGACGGCGCGCGAAGCCCCGCACGTACCCCTCGACCTCGACCGCGTCCTTGGCGAAGCCGCCGCTGGGCAGGGACTTGGGCGCGGTGGTCTCGGTGCAGACGGCCGGGTCGCGCGGGGCGGACCCGTAGACGTTCGTACTGGACTTCACCACCAGCCGCCGCACCGTCGGCGACTTCTGGCAGGCGCCGAGCAGCTGCATCGTGCCGATGACGTTGGTCTCCTTCACCGACGTACGGCTGCCGCTGCCCAGCGGTGTACCCGTCACGTCCAGGTGGACGACCGTGTCCGCCCGCGTCTCGGCGAGCACCCGTCCGATGGCCGACTGCCGGATGTCCGCCTGGACGAACTCCGCGCCGCCCAGATGGTGCTCGGGCGCGACGGCGTCCACGCCGACGACCCGCTCCACGTCGGGATCACGCTGGACGCGCCGGACGAACCGGCCGCCCAGCTGCCGGGCCACTCCGGTCACGAGCACGACCTTGCCCAAGATCAGCGCCTTCCTTCCGCCCTGCTCCAGCCCTGCTCCGGCCAACTTAGCCGGTAGGTGTTGCCCCGTGATGACCGACGGACAGGGCAGATGACGAAAACACGACTGTGGCCCCCCACCGGATGCGGTGGGGGGCCACAGGTCACGCTGACGGCGCAGCGTCGCTTACTTCTTGTTGCGACGCTGAACGCGCGTGCGCTTCAGCAGCTTGCGGTGCTTCTTCTTGGCCATCCGCTTGCGCCGCTTCTTGATAACAGAGCCCACGACTATCCTCGCTCACTTCTCATCACTCGGTTGGTGAGCGCCATGGGCCCACACGACCTACGAGGGGCCAGCCTACCGGTCCGAGCGCTGAGGGTGTAATCGAGGGCCGTCAGGCCGTTTCCACCCCCACGTAGCTCTCGCGGAGGTACTCGTGAACCGCTTGCTCCGGGACACGGAACGACCGTCCCACCCGGATCGCGGGCAGATGACCGCTGTGCACCAACCGGTACACGGTCATCTTGGACACGCGCATCACCGAGGCGACTTCCGCCACGGTAAGGAACTGAACCTCGTTCAGAGGCCTTTCGCCAGCTGCAGCCATGACACACCTGAACCTTCCGCACTCGACGGCCACCGGCTTCCCCTTCCGGTGACTCTTCGTCGCTGCGTGCTCACTCCCCAATGTAGGGGCGGGTGATGCGAATGGGGAAGAGGTGCACCCATCGCTTCCCTACCGTGACAGACACGCCCGATTGAGTACGTAGCGGGTAAGCGGTCGGTAGTACTCAGACCGCACAGCGTCATCAAGTGGAACGGCGACGGACACGAGCCCCTCGGCCTGACCGACGAAGAGCGCGGGATCGTCCGTATCGGCCGGCCCGATGGCCTCGAACCCCAGCTGACCTGCTCCGCAGGCCCACCCGTGGTCCCCGATCACCAACTCGGGCAGCGGCCCGCCGCCCGCGGCCGCGGCAGCCAGCGCGGCCCGAACCGGCAGCGGCGAGTGCGTGTGCGCGCCGGGCTCACCACCGGCGTGCCCGGCGCCGGGCTCCCGCACCAACGCGACTCCACGGACGTAGTCGAGGCGGTACGTGCGTAGACCGAACCGGGTCAATATGTCGACAGAGCGACCCTGCGCCGGGGTGAGGACAGCACATCCCGCCGCCGACAGCGCCTCGGCCAAGGCGGCGTAGAAACCGAGCAGTCGATGCGGATGCCCGGTGCCGAGCAGCACCGGAGCACGACGCCTGGCGACCGCCGCGAGCCGGTCGGCGAAGTCGTCCAGCGCCGCAAGGGTCCGGTCCGGGTCGATCACGTCCGGACCCGAGGTGTCGCGCGGATCGGCCGAAACCCCGCACCTCCGCGCCATCAGCCCCAGCAGCTCCCGCAGCCCCCAGGCCCGCTCCGGGTCGATCCCGAGCAGCACCCGGGGATCCCTCGCGGCGAACAACCGGTAACTCCGCAGACTCACCTCCCGGGAGGTCGCCACCACCCCGGCCAGCCGGACATCAAGAAGATGAGCCCGAAGAGCTCCACGGGTCAGCACCCCTCCGATGCTGCCGGTTCACCCGACACACCGGACCCGAAACGGGAGAACCTACGCACGGACGGCGTAATCGTGGCTGCGGGCACCCGGCCGGCGCCGGTTCGCGCACGCCACCCCCGCCCGGCGCCGGGCCACCAGGGAGCCGCTGCTACGGCAGCAGCCCCCGCAGCGGAAACACCGCCCGCCGGGCCGCCCGCACCGCCTGGTCCAACCGGTCCGCGGGGTCGTACCCCGACTCCCACGGGGCCCAGGACACCGGCCACCGCCCATCGGTCATCCGCTGCGGCCCCAGCTGCCGCGTCCGCGCGAACACCTCCTGCCGCCACCCCTCCGGAATCACCGTCTCCGGCTCCACCGGCCGCCCCGCCGCGATCCCCACCAGGTGAGTCCACGACCGCGGCACCACCTCCACCACGGCGTAGCCGCCCCCGCCGAGCGCCACCCACCGCCCCCCGGCGTACTCGTGCGCCAGCTCATGACACGCCACCTGCACCGCCCGCTGCGCGTCCAGCGACACCGCCAGATGCGCCAGCGGGTCCTCGAAGTGCGTGTCGGCACCGTGCTGCGTCACCAGCACCTGCGGCCGGAACTCCGCGAGGACCTCGGGCACCACCGCGTGGAACGCCCGCAGCCACCCCGCGTCCCCGGTCCCCGCCGGCAGCGCGACGTTCACGGCCGAACCCTCGGCGCAGTCCGCCCCCGTCTCCTCCGGCCAGCCGGTCTGCGGGAACAGCGTCGCCGGATGCTCGTGCAGCGACACCGTCACGACCCGCGGGTCCTCCCAGAACGCCGCCTGCACCCCGTCCCCGTGATGCACGTCGACGTCCACGTACGCGACCCGCTCGGCCCCCAGCTCCAGCAGCCGCGCGACCGCCAGCGCCGCGTCGTTGTACACGCAGAACCCGGACGCCGCGCCCGGCATCGCGTGGTGCAGCCCGCCCGCGAAGTTCACCGCGTGCAGCGCGTCCCCGCGCCACACCGCCTCCGCCGCCCCCACCGACTGACCGGCGATCAGCGCGGACACCTCGTGCATCCCCGCGAAGGCCGGGTCATCGACCGTCCCGAGCCCGTACGACCCGTCCGCCGCCCCCGGATCGGCCGACGCCGCCTTCACCGCGTCGAGGTAGTCCTCGCGGTGGACCAGCCGCAGCGTCGACTCCCCGGCCGGACGCGCCGCGACGACCTCCACCTCCCGGTCGAGCCCGAGAGCACCGACCAGACTTCGCGTCAGGGCGAGCCGGACCGGATCCATCGGGTGCTCGGGACCGAAGTCATAGCCCGTTACTGCCTCGTCCCACATCAGCTGTGCGCGGCCGCTCATGACTGCCACCGTATCGGTCCGGTTGAGTCCCGAACGACCTGGCGTACACGACCGTCACCAGCACCAACACCATCGGCACGAGCATCGCCCCGCGATAGCTCCACGCGTCCCCCAGCGCCCCCACCAACGGCGAACCGATCAGGAAACCGACGTAGTTGAACACATTGAGCCGCGCCACCGCGGCATCGGACGCCCCCGGACGACCGTCCCGCTCCGCCGCCAGCCGCCCCGCCGCCGCGAACGTCTGCGGCACCAGCACACACAGCCCGAGACCCAGCAGCGTGAACCCGAGCATCCCCACCCGGGCCCCCGGCGCCGACGCCACCACGGCGAACCCGCCCGCCGCGACGACCGCCCCGCCCCGCACCACCGCCACGGCACCGAACCGCCGCACGCCGAAGTCCCCGACGGCCCGCCCCACCAGCGTGGTCACCATGTAGACGTTGTACGGCACGGTGGCCAGCTGCTCCGAACTCCCCAGCACGTCCTGCAGGTACTTCGCGCTCCAGTTGGAGACGGTCGAGTCCCCGATGTACGCGAACGTCATCACCAGGCACAGCGGCAACAGCACCTTGAAGCCGACGCCTGCGCCGACTCCGCCCCCGCCGGCACCCTCGCCCTCCGCGCCGCCGCGATCCCCGTCGACGTACCACCGGCTCCCCACCAGCGCCGCCGGCAACAGCAGCACCACGACCGGCAGGTACGACACCCACAGCGCCAGGTCCCAGTGCGCACCCGCCCACGCCAGCGAGGCCCCGAGAATCCCGCCCAGGCTGTACGCCGCGTGGAACCCGAGCATGATGCTGCGCCCGTACGCCCGTTGCAGGCTCACCCCGAGCATGTTCATCGACGCGTCCAGCGCCCCCACGGCCAGACCGAAGACGCCCAGGGCGACGGCCAGCACCGCCACCCGGTCCCCCGCCCCGACGCCGAGCAGCGCCAGCAGCACCACCGGCTGGGACCACCGCAGCAGCAGGCTCGGCCGCACCCGCCGCACCAGGCGCTCGCTCACCACGCTCCCGGCACCGGCCAGGATCGGCACGGCGGCGAGGAAGCCGGGGAGCAGCGCGTCGGAGACGCCGTACCGGTCCTGGATGGCCGGGATACGCGTCACCAGCAGCGCGAAGGCGACCCCCTGGGCGAAGAAGCCGAACGCGAGCGAGGCCCTGCCGCGCCGCAGCACATCAGTCATGGCGGCGAGCGTAGGGCCCCGGCTTACCCGTGGGTAGATCCAACCAAAGGTGATTCTTCTCAGCTTCCAGGGCCCCGCCACCCGCGTCGAGCGAGTCGGCCGAGCCGGCATCGCTGACGGCGGCTCCGACCATGTGGACCATGGGCCCCGCCCCCAGCGCACCGCTCACCACGAAGGCGACGGCCATCGTGACGATCATGACGACCGTCCCGAGCCACACCATCGTGTCGACGGGCAGCGTGTAGACCCCCACGATCCGCACCGCGCACTCGCCGACGAAGGCGGCCCCCCACACCGCCGAGAACCGCAGCTCCGCCCGCCTGAAGGCCGAGGACTCCCGCCGCAGCCTCCCCCAGGCCGCCTCTCGGACCGCGTCCCCCTTGACCAGCCACGGCTTGAGCGTCCCCGTCATCAGCGGCCGGCCGAGCAGCACCGACCCCAGCAGCGCGAACCCGACCAGGCTGGTGATCGCGCTGTCCTTGACCAGCATCAGCCGGGCGTCGCCCGTTCCGAAGCCGACCAGCAGCCCCGCCAGGTTGGCCAGCAGGACGAGCAGCGGCAGCGCGTTCACCTCCCGCTGCCTCAGCACTCCCCACCCGGTCCGCAGCACGGGCACGACACTGCTCCAGCCGAGCGCCGCGACCGCGCTCGTCCCGAACGCGCCCGTCAGCAGGTAGTACGACCCGACGGGCACTCCCACGTCCAGGAGCAGCGTCACGAAGGTCCGAGACTTGCGAGGCTTGGTCATGCCCTCAGCTTCGCGGCCGGACGGGGTCCCGCAGTAGAAACAACCGTCCGGATCAGCGCATGACAAATGTCAGATGTCAGCCGCGCAGCAGATCGGCCAGTTCCCCCATGTCCCCGAAGAGTCGCGTGGCACCGGCGAGCTTGTCGGCGGGCGTCATCGCGGTGAACCCGTACACGTCCATACCGGCCGCGACGGCGGCCCGCACACCGAGCGGACTGTCCTCGACCACGACGCACCGCTCCGGCGCCACTCTCATCCGCTCCGCCGCGTGCAGGAACAGATCCGGCGCCGGCTTCCCCCGCCCCACGTCCTGGGAACTGAAGATCCGCTCGTCGTCGAACCACCGGTCCAGCCCGGTCTTCCGATGCCCCACCCGAATCCGCTCATGGCTCCCGGACGAGGCCACGCAGTACGCCACCCCGTCCGCGGCCAGCTTCTCCAGCACCCCGACGGCTCCGGGAACCGGCTCCAGCTCCCTCTCGAAGGCGGCGAACACCCGCTGGTGAAACACGTCGTCGAATTCCACGGGCAAGCTCCGCCCCGTCCGCTCCAGGACGAGATCGTGCACGCGGTGCATGGCGGCACCCATGTAGTCCCGCAGCGAGTCCTCGTAGGACGTCGGGTGCCCCAGCTCGGTGAGATAGCCGGCGAGCAGCCGATTGGAGATCGGCTCGCTGTCGACGAGAACACCGTCGTTGTCGAAGATAACCAGGTCGTAGCGCATACAGCGACCCTAAACGCAGAAAGCCCCGCACCGTTCCCGGTGCGGGGCTTTCCCGTAATAATTGTTCGGCGGCGTCCTACTCTCCCACAGGGTCCCCCCTGC